>NZ_JBHSQN010000003.1:0-250348 GCF_042658545.1 Nocardia lasii
CCCGAAACCCGCTTGGGCACAGGCCAATACCCCCAATGCGCCTGCCCCACCCCACCCGACTGCCCCACTCCCACCGCCTGCGCCGAACCCGGCTGCTGTGCCGCACCCGGCTGACCCACACCGCCCGCTTGGGCACCACCCGGCTGCCCCCCACCGCCCGACTGCGCCGCACCAGGCTGCCCCACACCGCCAGGCTGTGCCGCACCCGGCTGCCCCACACCCCCTGGCTGTCCGGCGTCGACCGGCACCCCGATTCCGGTGGGCACCACATCACTCGACTGCGGTGCCCGGCCCGACTGCACGGCAGCGCTCGGCTGCACGCCGCCAGCGCTCTGCCCCGAAGCGGGGGCGGCGGGCTCATCGCCGCTCGCGCCGGGTGCCGGTGCACCAGTGGTGCCCCGCTGGACGCCGTCCCCCTGCGACGAGGCACCCTGCGGCAGAGCGGATTCCGAACCAACCGGATTCGCCCCTCCCGCGATGGCAGTCACCTTCGTGAGCGCCGCCGCGTTGGCCGCCTCCATTTCCTCCCTACCCGGCATCGACACGACATCCGTTGCGGCAGTAGCCGACACCTCGTCATCGGCACCGTCACCCCCGGCCACACCCACACTCACGGGTTGTCCCGCCCCGACCTCGACCGACGACTCGTCCGAAGATGATGCAGCAGAACCCGTCCCGGCATCATCACTCCGAGCACCGACCACCACGTCACCCGGCGAGACCGTTCCCGACCCACCGGGAGCTGCCGGAGCACCTCCCGACCCCGGAGAAACTGCAGCGGGCGCCACAGGATTCGCGGACGACCCGCCGACAACAGGCGCACCCGCGCCACCGGACGGCACCGAATTCGAGGGCGATCCGCCAACAGCGAGCGCGCCGCCGCCGAGGCCGCCGCCACCCCCGGCCCCAGGCCCAACCGCATCAGCCGGTGGCACCAGATTCGCGGGCGATCCGCCGTCAACCGGCACACCTACCGCACCAGGTGGACCCGCAGCGGTCGGCGGCACACCCCCATCTATTTGCCCCACAGCAACGCCCTGCCCCGCAGCAGCGGGCGGACCCGCCGGGGCACCACCCGGCGAAACGGCACCGGACGGCGTCGAACCCGACGGAACCGCGCCGTGCGACATCCCGGCGGCCGGCGGCACACCCGCACCGCGACCGACCGAATCGGCCTGCCCCGCAACAACACCCTGCCCCGCGGCAGCGGGTGGACCCGCCGGAGTCCGCCCTGGCGCGCCTTGCGGAACAGCACCCGGCGGACCCGCGCCGAACGGCATCCCGGCTGGCGGCGCCGCACCCGGCGAAACCGTCGCAGCAGGACCGGCGGCGGGCGGGACGGGCCCAGCCTGCGGCACAGACCCGACAGGTCGGACCGCGTTCGGCGAAGCAGCCGCAGCGGGACCGGCGGCGGGCGGCACAGGCGCAGCAGGCGGCACAGCCCCGCCGGGCTGGCGCGGTGGTTGCTGCCAATTATGTTGTGGCGCAGCCTGCATCGGAGGGGCGGGATAGCCGGGGGCCGGGGCTCCGGCGTGGGGAGCGGGTGGGTAGTAACCCGGGTTCGCGGGTGGGCGGGGTAGGACGGGGGGTGTTGTGGCGGTGAGGGCCTGGCGGGCCGCTTCGGCGAAGGCGGTGCACGAGTCGAAGCGGGCCGCGGGGTGTTTGGCCATGGCGGCGGCCAGGACGGCGTCCATGGCGGGGGGTAGGCCGGTGCGGCGTAGGGCCAGGGGTGGGGGTGGGGCGTAGAGGGTGCCGCGGATGATCTCGTTGGGGTCGACCGAGTCGAAGGGGGCGATGCCGGTGAACAACCAGTACAGCGAGCAGGCCAGCGAGTACTGGTCGGAGCGGTGGTCGAGTTCGGAGCCGGTCATCTGCTCGGGCGAGGCGTAAGCCAGGGTGGCGGTGAACATTCCCTGCTGGGTGAGGTGGGTGGAGTCGGCGCGCAGCCGGGCGATGCCGAAGTCGGTGAGGAACACCCGTTCGCCCTGTCCGCTGCTCGAGCGGGCCAGCAAGATGTTGGCGGGCTTCACATCTCGGTGCAGCACACCGCGCCCGTGCGCGTAATCCAGTGCGTCGGCGACCCCTTCGATGATCTGCACCGCACGCTCGGGCGGCAACGCCATCGGGTCGACGGTGGCCGCGTCGATGCCGTCGACGTACTGCATGCTGATCCACAGCTGCTCGCCCTCGGTCCCCCGGTCGTACACGGTGACGATGCCGGGGTGGTCGAGCCCGGCGGCGAGGTCGGCCTCGCGTTCGAACCGGGCGCGGATGCGCGAGTCGGCGAACAGGTCCGGGTTGAGCAGTTTGAGCGCGGTCAGCCGGTCCAGTCGCGGATGGCGTGCCAGGTAGACCGTGCCCATGCCGCCCTGGCCCAGCATCGCCTCGATGGTGAACCCGGCGAACACCTCACCGATGTCGTGCACTACGACCCCCTTTCGACCGTGTGACCACGCTCATTCGAATTCTCGTCGATAATCGGTGAAACTTGCCAGGAGAGAAGTTTGCACCGCCGAAGCACACACGCAATGGGTGGTGGGGAGGATTCGGTGGTGAAGTCGAAGGAAGGTGCCTGTCGCAGGCTGTTGCACCGCGTAGTGATGACAACTCTGGTGGCGGCTACCGCGCTGTCTCCCGCGTGCACCACCACCACGCCGGGGGTGAGTACGCCGACCGTGGAGGTCGACAGCGGCGAACCCTGGCATCCGGGCATCGCCATCGTGATGCCGGATTCGTTGGCCGTGGAGTTCACCCAGTTGCAGGGTAAGTTGCCCGGTCAGGTCGGGATGGCGTTGATGCCGGTCGGCGGCGGCCGGATGACGGTCTTCGGCGACTGGACCACCGGCTCGGCCTGGTCCACGATCAAGATCCCGCTGGCCGTGGCCGCGCTGCGCCACGATTCGGGCCAGTCGATCTTCGAGATGGTGCGCGCGGCGATCACCGTGTCGGACAACGACGCCGCCGAGGGGCTGTGGGAGTCCCTGGGCGACGCGCCCGAGGCCGCCGACGCGGTGCAGCAGATCCTGCTCGAGGCCGGTGACGCGGGCACCGGGAAGGGCGCCACGCGCACCGAACTCGACGACACGGCCTTCGGTGGCACGGAGTGGTCGCTGGCCAACCAGGTGCGTTTCGCCTCGCGGCTGCCGTGCCTGCCGCAGGCCGAGGTGGTCACCACGCTGATGGGCGAGATCACCGAGGAGCAGGGCTGGGGTCTCGGTCTGCTCGACGACAGCGAGTTCAAGGGCGGTTGGGGCCCCGACGACGACACCGGCATCTACACGGTGCGCCAGTTCGGCCTGATCCCGCTGGGCAGCGGCCAGCTCGCGGTAGCCATTGCCGCGCAGGCGGATTCGGGCCTGTTCGAGGACACCACCGCCCTGCTCGACAACCTGGCGCTGCTGCTGCAACGACATCTGGGGCACCTGCGCGGCGGTGTGTGTCCGGGCTGAGCGCGCCGACTCAGCCGGGAACGACCAGGCCGGATTCATACGCCAACACCACCGCCTGGGCGCGATCGCGCAGCCCGAGCTTCGAGAACACCTTGGACACATGGGTTTTCACCGTCTGCTCGGCCACGAACAACGCCGCGGCGATCTCGGTGTTGGACAACCCCTTGGCCACCAGTTCGAGCACCTCGCGTTCGCGCGGGGTCAGGGTGCCCAGCGCGGGCGTGGTGGTCGTGCGCACGCCGGCGCGCCTGCGGGTGACATCGGCGATGAGCCGTCGGGTGATGGTCGGGGCGAGCAGCGCCTCACCGTCGGCGACCACCCGCACCGCGCGCACCAGTTCCTCGGCGGGGGCGTCCTTGAGCAGGAACCCGCTCGCGCCGATGCTCAACGCCTCGTAGACGTAGTCGTCGATGTCGAAGGTGGTGAGCATGAGCACCCGCACCGGCGGATCGAAGTTCGCGGACAGGATCGCGCGGGCGGCGTCGAGCCCGTTCATCTGCGGCATCCGCACATCCATCAGCACCACGTCGGGTCGTAGCCGCTTGGCTTCGGCCACCGCCACTTTCCCGTCCGGTGCGTCGCCGACGACGCTGATATCGGTCTGGGCGCCCAGCAGGGCACCGAAACCCTGGCGCACCATCGCCTGGTCGTCGGCGATCAACACGGTTATAGCCACCCAGCCACCCTAATGGGAGCGACGCCGCGAGTACCGGCCGTACGGATTCACTAGGCGGTCGGCAGCCGCGCCGAGACCTCGAAACCGCCGGAAACGGTGGGCCCGGCGTGGAGTTCGCCGCCGACCGCGGTGACCCGCGTGCGCATCCCCTCGATCCCGTGCCCGCCGCCCGCGCCCGGCTGCGAGACCGTGGCGGTGGCCGCGTTGTGCACCGACACCGACACCGCGCCCGGGTCGACCGCCACCGCGACGTGCACCGCCGCGCCCGGAGCGTGACGCGAACAGTTCGCCATCGACTCCTGCACGACCCGGTAGATCACCAACCCGGTCGTCTCGGGCACCGTCTCCAGATCGCCGGTCATGCTCCAGTCCACCGGAACTCCCGCGCGCAGGGCCGCGGCGCACAGCGCGGCCACGTCCGCGGCGCGCGGCTGCGGGGCGTGTTCGGGGAGTTGACCGTCGCTGCGCAGGACCCCGAGCAGCCCGCGGATCTCGTTGAGCGCCGTGCGCGCGGTGTGGCCGATGGATTCGAATTCGGCCCGCGCGGCCGGGTCGAGCCCGTCGATCCGGTACGGCGCGGTCTGGGCCTGCACGACCACCATCGACATGTGGTGGGCCACCACATCGTGCAGGTCACGGGCGATGCGCGCCTTCTCCTCGAGGATCGCCCGGCGCGCGCGCTCGAGTTCGGTGACCTCCTCCTGGCGTTCGAGCTTGCGCCGCGAGGCCAGCAGGATCCGCACCAGGTACCCGAACAGCGCCAGCGCGCCGAACCCCATCGCCCACCCCCACAGCGGCCCGGAGGCCGAGCCGGGCATGGTGGTGGCGAACAGCATCGAGGTCCCCGCCCACGCGACGACCACGATCGGCACCGCGCACCGCAGCGCCACCGCGAACAGCAGCACGAACAGCACGATGATGTGCACGACCTGGAACGGCAGGTCGTTGTCCGGGGTGGGGTCCATGCCCAGGGAGAACAGCAGCGCGGCCCCGGCCGAGATCGCCCAGCCCAGCGCCGGGTTGACCCGCACGAACAGGATCGGGAACGCCGCCAGCGCCGACAGCAGCGGCGCGGCCACCGGGGACACCTCGTGGGTGACGAACAGGGTGGGCCAGGCGATGCTGTACAAAATGAGCGCCACCAGCACCGTCGCGAAGTCGAACCAGGTCTGCGCGGGTATTCGGCGCGCCGGTCGGCGCAGTGGTGCGGTCATACCTGTGAGCCTACGAATCGTCCGGTCAGTGGACCTCATACCGGCGAGCCAACTCCGACCCCCTACCCTGGTGTGATCCCGGCGCCGGTGCACCCCCCGCGCGCCCCGTGAAACCGGTCCGCAGCGGGATGCCCGCGGCGAGACCCGCTCCTTACCGTCGGAGGCCATGAACACCCCGCTTCGCCCGGTACCCGCCACCGTCGGTGCCCGTACCGCAGATTCCCTCGCCTCCGCGATCGCCCCCGGCCAGCACCGCCGCCGCAGCGGTGTCGCGCTGTGCACGGCGGGCTTGGCCATGGCCGCGGCCGTGGTGATGTCCGCGCCCGGCGCGATGGGCACCACCCCGGGCACCGAGAACGCCGTGGCCGCCGCCGCGGTGCGCGCGCTCACCGACGACGACCCCGACGCCTCCTCGCTGATTCCGCGCGACTTCGGCTACAAGTTCGGCTACGACCCGGCCGTGCAGAGCGGCATGCTGATGAATCCGAACGGCGGCTGTTCCTCGCCGGTGACCCTGCCCGCGGAGTTCGAGCCCGCGTGCAAGGCCCACGATCTGGGCTACGACGTGCTGCGCTATGCCGAGCGCGTCGACGAGCCGCTGGGCGCGTGGGCGCGCCGGTCGGTGGACGCGGCCCTGAACCGGCGCATCCACGCCGCCTGCGAGCAGCGCGGTGACGAGTTCTCCCGGGCCCGCTGCGGGGTGATGGCCGATATCGCGTTCACCGCCGTGGACGTGAACTCGCGCCGCCAGGAGTACTCGGCCCCGGTGGTGGAGAACCTGTTCGCCCAGACCGATCCGGCCGATCGCCCCAATCTGTGGCCGCTGGCGCGCACCGCGCTCGGCTTGTTCGCGGTGACGGCGGCCTCGGCGGTGATCATCGACGCGCTGCGCAAGCTGCGCCGTCGCCTCGTGTGACCACCTTGCCGAACGCTGGAACATGTTCTAGATTTCCGGCATGGCTCTAGTCATCGACGAAACGATCGAGATCGACGCACCCGCCGCGACGGTGTGGGAGGTGCTCACCGATTTCGACCGCTACGGCGAGTGGAACAGCTTCTGCTACGAGGCGTCGAGCACGCTCGAACCCGGATCGACCATCGACATGCGAGTCCTGTTGGGCGGCAACCGCCGTCCGCAGCGCGAGTGGATCCGCACCCACACCCCCGGCGTGGAGTTCAGCTACGCGATGAAGCCGCTGCCGCTGGGCGCGCTGCACAGTCTGCGCTCGCACACCGTGGTGCCGTTGGGCCCCGACCGCTGCCGCTACGAGTCCCGCTTCACCCTGGCCGGTCCGCTCAGCCCCGTGGTGGCCTTCGCGCTCGGTAAGCATCTGCGCGCGGGCTTCGCGGCGATGACGGCGGGCGTCGGCAGCCGCGCGACGGCGTAATCGGTGGCATAAACGTGCAGCCGAGGGCTCTCGGGCTCGAATTTCGGCCGTTTCGGCGATCGGCTGCACGTTTATGCCACCTCATCACCACCGTCACGGCGAAGACCCCGTCCCCGGACACATGGCGCGCCCGCGCCACCGAAAACGGGGCGTACCAGGCTCTTTCGAACCGGCACGCCCCGTCAGGAGTAACGCTCAGACGCCGGTCGGCGCGGGCAGCGGACCGCGGGCCGCCTCGTAGGCCGCGCCCACCCGGTACAGGCGGTCGTCGGCCAGTGCGGGCGCCATGATCTGCAAACCCACCGGCAGGTTGTCGTCGGCCGACAGCCCCGAGGGCACCGACATGCCGGGGTGGCCTGCCAGGTTGGTGGGCAGGGTGCACAGGTCCGACAGGTACATGGCCAGCGGGTCGTCGACCTTCTCGCCCAGCTTCCACGGCGTGAACGGGCTGGTGGGCGAGACGAGCACGTCGACCTGCTCGTAGGCGGCGTCGAAGTCGCGCGCGATCATCGTGCGGACCTTGAGGGCCTGGCCGTAGTAGGCGTCGTAGTAGCCCGCCGACAGCGCGTAGGTGCCGATCATGATGCGGCGCTTGACCTCCGGGCCGAAACCGGCCTCGCGGGTCAGCGACATCACCTGGTCGGCACTGTGGCTGCCGTCGTCGCCGACGCGCAGGCCGTAGCGCATGGCGTCGAAGCGCGCCAGGTTCGACGACACCTCCGAGGGCATCACCAGGTAGTACGAGGACAGCGCGTACTCGAAGCTCGGGCACGACACCTCGACCACCTCGGCGCCCAATTCCTTCAGCACCGCGACCGCGGCATCGAAGGAGGCCAGCACGCCGGATTGGTAGCTGTCGGAATGCAATTCGCGCACCACGCCGACCTTGACGCCGGTCAGGTCACCGTTGGCGCCCAGTCGAGCGGCCTCGACCACGGGCGCGACCGGCACGTCGCGGGAGGTGGAGTCGCGCGGGTCGTACCCGGCGATCACCTCGTGCAGCAGCGCGGTGTCGAGCACGGTGCGACCGCACGGGCCGCCCTGGTCCAGCGACGACGCGCACGCGATCAGGCCGTAGCGCGAGACGGTGCCGTAGGTGGGCTTCACGCCGACCGTGGCGGTGACCGCGGCGGGCTGCCGGATCGACCCGCCGGTGTCGGTGCCGATGGCCAGCGGCGCCTGGAACGAGGCCAGCGCCGCCGCCGAGCCGCCGCCGGAACCGCCGGGGATGCGGGTGGTGTCCCACGGGTTGCGGGTGGGGCCGTAGGCGGAGTTCTCGGTAGAGGAGCCCATCGCGAACTCGTCCATGTTGGTCTTGCCCAGGATCGGGATGCCCGCGGCGCGCAGCCGGGAGGTGACCGTCGCGTCGTAGGGCGAGCGCCAGCCCTCGAGGATCTTCGAGGCCGCGGTGGTCGGCATGTCGGTGGTGGTGAAAACGTCTTTGAGCGCCAACGGAACTCCCGCCAGCGCCGAGGCGGGGGTCTCGCCGGCGGCGAGGGCGGCGTCGACCACGGCGGCCGCGGCGAGAGCTTCGTCACCCGCCACGTGCAGGAAGGCGTTGAGCTCACCGTCGACCTTGCCGATGCGATCCAGGTGCGCCTGGGTGACCTCGGTGGAGGACACCTCGCCGCCGTGGATCTTGGCTGCCAGCTCCGCTGCCGACAGCGTGGTCAACTCGCTCATTCGCCCTCTCCCAGGATCTGCGGGACCAGGAAACGCTGTTCCTCCACGGCGGGCGCCTGGTCCAGCGCCTGCTCAGGGGTCAGGCCCGGGATCACCACATCGGGCCTGGTCACATTGGTCGTCGGGTTCGGTGACGCGGTGGCGGGGACGTCGGCGGCGACCTCGGTGATGGTCTGCACGTGGCTGAGGATCGAATCCAGCTGACCGGCGAACTGGTCGAGTTCGGCGTCGGTCAACGCCAGCCGGGACAGCCGGGCGAGGTGAGCGACCTCGTCGCGGGAGATTGCGGGCACCGCGGGACCCCTTTCGGCTTCGGTAGGGAGTAGTCGGTACAGCCTAATTGGCCGCGCTGAGTGGTTTCGACGCGCCCGTCCCGGGCGTGGAACGCACCCGCCTGGCACGAAAGGTCGCGCCCGGCACGCCGTTGGGGTCATACTTCGGGTCGAGAACCCGCGTTCGGGGGTGTAAGTATTGCTTCACCGGGTATTCGTCTCGAACAACCCCGGCCGGCAAGGAAAGGAAAAGCACGTGTCATACCTGCTCCGCGTGCAACTTCCGGATCGACCGGGAAGCCTCGGCTCCCTCGCACTCGCCCTCGGCGGGGTCGGCGCGGACATACTCTCGCTCGATGTCGTCGAACGTGGCGCCGGCTTCGCGATCGACGATCTCGTGGTCGAAGTCCCCACCGGCGCCCTGCCCGACACGCTGATCACCGCCGCGGAATCCGTGCGCGATGTGATCGTCGACTCCATCCGCCCGTACTCCGGCGTGCTCGACACCCACCGCGAGCTCGAGCTGATCGACCAGGTCGCCAGCGCTCGCGACGACCGACTCCAGGTGCTCGTCGACGGGTGCCCCCGGGTGCTGCGGTGCGGCTGGTCCACGATCATCGGTATGGGCCCGGCGGGCGCCTACCGCATCGTCGGCAGCCAGAGCGCCCCGCAGACCCAGGCCGGTTCGGCGCCGTGGATGCCGATCGACAAGCCCATGTGGCTCGACGGTGAAGCCGAGTGGGTGCCCGAGATCTGGCGCGACATGGACACCAAGCTCGCGGCCGCGCCGCTGGGCAGCACCGGCAGGGCCCTGCTGCTCGGACGACCGGGCGGACCCGATTTCCGGCCCTCGGAGGTCGCGCGGCTGGGCTATCTGGCCGGCATCGTCGCCACCGTGCTCAACTGAGCGCGCGGCGCATCACCAGCAGCGGCAGACCGTCCTCGGTGGCCCAATCCCGTTCCGGCACAGCGGCGAAGCCGAGTTTCTCGTAGAGGCGGTGCGCGTCGACCATGGTCTCCATCGTGGTCAGTGCGACCGCCGCGTAGCCGCCCGCGCGGGCCTCGTCGAGCACGGCGCGCACCAGGGCCGTGCCGACGCCGAGCCCGCGCGCCCGCTTGGCCACCGCGAGCATCCGGAACTCGAGTTCGCCCGCGCGGGCGATCTCGGCGTACGGGGTGCCCGGCGCCGCGACGGTGAGCGAGCCGACGATCTGCCCGTCGTGCACGGCGACGAGCACCTGCGCGGCGGCCGCCCGGTGCGCGGTGTCGGCGAGTTCGCGCGCGTAGTCGTCGTCGGCGGGGACGTACCCGTCACCCACGTACACCTCGACGGTCAGCGCGCCGACCTCGGCGTATTCGTCGGGGTGGGCGGGGCGGATCTGTAATTCGGTGGGCTCGTCGTCGTTGCCGTGCATCCAGGAATCCTCGCACCCGACCGACTGTGAGCTCGCCCGCACCCGCGCTCACCCCGGCTCACGAACCGAGGTAGGGCCGCCGACCCGGGTGGTCGGGGGACCAGTTGTCGGGGTTGCGTGGGGTGTAGGCGATGGTGAGCTGGTCGCCGATGGCGGGCCAGTGGGCGGCGTCCCAGGCGAAGCGGCGGTAGACGACCTTGCCGGTGACCGTGGGGCCGGTGAGGGTGCCGGTGATCGTCACGTAGTGCTCGCCGGTCATCTCCGGTAACGGGCTGACACCGGTCACGTAGAGGAGCCCCTGTTCGAGATCGCTCCCCGGTCCGCGGCCACGCCGGGCGAAGTAGGCACCGAGCGTCACCGCCAGAATCGTCACCATCGTGAGCGCCATCATCACTTCGAGCATGCGCCCATGCTAGGCGGCGACCGCTACCACGGAGACAGCTCGCTGACACCCTGCTCGCGCCGCACCTGCCAGACCGCGGTGCGCCTGCGCTGCGACCGCCCGTTGCCGCGATCGATCAGCGCGCGGTCGGCGGTGGTGTAGATCAGTTGCGCGCCACGGGCATTGGTCTCCGGGTTCTGGAACAGCTGCACCAGGCGGTCGGTCTCCTCCACCGGCAGGCCGGCGCCGAGGTCGTCGACCGCGAGCACCTGGCCGGTGTCGAGGGCGTCGAGCATGGCGGGCAGCACCCGCAACAGCGACCGGGTGGCGGTGGATTCGTCGGACAGTTCGAACGGCACATCGACACCCTCGTGCACCAGGCTCAGCCCGACCCCGCGCCGGTCGACCATGCGCCGGTAGAGCGCGTCGCGGGCCGCGCGCAGGGTGCTCAGTTCCCGTTCGGCCAGAATCGGATCGACCGCGCCGTGGTCGAGTTGTCCGGCGAGACCGCCGATTTCGGCGTCGAGGTCGCGCAGGTAGTCGGCGTACATCGGATCATGTTCGGCGACAAGCAGATCCTCGATCCCCAGGTCGGCGGTGCGCAGCAGCATGAGCAGCCGGGCCGCGTTGTCGGGTGAGCGCGAGATGTGGCTGCCGAGGTCGTGGGCGAGGGTGTCGGTGCCCACCTGCCCCTGCTGCACCACGAGATTGGCCGCGAACCACCGGTACGCGGGCACCAGGGCCTCGGCGTAGAGCTGTCCGGCGGCGCTGAGCAGCAACGCGTTCGGTCGCAGCAGCGGGATCAGCGCGGCCACCCCGTAGCGGGCTGCCTCGAACATGGGCCCGATCTTGACCTCGTCGCCGAGGCGCTCGAACACGATCCGTTTGCGCGACCGGGGATGGGTGTGCAGCCATTCGGCGGTCACGTCGGCGTTGTCGAGGCGGAAGCCGTAGGTGTAGGGCACGCCCTCGGCCACGAAACCGGCCACGAACTCGGTGGGCTCGTCGGCGAATCCGAGGTGCGGTCGCCGCACCGGACCGGCGTAGGGATCCCACCCGCTCACCGAGTTCAGCACCGCGTCACGCATCTGCCCGAGCGCGTCGATCAGGCTGGTCTTGCCCGCCGCGGCCACCCCGTGCACGGCGGTGACGGGCACGGCCAGCGGCCCGCCCGCCCCTTTCGTGAGCCGCAACTGCTGCGCCTGGGCCAGCGATCCGTGATTGGTCACCTGAAAACTGCGCAGCAAGGGCTGGTCCCGCCTCTCCGAGATTTAGGGCCAGACTAAGGGACCCGGATTCGTCTCGACGCGGCAGGCGGTCGAGCGGCGACCCGGGTCGAGTCCGACGAGGTCTCCCGCCGACCGGGCGCGTTCGAGCGCGACGCACTAAGGTGCAGGGCACCGCGGCTGGTCGGTCGCGGAAAACGTTCGGCGACAGGATTGGGTGCGCGTGATGGCGGTTCGGGTAATGGTTCGCGGAGTTGTCGTCGCGGCGGTGACGGCGGGAGCGCTGGTGCCCGCCGCACTGGTGAGTGCGCCCAGCGCGCTGGCCGATCCGTGCCCGAGCGGCACCGCGCGGGTCTTCCTCGGCAACTCGACCAACTCGTGTCAGGGTGGCGGCGCGGTGTCCTACACCGACGCCCCGGTCTCGAAGGTCTGCTCGATGTCGAGCACCGATGTGGTCGTCGAGATCCGCACCAACATCAAGAAGCGCCCCCTGCGCACCCAGGAACTGAGCAACGGCCAGTGCGCCACCTTCGACATGAAGACCCAGATCGGCAACACGGTCACCGTCACCCCGCGCTGAGGTCCTGCGCCGTGCGCCCGTCCCCGCGCGTGGCGCCCCGCACCAACTCACCCGGCCCAGTCGAGCCTATCGACACTTCCGACGACCGTTACCGCACGTCGCGGGCTCATTCCGCCTCGACGGCGACCCCAGGTGGGAACAATGGTCTGCCGCCGAACTGTCCACCGCGCGCAATAGCCGTCCGGTGAACACCTAGTCGACGGTGATCGACTCCGGGTCCTCGGCGAAGGCGCGGGCCGCGTCGGTGGTGAGCGACAGGGCGGTGCGGGCCCAGGGCAGCGGTGTGCCGGACAGGCCGCAGGCGGGGGTGGCGAGGATGTGGGTGCGCAGGGTGGTGCGGGGGAAGCCGAGGCGGTCGACGAGGCGGACGGCGGGTTCGGCGACGGTGTGCCAGGTGATGGGCGCGGCCGGGGGCTGGGTGGGGGTCAGGCCGAGGGCGAGTTTCTTTCCGGCGTCGAGGATTTCGCCGAGGGCGTCGAGGTCGGCGGTGGTGATCGTCGCGGCGTCGAAGGACAGGGCGGCGGCCGCCGTGCGACCCATGGTGACCAGCGGCGGGCGAGAAGCGCAGGAGTGCAACAGAACCGGCGAGGACTGGGCGGTGATGACCGTGTCGAGGATGTGCAGCGCGTCGGGTTCGGGCAGGGCGCGCACGGTGTTGAGGATGCTCGGACCCTGCAGCGATCCCTCGAGGACGGTGGTGAGGCGCGGTTCGTCGAGTTGGATGACCACCTCGGCGCCGAGGCGCTTGCGGATCTCGGCGGCATGCCGGGCCAGACCCTCGGCGAGGGATTCCGAAAGATCGCGCACCGCACCGGAATCGGTGAGGATGCGATGCCCACCGGGCAGTTCGACCTCGGCGGCGAGCGTGAGCGGACCCGCGGACTGGATCTTCACCACCCGACCGGAGCCCAGCAAACCGGCTGTCTCCCACGCTTCTTCGATGGCGTCGAGGTCGGCGTGCAGCAGATCACGAGCACGACGCGAGACGCCGGTGGGGCGAGCGGCGAGGCGATAACCGCGGGTCGTGGCGTCGAACCGCAGATCGATCAGCAGCGCCGACACCCGACCGATCATGTCGGCGCCGATGCCGCGTTCGGGCAGTTCCACCAGGTGCGGAAGCGCGGGCAGTTCGCCGATGATCGTCGCGGCGGCCTCGCGCGGGTCGGTGCCGGGCCACGAACCCAGCCCGGTGGCGACCCCGCCCGCGAGCAGGTCGACCGGCTCGGAGGTTTCCTGCGGGTTCTCGCTGTGCCAGAGTGTCACGCGCTCAACACCTTTCGTGTCATCAGGCGTCAACCATCACCGACCGGTGCGGGCATTACGCTGCACGGACCGCCGAACATGCGGGCCGAGCGTCATCTTGCCCCTCCCGCCGCGCGGCGCGCACACCGGCTCAGGCCGAGGCGTCGGTGGCGCGCGCCCCCACCTCGGCCCGGTCGGTGCCGTTGATGGTGCCGCTGCCGACCACGGTGTCGCCACCGTCGGCATCGGGCAGATACAGCACGATGGCCTGCCCCTTGGCGACGCCGGTGAGCGGCTCACGCAACCGCGCCACGAACCCCTCGCCGTCGGGCTCGACCACGGCGGGCGCGGTGCCGCCGTGCGCGCGCACCTGCACCACGCACTCGATCGGCGCGCTCGGTCGCACCCCGGAGGTCCAGATCGCGCGATCGGCGGTCACCACGTCGACCTGTAGATCCTCCACCGACCCGACCTTGACCGTGCCGGACTCGGGATCGATCCCGGTCACGTAGCGCGGCTTGCCGTCGGCGGCGGTGTGGCTCAGGCCGAGGCCCTTGCGCTGGCCCACGGTGAATCCGTGCACGCCCTCGTGCTCGCCGAGCACGGTGCCGTCGGAATCGACCAGCGCGCCCGGTCGGATGCCGATCTTGGCGCCGAGGAACGCGCGGGTGTCGCCGGAGGGGATGAAGCAGATGTCGTGGCTGTCGGGTTTGTTGGCCACGGCCAGCCCCCGCTCGGCCGCCTCCTCGCGGATGCGCGGCTTGGGGGTGTCACCGACCGGGAACATCGCGCGCGCGAGCTGCTCGGCGGTGAGCACCGCGAGCACGTAGGACTGGTCCTTGTCGGCGTCGACCGCCCGACGCAGCACGCCGTCGGCGAGGCGCGCGTAGTGGCCGGTGACCACGGCGTCGAAGCCCAGCGCGGCGGCGCGATCGGCCAGGGCGGAGAACTTGATCTTCTCGTTGCAGCGCAGACACGGGTTCGGCGTCTCCCCCGCGGCGTAGGCCGCGACGAAATCGTCGATCACGTCCTCCTTGAACCGATCGGCGAAATCCCAGACGTAGAACGGGATTCCGAGCACATCGGCGGCCCGACGCGCGTCGCCGGCGTCCTCCTTGGAGCAGCAACCACGCGACCCGGTGCGCAACGTGCCCGGGTTGGCCGACAGGGCCAGGTGCACCCCGACCACCTCGTGACCGGCGTCCACGGCCCGCGCCGCGGCCACCGCCGAATCGACACCACCACTCATCGCGGCGAGAACTCTCATCTGGCACCTCCTCTAGCGCCGGCCAGACCCGCGGCCCTGGCCCGATCGATGACCTGCGGCAGCACGGTCAACAGTGTTTCGATATCGGCCTCGGTCGAGCTGTGACCGAGGGTGAAGCGCAGCGAACTGCGCGCCTGCCACGGCTGCACGCCCATGGCGATCAGCACGTGACTGGGCGAGGCGACCCCGGCGTTGCAGGCCGACCCCGTGGAGCATTCGATGCCCGCGGCGTCGAGCAGCATCAGCAGCGAGTCGCCCTCGCAGCCGGGGAACGTGAAGTGGGCATTGCCCGGCAGCCGGTGCTCGGACCCGTTGAGCACCGAGTCGGGCGCCACGGCCCGCACACCGGCGATCAACGTGTCCCGCAATTGCGCCAGGTCGGCCGAGCGCGCCGACAGCGCACCGACCGCGTCGCGCAGCGCGGCCGCCAACCCGATCGCCGCGGCCACATCGGAGGTCCCCGAGCGCAGATCGCGTTCGTGCCCGCCGCCGTGCACCAGCGGCACACACGGCACCTGTCGACCCAGCAGCAGCACGCCGATCCCGTGCGGCCCGCCCACCTTGTGTCCGGCGACGCTGAGCGCCGACAGCCCACTCGCGGCGAAGTCGATCGGGATCTGGGTCACCGCCTGGATGGCGTCGCTGTGCATGGGGATGTCGAATTCCTGTGCGACAGCGGCCAATTCGGTGATCGGCTCGATGGTGCCGACCTCGTTGTTGGCCCACATCACGCTGACCAGCGCCACTTCGTCGCGGTGCGCGGCGAGCTCGGCGCGCAACACCTGCGGCGAGACCACCCCGTCGGCGTCGACCGGCAGCCAGCTCACCCGCGCGCCCTCGTGCTTCTCCAGCCACTCGACCGCGTCGAGCACCGCGTGATGTTCGACGGCGCTGGTGACGATCCTGGTGCGTCGCGGATCCGCCGCGCGCCGCCCCCAGAAGATCCCCTTGATGGCGAGATTGTCGCTCTCGGTCCCCCCGGAAGTGAAGATCACTTCCGACGGTCGCGCCCCCAGATCCGCCGCGATCGACTCGCGCGCCTCCTCCAGCGACCGCCGGGCCGCGCGCCCCGACCCGTGCAGCGACGACGCGTTCCCGACCGCCCCCAGCGCAGCCGTCATCGCCTCGACGGCGGCGGGCAACATCGGAGTGGTCGCCGCGTGATCGAGGTAGACCGTCTTGGGCGCACCACCCGAATTAGCCGACTTCATGACCATCAAAGGATAGCCGCCGCCGGTGAGTGATTATTCCCGCCCTGCGCGGCGTCGTCGGCGCGCGCCCGCCGTTGGTCCCGAGCACACCCCAGCCGACGGGAATTGGTGCGGTAACGGGTTGTGAAATTCGTCGCCCGCCGGGGATTCACGGGCGCTCACCTCGGCGTGAAATGATTCCGTTATCTGTTTCGGCAAGTGATAGCGGGAGTGACTGTGGAGTTGATCGGTGTAATCGGTGGCGGCACGATGGGTGCGGGCATCGCGGAGGTGTGCGCGAAGGCGGGCAGTTCGGTGCTCGTGCTCGAGACCAAGCAGGAGTTCGCCGAGGCCGCGCAGCAGCGCATCGCCACCTCGATCGGTCGCGGTGTGGCGCGCGGCAAGATCAGCCAGGAAGACGCCGACGCCGCCATCGCGCGGGTGCGGGTGACCCTCGACATCGACGAGTTCGCCGATCGCGACCTGGTGATCGAGGCCGCCCCGGAGATCGAGTCGCTCAAGTACGAGATCTTCGGCAAGCTGGACAAGATCGTCAAGCCCGAGGGCATCCTGGCCACCAACACCTCCTCGATCCCGGTGATCAAGGTCGCCGGTGCCACCGAGCGTCCCGAGCGGGTCGTCGGCGTGCACTTCTTCAACCCGGTGCCGGTGATGCCGCTGGTCGAGATCATCTCGACGCTGGTCACCGCCCCCGAGGCCGCCGCGGCGGTCACCGATTACGCCAAGAACACCCTGGGCAAGATGACCGTGCAGGCCGGTGACCGGTCCGGGTTCATCGTCAACGCGCTGCTCATCCCGTACCTGTGTTCGGCGGTGCGGATGCTCGAGTCGGGTTACGCCACCGCCGAGGACATCGACGCGGCTATGAAGGGCGGCTGCGGCTACCCGATGGGCCCGCTGACGCTGCTCGACACCGTCGGCCTCGACATCGGCCTGGCGGCGGCGGAGTCGCTCTACGGCGAGTTCGCCGAGCCGCACTACGCCCCGCCCGCGCTGCTGCGCCGGATGGTCGAAGCGGGTCGCCTCGGCCGCAAGTCGGGTCGCGGGTTCTACGACTACTCGAAGTAGTCCGCACGATCGAACAAGCCCCTCGGGAGCACGTGCTCCCGGGGGGCTTTTCTCATGCCGGGGTCAGTTTCTCCGAGTCGGGCCGGGGGAAGAAGCCGATGTCGATGTAGTGCTCGAAGTATCGGCGCAGCACCACCTCGTCGACGGCGGGGAACACCAGCGGGATTCCCCGGAACGGCGCCTCCACCGGTGCGGATTCGACCCCGGTGAGCACCGTCGCCGGGGTGGCCGCGCCGACCGCCGCGGCGTAGTTGCCGCTCAGGGCCGAGGCGCGCGCCAGGATCGGATCCGCGTCGTCGCGTTCGGCGGCGGTGGTCAGGGCGGTGCCGAATTCCAGCGGGTCGATGAAGTCGAAACGGTAACCGCGACGGCAGATCTCGGCGTGCACCGCGTGCAGCGACACTTCCACACCGGAGGCGCGGTAGATGTTGCCGATCGATTCCGGCCGCCGCGACTGGGCGATGATGCCCGCCGCCACGTGGTCCACCGGTGCCATCTCGACGCCGATCGCGCGCACGTCGACCGCGACGCCGAGCACCAGCATGGCGCGCAACATCGTCCACCAGGCGTCCTCGGCGGGCGCGACGCCGGTGCGCGAGTCGCCGGTGATCAGACCGGGCCGGTAGATCGCGATCGGGATCCCGCGCTCGATCCCGGCGTGCACCAGCTGCTCGGCGACCCATTTGGTCATGGCGTAGCCGAGCATGCCGCCGGGGATGCCGCTGTCCTGCGGGATGCCCGCCAGCACCGACAGCGTCGACACGTAGTGGATCGGGGTGAGCCGGGTGGTGGTGGCCAGGCGCAGCACCTCGGTGGTGCCGCCGACATTGGCGTCGCGCATCCGGGCGTAGGGCTCGAGATGGTTGATCAGCGCGCCGTTGTGGTAGATCGCGTCCATCTCCGCGGCCAGCGCGGCGTAGCGCGTGGGCTCGATGCCGAGGCGCGGCTGGGACAGATCGCCCGGGACGCCGACGATCCGGTGCAGGTGCGGGGTCAGGTCGATCTGGTGGCCGGCGGCGGTGCGCAGGACACGGTCCACCGCGCCCGCGTCGTCGGTGGCGCGGACCAGGCAGTGGATGACCGCGTCGGTCTGCTCGAGCAGTTCGCGCAGCAGGAAACCGCCAAGGAAACCGGTCGCGCCGGTGAGCAGGATGGTGGCCGGTTCGCCGGCGCCACGCGGCGCACACCCGCTGGTGTCGACGGTGGGGTCGAGGAACCGGTCGACGGCCGGGTCGGGACCCGAGGCCGAGGCGGCGGTCTCGTCGCGCAGGGCCAGTGCGAGGTCGCTGACCAGCGGGTAGCTGAACAGCAACCGCAGCGGCACCTCGATCTCGAGTTCGGCCACCAGCGCGGCGCGCACCCGGATCGCCGAGAGCGAGGTGCCGCCGAGCACGAAGAAGTCGTCCCCGCGACCGACCCGGTCGAGCCCGAGCACCCGGGCGAACGTGTCGGCGACCACCTGCTCGTCGGCGGTGGTGGGGGCTTCGTACGCGCGTGCCGCCGCGGCGGGCGCGGGCAGCGCCTTGCGGTCGAGCTTGCCGGTGGCGCCGAGCGGGAATTCGTCGAGGACCAGCAGGCGCTGCGGAATCATGTACGGCGGCAACAGGGTTCGGATGGTCGCGGCCACGTCCGCGGTGTCGACCGTGTGGTCGGCGGTCGGGGTGACATAGCCGACGAGCTGTTCGTGGTGCACGGTCACCGCCGCGCCGGCGACCGCCGGGTGCGCCCGCAGCGCGGCCTCGATCTCGCCGGGCTCGATGCGCAGCCCGTGCAGTTTGAGCTGCACATCGGTGCGACCCAGGTAGGTGAGTTCCCCGGTGGCGAGCCTGCGCACGAGGTCGCCGGTGCGGTACATGCGCTCGCCGACCGGCCCGTAGGGGTCGGCGACGAAGCGTTCGGTGGTCTTGTCGGGGCTGCCGAGGTAGCCGCGCGCCAACTGCGCACCGGCCAGGTACAGCTCACCGGGCGTCCCGACCGGCACCGGCCGCAACCGGTGATCCAGCACGTAGGCGCGAGAGTTCCAGTGCGGCAGGCCGATCGAGACGATGCCGTCGCCGACCTCGGTCACATCGGCGGCGGTGATCGACACCGTCGCCTCGGTGGGCCCGTACATGTTGTGCAGTCGGCCCGCCGTGGCGGTGGTGAACCGGGCGATGGTGGCATTGGGCAGGGCCTCGCCGCCGCACCACACCGCGCGGATCGAGCGCAGGGTGCCCGACGGGGCCGCCTCGAGCAACATCTGCAATACCGAGGGCACGATGGTGGTGCCGGTGACCCGGTGCCTGCCGATCACCTCGGCCAGGTAGGCCGGGTCGGTGAGACCCTCCGAGGCCGCGACGATCATGTGCGCCCCGGCGCGCAGCGGGGCGGCGAAGCCGATCATCGACGCGTCGAAGGTGAACGGAATCGATTGCAGGACAACATCGGTCGGCTCGATCGCGTACTCGCCGACCATGAACGCCGCCTGGTTCACGATCGCCGAATGCGGCACGCCGACACCCTTGGGTTTGCCGGTGGAGCCCGACGTGAAGATCACATACGCCAGATCCGCCCCGCGCAACGGCGCGCGCCGGTCGGCATCGAGGACGGGTCGATCCGAGAACACCGACAGCACACCGGATTCGGCGAGCACGTCGATCGCGATGACCGGCAACGCGACGCCCTCGACCGCGTCGCCCACCGTGGTCAACACACACACCGGTTGGGCCACGGCCAGGATGTCGGCGCGCCGCTCGGCCGGGGAGCCCGGGTCGATCGGCACGTACGCGCCACCGGCGGCGAACACCGCGTACATGGCCACGACGAGGTCGATCGACGGCCGGATCCCGACCGCCACGGTGGTGCCGGGACCGACACCGGCGGCGATCAACAGCCGCGCCAGTCGATTGACCCGGCTCGCCAATTCGCCGTAGGTCACCGATGATTCGGCGAAGGTGACAGCGGGGGCTTCGGGTCGGCGCGCGGCCTGCGCGTGGAATTCGTCGAGCAGGGTGGGGTCGGCGATGGCACGCGGTGCACCGGCGGGTTCGCGGCGCTCGGCCTCGACCAGTAGCGGTAGATCACCGACCGGACGCGACGGCGCCGCGACGGCCGCCGCGAGCAGCCCGGCCAACCGCAACCCGAGGCGCGCCATCGTGGCCTCGTCGAACAGGTCGGCGGCATAACGCCACGAGCACCGCAGCCCGGCGGGCCCGGCGGCATCGGAGGACGGGACGACCGTGAGTTGCAGGTCCACGGTCGCGGCCTGCTCACCCAGATCGACCGCCGACACCACCAGGTCGGGCAGATCCAGTCGCGACTGCGCCAGGTTCTGGAACGACAGCGCCACCTGGTACAGCGGGTGGTGCGCCTGGGTGCGCGGCGGATCCAGTTCCGCGACAAGGCGTTCGAAGGGCACGTCGGCGTTGGCGAAGGCGGCCAGGTCGTCGTGGCGGACCCGGTCCAGCAGGTCGGTGAAGGTCTCGCCCGCGTCGATGCGGGTGCGCAGCACGACGGTGTTGACGAACATGCCGACCAGGTCGTCGAGTTCGGGCTCACCACGTCCGGCCACCGGCGCGCCGATGGTCACGTCGTCGGTGCCGGCGATGCGGGCCAGCAGCACCGACAGCGCGGTCCGCACCACCATGAACAGCGACGCGTTGTGTTCGCGCGCAAGGGCTTCCAGTCCACGATGCAGGTCGGCGTCGAGGGCGAAGTCGTGGCTGGCGCCCCGGCTGGTCGCCACGGGCGGACGCGGCCGGTCGGTGGGCAGTTCCAACAGGGTCGGCGCGCCGGCGAGCGCGGTGCGCCAGTAGCCGAGCTGGTGAGCCAGCAGCGAGTCGGGATCGTCGGCGGCGCCGAGGGATTCCTGCTGCCACAGCGTGTAGTCGGCGTACTGCACCGGCAGCGGCGCCCAGTCCGGCACCCCGCCGTGCGACCGAGAAGCGTAGGCCGTCACCAGGTCTCGGGTGAGCGGGCCGAGCGAGAAACCGTCGGTGGCGATGTGGTGCACGACCACGACCAGCACGTGCTCGGCGGTGTCGAGCTGGAACAGCCCGGCGCGCACGGGAACTCGCGCGCACACGTCGAACCCGCCGACGGTCAGTCGCGCCAGTTCACCCGCGAGCGCGTCCTCGGTGGTCGCGGTGACGGTCAGATGCAGTCCGGCCTGCTCGACCGGCAGCACCCGCTGATACCCCTGGCCGTCGTGCTCCGGGTAGACCGTGCGCAGCACTTCGTGCCGTTCGAGCACGTCATCGAGGGCGGCGGTCAGCGCGGCGGTGTCGAGCGGTCCGGTCAGCCGCAGCGCGACCGGAATGTTGTAGGCGCTGGAATCGGGGTCGAGGCGCGCCATGAACCACATGCGCTGCTGGGCCAACGACAGCGGCACCCGCTCGCCACGCTCGCGCGGAACCAGCGGAATGCGCACGGCCGCATCGACAATCACCGCGTCGAGGGCGGCGGCCAGTTCCGCGACGGTGCTCGCCTCGAACACCGTCCGCGCGGGCACCCGCACCCCGGCCGCCGCGCCGAGTCGGCCGACGAGCTGGGTCGCGAGCAGCGAGTTGCCGCCCAGAACGAAGAAATCGTCGTCGCGCCCGACCTGGTCGGCGCCCAGTAGCTCGGCGAAGGCCGCCGCGATCGTCTCCTCGGTGGCGGTCTGCGGCGCCTCGAACGCCCGAGCCACCAGTTCGGGTTCGGGCAGCGCCTTGTGATCGAGCTTGCCGACCGGGGTCAGCGGCAGCCGTTCGATCGCCACGATCGCGGCGGGCACCGCGTGCTGGGGCAGCCGTGAACCGGCCAGCCGCAGCAGCGCGGCCTGGTCGATGTCGGCGCCCGACTCGGGCACCACATAGGCCACCAGGGCGTCAACTCCGCTGGGCAGCGTGCGCAACACGGTGGTCGCCGAGCGCACGCTCGGGTCGCTGGTCAGCACGGCGTCGATCTCGCCGAGTTCGATGCGGAATCCGCGCAGTTTCACCTGGGCGTCGGTGCGACCGAGGAAGATCAACCGGCCGGTGCCGTCGGTGCCGGGCTCCCATTTCACCAGGTCACCGGTGCGGTAGAGGCGGGCGCCGGTGCTCGGGTCAGCGACGAAGCGGGTCGCGGTGAGGCCGGGGTTGCCGTGGTAGCCGCGCGCCAGGCCGGACCCGGCCAGATACAGCTCGCCGGGCACCCGGTCGGGCACGCGATGCAGTCGGGAGTCCAGGATCAGCGCGCGCATGCCGGGGATCGGCGCGCCGATGCTGATCGGTTCGTCCGGTCGCAACGTGTCGCTGATCGAGGCCGCGATGGTGATCTCGGTCGGGCCGTAGAGGTTGAAGAACGTGCGCTGCGGGGTGGTCCAGCGCGCGACGAGTTCGGGCGGGCACGCTTCGCCGCCGACGAGAACCGTTTCCAGATCGGGCAGGCCGGTCGGGTCGAGCCCGGCGAGCGCGGTGGGGGTGATGAAGGCGTGGGTCACCCGTTCGGCGCGCAGCAGGTCGGTGAGTTCCTCGCCGCCGTAGATATCGGGCGCGGCGATCACCATGGTGGCGCCCGCGCCGATGGCCAGCAGCAGTTCGAGCACGCTGGCGTCGAAACTGGGCGAGGAGAAGTGCAGGGTGCGCGCGGCTCCGGTGATGCCGAAGCGCCGAATCATCTCCTCGCACAACGCGGCCAGCCCGGTATGGGTGACGGCGACGCCCTTGGGCACACCGGTCGAACCGGAGGTGTAGATGAGGTAGGCGACGTCCTCGCCGAACAGTCGGCGCGGGCGATCGGCGGCGGTCACCGGATCCGCCGGTGCGGCAGCGAGTTCCGTGGCCAGCTCGGCGGAATCGAGGGTGAGCCAGGGCAATCCGGTGTCGAGGCGTTCGGCGTCGACACGGTAGGCGATGCCGAGTTCGGCGCCGGAGTCGACGAGCATGTGGGTCAGGCGCTCGGCGGGGTAGCGCGGATCGACCGGCACGAACGCCGCCCCCGTCTTGATCACCGCCCACAGCGCGACCATGGCCTCGGCCGAGCGGGTCAGCGCGAGCACCACGCGCGCGCCGGGACCGATGCCGCGATCGATCAGGACCCTGGCCAGCCGCGAGGACCGCTGGTCGAGTTCGGCGTAGGTGAGTTCGGTGGCGCCGAAGCGCAGGGCCAGAGCTCGCGGGTCACGCTCGACGGCGCCCATCAGCAGGCGCGGCAGGACCGCCGACGGCGACACCGACGACGCGGATCCGCGTCGGACCGGGCGTGCCGGACGACGGCGAACGCCAGGAGCTTGCTCTGTCACCGTTATCGGTTCCCTTCACCACGGATCACCCACGCGATCGCACCGCCGCCGATCGCTCAACTTTTCGCCTACTCAGGGAGTATCGGAGAAATCTTGCGGAACGGTACCGCAAATATCCCACCGATTGCGGTCTACCTGAAATCGAGAGGTTTTACCTCGGACGATGGGGGTATAGGCAACCGGCCAGTATGTTGCGCAGCTCATATACGCACCACCTATGTAGCCCCGCTCACACAGGTTGACCGGGACGTTTTCAGATTCGCGACCCTGGGTGCACCCATCCCGAAAAAGACGAACCGGACACCGCACACGCGGCATCCGGTCCGTCCCGAACCTGTTCCCACCGTGGTTACCGGACGGTAGCTCCCGCCGGTCGACGCACCGGCGCCTGCTCCCCCACCGACGGATCCTGCACGCGGGTATTGCCCGCCTCGATCCACCCGATATCGGCCACCCCGTGCCGGGAACGGTCGGCGCCACGCACCGCAGTTTCACAGCGCCGCGCCAGATCCCGCCGATCCAGGCCGGGATGTTCGCGCGGTTCCAGCACGATCTCGGCGATCACGCCCCGACTGCGCAGCACCCGCTTCGCGGACTCGGCGAACGTGTCCGTGCCGACGAAACCCGGTACGGTGCACGGCATTCCGTCGCGATCGAGGTAACGAAGACGCACCGGCTGGACCGCCGTGGCGGTGTCGATCGCGGCCTGGAACAGGGCGGGCCGCAGCGAGCCGTAGGCCCGACCGCACCAGGTGGTGCCCTCGGGGAACACCACGATCCGATTACCGGCGCCCAACCGCTGCGCCACCTGCCCGACCACACCCGGCAGCTCACGCAACCGCGCCCGCTCGATCGGGATCACCCGGGTCATCCGGGCGAGCTTGCCCAGCAGCGGCCACTCGACCATGTCGGCGCGCGCCACGAAACTGACCGGCTGCACGGCCGCCAGCGCCACCACGTCCGCCCAGCCGATGTGACCGGCCACGATCATCACCGGGGTGCCGGTATCGGCGAAACCCTCCGCCGACCGCTGCTCGGGCACCCGGTTGTCGATGACCCGCAACCGCATTCCCAAGCAGCGCAACGCCGTTCGGGCATAGCGCCGCTGCACCTGCTCGCGGCGCGCCTTCGGGGTGAGCACGGTGACCACCGGGAAGCTGAGCACCAGCCCGGCGATCCCGGCCAGCCGGGCCACCATGACGGTGGGCCCGACCTCGTCGGTGGGTTCGATGCACCCCGGCCCACAGGGGCTCGACGGCATCCACGAGTGGGTGGCGGTGGCGGGCGGCGCGTCGAACACCATGGGTTTACTTCCCGTCGAAATTGGCGGCCGCGCTCTGCAGCCGCTCCAGGTACCGGGTATTGATGGTTTCCATGCCCAACAGGGCGACGAAATCGGCGACGGCGAAGTCGGGATCGTGGGCGGGTTCGCCGCAGATCTCGGCGCCGAGGCGCAGGTAGCCGCGCAGCAGCGGCGGCATCTTCGGGCGACGCGGCGGGGTCAGCTCGTCGAGGGTGAGCCCGTCGACGACGACCGGGTTGTACGGCAGCACACGGCGTTCGGGGTCACAGGCGTGCCGCCCGAGCAGCTGATCGCGCACCCCGCGCACGTTCACCCCGGCCGGATCCTGCGGGGTGTCGCGCATCGGCACCGACACGCACCCCATCACCCAGTCGTAGCCGGTGAGCTGGATGTAGTGCAGGATGCCCGCCCACATGAGGGTGAGCACCGAACCGTTGCGATGATCGGGCACCACGCACGCCCGGCCCATCTCCACGATCCGGTTCCCGGTGGGGTCCAGGCGGCTGAGGTCGAATTCGGTGGCGGTGTAGTACCCGCCCGCCGCGGCGACCCTGTCCGGCGGCAGCATGCGGTAGCAGCCGACGAACTGGCCGGAGAACTCGTCGCGCACGAGCAGGTGGTCACAGTGCTCGTCGAAACGGTCGGCGTCGAGGCCCGCACTGTTCTCGGGCAGCTGGAAACCGGGCTCGGCGGCGAAAACCTGATAGCGCAGGCGCTGCGCGGCCTCGCGGTGCTCGGCGTCGGACGCGACGACCAAGGAGTACCGCGACTTCCCCACCCCGGAGTCCGGCGCCGGGGCGGTCAACACGGACGAAATGTTCATACCGCTGATGAAGCCAGGCCGAGCTGGCATCGGGGCGACGCGTCAGTGTCGGGCTCGTGCCGGTTCGGTGAACGAGACGGAGGTCACACCGGACGTTCACCGAAAGGCCGCCCATCGTTCGCCCACCTGCGGGTTTCTGGCCGAAAACGCGAACGACCCGCCACGGTGGGCGGGTCGTTCGACGGTATTCGGGGTCGGGTCAGACCCGCACGCGCTCGCGGCGTTCGGCCTCGCGCTGGGCGTGGCGACCCGGGCCGTCGCTCTCGAACTTCGAGTCGCTGACCGCCTTCTCGACCACGGGCTCGGCCTCGAACGCGGGACGCGGCGTCGACTCGCCCACCTCGTCGAATCCGGGACGCGCGGTGCCGATGAACGCCACCAGCCACCCCGCGACCGCCGCGAACCGGTTGCGGAACCCGACCAGGTACATCAGGTGCACCGCCAGCCACATCGCCCACGCGATGGTGCCCTTGAACGTGACGCGCTCGTTGAGCTTGACCACCGCGCTGAACCGGCTGATCACCGCCATGCTGCCCTTGTCCCAGTAGACGAACGGCGTGCCCGCGTCGATCTTGCGGCGGATGATGTCGGCGGCGTGGCGACCCTCCTGCATGGCCACCGGCGACTGGCCGGGGTAGCCGTTGAGCGAGGTCATGTCGCCGATGGCGAAGATGTCGGCGTGCCCACCGACGGTCAGGTCGGGGTTGATCAGCAGCCGGCCCGCGCGGTCGGTCTCGGCGCCGGTGGCCTCGGCCAGCAGCGTCGCGAACCCGCCTGCCTGCACACCGGCCGACCACACCACGGTCTCGGCGGCGATCCGGCGCTCCAGGCCGTCCTTGTCCTTGACCGTCACCTTGCCCCCGTCGATATCGGTGACGAAGGTGCCCAGCAGCACCTCCACACCGCTGTCGGTGAGCGAGGTCTTCGCGTACTCCGAGAGCCCACCACCGAACGGCGGCAGCACCGCGCCCGCACCCTCGACCAGGGTCACCGAGACCTTCTGGTGGAAGTGCCGCCTGGCCAGCTCCGAGATCTGCCCGGCCACCTCGACGCCGGTCGCGCCCGCGCCGACCACCACGAAGCTGAGCAGCCGCTGCCGGGTCGCCTCGTCGGCGGTCTCGGCCTCGGCGAACACCCGGGCGATCTGATCGCGCAGGCGCTCGGCGTCGTCGATGGTCTTGAGCGAGAAGGTCTTCTCGGCGAAATCGTCGCGGCCGAAGTAGCTCTGGCTGGCGCCGGTGGCGGCGATCAGCGAGGCGTAGGCGATCTGGCGGGGGCCCTCGGCGGTCTCGTAGGTGAGCACCGCGGCCTCGGCGTCGATCCCGACGACCTTGCCGAGGCGCACGTCGATCTCGGGGTGGCGGCGCAGTACGTTCTTGATCGGCGGCGCGATCTCCTCGGGCGCGAGCACGCCGGTCGCCACCTGGTACAGCAGCGGCTGGAACAGGTGCTCGGGCGTGGCCGAGATCAGTACGACACCGACTCGTGACTTGGCCAGTTGCTTGGCGGCGGCCAGGCCACCGAAGCCCGAACCGACGATGACGACATCTGTGTGTTCCATGATCACTCGCTCCAAGATCGCGTTCCAGATCGGCTGTAAGTCCTTTCCTATGAGTAAACGCGATGCGGAACGCAGATGTTTCCACTGCCTGGGCGCATACTGGAGATGACTCTTATCTTGATCACTAATCAATGGGAGGTACCTGGTGGAACTTCGACAGTTGGCCTACTTCGTGGCGGTCTGCGAGGAGCTCAGTTTCAGCCGCGCCGCCAACCGCTGCTTCATCTCACAGTCCGCGATCAGCCATCAGATCGCGAGACTCGAACGTGACCTCGGCGCGCAACTGTTCGAACGCACCACCCGCGCGGTCGTACCCACCGACGCCACCCTGCGCCTGCTCCCGCTCGCCAAGCAGATGCTGAGCCTGGAGTCGGCCATCCGCGCGGCCGTGCGCACCACCGGCCCGCGCATCCGACTCGCCGCCAACATGTCCTTCGCGGCCCCGTCGCTGTCGGCCATCGCCACCGCGCGCGCCGCCCACCCCGACGCCGAGATCGAATACGTGATCAAGCCGTTCCGCCAGCGGATCACCGCCGTGGCCGACGGCGACTGCGACCTGGCCCTGATCCGCGGCAGCGTCGACCAGCCCGGTCTCGCCGTCGAACAACTCTGGGTCGAAGACCTCGTGATCGCCATCTCGAGCAGCCACCCCCTGGCCGAACGCGGCGCCGTCACCCTCGCCGACCTCGCCCCCTACCCCCTGCTCCTCCCTCCCGAACAAGAACAGGTCCTGCTCCACACCCTCATTCGCACCGCCTTCGCCGACCTCCCCACCGGCCCCACCTTCGGCCCACCCATCCCCCCCGACCACACCGCCACCATGGAACTGCTCAACCGCCCCGAATCCTGGACGATCCTCTACGAGGGCCCCACCAAGGGCCTACTCACCCTCGACCTCACCGACCACCGCCTCCGCATCCCCGTCTCCGCCGTCCTGCGCGAAGACGCCCGCGAGAACCCGATCATGCAGACCCTCCTGGACGCACTGCACCACTGATCGCACACACTGTGGCGCCGGTCACGGGTGGTACCCTATATTGCATGATCAAGACGACCGTGTACCTCACCGAGGAAATCGAGGTCCGGCTCGACGCCGAAGCCGCCGCGACCGGGGTGAGCAAGGCGGAACTCATTCGACGGGGGATCGCCATGCTGCTCGATGCCTCCGATCGACCGAAGCTCGACGGCCCGTTGCCGATCTTCGACAGCGGTCGATCACGCAGTGCCGAGGAAATGAACGACGCCGTGTACGACCACATCAAGACCAGGTCGTCACGCCGGTGATCGTTGTCAGCGATACCTCAGCGTTGTTCGCCGCCTTCGATAGAAGCCAGGCAGAGCATGGGCCGTCGCTGCGGGTCATGGAGACGGAGACTTTGCTGATCTCGCCGCTGGTCCTCACCGAACTCGACCGCCTGGTACATCGAGATCTCGGCTTCGACGCCGCGATGCAGGTCACCGACGCACTGATGAGGCGTCTGCTCGACGGCAGGTACAAACTCGAGGAGCTCAAACCCGTCGACCTCGACGCGGCACAAACAGTTCGAGCGAAATACGAAGGTCTGCGACTCGACCTGGCCGATGCGGTAGGAGTCGCGCTCGCGGACAAATATCGCACCAACAGCATTTTCACGCTCGACCAGCGTGACTTCCGTGCGATCGAACCTTTGACGCCGGGCATGAATGCCTTCCGCATACTGCCCGCCGACCTTTGACAACTCCCGCCCCGCTACGCCACTGAGCGCGGGCCGGATCATCGGCGGTTCGCGCGCAATGCCTTGCGGTAGCGGACCCAGCGGCCGGTCGAGGCGGTGCACGCGCACACGATGACAGCGATTGTCAGCGCGGCGCCGATCGGTACGAGGGCGGCCGCCACGTAGACCTTCTCAGCCAGGGCTGCCACGGTCGCGCCGATGGCGTACAGCACGACGGGAACGGCCACGATCACCGTCATCACGCGGCCCGAGGTGCGGCCCCGCAGCATCAGCGTTCCGGCGGCGAGTGCGAGAAGGCCACCGCAGCCGAGGATCGCGATGCCGATGGCGTTTCCGTCCGTGTTCTGCCCCGCCGCGCTCGCCTGATCAGTCAGGTAGATCGCGAAAACCGTCATCGCCAGTGCGAGGCCACCGATCAGCAGCGCACCGATACCGGCGATCGTCGCGGTCACCCGCGAGGGCGGGCGTCCGGGCTGGTACCCCGCGAACGGTGCGGGCGCGAATCTCGGATCCGCCACCGCCACCCCGAAACCCGGCCGCGCAGCCGCATACGCCGACTCCGGCCGGTGCACCGCGTTCGGATGCGGGAACTGCCCACCGGACTCGAAGCGCGGCCGGGCGGGATGGACCCGGGCGTGCTCGCCGGAGCCGACCGGTGGTCGCTGGGGGTCCGCCCAGGGTTGCCACACGGTCGGAGTCGCGAGGTGTCTGCCTGCCAACACCTCTCGCACCGCCTCGGTGAATTCCGTTGCGCTGCTGAATCTCTCATCGCGTCGCTTGGCCATCGCGCGGGCGATGACGCTGTCGATCGCGGGTGGGAGATCCGATCTGATCGCACTGAGACGCGGGACCGGTTGCGACAGATGGGCCGCGACGACCTGGCCGGGATTGGTGGCGGTGAAGGGCGGATGGCCCGCGTACATCGCGAAAAGGGTGCAGGCGAGGGAGTATTGGTCGCTGCGGTGGTCGACGACCTCACCGGAGAGCTGTTCGGGCGAGGCGTAGGCCAGGGTGGCGGTGAAGGTGCCGGTGGCGGTGAGCTGGGTGGCGGCGGTGGTCACCCGGGCGATGCCGAAATCGGTGAGTACCGAGCGCTGTTCGAGTCCGCGATCGGCGTCGGCGATCAGAATGTTGCCCGGTTTGACGTCGCGGTGCAGCACACCGTGCCGGTTGGCGTAATCCAACGCCGCCGCCGTCTCCCCGATCAACCGCGCCGTGACCCCCGGTTCGTGCGCCCGCGCATCCCAGTCGGCCGCGTCCGACCCCCGGATGTACTGCATCGCGATCCACAGATACCCGTCGTCACTACCCCGATCGAACACCCCCACGATCCCCGGATGATCCAGCTGCGCAACAACATCGGCCTCCCGCTCGAACCGACGCTGCAGTTCGGGATCACCGGAGAACTCGCGACCGAGCAACTTCAACGCGACACTGCGCGGCAGCCGGGGATGCTCGGCCAGATACACCGTCCCCATCCCACCCCGCCCGAGCACCCGCTCTACCCGATACCCAGCGAACCTCGCCCCCGTTTCCAACACAACGTGCACGCTACCCGCCCGGCCGCCCGGCGACCCAGAGCGCTCACTAGGCCGGACAGTACGCCGAGCCGACATCAGCGCCGACCTCGCACAGCAGCCACCGCAGCACGAAATTCGACCCGGGGTCGGCGGAGCCGAGTTCGGTCGATCCCGAGTCCGCGATGGGACCGATCGGGGTACACGGATAGGCGCTGGAACCGGTCAGATTGCATGCCAACAGGTGTCCCATGAACGTCGCGAGCATCACCCCGGCCTGCACCGCGTCGACGACCGCGCTTCCGGTATCGGAGCTGCCGCTCCGCGCGGGCTCCGCCGACGCGACACCGCCCGCACCACCGATCATTGCCGCGACGAGCATCCCCGCCACCACCGATTTCCGCATTCGACCCTCACTTCCACCGGCACGACGCACCGTCGCGCCCAGTGTGAAACACATTCACCTCACAGTGCGGGAAATGGGTGCCCCGAAAAGCAGGGGCACCGCGACGATCAACGAACGGGGTCACGCGAACGGCAGGTCCGCCAGAGCGTAGGCGACTGCGGTGTGCAGGGCGAGCATGGTGGGGTCGTCGTCCTCGATCGCCCAGGTCACCTCCTCGACGGCGCGGATGAGGGCCCATGCTCGGGCCCGGTCGGGGTCCACGGCGAGCGCCGTCGCGGTCGTGGCGACGACGGTGGCGGCGTGCTCGCGGGTGGGCGTGGACTGGACCTGGATCATCACCAGGAATCCGGCGTCGAAGGCGGCCTCGCCGAGGCAGGGCTTTGGGTCGATGAGCAACCACGGTTCCCGTTCGGCGGCAAGGATATTGCCGAGGTGGGTGTCGCGATTGACGATGAGCAACGGGCCCTCCGGCGTCGCCAGTTCGGCACACCGGCGGTTCACCACCTCACGCAGGGGAGCCGAAAGCACTTCGGCCAGAAGCGAATTCGGGTCGTCGAGCCGTGCGCGTAATCCCGCGACCAGATCGGTGGCGAGCGGCAGCGGCGGGTACCCCGGGGGCACCGTCGTCATCGGCCGACGCAACCGCCGATAGAGCGCACACGCGAGCGCCACCTTCTCAACATTCTCCGGGCGCCCCTCCGAACTCGGAAACCCCGGCTGGGCAAGCAATTCGGCCCCCGGCACCCACTCGAGCAACAGCGCCCCACTGTCCCGATCGAAGTCGAGCAACCGCACCGCCCCGTCCCCACCGTAGGCATACAGCGCCGTCGCCTCCGCAACGTTCTCCCCGTCGACCATCGGCACCTTCAACACCACACCCTCCCCGTCACCCCGAAACGCCAACGCGACATACGCATGCGTCCCACCCCGGAACGGCGGCGAAAAATCCCGCAACCCCCACCGCGCCGCCAACCCTGCGACAATCCCCGGCAACTCCCCGATCCACCGCTCCCCCGCCGCCCCGAACACGGCCCGCACAGTCACCTCGACCTCGACCGGCAACACCACCGGAAACCGTCCCAACGACATCACCCCACCCTGCCTACCCCAGCCCGCCCGGTCAACGTGCGCCCGAACCGGCCGTTCAGCTCACCCAGCCGGAATCCGGTCGACAGTCCGGTGCCCCGGCTGAAGAATTTCGGCAGGACCAATGGACCCCACGCCGAATTCCCCGACGGCTACGAAGTCTCTTCGCCGCCACCTGGGCGGGGGTGTTCGACGGCGAGAGCACTTCGCCGACCAGCACCGTGTCGGCGGCTCGCACATCGGCCCCCGGCGGCAGGCAGCGGTGCACGAGGAAGTCCGGGGTGACGAAGTCGGATTTTCCTGTGTGGCCGAAGAAGACGTTCGTCTCGAGGTTCGCCCGCCAGCACCGTTGGGAGTGCGTGGAAGTGTCGTCTCGGGCGCACCGATCGATCTCATTGGTCAGTCGGCGCGTCGCTGTCTGATGCTCACCCGGCCCCGTCGCACACGACACGCCCATCCCACAACTCGATCTGATCGGCGATCTCCTCGGGAAGCTGCTCCAATTCCTCCCACGTCATGAATTCGGGCAGGTCAGGCCGCTCAACACCGGGCAGGAACATAGCGCCATGATAGGCCCGACGAACACCGACGGCCCGCGAAGCCTGGTGCTTGGGCAGCACCAGGTTTCGCGGGCCGAGGTCAGCTCGAGCGGGTGGTGATCAGCCCTTGTGGGCCTTGACCGCTTCGGTCAGCTGGGGGGCGACGTTGAACAGGTCGCCCACGATGCCGTAGTCGGCGATCTCGAAGATGGGAGCTTCCTCGTCCTTGTTGACAGCGACGATGGTCTTCGAGGTCTGCATGCCGGCGCGGTGCTGGATGGCGCCGGAGATGCCGAGGGCGATGTAGAGCTGGGGGGAGACGGTCTTGCCGGTCTGGCCCACCTGGAACTGGCCCGGGTAGTAGCCGGAGTCGACCGCGGCGCGCGAGGCACCGACGGCGCCACCGAGCGAGTCGGCCAGCGCCTCGACGACCGCGAAGTTGTCGGCGGAACCGACACCGCGACCACCGGAGACGACGACGCCCGCCTCGGTCAGTTCGGGACGGTCGCCACCGACGATCGGCTCACGCGAGACGACCTTGACGACGCCGTCTTCCTGCGCCGGCACCTCGACGGCGACCAGCTCACCGGCACCGGCCTGCGGCGCGGCTTCGATGGAACCGGGGCGCACCGAGATCACCGGCAGGTCGCCGGTGGCCTTGGCGTCGACGGTGAACGCGCCACCGAAGATGGAGTGGGTGGCCGAGCCGTCGGCGTTGACGCCGATGACGTCGACGAGCAGACCGGAGCCGATGCGCGCGGCGAGGCGGCCCGACACCTCCTTGCCCTCGGCGGTGGCGGCGACCAGCACGGCGGCGGGGGCGGCGGACTCGGCCAGGCCGGCGAGCACGTCGACCTTCGGGGTGACCAGGTAGCCCTCGATGTCGTCGGACTCGGCGACATAGATCTTCTCGGCGCCTGCGGCGGCCAGCGCGGCGGCCAGCTTGTCGGCGGTGCCTGCCGGGCCGGTGACGACGGCGGCGGGCTCGCCCAGGGTGCGGGCGGCGGTGAGCAGTTCGGTGGTGACCTTCTTGACCGCACCGTCGGCGTGCTCGACGAGCACAAGTACTTCAGCCATTGTTCTTTCTCCTTGGAAGTCTCGGACGGCGCCGGATCAGATGATCTTCTGACCGATGAGGTAGGACGCGATCTGGTTGCCGCCCTCGCCCTCGTCCGCGATCTTCTCGCCCGCGGTGCGAGCCGGCTTGGGGGTGGCGGCGGTGACCTGGGTGCCCGCGTTGGCGACACCGACGGTCTCCGGGTCGACGCCCAGGTCGGCCAGGGTGAAGACCAGGACTTCCTTCTTCTTCGCGGCCATGATGCCCTTGAAGGAGGGGAAGCGGGGCTCGTTGATCTTCTCGGAGACCGAGACGATCGCGGGCAGGGACGCCTCGAGCTTGAAGACACCCTCGTCGGTCTCGCGCTCGCCGGTGATCTTGTCGCCGTCGACGGTGAGCTTGCGCAGGTGGGTCAGCTGCGGGATGCCGATGTACTCGGCGATGATCGCGGGCACGGCACCGGCGCGACCGTCGGTGGCCTCGTTACCGGCGATGACCAGCTCGACGCCCTCGACCTGGCCGAGCGCGGCGGCGAGCACGTAGGCGGTCTGCACGGCGTCGGAGCCGTGGATCGCCGGATCGTTGATGTGGATGGCCTTGTCGGCGCCCATGGACAGCGCCTTGCGGATGGCCTCGGTGGCGCGGTCGGGACCGGCGGCCAGCACGGTGACCTCGCCGCCCTGAGCCTCCTTGATCAGCAGCGCTTCCTCGACGGCGCGCTCGTTGATCTCGTCGAGCACGGCGTCGGCGGCTTCGCGATCGAGGGTGTAGTCACCATCGGACAGCTTGCGCTCGGACCAGGTATCGGGGACCTGCTTGATGAGTACGACGATGTTCGGCATCGGTCTTCGCCGACCTCCTTCTGGGGACACGTATGTGGTGGGGCCGCACGAGCTGCGCCGTACGTCCGGGTGAGATTTGTAGCTCAGTTCGGAAGACTACCCTACGCTAAGTTACTCGTGGGTAACCTACTTGCGCAAGAGGTCCCTGGGTCCCGCCCGAACCGGCGGTACCAGTAACCTCGGAGCAATGAGCGAGGCTGTGATCCCTGCCGCACCGGTGGCCGCCCCACATGAACCACTGCCGTTGACCGGCGAGCGGACCGTGCCCGGCATCGCCGAGGAGAACTACTGGTTCCGGCGCCACGAGATCGCCTACGCCCGACTGCTGGACCGCTGCACCGACAAGGACGTGCTCGAGGCCGGTTCGGGCGAGGGCTACGGCGCCGACATGATCGCCGGCGTCGCCCGGCGTGTCACCGGCGTGGACTACGACGACGGCGCCGTCGCGCACGTGCGCGCCCGCTATCCCCGCGTGGAGATGATCCAGGGCAACCTCGCCGCGCTGCCGCTGGCCGACGAATCCGTCGACATCGTGGTGAATTTCCAAGTGATCGAACACCTTTGGGACCAGGGTCAGTTCCTGCGCGAATGCCTGCGCGTGCTGCGCCCCGGCGGACAGCTGCTGATCAGCACCCCGAACCGGATCACCTTCTCCCCCGGTCGCGACACCCCGCTCAACCCCTTCCACACCCGCGAACTCAATGCCGCCGAACTGACCGAACTGCTGGTCGAGGCCGGTTTCACCGTCTCGGAGATGCTGGGCGTGCATCACGGCGCGAGCCTGCAAGCCTTGGACGCCAAGCACGGTGGGTCGTTCATCGACGCGCAGATCGAGCGCGCGCTGGCCGGACAGCCGTGGCCCGCCGAGCTGACCGCCGATGTCGCGGCCGTGACCATCGACGATTTCGAGCTGCGCGCCGGCGAGATCGACGCGAGCCTCGACCTGGTCGCGATCGCCGACAAGGCACCGCGTTGACCGATTCGCGCTCCGCCGTGCCGGGCCAGTTCACCCTGGTCCTGCACTCCCACCTGCCCTGGCTGGCCCATCACGGGCGCTGGCCGGTCGGCGAGGAATGGCTCTACCAGTCCTGGGCGGCCTCGTATCTGCCGCTGGTCGAGGTGCTGAAAACCCTTGCGGCCGAAGGGCGTTCGCATCTGCTGAGCCTGGGCATCACGCCCGTGCTGGCCGCGCAGCTCGACGATCCGCACTGCCTGGCGGGCATGCACCACTGGCTGGGCAACTGGCAGTTGCGCGCCGACGAGGCGTCGATGGCGGGCAATGTCGCGCTCGGCCGTCACGAACATCGGCTCGCCGCGACGGCCCTGACCGAATTCGAGCGGGACTGGCGCCACGGCGGTTCGCCGGTGTGGCGTTCGCTGATCGACGCCGACGCGATCGAACTGCTCGGCGGCCCGCTGGCCCACCCCTTCCAGCCGCTGCTCGACGCGCGCCTGCGCCAGTTCCAGCTCACCGAGGGCCTGGCCGACGCGCGCCAACGCTGGGGCTCGACCCCCACCGGCATCTGGGCCCCCGAATGCGGTTACACCCCCGGCATGGAGCGCAACTACGCCGCCGCCGGGATCACCCACTTCATGGTCGACGGTCCGTCCCTGCGCGGCGACACCTCCCTGGGCAGGCCGGTGCGCGAGTCCGACGTGCTCGCCTTCGGCCGCGACCTGGCCGTGAGCTACCGGGTCTGGTCGCCCAAACAGGGCTATCCGGGCCAGAGCGCCTACCGCGATTTCCACCATTACGACCACGCGACCGGCCTCAAGCCCGCGCGGGTGACCGGCAAAACCGTCGCCGGACCTGACAAGGCCCCTTACGATCCCGCACTGGCCGCCGAGCAGGTGACCCGCGACGTCGCCGACTTCGTCGAGACCGTGCGCGCCCGGCTCCTCGAGGAGTCCGCGCGCATCGGTCGACCCGCGCTCGTGGTGGCCGCCTTCGACACCGAACTGTTCGGCCACTGGTGGCACGAGGGCCCGCAGTGGCTCGAGCAGGTCCTGCGCGCGCTGCCCGAGGCGGGCGTCACCGTCGGCACCCTCGCCGATGCCCGCGCGGGCGGGTTCGTGGGCGAACCCGTGCAGCTCAACGACTCCTCGTGGGGTTCGGGCAAGGACTGGCGGGTGTGGGCGGGCGACCAGGTCGCCGACCTCGTCGAGCTCAACGCCGAGGTCGTGCAACTGGCCCTGGACACCCTCGACAAGGTCCGCCGCGACGACGCGCTGCGCGACCCGGTCGCCGACCAGTTGCTGCGTGAGGCGATTCTCACGGTGTCCAGCGACTGGGCGTTCATGGTCAGCAAGGACTCCGCCGCCGGTTACGCCCGCGATCGGGCCCACCAACACGCCCACGCCGTGCGCGAGCTCGCGGAGGCGATCGGCGCCGGACAGTTCGCCAAAGCGCGACGTCTCGCGGCAGGATGGAACACGGCCGACGGATTCTTCCCCGGGCTGGACGCGCGGCGGTTGCCGACCGCTGTCCCGGCGGCCGCCCCGTAAAGGATTCGCATGAAGATTTTGATGGTGTCGTGGGAGTACCCGCCGGTCGTGGTCGGCGGGCTGGGTCGCCATGTCCATCACCTGGCCGTGGAGCTGGCCGCGGCCGGGCACGAGGTCGTGGTGCTGGCGCGGCGGCCGACGGGCACCGATTCGGTCACCCATCCCACGCACTCCTACATCGCCGACGGCGTGCTCGTCGTCGCGGTGGCCGAGGATCCGCCGTGCTTCGACTTCGGCGAGGACATGCTCGCCTGGACCCTGGCGATGGGGCACGCCATGGTCCGCGCCGGGGTGGCACTGGGCAAGCCCGGCGTCGGTGAGGGCTGGACGCCGGATGTGGTGCACGCGCACGACTGGCTCGTCGCGCACCCCTCGATCATGCTCGCCGAGTTCTACGACGTGCCGCTGGTCTCGACCATCCACGCCACCGAGGCCGGACGCCACAGCGGGTGGGTGTCGGGTCGGGTCAACAAGCAGGTCCACTCGGTGGAGTGGTGGCTGACCAACGAGTCCGACCAGATCATCACCTGCTCGACGTCGATGCAGGACGAGGTCGAACGGCTCTACGGACCCGAACTGGCCCCGATCACGGTGATCCGCAACGGCATCGACGTCGCCTCCTGGACGTTCCGCGCCCGCGCCCCCCGCTCGGGCCCGCCGCGACTGCTCTACGTGGGCAGGCTCGAATACGAGAAGGGCGTGCAGGACGCGATCGCCGCGCTGCCCCGCATCCGCCGCGCCCACCCCGGCACCACGCTGACCGTCGCCGGGATCGGCACCCAGTTCGAGTGGCTGCGCGAACGCGCCCGCGTGCACCGGGTCGCGCGCGCGGTGAACTTCGTCGGCAGCCTCGGCCACGACGAACTGCTCGGCTGGCTGCACGGCGCCGACGCCATCGTGCTGCCGAGTCGCTACGAACCCTTCGGCATCGTCGCGCTCGAGGCCGCCGCCGCCGGTGTGCCACTGATCGCTTCCACCGCAGGCGGTTTGGGCGAGGCGGTGATCGACGGCGTCACCGGCGCCTCCTTCGAACCCGCCGATATCGACGGCCTCGTCGACGCCGCCCGCGCCGTCCTCGACGACCCCGCCACCGCCCAGGACCGCGCCTACACCGCCCGCGAACGGCTCACCGCCGACTTCGCCTGGGACGTGGTGGCCGCCGAGACCGCCCAGATCTACACCGTCGCCAAGCGTCGTGTGCGCACCGGTCTCGGTCGTCCGGTCATCGACGAGCGTCCCCTGCCCGAACGCGATCCGAAGTAGCGCCGACCCAGCCGGTCCGCTGGGGGTAGATTCAGCGGGTGCCCGGTCCTGAACCCGATCCCGTCGTCGTCGGACTAGCGGCGGCGTTGCGCGAGCAACTCGACGACTACGTCGACGAACTGGCCACCCACACCCAGGAACAGATCGCCCTCTACCGGGCCGTGCCGCGCGAGGTCCTCGCCGCGACCCTGCGCAAGAACAGTCTGCGCACCCTGGATCGGCTCCAATTCGATGTGCCGCTCGATCTTTCGGCCGCCCTGCAATCCGCGCGCGAGCGCGCCGCGATGGGAATCCCGCTGCCGGAGCTGCTGCGGGCCTATCACCTGGGGTTCTCCCTGCTGTGGCAACGGCTGGTCGACCTCGCGCGGGCGGCGGGTCATCGCGAGACCGAGGCCCTGCTCAGTGCCGCCGCGGATCTGTGGAAGATCAACGACGAGATGAGCACGGCCGTCACCGATGCCTATCGCGACGAGATGGCGACTCGGATGGTGGCCGAGGATCGACGCCGCTCCGCGCTGGTCGCGGCCCTGCTCGATGGCGCCGCGGGCGATCAGCAGACGGCCTGGGAGATCGCGCAGACCCTCGGCCTGCCGTTCGAGGGCAGTTTCCTCGTCGTCGCGGCGGAGGCCAAGCCCATCGTCGACAAGCCCGGTGTCCACCTCGAGGATCTACTGCGCAGGCGGGGCACCGCGTCGGCCTGGCGCTCACAACCCGACCGCGAGGTCGGCATCATCTACCGGGGCCACCGGCAGTCGGTCGGCGAGATCCTGGCGGTGGTCGCCGGCGCGACCACCGCGCGGGTCGGGGTGAGCCCCGAGTTCGAGCGGCTCGACAAGACGCCACGGGCGGCCCGCTTCGCCCGGACGGCGCTCGAGACGATGCCGTCGGGGTCGGTGGGGATGAACCAGGTCACCGATACCGCGATCAGTGATCTGGTGGTCGGCAACCTCGACTCGACCCGGCTGTTCGTGTGGCGGGTCCTCGGCAAGATCCTGGTCCTGCCCGACAGCGAACGCAGCACCCATCTCGCCACCGCGAACGCCTGGCTGGACGCGGACGGTTCGGCCTCGGTGGCGGCGAACGCGCTGTACTGCCACGAGAACACCGTGCGCTATCGCATCCGCAAGCTCGAGGAGCAGCTCGGCATCTCGTTGAGCAATCCGACCCGGCTGGCCGAGATCGTGGCCGCGTTGCAGGCGATCAACGCGTTTCCCAGTCTGGCGATCTCGCCGGAGTGAGTTCAGGGCCGTCCTGACCGTTTTCGATGTCCGTTTTGTCCGTTATTGTTGAACGCACAACACCGGGGCCGATTTCGTGTTTCCCAATACAACAGGTCCGCCGCGCACCGCCCATAGGATTTTTGGGGCAGGCAAAACCCCGATATATGAATCCCAGCGGAGGCCTTCGACATGAACCAGCCATGGTCGATTCTCGCTCGCGGCCGCGCGGGTGGTCATCATGATCCACGCGCCGCGGCCACCCGGTTCGTCATCGAGCGGGTGGAGTCCACCGGCGCGGCGACCCAGGACGATTTCGACATCGACATGATCGTCGAGACCGCGCGTCAGCAGATCGACGACTGGAACATCCAGGCGATGCCCTCGGCCGACTTCTGGCGGATCGCCGCGATCTGCATCAAGGGCTGATCAGCGCCGGAGCAGGCGAAGACCCAGCGTCATCGTGGCGCCGAAGACGGCGTGACTGGTCGCCTCCCAGCAGACCGCGGACAGCGGCATCCGCCACAACGGCGGTTGGACGCCGAGCAGGGGCAGCAGCGAGGCGTGGGTGAGGCCGTAGAGCGCCAGGCCCGCGGGGATGCCCGCGCCGCGGTTCAAGCCCGGGTGACGCTGCGTGGCGAGCCCGTAGGCCGCCCCCAACACCATGCCGAAGCCGTAGTGGATGCCGTGTTGGATCGCGATCTTCTGGTGGGTGTCGAGGGTGGTGCCGAAGCCGGTCTCGGCGATCTTCTCCGCGATCACCGCGGGCGGCATGTTCTCCGGGTGGCCGCTCGGGTCCGCGCCGACCAGGTCCTTCTGGGCGGGCGTCGGCGGAAATCGGCTCTCGAAGAACCGCTGGAGCGGCGGTTCGCTCGCCGCTTTCACCGCCGAGGCGACCAGCGAGACGACCGCGCCCTGCACCGCCGGACGGACCAGCGAACCTCCGCGTGTGGCCATACGTCACGCTACTGCGGCGCGGTTCATCCCGGACGGGTGACGCGCGGGGCTCGGTTCGCCTCTAGGGTCTGGACCACTGCCGTCGATGCGAGGAGAGCCGATGCCGCTACAGCCGATTGCCGATCTGCCCGTCGCGACCATCGGGTTCCGGGCCAGCGGGACGGTGACCGCCGAGGACTACACCAGCGTGCTCGACCCGGCGATCCGCAAGGCCGTCGAGCACGAACAGCCGATCAACCTGGTGTACGTGCTCGGCGCCGACTTCGACGGGTACTCGTTGCGGGCGATGGCCGAGGATCTGGAGTTGGTGCGGGTGCCGAGGGACATGTGGGGGCGGATCGCGCTGGTCACCGACCATCGGGCCCTGGGCGAGGCCGTGCACCTGATGCGGTTCCTGATACCGGCCGAGGTGCGGGTCTTCCCCCTGGACGCGGAGGACGACGCGCTCGCCTGGGTCCAGTGACTCAGGCGGGCTGGAGCCCACCGGCGTGGTAGCGGGTGGCGGCGTTCCAGAGGAAGAAGCTGTCGATGCCCGCGTCCCTGGTGGCGTCGATCTGGGCGCGCAGTTCGGCGTCGCCGTAGGTGACGCCCAGGCTGAAGTCCTGTAGCCACGGCGCGACCTCGGCCCCGGTGCCCGCGGTGGCGGCGGTGAAGTCGCGCAGTGAGCGCAACACGATGTCGTAGGGCTGACGGTTCGGGTCGGCCACGCCGTACTCGCCCGGACCCCAGTGCGACGGGTAGATCATCGGGGCGACGAAGTCGACGCTGCGGGCCATGAGCGGGATGTCCTGGGCGATCTCGTCGGGGCGGGTGGAGGCGATGCCGTAGACCGCGGCGCTCACATGGGCACCGGCCGCGTGCACGGGGTAGCGGCTCTGGGCGAGGAACGCGGCGATGGCGTTGCCGGGGGTGGTGGTGAGGCCGGGGAAGTTCATGCTGGTCAGGCTGCCGTCCGGGCGGCGGACGTAGTCGTACATGACGCCGTCGAAGCCGAGCTGCGCGGCTTCGACCGCGAGATCGATATTGTATTGCCGCACAGCGGGTTCGGCGAAGTTGGTGAAGGCGATCGCGCCGTAGTGGCTGGAATAGGGGCGCCCGGACGGGCTCCGGACGACCCAGTCGGGGCGACCGTGGTGCCAGGCCCAGTCGGCGAGGGTGGGGTCACGGAAGGCGACGATGCGGCCGACCACCTGCAATCCCATGTCGTGCAACTGCCCGAGGGCGGCGCGAGCATCGTAAATCGTTGTGGCCGCGCCGGATTCGCGGGCGAGAGGGACCTGCGAGTCGTAGCCGACGACGCCGTCCTCGTCCTTGATGTCGAGCTGCACGGTGTCGATGCGGCCCTCCCGGGCCAGGTCGAGGATCGATTCGCGCAGACCCTCGTGCGACCAGGCGAGAGCGGTGACGTGCACGGCGCGCATTCGCGGCAGCGCGATCGCGGTGACGGCGATGCTGCTGGCCCGATTGCCCGCCGCGTCCACCGCGACGACCTCGAAGGCCGGAGCCCACGGCACCGTCAGCTCGAACGCGCCGTCCGCGGCCGGTACGACCTCCTGCGATCCGATGGCGATCCGCACGGCGTCGACGGCCGTCCCGCGCACCACGACCGAATCACGGTAGGAGCCAACCGGATTCACCGGCGCCACCTGCAAGGTCGGTGGCGTGGTGTCGGCGACCGGGTGGGTCGCGGACCGATTGAGGGTGAACCCCGCCACCAGCAGTAGCGCGAACAGGGCACCGAGGGCGGTGAACGCCACCCGTCGCCCACCCGACCGGAGTCGCACAACCAACGCCCACACCAACTTCCACTACGTCGTCCCGCCCACTATGGCGCAGCGACCGCGACGGCTGTCCGACTTTCGACAAGATCGACTCGAACCCGTTGCCGCGCCGTACCATCGGCCTGATGATCGGCGGCGCGAACACGATGGTCCGACTCTGCACGGGACTCGCGCTCGCCGCGATCCTCACCGCCTGCGCCACCGAGACCGCACCGATCGCGGCCACGCAACCGGCACCCGCCCCCACCACGACCGCGCCCCCGAATCCGGCCGAGATCGGCGCCAACGAACTGGGTTTCGTGCCGGTGCTGATGTATCACCAGATCACCGCGAACCCGGTCGGCGAATACGACCAGACGCCCGCCGAATTCCGCGACGAACTCGAACGGCTCTACCACGAGGGCTACCGACCGGTCACCGCCGCGCAGTACATCGCCGGCGCGATCGACCTGCCCGCGGGCACGCATCCCGTGGTCCTCACCTTCGACGACTCCACCGCGAGCCAGCTCCGCTTCACCGAGACCGGTGCGGTCGCGCCCGACTGCGCGGCGGGCATCCTCGCCGAATTCGGGTCCCGCTACCCCGATTTCGGGCCCGTGGCCACCTTCTACGTCAACAACGAGCCCTTCGGCGACCCGCGCGCCCTGCCGTGGCTGGCTGCCCACGGTCACGAAATCGGCTCGCACACAGCCGATCACGCCAACCTGGCGAGCTTGGATCCCGAGGGTGTGCAGCGCCAACTGGTCCAGAACATCCGCGCGGTGACCGCAGCGGTGCCCGGAATCACGGTGCGCACCATGGCATTACCGCTGGGCATCTACCCCCGCGATCACGCCATGGCCGCCGCCGGACACTGGGACGGCACCTCCTACGCCTTCGACGCCGTCATGCTCGTCGGTGCCGACCCCGCCCCGTCACCGTTCGGCGCCGTAGACCCCGGCGGCATCCCCCGCATCCGATCAGGTCTCGGCGAGGTCCCCTTCGACTCGGCCCACTGGCTCGACTGGCTCGCCGCCAACCCCGACCAGCGCTACACCGCCGACGGCGACCCGACCCGAATCTCGTTCCCCCAACACCTCGCCACCGAACTCGCGCCCCGCTTCGCCGATCGGGCCAGCACTTACTAGCCCGGAGCGGAGAGATCGCCGAGGCGGGTCATGACGACTTCGCCATCGCCGCCGATCGAAGTGCCCGCGCCGGGCCGACACCTAATGGTCCGACGCGACGCCGAAGGTCTCACCGAGGCCGGCCACGACGACTTCGCCTTCGGGGCCGATCGAGGTAGCCGTGTTCCGGCCGCCGCCTACCGGTCCGGGGTGAAGGCGAAGATCTCGCCGAGGCGGGTTGCGACGACGACTTCGCCTTCGGGGCCGATCGAGGTGCCGGTGGTGGTGCCGGTGGCCTCGGGCAGGGGGTCGGAGTCGACGGTTTTGCCGGTGGCGGTGTCGAAGGTGATCAGGTTCAGGCCCGCGCCGATCGCGGCGACGGTGTAGCCGACCTCGCCCGCGGCCTGGGCGGGGGTGCCGCGAAGGGCGAGATCCTTGCGCTCCCAGGCGATTTCGACCGTGTCGCCCTTGTCGCGCAGGGCGCTCAGGTAGCCCTCGTCACCGGCGGGGATGATCAACTCGCCCGCGACGGAGATGCCGCCGGTGGGCGTCCAGTTCAACGGCTGGACCCAGCGGGTGGTGCCGTCGGCGGTGTCCAGGGCGATCAGGCGCTTGCTGTTGTCGCCGATGTAGACGGTGTCGCCGTCGGCGGACAGGGCGGGGCTGGTGGCGCTGCCGCCGGTGAGGATCTCCGCGCTCCATAGCTGGGTCACGGTGCCGTCGGCGTAGCGCATCGCGCGCAGGGCCGCGGCGGGCTTGCCCGGCTCCCACACGGTCACGAAGAACCGGCCGGTCGAGGGGTCGACGGCGCTGGTGTTGGCGACGGCGCAGCGGGGGCCGCCGGTGCGGCAGTCGTCGAGGCCGTCACCGGAGGCGGGGCGGGTGAGGCCGGGGTACTTCAGGAAGTCGGGCTCGCCGAGCAGTTGCAGGGTCGACACCACGCGCGCGCCGGTCTGGCGGCTGAGCACGTCGACCTGGCCGGACTGGGTCACGGTGAGCACATTGCCGTCGCCGGTGAACTGGATCGCCACCGGCACGCCCGCCACGGGAGTGCGCCAGCGCGGCTGACCGAGGTAGTTGAACGAGTTCACCGCGCCGTCGTCGCCGACGTAGACGTTGCTCACTCCGTCGAGCACGGTCGGCGCCTCGATCGTCGAGGGGCCCAGCGGGTTGCAGAAGCGTTTGCGGCCGGTGCGCATCTGGAAGGAGAAGATCGCGCAGTTGCCGGTGCTCGTGGTGACGAACATCTGGCCCTCGGCGCCGATCGTCAACGGTTGGGCGATCGGGCCGCCCACCGGACGCGACCAGCTCAACGACATCGCCTCCGCGCCCGTCACGGGGCTGGTGCCGGCGTTGGTGGCGTCGTGATGCGGTGCGGGCCAACCCTTTCCGGCGCCGACGGTGATGTCGTCCACGTCGGTGCCGCACCCGGCCAGCGCCACCACTCCGGCGGCAGCGAGTGAGGCGACGACGCGAGTTCGGGTTCGCACCTGCTGATCTCCCTGTTTCCTCGGGGTATGGCTCGGTAAGTGTGCCCTGCGAAAGTACTCTGTGTACCCGATGACCGAATCGCCGGGGCCGACCCGACGATCACCGTCCGCGGCCGAGGGAGAGTAGTTCGTGACGAGCATGTGGGGCGCGCCGCTGAGCGCGCGCTGGCGCGGAGCGCGCCGCCGCGATCCGCAGCAGGCCCGGTTCCTGACCAGGGACTCGCTGCGCTGGGTGCTCGCCAACCGCGCCTACACCCCCTGGTACCTGGTGCGTTACTACCGTCTCGCCAAGTTCCGGCTGGCCAATCCGCATATCGTGCTGCGCGGCATGGTCTTCCTCGGCCGCAATGTGGAGATCCACGCGACGCCGGAGTTCGCGCGCATGGAGATCGGCCGCTGGGTGCACATCGGCGACGGCAACGCCCTGCGCTGCCACGAGGGTTCGCTGCGCATCGGCGACAAGGTCGTGTTCGGCAAGGACAACGTGGTCAACACCTACCTCGACATCGAGATCGGCGAATCCACCCTGGTCGCCGACTGGTGCTACATCTGCGACTTCGACCACCGCATGGACGACATCACCATGCCGATCAAGGACCAGGGCATCGTGAAGAGCCCCGTGCGCATCGGCCCCGACACCTGGATCGCCGCCAAGGTCACCGTCCTGCGCGACACCCGCGTCGGCCGCGGCTGCGTCCTGGGCGCCCACGCGGTGGTCCGCGGCGACGTCCCCGACTACAGCATCGCCGTCGGCGCCCCCGCCAAGGTCGTCAAGAACCGCAAGGTCGCCTGGGACTCCGCCGCCGACCAACGCGCCGCCTACGCCGCCGCCCTCGCCGACATCGAACGCAAGAAACAGGCGGCGTCCCAGCCATAACCGGAACCCGCTGTCACCGTCACGACCCGTGTCGGTGGCAGTGGGTACGGTCACAGGCATGACCAGCTATGCGGCTCTGCTGCGGGGGATCGCGCCGTCCAATCCGCAGATGACCAACGACAAGTTGCGCGGGGTGTTCTCCGGACTCGGGTTCACCGATGTGGGGTCGGTGGTGGCCAGTGGCAATATCGTGTTCTCGGCACCCGAGACAGATGTTCCCGCGCTGGAGGACCGGATCCAGCAGGCGCTCAACGCCGAGCTCGGCATTCCCGGCGGCACCATCATCCGTTCGCGCGAAGAGCTCCGAGCCCTGGTCGACGCCGACCCCTTCCCCGGCCTGACCCACGGCCGAGGCACCTACCTCATCGCGACCTTCTTCAAAGCCACCGAGGCCCCCACCGAGATCCCCGACTTCGACGACCCCCTGGCCCGAGTCGTCGGCATCGACCGCGACGCCCGCGCCGTCCTGGCCATCGTCGACAACTCGACAGGCAAAACCCCCGACTTCATGGCCTGGCTGGAAAAGCAATACGGCAAAGACATCACCACCCGCACCTGGCTCACCATCCAACGCATCCTCAAGAAAATGGGCTGAGCCGACCTGGTCGGTTGGTCAGCACGCTCTGGTGGCGCGAATAGCCGGGCGAGGCGGACAGGAGAGCGTGGTGATCACTTGTCCAGGTCGGCGAACGCGAGTCCGCGCGCGGCCAGTTCCTCGCCGAGGATGCGGATCGACTTGGGGCCTACGCCGTGGATGGCGAGGAGGTGTTTCGCGGTGACCGTCGTGAGGTGGGCGTAGGTGGTGTAGCCGTGGGCCGCCAGCTCGCGGGTGGCTACTTTGCCGATTCCGTGGGGGAATTCTGACGCGTCCGTCATCGTGGGCACCTTTCGTCTGCGACCGGTCTTCAGACTAAGCGCGGGGACCGTCAGCGGGTGGGGGCGACCGCTCGGCACAGGAACACGACCCCGGCGCGGCCGATCCGGGTGAGCACGAGGGTGTACGGGGTCGAGCCGCGCAGCTTGAGCTTCTTGCGTAGCGCGTCGGGGTCCACGTCCACGCCACGCACGAGGATCTCCAACGCCCCGCAGTCGCGGCGGGCCAGTTCCTGGCGCAGGGTCTTCTCGCGGAGTTCGAAGCGATCTTCGATGCGGAAACCACGCATGCCGACAGGCACGGTGTCGCCGGTGAGGTAGGCGATGCGCGGATCCAGTTGCCACAGGCCATGTTTCGCGGCGTAGTGGCGCACCAGGCCCGCGCGGACGACCGCGCCGTCGGGGTCGATGATCCAGTCGCCGGGCGGAAGGTCGGGGATGTCGTCGGGGGCGGCGTCGGTGAGAGTCGTTGTGCCGCCACGGGAATCGAGGACGGTGGCACGGCGGGTGATGCCGTCCTCGGTGAGACCGGGCGACCAGAGGCAGGCTTCGCGGACGGCACCGTCGAGGGAGACGATCTCGACCTCTCCGTCCCACCCCAACTGGTCGAAATCCAGTCCGGGAGCGGACTTCACGGCGATATCGCGACCCGCGTAGGCGGCCAGCAGATCCGGCAGCGGGGGTTGGAGTTTCGCCGGGTCGTAGGTGCGGCGACCGTCGGCGCGCCGGGCGGGGTCGGCGATGATCACGGTGTCGCGGGTGGTGGGGGTGAGTGCATCCGCCTTGGCCAGCACGATGTTCTGCCCGGCGACGGACAGCCGTGCGCCGATATCGCCGTCGAGTTCCACCGGATGCCGCGCGGCCACGCTGAGATTGTGTGCCCCCATGGCGAGCCGCACATCATCGAGATCGCTACCGATGACAGCCGGACAGACCTCGACCAACTCCGCCAGCTCGGCGCCGATCGAACAGGTCACGTCGTGCACCGCGCGCCCGGCCAACCGGGCGGCCCGGTGGCGGGCGACCAGCGCGGGCGTCGCCTGTTGCAGGGCGTCGTCGGTGAACAACCACTCGGCGGCGCCGGGCAACTTCACCGCGGCCTTGCGCCGCAACCGCACGGTCTCGATCAGCGCGGCCGTGCGATCACCGTGCGCGCGACGCACCTGCTCGATATCGCGCAGGTGCGTCGCGGGCGTCAGCTCCAGCCGGTCGACCTCGGCCAGCGCGGCGCGACCGGCCGCACCGGCGAGGTAGGCGACGTCGTCGCGGCCGAAGCGGTAGCCCACCTACTTCTGCGCCGCGCCCGGCTTCACGCCGGTGATCATCGCGTTGTAGAAGAACTCGCGCGGCACGACCTTGCGCAGCACGTTCTCGTCGAGCCAGCTCAGGCCGAGCCAGGCGCGGTACTGGGCCATGCGGTAGCCGACGGTCAGCTTCTCCTCGGGGACCGCGGCCTCGAAGGTGCGCACCGGCCAGCCCCACAGGGCGGCGGCGAGTTCCTCGGTGGTGGCCTTCACGTCCACGGCGCCGGCCGACTTCGCCATCTTCTCGAGATCGTCGGGGTCGAAGGTGTGCAGGTCGACGACGGCCTCGAGGGCGGCGGCGCGCGAGGACTCGTCGAGTTCGGTCTGCGGACGACGCCAGCCCGACAGGAACGGCAGCTTGGTGACCTCGGTGGTCACCTTCCAGGTGGCCTGGCCGAGGCGGCGGGCGTAGATGTTGCCGATGGTGGTCGGCTCACCGGCGAACACGAATCGTCCGCCTGGCTTGAGCACGCGCAGGCACTCCTTGAGCGCCAGCTCCACGTCGGGGATGTGGTGCAGCACGGCGTGGCCGCAGACCAGATCGAAGGTGTCGTCGTCGTAGGGAATGGTCTCGGCGTCGGCGACGCGACCGTCGACGTCCAGGCCCAGGTGTTCGGCGTTGCGCAGCGCGACCTTGACCATGCCGGGCGAGAGGTCGGTGACCGACCCGGACTCGGCGATCCCGCCCTGCATCAGGTTGAGCAGGAAGAAGCCCGTGCCGCAGCCGAGCTCGAGCGCGCGCTCGTACGGCAGCGGGGCGGGTCCGACGGCCAGGTCGAACCGGCCGCGGGCATACGCGATACAGCGCTCGTCGTAGGAGATCGACCATTTGTCGTCGTAGGTCTCGGCCTCCCAGTCGTGATAGAGAACCTGGGCGAGCTTGGTGTCCTTGAGCGCTGCTTCGACCTGTGCCTGCGTGGCGTGCGGGTTCGGCGCCGGATCGTCGGGATGAACCGTCATACAGGCAAGCCTAACCGGCGGGCCCGCGACATCGGCGGGGACTCCCGACGTGACGATTCCGACATCCGGTACACGGCACCGGCCACATGGGTCGAAAGTGGTCAGAGCGGTACCCACGTCCGCGCGAGATCGCTACGAACATCGCATATCCGACGATTGTCCGAGCGACGTGGTTGTGGTCACCGCCCCGTGAAGGTCGCGGCGTCGGGTCCCTCGGCGGCGTAGGTGCGGGTGCCGGTGCGAGCGTCGTCGGTGTCGAACAGGGCCGACCACTCGGTGACGGCGGTGGAGTGCCCGTGCGGTCCGGATTCGAATACGGCCTTGGCGGCGGCGAGGGCGCGCGGCGCGGCGGTGACGAACTGGGCGGCCCACACGCGCGCGGCGGTGAGCACGTCGTCGGGGGCGACGACCTCGTCGACCAGGCCGAGCTCGAGCGCCTCCTCGGCGGCGACGAAACGGCCGGTGTAGACGAGGTCCTTGGCCCGGCTCGCGCCGATCAGCAGCGACAGCCTGCGAATGCCGGAGAGCGGGATGAGGCCTGCCTTGATCTGGGGCAGGCCGAGCTTGACGTTGTCGCCGACGATCCGCCGGTCGGCGCCCAGCGCCAGTTCCAGGCCAGCGCCGAGGCAGTAGCCGGTGATCGCGGCGACCGTCGGCTGGGGCACCCGGGTGAGGCAGCCGAGGGCGGCCTGGAGGTCGGCGGCCATCGCGGCGGCCTGCTCGGCGTCGAGCTCGGCCAGTTCGCGCATCTCGTCGCCCGCGCTGAACACCCGCTCGTCGCCGTAGACGATCAGCGCCGAGACTCCGGGATGCTCGGCCACCGTGGCCGCCGCGGCCGCCACCTCGCGAGCCAGCTGGGCGTCGACGAGGTTCAGCGGCGGGCGGTCGACGCGCAGCAGCGCCACGCCACGGGTGGTCGGCTCGGCGGGCAGCTCGAGGGTCACGAATTCGGCCATGGCAGTCAACCTACCGGCCGCCGAGCGCGCCCAACTCGGGCAGCTCGGCGAAATACCGTTCGTTGTCCGGGAAGTCGGACAGCGGTCGCCCGTCCGTCCCCGGCGCGTACCTCGGCATGATCGGCGTGATCGCGCGCTCGGCGGCCAGCACGGCGGCGGTGTCGGCGAACCCGCACAGGGCGTCGAGCTGCGACCAGGTCGGTGGCATCAGCACGTGCTCGCCACCGCGCCAGCTCACCAGGGCGTCGGCGGGGGCCTGCCAGCTGACCTGGGCCGCCTCGGAGGTGGCCCCGTCGGCGTCCTGCCCCTGCGGCAGCACCGCGACGAAGAAGCGGGTGTCGTAGCGGCGGGGTTCGGCCTCGGGGGTGATCCAGTTCGACCACGGGCGCAGCAGATCGGCCCGCAACACGAGACCCTCGGCGGCCAGGAAGTCGGCGAGGGACAGTTCGCGCCGCTCGAGCTTGCCCCGCGCCTGGCGATACCGCGCGGAATCCTCGACCACGGTGTCGGCGGTGGGCCCCGCCAGCAGCACACCGCACTCCTCGAACGTCTCGCGCACGGCGGCGGCCACCAGCGCCTGGGCGGTGGCCTCGTCGGTCGCGAACCGCCGCGCCCACCAGGCGGGTTCGGGTCCGGCCCAGGCGATGTCGGCGGTGAGGTCGGCCGGGTCGACGCCGCCGCCGGGAAACACCGTCATCCCGGCCGCGAACGCCATCCCGGTGACCCGACGCTGCAGGAACACCTCGATGCCCGCCGCACCGTCACGCACCAGCATCACCGTCGACGCGTCGCGCGCGCGAACCCCGGACTCGCTCATACCGTTCCTCTCCACCGGCCGACATCGCGTCGGCCCACCCGCACCCTAACGCCCGCTCGGTCGCCGACGAACCGGGTTCGGCCCAAACCTGATCGGACCCCGGGTGAGCCTCGCGGCGTGAGCTCACCCCCGGCGGCGATGCCCACCCGAGCGCCGCGCCCGCCGCGCGAACCACCGTCCGTCCACCCGGTCCAACGCGATCGACTGGCTGAACGCGGTGCTCAGATTCTCGGCGGTGAGCACATCGTCGAGCAGCCCCTGCCCTACCACTTCGCCCTCCTTGAGCAACAGCGCGTGGGTGAAGCCCGGCGGGATCTCCTCGACGTGGTGGGTCACCAGGACCATCGCGGGCGCGTCCGGGTCGGCGGCGAGATCACCGAGGCGTTCGACCAGTTCCTCGCGCCCACCCAGGTCGAGTCCGGCGGCGGGTTCGTCGAGCAGCAGCAGTTCCGGGTCGGTCATCAGCGCCCGCGCGATCAGCACCCGCTTGCGTTCGCCCTCGGACAGGGTGCCGTAGGTGCGCTCGGAGAGATGTTCGGCGCCAAGGGTTTCGAGCATGTCCACGGCGCGTTCGGTATCGATGTCCTCGTAGCGTTCACGCCAGCGCCCGAGCACCGCGTACCCGGCCGAGACCACCAGGTCGCTGACCTTCTCGTCGACCGGGATGCGGCTGGCCACCGCCGCCGAGGACAGGCCGATGCGTGGTTTGAGTTCGTTGATGTCGACGCGACCGAGCGTCTCCCCCAACAGATTCGCGTGACCGGAGGTCGGATGTAGTTCGGCGGCGGCCATTCTCAGCAGCGAGGTCTTGCCCGCGCCGTTCGGGCCGAGCACCACCCAGCGTTCGTCGAGTTCGACTTGCCAGGAGACGGGGCCGACCAGGGTTCGGCCCGAGCGACGGATGGTCACATCGGTGAAGTCGATGAGCAGATCGGGATCGGGTTGCGACACGCGCTCCATCTTCGCCCACGCGGGGCCTCAGTGGAACGACCGGCCCGTGTGGGATTCGCTGAGGCCGCGCCGCGCCGCCTCGTCCGGGCCATGGTGCTCGCCGCGCAACATTCGCGCGGCGAGCAGGGATACCGGGACCGAGAGCACGACCCAGACGATCAAGATCACCACAATCGTTGTCATCATCGCGGAACCTCCCAGTGCCTCGTCGCGCTCGGCTGTCGGTTACGTATACCCCCAGCGCCCGGAAATACACCGACATATCGCGGCGAGTCCGCCCAACCGCAACCGAACCGTCGAATTCCCGCGCGCGTGTCGCGATATTCAGGCGTGCGCGGGCACCGCGATCACCGTCATCGAACCGGGCGCGACCTCGGTGAAACCGGCGTCGCGCACCGCCACCGCCCGCCCGGCGCGCACCCGCTCGACCAGACTCGCCCACTGTCGCTCGTCGGCATCGCGCACCGAGCACCCGAATCCGCGCGCGGCCCAGTCGATCACCGCGTCCAACGGCAGCGCGCCGGCCAGCAGCATGCTCGCGTGCCCGACCTGCGCGGCCGCCTTGCCCACCGACATCGACAGGGCGGCGTTCACCCACAGCACGGGCAGCGTGGGGTCCGCGGGCCCCGGCTCGTCGTGCTCGAGCTCGGTCCCGCCGATCTGCAACTTCCTGATGCGCTGGTCGATCGCGCCGACCGGTCCGGGCACGAACGCGCGCGCCTGCGCCCCGTCGACCTCGACGGTCACCCCGTCGACCGCGCCCGCGGCCACCCACTGCGCACCGCGCGCCCGGCGCGCCACCTTCCTGATCCTGGCGCGTTTCCACGCCAGATACCGGGGCTCCCACTCCCCGCCCGGCGCCGAACGCGGGTCCATGCACACCGCGACCGCCGCCGACGCCGCCGCGGCCAGCAGCGCGCTGCGGGCGGGCGGGTCGAGTTTGGGGATGTGCAGCACCATCTGCATGGCCTGCACCATCGCCGGATCGTCGGGATCGCCCGCGCTGCCGTAGCCGCGCGCCAATTCCGCGTGCAGCGCGGCGAAGTCGGCCGCCTCGTCGCGAACTACCGTCCCGATCGCTGTCTCGGTGTCCACGCTGTCGCACCCATTGCCCATGACACACACCCGTTCGATCGGCGAACACTCCACCGACAAGGGTAGCGATCCGGGCGGGCGCGGGCGCGCGAACGGGTTCGGATCAGCGACCGAGCAGCGGCACCCGGCGCACCCCGCCGTCGCGGGCGTCGGCGGCCTCGACCTCGTCGCGGGTGACGCCGAGGATGAACAGCACCGCGTCCAGGTACGGGTGCGACAGGGCGGTATCGGCCACCTCGCGCAGCGCCGGCTTGGCGTTGAAGGCCACGCCGAGTCCGGCCGCGTTGAGCATGTCGATGTCGTTGGCACCGTCACCGACGGCGACGGTCTGCTCCATGGGCACACCGGCCTCGGCCGCGAACTTGCGCAGCGCGGTCGCCTTGAACGCGCGGTCGACGATCTCGCCGACCACCCGTCCGGTGAGCTTGCCGTCGACGATCTCGAGGGTGTTGGCCTGCACGAAATCGAGTTCGAGTTCGTGCGCGAGCGGCTCGATCACCTGGCGGAAACCGCCGGAGACCACGCCGCAGCGGAAGCCGAGCCTGCGCAGGGTGCGGATGGTGGTGCGCGCGCCCGGGGTGAGTTCGATGCGCTCGGCGACCTCGTCGATCACCGACTCGTCGAGCCCCTCGAGCGTGGCTACCCGCTGACGCAGCGATTCGGCGAAGTCGATCTCGCCGCGCATGGCCGCCTCGGTGACCTCGCGGACCTGCTCCTCGACCCCGGCGTGCGCGGCCAGCATCTCGATCACCTCGCCGGTGATCAGCGTGGAGTCCACGTCGAACACGATGAGCCGCTTGGCCCGTCGGGCCAGCCCCGCGCGTTCGACCGCGATGTCGACCTGTTCGGTGACGGCCACCTCGGCCAGGGCGGTGCGCAGGCGCGCGTCGCCCTCCTCGGTGGTGTCGGTCGCGGTGACCATCAGTTCCATGCCGGTCACCGGGTAGTCGGCGATACCGCGGATGGAGTCGATATTGGCGCCGCCGGTGGCCAATTCGCGCGTCACCGCGCTGAACGCGCGCGCGGTGACGGGCGCGCCGAGCACGACGACGGCGTGCGTGGAGATCGGCGGCTTGCCGATCTGCGCGTCGACGGAGACGTCGACCTGCATGCCGACGGTGTTCATCGCCTCTTCGAGGTCGTCCTGCAGGGCCTCGGGATCGTTGGGGCACGAGACCAACACGCCGAGGGTGAGCCTGCCCCTGATGACCACCTGCTCCACGTCCAACAGGCTCACCTGATGCCGCGACAGCGCCGCCAGCAGCACGGACGTGACGCCGGGTCGGTCGGGGCCGGTGACGGTCACGAGAACTGTGGTGTCGGCCAAGTCGATCTGCTCCGTTCGATTACCCACAAAAAGAGTGTGCACCCGCTGGTCGCCCCAGCAGGTGCACACCCTGGTCTTACGGTGTTTCTACTTCTTCGCGAGCGCGTCCTCGGACGTGTGCGCGTTGTGCTTGCTCGAACCCCAACCCACGTGCGCCTCGGTCTTCATGCGCTCGATCATGTGCGGGTAGTGCAGCTCGAAGGCCGGACGCTCGGACCGGATGCGCGGCAGCTCGTAGAAGTTGTGGCGCGGCGGCGGGCAGGACGTGGCCCACTCGAGGGAGTTGCCGTAGCCCCACGGATCGTCCACGGTGACGACCTCGCCGTAACGGTAGCTCTTGAACGTGTTCCACACGAACGGGAGCATCGACGAACCGAGGATGAACGCGCCGATCGTGGAGATCGTGTTCAGCAGGGTGAAGCCGTCGCTGGGCAGGTAGTCGGCGTAGCGACGCGGCATGCCCTCGGCGCCCAGCCAGTGCTGGACCAGGAAGGTGGTGTGGAAGCCGATGAAGGTGGTCCAGTAGTGCCACTTGCCCAGACGCTCGTCCATCATGCGACCGGTGATCTTCGGGAACCAGAAGTAGATACCGGCGAAGGTGGCGAACACGATGGTGCCGAAGAGCACGTAGTGGAAGTGCGCGACCACGAAGTACGAGTCGGTGACGTGGAAGTCCAGCGGCGGCGAGGCCAGGATGACGCCCGACAGACCACCGAAGAGGAAGGTCACCAGGAAGCCGATCGACCACAGCATCGGTGTCTCGAAGGTCAACTGCCCCTTCCACATGGTGCCGATCCAGTTGAAGAACTTCACACCGGTCGGGACCGCGATGAGGAAGGTCATGAAGGAGAAGTACGGCAGCAGCACCGCGCCGGTGGCGTACATGTGGTGCGCCCACACCGCGATCGACAGCGCCGCGATACCGAGCGTCGCGTAGACCAGGGTGGTGTAACCGAAGATCGGCTTACGGCTGAAGACCGGGAAGATCTCCGAGACGATGCCGAAGAACGGCAGCGCGATGATGTAGACCTCGGGGTGGCCGAAGAACCAGAACAGGTGCTGGTAGAGCAGGATGCCGCCGGTGGCCGGGTCGTAGATGTGACCACCCAGGTGGCGGTCGTAGGCCAGACCGAACAGCGCCGCGGTGAGCAGCGGGAACGCCAGCAGCACCAGCACCGAGGTGACCGCGATGTTCCAGGTGAAGATCGGCATGCGGAACATGGTCATGCCGGGTGCGCGCAGGCAGACCACGGTGGTGAGCATGTTGACGCCACCGAGGATGGTGCCCAGGCCGGACACGGCCAGACCCAGGATCCACAGGTCGGTGCCGACGCCCGGGGAGTGCAGGATGTCGGTGAGCGGCACGTACGCCGTCCAGCCGAAGTCCGCCGCGCCGCCGGGGGTCACGAAGCCCGCGGTCGCCATGGTGCCGCCGAACAGGTACAGCCAGTAGCTGAACGCGTTCAGTCGCGGGAAGGCGACGTCGGGGGCGCCGATCTGCAGCGGCAGGATGATGTTGGCGAAGCCGAACACGATCGCCGTCGCGTAGAACAGCAGCATGATCGTGCCGTGCATGGTGAACAGCTGGTTGAACTGTTCGGGCGAAAGGAACTGCAGGCCCGGACGGGCCAGTTCGGCGCGCATGAGCAGCGCCATGAGTCCGCCGACCAGGAAGAAGCTGATCGCCGTCACCAAGTACATGGTGCCGAGGACCTTGGGGTCGGTGGTGGTGACCGCCTTGTAGAGGAACGAGCCCTTCGGACCGGTCCGGGCCGGATACGGTCGAGTCGCTTCCAACTGAGGGACTGGCCTGGGCTCTACCGCAGTCACTGATCCTCCTGAAGATGCCTGTACGTCACTCGCAGAGCCGACCGCGCCTCGGTGGAGGACAGCAGCAGACATGCGTTGGAGTGAATCGTAAACCGTGCTGCCGCAGCATTCCGCGCGGGTCCTACTCTGTGTCGTATTCGGCGCGCCGTAGACGCCGCGGCGGACGCGATCCGGATCCTTCCGCGCAGGTCGGGTGGGTGCAAGGGTTGGCGGCGATGACTTTTCGGCTCTCGGCGCGTCATCATCGATACCGGCGCGGACCGTGCCAGCGTCACATCGCGCCACCCCTTCGGCCGAGGAGAGTCATGACGTTTGCCCCGAAAGTCGGCGACCCCACGTGGGTCGACCTCTACACCACCGATCTCGACCGCGCGATCGCCTTCTACGGCGAGCTGTTCGGCTGGACCGCCGAGCGCGGCGGCGAGGAGTTCGGTGGGTACACGATTCTGCGCGAGAACGGTCACGCGGTCGCGGGTGCGATGGCGCGGCACGACGACCCCGGCGACCCCTATCCCGATCGCTGGACCGTCTACCTGAACTCCCCCGACGCCCTGGCCACGACCGCGAAGGCGAGCGCGGCGGGCGGCAATGTGATCGTCGAACCGATGGCGGTCGCCGATCTGGGCACGATGGCGGTGCTCGCCGACGTGGGCGGCATCGGGGTCGGGGTCTGGCAGCCCGACACCTTCGCCGGGTTCGAGTCGGTCGGCATCGTGGCCGAGGGCGTGTGGACCGATCATGTCGGCGTGCCCGCCTGGTTCGAGCTGATGACCCGCGCCTACGACGAGTCGCTGGTCTTCTACCGGGAGGTGTTCGGCTGGCGCGACACCCTCACCATCGCCGACACCCCCGATTTCCGCTACACCACCCTGCACACCGCCCCGCCGATGGGCGGCGGCGTCCTCGACGCCAACGGTCATCTCGCCGAGGGCGTGCCCGGCTCGTGGACGGTGTACTTCGGCGCCGACGACGTGGACGAGACCGTCGCGCGGGCGGCGACGCTGGGCGCCGGGGTGTCCTTCGAGCCGATGGACACCCCCTACGGTCGCCTCGCGGGCCTGATCGACCCGACCGGCGCCCATTTCAGCATCGGCGGCAACGCGCCGTGACCGGCCCCTCGACGGCGGCACACGAACTCGCCGCCGTCGGGGTTCAGCCACCTTGGGGTGGGAAACGCTCCCCCTGGGAGGAGCCCCACCAACGCTGGGGTTGCTGTCGGATCCCCGCGCCGAGGGCGAGATTGGAGGTGTAGCACAAAACACCGCCGACGCCCCGAAGGGGAACACGATGAGCACCCTGGTCACCGCTCCCGCCGACAACGTCATCCCGCTGCGTGGCCGCACCGCCGCGGGCACCCTCGCCGACGCCGATCTGGACCGCTGGGCCAATCGCCTGGCTCGCCTGCTGCTCGGGCGCGGTGCGCAGGCAGGCGACCCGATCGCCCTCGCCGTGGACCCCCGGATCGAGGCCGTCGTGGCCGAGGCGGCGGTGCGCAAGATCGGCGCGATCCCGGTGTCGGTGCGCGAAGGTCTCGCGAGCGTCGCCCGCGTCGGCATCACCACCAGGGCCGACCGCCCCGGGCTCACCGACACCGTCGACTGGCTGGTGCTCGACGATCGTTCGACGCTGCGGCGTTACCTGGTCAGCTCCGACGCGCCGCTGGCGGATACCGAACTGCGCGCAGTCTCCTGAACACGGTTCCGATGCGGCGCGCGGAGGTTCAGAATGAACGTAGAGCGCAGTACGCAGCGGCGAGTACTACCTCCCCGGTAGTTACCCGACGGTCGGGACACCCAGGTGAATTCCCCAGCTCCAGACATGAAAACGCAGGTCCGCTCATGATGCAGCCCGTTTCGCATGCGTCGGATTCCGTCGCAACCGAGGGCCCTTTCCCCCTGTCCGCCGCCCAGCGCGGGATCTGGTTCGCCCAGCACATCGCCGGCGATACCCCCATTTCCATCGCGCAGTACGTCGAGTTGTCCGGCGCGATCGAGCACGCGCTGCTCACCGACGCCGTCCGACGGACCGGGCGCGAGTTCGGCACCGGCTATCTGCGCCTGGTCGATCTCGACGGGCAGCCGCATCAGCTCGTCGACCTGTCCCTCGACGACGACATCGCCGAGCTGGACCTGCGCGACCGCCCCGACCCCGAGGCCGCCGCGCACGCCTGGATGCGCGCGGAGTACTCCGCGCCGCTGGACATGATGAACGACCGTCTGGTCCGGTTGGCGATGCTGCGGGTCGGCGAGGACCGCTGGTTCTGGTACTCGCGCATGCACCACATCGTGCTCGACGGCATGGGCGCGTTGGCCCTGGTGCAGCGCACCGGCGAGCTCTACAACGCCGCGCTCGAGGGCCGTGAGCCGCCGCGCTCGAAGGCCGAGCCGTTGCAGAAGATCGTCGAGGCGGATCTGGCGTACCGCACCTCCGATCGTTTCGCGACCGACCGCGAGTACTGGCGTGAGCACCTGGGCGGCCTGGCCGATCCGGTCACCCTCGCCGGCCGCGAGGCCGAGGTCGACGCGCACCCGCGTCGTATCTCCGGCGCTCTGCCCGCCTCGACCACCGCCCTGTTGGATTCGGTTGCCGCAGCGGTCAATTCGGGCGTCGCGCCGACCGTGGTAGCCGCGTTCGGCGCCTACCTGGCCGCGATGACCGGCGCGGCGGAAGTGGTGTTGAGCCTGCCGGTTTCCGCGCGGACCTCGGCGACGCTGCGTCGCTCCGGCGGCATGCTCGCCAATGTCGTGCCGCTGCGGGTGCGTCTCGACCCGACCACGACCGTCGGTGCGTCGATTCTGGCCGTGCAGGGCGAGTTGACCGGGGCGTTGCGCCGGCAGCGCTACCGCCAGGAGGACATCGTCCGCGATCTGGGCTGGTCGATGGACGAGGCGGCCTCGTTCGGTCCGGCGGTGAACCTGATGATGGTCGACACCAAGATCGCGCTCGGCCCCGTGGTCGGGCGGCTCCATGTGCTCACCTCGGGCCTGATCGACGACCTGTTCGTGAACCTGTACCCCGGTGTGGGCGGCGAGAGCACCCATATCGACCTCCAGGGCAACGCGAATCTCTACAGCGACGCCGACCTGGCCGCCCATCACGCGCGGTTCCTGCGGTTCCTGCACCGTTTCCTCGTCGCCGGTCCCGACGCGCCGCTGTCGACGGTGACCGTGCTGTCCGAGGCCGAGCAGGCGCTGTCGGTGCCCGCGCGCGGTCCGGTCGGGGTCGCCCCGCGCACCCTGCCGGAGATTCTCGCCGCCGGCGCCGCGCTCGACCCCGACGCGGTGGCGCTGCGCTGGGGCGTCGACGACACGCTGAGCTATCGCGAGGTCGACGAGTACACCAACCGGCTGGCCCGCGTGCTGATCGCCGCCGGCGCGGGTCCCGAACACGGTGTCGCGCTGTCGATTCCGCGTTCGGCGGAGTCGGTGCTGGCGACCATCGCGGTGGTCAAGACGGGCGCGCCGTTCGTGCCGATCGACCCGACCTATCCCGATGACCGGATCACCCACATGATCGACGACAGCGGCGTGGTCATCGGCGTGACGGTGGCCGAGGTGCGAGAGTCGTTGCCCGACACCGTGACTTGGCTTTCGCTCGACGACTCCGCGCTCGCGGCACAGTCCGGCGCGCCGATCACCGACGCCGACCGCACAACCCCGATCCACCTCGACCAGGTCGCCTACATCATCTACACCTCCGGTTCGACCGGCCTGCCCAAGGGCGTGCTGGTCTCGCACCGCGGCTTGGCCAACCTCGCCGCCAGTTCGGGCGCCGGATTCGGGGTCGACGCCGACTCCGTTGTCGCCCATGCTGTTTCGCCGAGTTTCGATATCTCCGTCGAGGAGATCGTGGTGACCCTGGCCGCCGGCGCGACGCTGGCCGTGGTCCCGCCGTCGGCGTACGCGGGCGAGGAGATGGCGCAGGTCTTGCGCACCCATCGCGTCACCCACCTCAATGTCACGCCGGCCGTGGTCGGTTCGCTCGATCCCGCGTCGCTGCCCGACCTGCGCACGATCGTGGTGGGCGGCGACGCCTGCCCGCCGGAGCTGGTGGCGAAGTGGGCCGGGCGTTCGCTGATCAACGGCTACGGACCGACCGAGACCACGGTCACCACGACGTTGAGCGAGCCGCTGGTTCCCGGTGCGCCGGTCACCATCGGCAGCCTGGTCGGCGGGGTGTCCGGGCTGGTCCTCGACCCCTGGTTGCGGCCGGTTCCGGCGGGCACCGTGGGTGAGCTGTACCTCGCGGGTCCGGGGGTGGCGCGCGGGTATCACCGGCGTAGCGGGCTGACCGCGAGTCGGTTCGTGGCGAATCCGCTCGCGCCGGGCGAGCGCATGTACCGCACCGGCGACCTGGTGCGGTGGAGCCCGGCGACGGGAACCGACACCGTGTCGACGAAGCGGGCGGACCGTGTCGTCCTGGATTACCAGGGCCGCAGCGACTTCCAGGTCAAGGTGCGTGGTTACCGGATCGAGTTGGGCGAGATCGACGCCGCCCTGGAACGGATCCCGGAGGTCGATTTCGCGATCACCCTGGGTGTGGAGTCCCCGACCGGCGCGACCGCGCTGGTGTCCTATGTGACCGGCACCGACATCCATCCCGAGGCCGTGAAAGCCGCTGTCGGCGAGAGCCTTCCGGCCTACATGGTGCCGTCGGTGGTCATGGTGCTCGACCGGGTGCCGTTGACGCCGCTGGGCAAGGTCGATCGAAAGGCCCTGCCCGCACCGGATTTCACCGCGCGGGTGGCAGCGAGCCGCGCCCCCTCGACCCCGCGCGAACAGGCCCTGGCCGCGCTGTTCGCCGAGGTGCTCGGACTCGACACCGTCGGCGTCGACGACAGCTTCTTCGCCCTCGGCGGGGACAGCATCGTCTCCATCCAGCTGGTCTCGCGCGCGAAGGCCGCCGGGATCTCGTTCAGCGCCCGCGATGTCTTCGAACGCAAGACCGTCGCCGCGCTGGCCGCCGTGGCCGAGGCGACCGAGGTGCACGTGGTCGACGAATTGCCCGGCGGCGGAGTCGGTTCGATCGAGCTGACCCCGATCGTGCACGCGATGCTCGAGCACGGCGACACCTGGGGCCGCTACGGCCAGGCCGTCCTCATCGGCCTGCCCGCCGACTTCGACCGCGCGGCCCTGACCGCGGCTGTTCAGCCCCTGCTCGACCACCACGACCTGCTGCGCTCCTCGCTGCGCCACACGGCCGACGGCTGGGAATTCGTTGTCGCCGAACCCCATTCGATCGACGCCGCCACCCTGATCGAAGTGGTCCGTGCCGACACCGACGAGGCCGTCGAACAAGCCCTCCAGGACGCCGCGGACTACCTCGACCCCACCGTCGGCGCGGTAGCCCGCTTCGTCCTCCTCGAACGCCCCGACGCCGCACCCCGGTGCTGGCTGGTCCTGCACCACCTCGTCACCGACGGCGTCTCCTGGCGAATCCTGCTGCCCGACTTGGCCACCGCCGCCTTCGGTGGTGCGTTGGACCCGGTCGGTACGTCCTTCCGCCGCTGGGCCCACAGCCAGGCCGAGAACGCCGCCACCCGCACCGCCGAACTACCCACCTGGCAGCGCATCCTCGCAACACCCGACCCGACCTTCGCCCGGTCGAACCCGCCCACCACGGACTCCGCTCCGACGGACACGCCCGTTGCGGCCTCTCCCGAGCCCGCTCGGGTCGACAACCCGACGGCCACCGCATCGCCGGGCACCCCGGCCGACGACGTCTCCACGGCATCTACGTCGACCTCGCAGCAAGCAGCGGACAGCGAATCGGCACCCGACCTGCGTCCCGCCGTCAGCGCGCCCCCGGTCGGCGACGCGGCACGACCCCGCTCGTTCGACCCGGCGCTCGACGTAGTCGCCACGATGGCCCAGTGGCAGACGACGGTTCCGTCCGCCCTCGCGCAGACCGTCCTCACCACCGTCCCCGAGCAATTCCATTGCGGCGCCGACGATGTGCTGCTGGCCGCGCTCGCCATGGCGGTGTGCCGGTGGCGCGAACGCACCGAGGTCCTGCTGACCCTCGAGGGCCACGGCCGCAGCGAATCCCTGCTGCCCGGCGCCGATGTCGCGCGCACCGTGGGCTGGTTCACCAGCGTCTACCCGGTCGCCCTCGACCTGACCGGTCTCGACCTCGCCGACGCGTTCGCCGGCGGTCGGGCAGCGGGTTCGGCGATCAAGGCGACCAAGGAGCAGTTGCGCGCGGTCCCCGATCGCGGCGTCGGTTTCGGCCTGCTGCGCTACCTCGACGCCGACACCGCCACGGCCCTGGCCGACGCCCCCACTCCGCAACTGAGCTTCAACTACCTCGGCCGAGCGAGCACCAGCGACCTCCCCTGGCTCCCCCAGCGTTTCGCCGCGACCAACGACGACCGCGCCCCCCTGGCCGCCGTGGTCGACATCAACGCCGTCCTGACCGACGCGGGCCTCGAGGTCACCTGGGCCTACGCGAGCCGACTACTCGACGCAGCCGACGTGCGCGAACTGGCCGAGCTGTGGTCGCAGGCCCTGACCGCCCTGGCCGAGCACGCGGCAACCGGTGACGCCGGCGGCCGCACCCCCTCGGACTTCGCCCTGGTCAGCACCGACCAGCCCCAGATCGAACGCTGGGAGCACGCGTACCCGAATCTCGTTGACGTCTGGCCGCTTTCGCCGCTGCAATACGGCCTGCTCTTCCACGCCCTCTACGACTCCGACACCGCCGACGGCTACACGGTCCAGTCCCTGCTCACCCTCGCGGGCACCGTCGACGCCCCCCGTCTGCGCGCGGCGGCCCAGGCTCTCGTCGACCGCCACGAGAACCTGCGCGTCGCCTTCGTCGAAACCGACGACGGCCCCCGCCAACTGGTCCTCGCCGACGCCGAACTCACCTGGCGCGAAATAGATCTCACCGACGCACCCGAAGGCGAACTCGCCCGCACGATCGAACTCGACGCCCTGACCCGCTTCGACCTCACCCGTCCCCCGCTGCTCCGCTTCACCCTGATCAAGACCGACCACGACACCTACCGCCTCGTCATGACCAACCACCACCTGGTCCTCGACGGCTGGTCCACACCACTGCTGGTCCGCGAACTGCTCGCCCTCTACGTCACCGCGGGCGACGCCTCGATGCTGCCGCCGGCCCGCTCCTACCGCGAGTTCCTGGCCTGGCTCGACGACCAGGACGCCGACGCCTCCCTCGCCGCCTGGAAGCAGGCCATGGCCGGCATCGACACCCCGACTCGCGCCGTGCCCACGCTGGCCGGGATCGAGTCGCCCGAGACCGCGATGCTCTCGCGCGACCTGTCCGCCGAGACGGTCGCGACGCTCGAATCCGCCGCCAGGGAGGCCGGGGCGACGGTGAACACCCTGGTCCAGGCCGGGTGGTCGATGCTGTTGGCGATGCTCACCGGCCGCACCGATGTCGTGTTCGGTTCCACCGTGTCGGGTCGCCCGCCGGAGCTGCCCGGGGTCGAGGAGATGGTCGGGCTGTTCATCAACACCGTCCCGGTGCGGGTGCGGCTGGATCCCGCCGAGAAGGTGTCGGACCTGCTGGCGCGCGTGCAGGCCGAACAGGCCCGGCTCATGGACCACCAGCACGTGGGCCTGGCCGCCATCCACCGCGCGGTCGGCCTTGCCGAATTGTTCGACACCCTCACCGTTTTCGAGTCCTACCCGATCGACCGCGAGGCCCTCTCCCAGGCCCTCGACATCGCCGGCATGCGCGTACTCGACGTCGAGGGCACCGACGCGACGCCATATCCGTTGAACCTCATGGTCATTCCGCTGCGCGGTGACACCGGCGACGCCCTGCGCATCACCGTGAAATTCATGGCCGACCAGCTCGCCCCCGACGCGGCCCAGTCCCTGCTGGACGGTTTCCTGCGGCTCCTCACGAGCCTGGCCGAGAACCCGCACGCCCTCGTCTCCCAGCTCCAATACTGCGGCGACACCGAATTGTCCACGCTCGCACCGGTTCACGGCGCACCGTCGCTGCCGATGCGCACCCTGCCCGAGGTCCTCACCGCGGGCGCGCGCCTCGATCCCACCGCCATCGCGGTCAGCTCCGGTGACCTGCGGATGAGCTACGGCGAACTCGACGCCTGGTCCAACCGTTTCGCGCGCGTGCTGCTCGGGCGCGGGATCGGCCCCGAGGTGTTCGTGGTGCTGGCGCTGACCCGGTCACTGGAATCGGTGGTCGCGGTGTGGGCGCTGGCCAAGACCGGCGCGGCGTTCGTGCCGCTGGATCCGAGCTACCCGGTCGAGCGCATCGAGCACATGCTCACCGACTCCAAGGCCCCGATCGGCGTCACCGTCACGGCCACCGGCGAGACGCTGCCCGGTTCGATCGACTGGCTGCTGCTCGACGACCTCAACACCATGCGCCGCGCCATGCTGGTCTCCGACGCCCCGATCACCGACGCCGAACGCGGCGGCCCGATCGACATCGACCACACCGCCTACCTCATCTACACCTCCGGTTCCACCGGCAAACCCAAGGCCGTGCTGCTCAGCCACCGCGGCCTGGCCAATCTCGTTGCCACCCAGCGTGACACCCTCGCCCTGGATCCGTCCGCGAGCGCGCTACAGGTGGCCTCGCCGAGTTTCGACGCCTCGGTGTTCGAGATGCTGACCGCGCACGCGGCGGGTGGTCGCCTGGTGGTCTCGCCGCCGGAGGTCTACGGCGGCGGCGAACTCGAAACCCTGTTGCGCACCGAGCGCGTCACCCACGCGGTGATCACGCCCTCGGCGCTGGCGACGATGGAGCCGACCGACCTCACCGATCTTCGGGTGCTCGCGGTCGCCGGTGAGGCGGCCACGCCCGAGCTGATCGAGAAGTGGTCGGCGGGCAGGCGGATGGTGAACCTGTACGGGCCCACCGAGTTCAGCATTTGGGCCACCGGTCCGGCCGAACTCGTCGCGGGCGAACCGGTCACGATCGGCGGCCCGGTTCGCGGTGCGGCACTGGTGGTGTTGGACGGCTGGTTGCGGCCGGTGCCGGTGGGCATCGCGGGAGAGCTGTATCTGGCGGGTCCGGCGTTGGCGCGCGGGTACTTCAACCGGTTCGAGATGACCGCGAGCCGGTTCGTCGCCAACCCTTACGGCGCGGCCGGGGAACGCATGTACCGCACCGGCGACATGGTGCGCTGGGTGACCGGGAACGACGGCACTCTCGCGCTGGAATACCTGGGCCGCAGCGACTTCCAGGTCAAGATCCGTGGTCTGCGGATCGAACTCGGCGAGATCGACGCGGTGCTCTCGCGGGTCGAGGAGGTCGACTACGCGGTGACCATCGGCCGCGAGGGGCCCGCCGGCGCGACCGTGCTGGTGTCCTACGTGCTGCCCGTGCCCGACGCCGACCTGGACTCCGAGCAGTTGCGCGCGCGGGTCGCCGCGGAGCTGCCCGGCTACATGGTGCCGTCCTATGTCGTTGTCCTGGAGGATATTCCGCTCACCCCGGTCGGCAAGCTGGATCGCAAAGCCCTGCCGATCCCGGACTTCTCCACCGCCCAGCACACCTACCTCGCCCCGCGCACGCCGATCGAGCAGGCCGTCGCCGACGTGTTCGCCGAGGTCCTCGGCAGTGAGCGCGTCAGCGTCGACCAGTCCTTCTTCGAACTCGGCGGCAACTCCCTGAGCGCGACAAAGGTTGTCGCCCGGGTCAATTCGACCCTCGGCGCCGGCATCGCCCTGCGCGACCTGTTCGACGCCCCCACCGTCGCCCAACTGTCCGCCCGCGTGGTCCCCACCGCCGACGGCACCCCCGGCCGCCCGGCCCTGGCGGCCCGCGTCCGCCCCGACCGCGTCCCGCTCTCCCCTGCACAACAACGCATGTGGGTGCTCAACCAACTCGACCCGGAGTCCTCGGCCTACAACATCGCCATCGCCCTGCGCCTCACCGGCGACCTGGATGTGCGGGCCCTGCGCGCCGCCCTCGCCGACGTGGTGGAGCGCCAGGAAACCCTGCGCACCCGCTACCCCGCCGATGCCGAGGGCCCCCGCCAGGTCATCGTGGGCCTCGACTCGGCCACCCCCGCTATGCCGGTGCTCGACATCGAAGACGGTGCGCCCCTGCGTGATCGAATCAACACCCTGACCGCCACCGGCTTCGATCTCACCCGCGAACCCCCACTGCGCGTCAGCCTGTTCCGCCTGACCGGCACGCCAGCGAACACGGCCCACGACAGCGCACGCGGTTCCGTCAGGTCGACGCAGGCCAACGGCTCGCGTGCCGACCATCCGGGCGCCGCCATCTCCGCTGTCACAGATCAGGCCGCGTCCGGCACCCCGATCGACGCGGACGTGCACGGTGCAAGCCCGGTCCGCAGTGCGCAGGTCGGCGATCCGGCGGGGCCGCGCGAACACCACACGTTCGCCGCGAACCCTGGTTCCGGCGACATGAGGTCCATACAAGGCTCGTCACCGGCCGACTCCCGTGACCCCGAAGCTGGTGTCCCGGTGCACGTTGTCGTGCTCGTGGTGCACCACATCAGCGCGGACGGCGCGTCGATGGCACCGTTGGCCGCCGACCTGGTGACTGCCTACTCGGCCCGGGTCGCGGGCGCGGCACCCACCCGAGACCCCCTGACCGTCCAGTACGCCGACTTCGCCCTGTGGCATCGCGAATTGCTCGGTGGCGGCCCGGACTCCGTTGCCGCACAGCAGATCCAGTACTGGAAGGACACCCTCGCCGACGCCCCGGACGCCCTGGAACTCCCCTCCGATCGCCCGCGCCCCGCCGTGCAGTCGATGCGCAGCGACGATGTCGACTTCGCCCTCGACGCGCCAACCCACCGCGCCCTGATCGACTTCGCCGCCGCCAACAATGTCAGTGTCTTCATGGTGGTCCACGCCGCCCTCGCGCTGCTGCTGTCGCGGCTCGGCGGCACCACCGACATCGTCATCGGCACCCCCATCGCCGGCCGTGGCGAAGCCGCCCTGGACGAACTCGTCGGCATGTTCGTCAACACCCTGGCCCTGCGCACCCCGGTCGACCCCGGCACCGACTTCCGCGAGCTGCTCGCCACCGTGCGCACCACCGACCTCGATGCCTTCGCCCACGCCGACGTGCCCTTCGAACAGCTCGTCACCGCCCTCGATCCCACCCGCTCCACCGCCCACCACCCCCTGTTCCAGGTCTCCCTGTCCCTACAGAACTTCGTGGAACCCGTCCTGGAACTCCCCGCCCTGCGCTTCGAGGTAGAAGACTTCGACCGCCACTCCTCGGCCTTCGACCTCACCCTCGACCTGCGCGAACGCTTCGGCGACACGGGCCCCGACGGCATCGACGCCGTCCTCACCTACGCCACCGACCTCTTCGACGCCACCACCGCCACCACCTTCACGACCCGCTGGCGCCAGATCCTCACCACCATCCTCACCAACCCCGACACCCGCCTCTCCGACATCGACATCCTCACCGAACCCGAACGCGCCCAACTGATCCCGACCGCCACCCCCGCCACCACAGAACCGATCACCCTGGCCCACCTCCTCACCACCACCGCAACCACCCACCCCGACCGCCCAGCCCTGATCTCCCAGTCCACCCCAACAACCACCGCCACCCAACCGGGAACCCAGACCAGCGCCGACAACTCAACCGACACAGCGGTCTCCGCCGACTCGACAGGCACTACCCGTTCCGCACACCCGGCCGACTCGACCGTCCGCAAACCCACGATCTCGACGGCTGACATCCTCACCTACCGCGAACTCAACGCCCGCGCGAACCAACTCGCCCGCCTCCTTCTCGAATCCGGCGCTCACGCCGAAACCGTTGTCGCCCTCGGTCTCCCCCGGTGCCCCGAACTCCACACCGGCATCTGGGCAACAGCGAAGGTCGGCGCCGCGTTCCTCCCGGTAGACCCGAAGCACCCGGCGGACCGCATCGAGCACATGCTCACCGATTCCGGCGCCCGCGTCGGCATCACCCTCGCCGCCTACCGCCCGCACCTGTCCGATTCCACCCACTGGCTGGTCCTGGACGACCCCGCCATCGAGACCCGCCTGGCCACCACCGACGCCACCGATCTCACCCCGGCGGAACTCCCGACCCCGATCCGGACCGAGAACCCCGCCTGGATGATCTACACCTCCGGTTCCACCGGCACCCCCAAGGGCGTCACCGTCACCCACCGCGGCCTCGCCGATCTGATCGCCGCCCAGCGCGCCGACCTCACCCTCGACGAGCACGCCCGCGTCCTCCAGGTCGCGTCCCCGAGCTTCGACGCGTCGATCTTCGAGGCGCTCATGGCTTTCGGCTGCGGCGCCGCGTCGGTAGTCGCGCCACCGGACGTCTTCGGCGGCGCCCCGCTGGCCGCGTTGATCGCCGCCGAGCAGGTGACCCACATGGTGATCACCCCGTCCGCGCTGGCGACCATCGACCCGGCCGACGTGTCGAGCCTGCGCGTCCTGGCGGTCGCCGGTGAGGCGGTCGGCCCCGATCTGGTCGGGCGCTGGTGCGGCGGAGCAACGGACCGAACGATGATCAACCTGTACGGTCCGACCGAATACACCATCTGGGCAACGGCTTCCGCACCCCTGTCGGCCACCGAACCGGTCACCATCGGCACCCCCATCCGGGGCGCGCGGGTCCTGGTCCTCGACGACCGCCTGCGCCCGGTCCCCGTCGGCGTCGCGGGTGAGCTGTACCTCGCGGGCACCGCCCTCGCCCGCGGCTACCACGCCCGCCCCGCCCTGACCGCCGCCCGCTTCATCGCGAACCCCTTCGGCCGGCCCGGCGAACTCCTCTACCGCACCGGCGATCTGGTCCGCTGGACACACGTATCCGACCACACACCGCCAGCCGAGAACTCCGCGCCGACCGCACCAGACCACCGCGTCCGGGAGGGCGATCCCCACCAACCCAGCACCCGCACCGGGCACCTCACCCTGGAATACCTGGGCCGCACCGACTTCCAGGTCAAGGTGCGCGGCCAACGCATCGAACTCGGCGAGATCGACGCCGTCCTCAGCGCCATGCCCGGCGTGGATGTCGCTGTCACCCTGGGTGTTCCGGGCCCGACCGGCGCCACCGCCCTGGCCGCCTACCTCGTGCGCCTGCCCGGCGCCGACCTCGACCTCGCCCGCATCCGCGCCGAGGCCGCCGACACCCTGCCCGCCTACATGGTCCCCACCTCCTTCACCGTCCTGGACGAGATCCCCATCAACGCTGTGGGGAAACTCGACAGAAAGGCTCTCCCCGCACCGGTTTTCGTCACCGAGGACACCCCCTACCGCGCCCCGGAGACCCCCACCGAATGGACCCTCGCCGAGATCTACGCCGACCTCCTCGGCCGCGACCGAGTCGGCATCGACGACTCCTTCTTCGCCCTGGGCGGCGACAGCATCCTGGCCATCCAACTGGTCACCCAGGCCAAGCAGCGCGGCGTGCACTGCACCCCGCTCCAGGTCTTCGAGCACCGCACCGTCGCCGCCCTGGCCGCGATCGTCGACGCCACCGACACCGTCGAAGCCCTCGCCGAACTCCCCGGCGGCGGCACCGGCGACCTGCCGCTCACCCCGATCGTGCGCTACATGATCGAGCGCGGCGGCGATTTCGACCGCTTCGCCCAAACCGCCGTCCTCGATCTGCCCGTCGGCCTCGACCGCACCCGGCTCGTCGCCACCCTCACCGCCGTGATCGACCGACACGACATGCTGCGCGCCCGCCTGTCGCAGACCGAGGACGACTGGGCCCTGCGCGTGGCCGAACCGGGTTCGATCGAGGTCGACGCCCTGGTGCACCGCACCGCCTACGACACCACCGACCCGATCGAACTGCGCGAATACGCCGCCACCGCACTGGATTCCGCGATGAACCGGCTGCGCCCCGCCGACGGCACCGTCCTGCAATTCGTCTGGCTCGACCCCGTGGGCGAGGCCGACCAGCACACCCACCCCGGCCGCCTGATCATCGTCGCCCACCACCTCGCGATCGACAGCGTGTCGTGGCGAATCCTGGTGCAGGACTTGATCACCGCGTGGGCGCAGGTGTCGGCGGGCACCGCCCCGACCCTGCCCGAGATCGGCACCTCGATGCGACGCTGGTCGCACGCCCTGACCGAACAGGCCGAACACCGCCGCGCCGAACTCCCGTACTGGCAGTCGGTGGTCGAGGGCCCCGACCCTCTCCTGGGCACCCGCCACCTCGACCCCACCATCGACCAGGGCCACACGGTCCGCCGGCTCGAGATCGAGGTCGACGAGAACACCACCACCGCCGTGCTCACCACCCTGCCCCGCCTGTTCCACGGCACGGTCACCGACGCGCTGTTCGCCACTCTCGCACTGGCTCTGGTGCGTTGGCGGGCCCGCCGAGGGGTGAACGAGTCCTCGGCCCTGCTGCGCCTGGAAGGCCACGGCCGCCAGGAAGAGGTCGTGCCCGGCGCCGACCTGTCACGCACCATCGGCTGGTTCACCAACCTGTACCCGGTCCGCCTCGACCTGTCCGACATCGATGTCGAAGAGGCGTTCGCGGGCGGCCCCGCGATGGGCGCGGCCATCCGCCGAGCCAAGCACGACCTGCTCGCGGTCCCCGACAAGGGCATCGGCTTCGGCCAGCTGCGCTATCTCGATCCTGCAGCGGCCGAACAGCTTCCGACCCGCCTGCCGGGCCAGATCTGCGTCAACTACCTCGGCCGCCACACCTCCGTCGAAACCCCCGCCGGCCTCGAGGGTCTCGGCTGGCTCCCCACCGACGCCCTCGGCGACCTCGACGCCGCCGAACACCCCGAGGTCCCCGTCATGTCCGCGATCGACATCAACGCCATGGTGGTCCACGACCGCCTGGCGGCCGACTTCGGTTACGCGTCAGAGCTTTTGAATCACGACGAGGTCGCCGAACTCGCCGAGCTGTGGGTCGAAGCCCTCGAGGCCGCCGCCCGATTCGCCGAAACCCCGGCAGCCCACCAGCTCTCGGCAGAGGAAGCGAAACCCACCACCGGCCCCACCGGCCTCGGCCTGGACGTGCTGCTCCCCATCCGCCCCGACGGCGACCGCCCGGCCCTGTTCTGCGTCCACTCCTCCTCCGGAATGTCGTGGAGCTACCTGGGTTTGGCCGAACAGCTGCGCCCCGGCCGTCCCATCTACGGCCTGCAAGCCCCCGACCTCAGCGGCAAGGAACCCTCCGTCCGCTCCATCGAGGAATTCGCCGCGCGCTACATCCGCGAGATTCGCGCCGTGCAACCGAGCGGCCCCTATCACCTGCTCGGCTGGTCCTACGGCGGCCTGATCGCCCAGGCCATGGCCGTGCAGCTGAAAGCCGAGGGTGAGCGGGTCGGGGTGGTCGCCCTGCTCGACACCGACACCGCCGATATCGACGGCGACAGCATCGAACGGCTCTCGGCGGGCGCCTTCATCAACACCTTCGGCGCCATCTTGGGCATCGACGACGTCCCCGCCGACGCCACCGCCGAGCAGGCCGCCGACCTCATCACCGCCCGACTCGGCGGCGTGCGACTCATCGACGCCGCCACCATCGAGCGCATGGCCGGCTCCTACAACGCCTCCGCGGGCACCCGCACCGGCTACCGACGCCCCGTCTACCACGGCGACGTCCTCTACATCAGCGCCACCGTCGACCCCGCCGAATGGATGGGACCGCACGGCTGGCGACCCTACGTCACCGGCACCATCACCAACCACGATGTCGACGTCACCCACGACGAACTGACCAATCCCTATGCACTGTCGGTGATTTCGCCGGTGCTCGATGACCACTTGGAAGCAGGAGACCGCACATGAGCGTCGAGAACACCCTCGTGCAACCCAGCGCGCGCACCGGCGGCGGCGTCGTGGTCGACGGAATCGAGAAGTCCTTCGGCGACGTACACGCCCTGCGCGGAGTCGATTTCGTCGCACCCCCCGGTGAGGTGCTCGGCATCCTCGGCCCCAACGGCGCGGGCAAGACGACCATGGTGAACATCCTGTCCACCCTGATCACTCCCGACGCGGGCACCGCCGTGGTGGCCGGCCACGATGTGGTCACCGACCCGGCCGCCGTGCGCAAATCCATCATGCTCACCGGCCAGTACGCCGCCCTCGACGACATGCTCAGCGGCTACGAGAACCTCGTCATGTTCGGTCGCCTGATGGGCCTGCGCAAACCCGCCGCCCGCGCCAGGGCCAGGGAACTGCTCAGCGAATTCGACCTGGAGAAGGCCGCCGACCGGCGCGTGGGCACCTACTCCGGCGGGATGCGCCGCCGCATCGACATCGCCTGCGGCCTGGTGGTGCGCCCCGATGTCGTGTTCCTCGACGAGCCCACCACCGGCCTTGACCCGCGCAGTCGCCAGGGCGTGTGGGATCTGGTGCGCGGCTTCAAATCCGCTGGCATCACCACCCTGCTCACCACCCAGTACCTGGAGGAGGCCGACGCGCTCAGCGACCAGATCATCGTGATCGACCACGGCGTGGTGATCGCCTCGGGCACCGCCGACGAACTCAAACACCGCACCGGCGGCAGCTACTGCGAGATCGTGCCGCTGGACCTCGAGGGCCTGCCCGCGATCATCGCCGCCCTCGGTTCCCTGCTCCCCGCCGAGAACGTGGCCGCGTTGACCCCCGAATCCGACCGCATCACCATCCCCGCCCCCGACGGCGCCAAAACCCTCGCCGAGGCCCTGCGCCGCCTCGACGACGCCGGGGTCGAACTCGTCGACATCGCCCTGCGCCGCCCCTCGCTCGACGACGTGTTCCTGCAGCTCACCGGCCACCTCGCCACCGCCGAACAGGTCCCGTCATGACCACGGCCACCTGGCAGACCCACGCCAGGGCGACCCCCGACACCATCCAGCAGTGGTGGGTCCTGACCACCCGCCTGATCATCCCCTCGCTCAAATCCGGCGAATTCCTGGCCTCGGTCCTGGCCCCCGCCGCCTTCACCGCCAGCTTCTACATCCCGCTGAAAACCGTGATGACGTTCTCCGGCAACGGTTTCAGCAGCTACGCCCAGTACATGATGCCCCTGGTCATCCTGCAGGCCGCGGCCTTCACCGCCATCTCGGCCGCCTTCCGCTCGGCCACCGACTCCGTCGCGGGCCTCAACCGCCGCTTCGGTTCGATGCCGTTGCGTCCGCTGGTCCCGGTCGCGGCGCGCATGTCGGCCAACCTGTTCCGACTGCTGATCTCGCTGGCAGCCGCCGTCGCCGCCGGATACGTGATCGGCTTCCGGTTCCGACTCGACGCCGCCCACACCCTCGGCTTCCTGCTGTTCTCCCTGCTCATCGGCCTCGCCCTGACCCTCGGCGCCGACGTCATCGGCACCCTGTCCAAGAGCCCCGAAGCCACCTCGCAGGCACTGGTGTTGCCGCCGTTGATCTTCGGCATGCTCTCCACCGGTCTCGCACCGGCCAGTCAGTTCCCGGAGTGGATCCAGTGGTTCGTCCGCAATCAACCGGTCTCCCAGTTCGCCGTCGGCCTGCGCGCGCTCGCCGGGGACACCAAGGGCAACGCCGGGACCGTGAGCTGGTCGCTGATGGGCCCGTCGCTGCTCTGGATCGCCGCCATCATCGCGCTCTGCCTGCCCGTCGCCATCCGGCTCAGTTCGAGGAGGGCCTGATGGCCGACTACACCGAGACCTCCGCGGTCTCGCTGCTGCGCAGCACCCTCATCCAGACCGAACGCCTGCTGGTGCGCTGGGCCCGCAACCCGATCACCCTGCTCGAGACCCTGCTCATCCCGTGCCTGCTGCTGGTGATGCTCGACATCGTGGTGGGCGGCCAGATCGAGAAGTTCACCGGCGAGGACGCCCTCTACGGCTCGGTCCCGATGGTCGCGCTCGTCGGTGCGCTGTCCGGGGCGGTCGCCGGCGGGGTCCTGCTCGGCCGCGAACGCGACTCCGGGCTGCTGGCCCGCTTCTGGGTGCTACCGGTGCATCGCGCGTCCGGGTTGGTGGCCCGCATCCTCGCCGAAGGCTGCCGCATCCTGCTCGGCACGCTGACGGTCGTGCTCGTCGGGTTCGGGCTCGGCTTCCGCTTCCACCAGGGACCGCTGGCCGCGCTGGTGTTCCTGCTGATCCCGATGCTGTTCGGGCTGGCCTTCGCCACCATCGTCACCGCCGTCGCGGTCTACTCCGCGAAAGCGTCGCTGGTCGAGGGCATCACCATCCTGACCTCGCTGATGATGTTCTTCAGCACCGGGTTCGTGCCGCTGGTCGCGTTCCCCACCTGGATCCAGCCGGTGGTGCGCAACCAACCGATGTCGGTCGCCGTCGACACCATGCGCGGACTGTCCGACGGCGGCCCGATCGCCCGGCCGCTGCTGCTCACCCTGGCCTGGTCGGGTGCCGCGATCATCCTGTTCGCCGTGCCCGCCGCCATCGGGTACCGGCGGGCGAGTCGCCGGTAGTCGGCCCTCGTCACCGGCGCCGGTGCGCACGCGTTACCCTCGTGCGCATGCCGGTGAGCGCCCGAAACCGCACCCGAAACCGCCGCACCGCCGCCGTTGCCTCGCGCGGTGTCGTCGCGGCCGCCGCGCTGCTGTGCGCGGCGCTGGTCACCGCGGGCTGCGCGGACAAACACGACGACGCGAGCACGATCATCCGCACCACCACCAATATCGCCGGTGCGGGCGTGGTCGGCGCCGACCGCGACACCGCGACCGCGTGCCCGCTGCCCAGTGCGCCCGATTCCGGTGCGCCCCGGTCGGTGACCCACACCGCCGGTGTCACCGAGGTGCCCGCCGACCCGCAGCGCATCGTCGTGCTCACCACCTCCGCGCTCGACGCGGCCTGCGCGCTGGGCCTGTGGGAGCGGGTCGCGGGCGCGGTCACCCTCGACGGCGACCGCCCGCAACCGATGTACCTGGGCTACGGCGTGCTGAAGGTGCCCTCGGTCGGCCCGCTCGGTCAGCCCGATCCCGCCCGCATCGCCGAGCTGAAACCCGACCTGATCCTCGGCGACATCGCCCCGGCCGCAGGCGGTTACGACGCCCTGAGCGCGATCGCCCCCACCGTCCTGATCGGCGACGGCACCAGCTGGCAGTCCGATTTCGCCGCCTACGCCGCGGGCATGAACCGCAGCGCCGCCGCCGACACCGCCCTGCGCGACTACCTCACCCAAGCCCGCGACCTCGGCCCCGCCCTCAACGCGAGCCAGTCCCAGGCCTCGATCCTGCGCTTCACCCCCGACACCATCGAGGTCCAGGGCACCGACACCTTCGCCGCCCAGATCCTGTCCGACGTCGGCGTCGCCCGCCCCACCGCCCAGCGCGGCCCCTCCTTCGACATCACCGAAGCCGACCTGGCCACCAAAGCCGAAGGCGACATCATCTACGTGATGTTCGACGGCCCCGACGGCGAAGCCAACGGCAAAAAAGTCCTACGCTCCGACCAGTTCACCGAACTCGGCGCCGCCACCGACAAACGCGTCTTCGCCGTCGACGACAAAATCTGGCACACCACCGGCCTCACCGCCGCCCACGCCATCCTCACCGACCTCCGCACCAGCCTCAACGGCTACGTCACCGACTAGATCTGGCCAACCGGTGGGTGATCGCCCAGGTCCCGCCGACCACCAGCAGGGCGAACAGCAGCAGTCCACCGCCGAACGCGGCGATGATCCAGAGTAAGTAGCACGGCACGCCCGTCGAAATCGACGCTGGAAGCCAGGCCGTTCAGCACGACATCGACTGCGGCGAACTCCGTTCCTTCCCTTGGGAATTCCCCACGAAACTGCTGCCCCGTGGCGCGCTCCTCGACCGGTGGATCACCACCGCCGACACCCCCTCCAGCCAAGGCGCGAGCGCTCTCCCGGTAACGCCCGACGGGGCCGGGAATTGATATGGACAGCGGCGTGAAATTTCCGGACAGCTCATCAGCGTAGCGGAGCCGCATTCCGCGGCGGCCGGTGCGCTGAATGTCGCCGATGACGCGGCCGTTCATGACTACGTGCAGAGTGTGCTCGTCGGTCATTGCTGCCTGCCATCGAGGAGGGCATCGAGATCGATGGGTTCGTGATCGATACCGGGCGCGGGGGTCGGTGCTCGCTGGGACAGTGTCACCGAGACTCCCAGCTCGGAAATCACCCGCATGACCATGTCCAACGGTGCGGAACTCTTCTGCCCCGCCTCGAACGCGTTGAGCCATTGGCGACCGACATCGGCCAGCGAGGCCAGCGCCTGCTGAGTGATGTCCTCGGCGATCCGCGCCTCGCGCAGCGCCGGGCCGAGGTCGTCCGGCCGAAACACCTCGATTGTCGCCATACAGCGACAATACGTGATTGCTATCATGGCGCACAGCGATCCATGACAACGCCCCCGTTCGGCGTCGTTGCTCCGCCGCCCAGCGCTCGAGGAGGAAAACATGGCTCAGCACTCCGAGAACCAGGTCCCACCCGCGTCCGACAACGCCGCCGATCTCGACCTGCCATGGGCACCCCGCGACCACAAGTGGAGCGGCCCCAAAGCCGAGCACGACGCCCTGAAATGGGCCGACGGCGACGCCCTCAAGATGGCGAGCATCTACCTGTACCGCAAGCCCGGCGGCAACCCGGCGACCGAGGCCGACTACAAGTTCCCCGTCGCCGACATCGTCGACGGCAAGCCCACCCTGGTCTTCCACGCCGTAGCCAACGCGGCTTCCCGCTTGGGCGAGGCCGACATCTCCGAGTCCGACCGCAAACAGGTCGAACACCGCATCGGCAACCTCTACCGACAGGCGAGCAAAGCCTTCGACGACCCGTCCTTGCGCGCGCCCTGGGATCGTTGAACCTCCACACCGACCCTGCCAGCCCCTGACCGGTGCGATGGCGAGGGTGACGCGGTGCGACTATCCCGCGCTGTCGTCTCCCACATAGCGCCGGTGCGCCGCGTCCAGCGCGGTCACGAAGTTCGGGTGGGCGGTGACGACAGCCAACCCGCGATCCTCGGTGATCCTGAGAGTGCCGACATCGACCGCCCGCCGACCGAACCCCATCGCGACCGTTCCCGCGATCGCGGCACCGACCAGGAAAATGGCGAGCGACAGTACCAATCCGGATCCTTGCGATTCCTCGGCAAAGAAGGCGATGAGGACACCGAACTGCGCGAAGGCCGCGAAGGCGACCCACAGGCACGTCCGGCGTGCGCTCACAAACCGCCGATATCGGCGGCGGCACTGCTCGCAGAGCGGCCACGCGCAGCGCAGCCGCGCGTCGGGCCACTCACGATGACGCGAACTGAAGGGCTGCGAGTCCTTGGGTGCCCGAGTCCGGAAGAAATAGTTCCCGATGGTGTGCTCGAGTAGGTCATCATGCAGCGACGAGTAGCTGAAGAAATGCTGACTTTCACTGTATTCCACCGCCGGTGCACCGTGTGGAACACAGACAGCGGGAAACCGCAACAGCGGCACCACCCCGGCGAACATCGGGAACGACAGGTCGTCGACAAGGGCGATCCACCCTTCAGAGGGTCCTGTTCTCTCGCTCATTCCGTGCTAAACCAACCATCCCCGGTCGTTCGCATCCCGAAAATAGCGGTCGTCCTCATCGAAGTCGTCGGACGGTCCCACGAGTCGGTCGCGATTCGGCTTCCGAGTCCCCGGCACCACCGGCCTCGAATCGGTTTCTCCGGTAAAATACCCCGTGCGGCCCAGTTCATCCCGTTCAAAATCAGCCACCGGGGTCGAATCCGGCTCTGGCACGATATTGCGATAGCGCTCGAGCACTGCTTCACCCCCAGCCGCGAGGGCCCGTAACTCGGTTTCTGACTTGGCCGCCAGTTCCTGGCCGACGCCCTGCACAGCCGGATCGACCAGCGCATTGAAGCCATCGCACAGCATCAGGCTGTGTAAACTGGCTCGGCCTGCGGATATCTCACCGATCTGCTGTTTGAGATCCACGTCCGTCGTATTAGCCGCCAGGAACTTCAGGGCATCCCCGAGCTGACGTGACAGTCCGACGTCACCGCGCGCCGCATCGATCATCACTTCCGGCTCGCGCATCACACACTCACCCCGGCGTGCTTGTATCCACTTTCCGGCAGTTCGATGAGCTTGGTGAAATCTATGTCTGCCTGAAGAGCTTCCACAAATCCGGCGGCAGCCTGGACTGTGGTGAATATCTTGCTGAGGAATCCGACTATTTTATAGATCGCCAGCCCTAGTCGAACTACTTGCGCCGCTATTACAGCGTCGACACCGAGGGAGGCCGGCGCGGCGACTACGCTGCTCTTCGAGGCAATGGATGCCGCGATGAGCGCCAGTATGACGACGCTAATGTCGATTGCCTCTTGCACGGCTCCAGCAGCGAGCGCCGCCAGATTATACGAGGCGGACGCGCACTTAGCGATCTCATCAGAAATACCGTTGAGCGTTTCTACCTGAGCGGACAAGGTGGTTGCCAGCGTCGAGAAATACTCTCCCGCGTTGTCTGCCGCATTACCTTCCCACCCATTGCGCATAACCGCTGTCGCAACTTCGATCGTTGATGCCAGATCCTTGTTGTATTGCGCCAGATTCGCAACAGCCTGTCCCGACTTCTGCAACTCCGACCAGTCGCCAGCCAGATCGTTTGTTATCAGCGCCAACAGATCGAACGACGTCAACGTCATTATAAGATAGTTGATCCGATAGGACAGCGAAACTCCATTACCATTTATCACGAGCTCTACGAGATCCGGGATAGGATCGGATTTCTCCGGCGTCACGAGATTTGCTACGGGCTGATCACTCATTGTGCGGCTCCAGGATAGGTTCGATCGAGCGCCGCCGCAGACTCATAGTCGGTGGTCTTGTACATGGTCGCGGCATTGCCCAGCTGTATCGATGATCCGGAAATGACCCGGCTGAGCCTGGCGTAATTGGCGATCAGGTCCCGCTCCAGACTTTCGAGTGCCACGGTCACATGCGACAGAATCTTTCCACCGGCATTTCCGGATGGACTGACCCATTCCTTGACATAGTTCTCCGCCCGGATGTTCTCCCCGGCCAGAGTTGCCAACTCGTCAGCCATCGAACTGAGAGCCGCAGGCTCGACCTTCAACGGTTTGGACATCTGACTATCCCCTCGGTGATTCAGTGTGGCAGGTAGGTGCCGTCGCGGGTGGCGGTGACGGATTCGGTGATCATGATGGACAGGGTCTTGGAAACACGGTGTGGGGCAGCGGGTTTGACGGTGAGGGTGCGGTTTCCGTAGACGACGTAGCGGCCGTTGTCGGTGACATCGTGGAGTTGGAAGTCGTCGCGGCCCTCGGTGTGGCGGTTGTCGACGCTGCCGTAGTGGTAGACGCCGATGTGGTAGATGGCGTCCATCGGGCGGGTGAAGAAGTGCTCGAACTGTTCGCGTGGGGTCGGTCGCCACGGGTCGCGGACCGGTGGACGCGGTTCGTCGAGGACGGCGGCGGTGACCGCGATCGGGTCGCCGGTGCCTGCCGCCCGGTCGGGAAGGGCGGCGAGCACGCGCTCGGCCAGTTCGTCAGCGGCCGACAGCGTCAGCGTCACCTCACCGCCGGTGCCGTCGGGCCCTGGCTGCTGCACCGCCGCCGCGGCGAGATCGTCGAGGACCGCGCCGTGCGCGCCCGCTGTCCGGGTGCGGCCCGCGAAACCGGCGAGTTCGACTCTGGCCTGCGGTGCGAGCAGGATGCGCACGGCATGTTCGAGTTCGGAATCCAGTTGCGGTGCAAGGGTTTCGGCTGCTCGCTGACGTGCTTGCATCACGTCGGAGTGCGCTTCCTGCCGCAGCGGGTACGGGAGCACGTCGCGGCCGGTGACCTCCCACAGCGTGCGGAATTCCAGGGCGCTGAAACGCCAGGATCGGATCATGGGAACTCCTAGCTACCGATCACCGGGGGCACGGTTTTGGGCAGGTCGTCCAGGCCGGTCAGTTCGTTGCCGTTGGCCTGGTTGATGAGGTAGTCGGGGACGCCCTTGGCTTCCTCGTCCTCGCCCTTGCCGCGTCCGGCACCGGGTGCGCCCATGCCGCCCATCCCGGCTCGGCCCGCGCTCGAACCGGCCGCTGTGCCCGCTCCCGCACGGGCCGCGGCCAGGCCGGAACCGGGAGTGCCCGGCACCGCGGCACCAGGCGATCCGCCACCACTTCCGCCCGCGCCGGCACCGCCACCGGCGCCCAGGCCGGAACCCGGGCCGCCGCCGGGTGAGCCGACGTTGGGGGTGGTCGGGGTGTTGGGAGTTCCCGCGGCGGCGGTCTCCGGGGACGATTGCGGCGTGGTGTCACCGCCGGGATCCTGCGAATCCTGGTCTTGGGTGGTGTCGTCGGGCTGTTGCGAATTCTGCGGCGCGTTCTGGCCTTCGTCGGGTATCACCGTGGCGGGCTGTGTGCCGTCAGGAGTTTCGCTCGCGGGCCGAGTCCCGGCGCCACCGGTAGAACCGCCGCCACCGCCGTTGCCGCCACCGCCGTCGGGAACGCCGCCGTCGGATCCGATCGGCTTCGGCAGCGGAATCACCGGCACGTCGGCATCGGATTCACGTACCACCGGCGCATACACCGTGCGCAGGACCCGACGCGCCTCGGTGGCCGCGTTCGCTTCGGCGACATCGTCGTTGCGCCACCCCCGCCCGACCACCCACGAGCGGGCGTTGTCGATCCCGCTGCGGTGCTCGGGGGCGTGCGGGACGAGTTCCTTGGTCGGTTCGAGCCCGGTCAGCAACTCGTCGATCTTGTTGCCGGTCAGCGCCGAGGCGGAGCTCACGCGCGCGCCCATCGCCTGATAGTCGGCGACGGTCTGCGCCGCCGCGTCGGCCGTCGCGCCGCGCCACACCTGCGGGTCGGTGCCGCGCGCGATCTGGCTCTGAAAGTCGGTGAGCGAGGTCGAGTTTCGTTCGGTGATCTTCTTCCACGCATCGCTGAGATTGCGCACCGCCGCGAGATCGATCTTGTCGACCTTGGCCCGCAGCGCCGCGACATCACCCTCGAAATCCTCGGGGCTGAGCACTTCCAGCGGCCGGTAGGCGCCGTCGTAGCCGAGCTCTCCGACCCGACCACGGACCGAGTCGCGCAGGTTGTTGTAGCGGTCCTGCACGGTCGCGGCATCGACGGTGTCCTCGGGCTCACCGCCGCCGATCAGGTTGGTCAGGCCGTTCATCATGCGTGCCCCGAGACCGTCCATCTCGGTGGTACCGCGCATGAACGGGTTCGGATTCGAGGCCGGGTACATCAGCCGAGCTGCTCGGTGGGGTAGGCGAGGGCATCGGCGTTGGCGACGTCCTGGCCGGTGATGCGGCGGAAGGAGATCTCGAAGACCTCACGCAGCTCTTTGACGACCTCGATATCTTTCCTGATCACCGCGTCGATGGAATTCGGTTCGCCAGTTGCCTGGAGGAGGAACTTCTTCTCGAGGTCGCGGCCAATGTTGAAGTCGCCGAAACCGGTGACACGCTCGGCATTGCGCGCGAGCGTGAGCAGTTCACGAAGGTCACTCAACCGCAGATCACACGCCTTGTAACAGTGGTAAGCGGCGGCTTCATCATCCAGGTAGACCTCCCCTGCCTTGGCCTGTGCCAGTAGCTGGCTGTATGCGGTTTGTTCGCTCACATTGTCCTCCCCAGATCAGTTCGGAAACATCGGTACAAGAACCTCGCCGACCTGCCGCATATACGAACACGGGTCATCAAGCTCTTCGGGTTCGAGGACGGGACTGTTCAAGATGCCGATCCCCACAACGCCCTGCTGTGCGGAAAACACCACATCGCACGCGAGGTCCATCGAAGCTCCCTCGACCCGGTACTGCCGACCGGTCCGACCAGCGAACGTCACATCACGAAAGTCGACGTAACCCGGCTTCTGCTCGAACTCCGCCACCGTACGACCAGTGGAAAACACCGTGAGGTGGTACTTGTCGCCCTTCCAAGTACACATCTCCCACCCCGACTGATGCACCCCACCGATCCCACTCTCCTCGGTCGCGGGATCAACCCCCGACACTCGCAACGCATCATCGGAAATCTGCGAACACGGATCCCACAACGCAACCGGAGCACTACTGGTCGCCACCGGCGTCCCCGACTCACCATCACACCCCACCAGCACCCCGGCCACAACAACACCGATCACCAACGACCCGAGAACGCGCCTCATCCCCACCCCTCGCGTGCGACAACAATCCACGGGGCAGTGTAGTGCACACAGCCTGACCACCCGCCAGCCAACCAGAACCGCCCGATCCACCGGAGTTCACGAGCGAATCCGCGCCGCAGAGGCTCGGAGCGCGGGGGTCTACCCAGCGATGCTCGGGACTCAGAACAGATCGAAAGGTTGAAGTTCCACTGGCACAACGGAGCCCGAGTGCGGAGCACGATCTGGTCGATCTTGCGTTCGGGACTACCGCGACTGAGCGGAGTGCCGCCGTCCACGGCCACCGAACTCTTCGGCGAATGAGCGTTTCCGAGTAGCGGGTCGGGCGTGCGCTGACCTGCGTGGAGCAGGCAGTGCTCGCGTTGCGCTGGTTCTGCGACGCCACCCGAGTCGAGCAACTCGCTTCTGGACAACGGAATCGGCCTGACTACCGCATACGACGCGCTCCACGAGGTGATCGACACCCTCGCCGCGCGAGCGCCATCGCTGCACAACGCTCTTCTAGCAGCGAAAGCTGCTGGACACGAGCATATTTCACTCGACGGAACACTGATCCGCAAACATCACGCCCACGGCGGCAACATCCAGGTTGTCACCGCCCCGGATGGATGGCCGATCTGGACCTCGCCGGTGTTACCCGGCCGCACGCACGACGTGACCGCATTGCGCGCTCACTCCGGTCTGCTCGACGCGGTCATCGACTGGACCGGCGACGGCACGTGGCGGACCAGCGCGATCGTCGCGACTGCCCTGGTGTTGCTGCACCACCGACACCGCCGAACGACCTGACCGCGACACGCCGCTACTCGGAAGGCTCAGTCACCGCCCCCCGATGGCAACGCTGCCCGAAATTTGGGATGCGCGCGGACAAACGCGAACTCGTCGCCGTCGATCGGACGGAATGTCACCGGCTCCGACTCACGCTTGTACAACCACACCGCCACGACCATCCCGATCGGCACAGAGCCAGGAAAGAAGCCCCAAATCAGCGGCTGCACATAGGCGAAGTCAGCCTTGAAGCCAGCCCACGCCGCCGCGATCAAGACCGTCAGTACGGCAAAGTTCGCAACCATGACCGCGATCAGGAGCCGAGCGACTTGGCGTTTTCTTCGCCCGGCCTGCGTGCACCGATCGCACACCGGCCACTGGCCGACAAGGATTGTCGAGATCGGTGCGATGCGCGGCGGCCGCCCCTCGGCACTCGCATGCGGCGATCGGGGGTGACGCTTCGTGTCATAGAAAATGACCCGAATGGGCTTGCGGGAGACCGCTGACTGTCCATGCGCGCTGCACACGTCCGGAAGTTGCTCAGCGATCTCGAGCTCCAGCGGTTCGACGGTGCGCCGATCATCTTTGAGATAGAGCATGCGAGTCAGCGGCAGCGGCTTCTGGCATCGGCGTATGCCAATCCTTGCGTCGCCTTCAGCCGTGTACTGCCGCTGATAGCTCACCGCAACCATCCGTTCCGATTGCGCTCCTGGTAGTAGCTTTCGTCGTCGTCTAGTTCATCGGGTGTGACGACGCGGTCGCGGTTAGGCTTGCGCGTTCCAGGGATAAGGTGGCTCGCGGGCTCAGCGGGGCTGGGCGACACGGCATGTACCTGGGTCGTCTGCGGTTGCGCGGGCGCTTCGCTGTGTTCGGTTTCCTGGGTGGCTTCGCCCCCTGGGCCGTTGCTGCGGTAGCGTTCGAGTACCGCTTCGCCCGCGTTCGCGAGCTCCTGCAGCTCCTGCGGAGTCTTTTTCGCGATGTCCGCGACAACTGACGGCATTACCGCGTCGCTGAGACGCGCCAAGCCCTCACTTCGTGCGAGATCACGCAAGCTCCCCTTCCCATCGCGGATTTCTTGCAACTGCTTTTTCAGATCACGGTCGCTCGTGCTCTCCGCGAGTATCTTCAATGCCTTGGAAAGATGCCGCGACATACCGACATCACCATCAACGAGGTCGAGCATCGGTTCATTATCGCGCTTCATGCCGAGACCCCCGGATGGTCAGCCGAAGCGGTAGCGGCCCAAGGCTTCCCGCGCACCAACTAGCCGGTGTCAGCAGCGTCAGCCCCGATCACCGACGACCCCCATCAACGTGAATTCGCGGGCGAGTCCAGCTCGCCCGCGAATTCACCGGTCCGTGCGGGGGCGTCTCAGAACTCCCAGTCCTCGTCCTCGGTGTTGATCGCCTTGCCGATGACATAGCTCGAACCCGAGCCGGAGAAGAAGTCGTGGTTCTCGTCGGCGTTGGGGGAAAGGGCCGAGAGGATGGCCGGGTTCACGTCGCACTCGTCCTTCGGGAACAGGCCCTCGTAGCCGAGGTTCATCAGCGCTTTGTTCGCGTTGTAGCGCAGGAACTTCTTGACGTCCTCGGTGAGGCCGACCTCGTCGTAGAGGTCCTGGGTGTAGTCGACCTCGTTGTCGTAGAGCTCGAAGAGCAGCTCGAAGGTGTAGTTCTTGAGCTCGTCGCGCTCGGCCTGGGTGACCTGCTCGAGGCCCTTCTGGTACTTGTAGCCGATGTAGTAGCCGTGCACGGCCTCGTCGCGGATGATCAGCCGGATCATGTCGGCGGTGTTGGTGAGCTTGGCCCGCGAGGACCAGTGCATCGGCAGGTAGAAGCCGGAGTAGAACAGGAAGCTCTCGAGCAGCGTGGAGGCCACCTTGCGCTTGAGCGGGTCGTCACCGTTGTAGTACGACAGGACGATCTCGGCCTTGCGCTGCAGGTTGCGGTTCTCCTCCGACCAGCGGAACGCCTCGTCGATCTCCTTGGTGGAGCACAGGGTGGAGAAGATGGAGCTGTAGCTCTTGGCGTGCACCGACTCCATGAACGCGATGTTGGTGTACACCGCCTGCTCGTGGGGGGTGATCGCGTCGGGGATCAGCGAGACCGCGCCGACGGTGCCCTGGATGGTGTCGAGCAGCGTCAGGCCGGTGAAAACCCGCATGGTGAGCTGCTTCTCGTCCGCGGTCAGCGTGTTCCACGACGGGATGTCGTTGGACACCGGGACCTTCTCGGGCAACCAGAAGTTACCGGTCAGCCGATCCCAGACCTCGGCGTCCTTCTCATCGGGCACCCGATTCCAGTTGATGGCCGACGCTCGATCGATGAGCTTCATTCCGCTTCCACACCCTTCCGCCAGACCTGTACACGCATCCCGAACACTACTACTTCTAGTAGGTGATAGCGCCCACCGACACAACAGCTTGTGTTGACACGCGTCGAATCGAACAGCATCACCAGTACCAGCGCATCACACACGCGGCCCCTATTGTGCGGCACGCGCGCCGCCGCGCCACCATCGCCCGCACAGTGACTCCCGACATGGGCGAGCACCCTCGACCCCACCGGTGAGCGGCGCCACCCGAAGTCATGAGCACAACGTTCTGAGAACGACCCGCGCCGATGTTTGCGTGAATGTTGCCGACGCGGGCAGACTCGGTGGGCGGGCGCGGGTCCGGGCCCGGATCTGCCGAGGACAGGGGTGCGGATGGTTCGCAGAATGGCGTTGGCCGCTGTCGCGTTGCTCGTCTGTGCCGGGTGCGGGGGTGGCGACGGCGACGAAGGCAAACCGCCCGACTACGCGACGCTGCCCCCACCGCCCGCGCCGGTGATCCCGGCCCAGCCGCCGGAGTTCTGGTCGCAGGCGCCGCAGAATCCGCAGCAGAGCGACGCGGTCGCCCAGGCGACCCGCCAGGTCGACGTGTGCGCGGTGCTGCCGCGCGAAACCCTCGCCACGGTCGGCCAGGTCAAGAGCGTGACCGTGGGGTTGGACTCCTGCCGGGCCGTGCTCGGCAACAAGGACGTCGAGGACACCACCCTGACCTGGCACGCCACCCTGCTGCCCCGGTTGGGCTCGGCCGGTCGTGGCGTCACCACCCAGGTCGGCGCGGCGAGTGTGCGCACGGTGCCCGACCGCGACAAGGGCGAACCGCGCGCATGCGGGGCGACCGCCTTCTTCCCCGCGGGCGCGGCCTTCTATATCGGCCTGTCCACCCCGGGCAAGAACCCGTGCACCGTCGCCGACCAACTCATGCCGGGCATGGTCGATCGCTGGTTGCAGTCACCAGCCCAGGGCACCTCCCCCGACACCGCACCGACCGTGCTGCTCGGCGCCGACCCGTGCACGGTCCGCTCGAAGCTGGCCGGCGCGGTCCCCGACCCCGAGCAGCGCCTCACCCAGTGCCTGTTCAACTATCGCGGCGAGAAGATCACCGTGAGCTACGAGTACCGCGTGCCGGAGTACCTGGCCGCCAACAGCACCGAGGACCACATCGACGGCCGCACCGTGCACCGCTCGGTCTCGGTCTACGACAGCTCGATCCCGATCTACACCGCGGCCGTCGGCCCGGAACTGCCCGCCGAATCCACCTCGTTCGGCAGGCGCATCCCGGTCGTCGAGGTGGTCTCCAGCACCGACGACGTCGGCAAGGACGTCATGGCGCAGGCGCTCACCCTGTTCCCCGAGCGTTAGATCCCCAGCACCAGTTTCGCGGTGGTGAAGTAGATGATCAGCCCGGTCGCGTCGACCAGGGTGGTCACCATCGGCGCCGACACCACCGCGGGGTCGATGCGGAATCGCTTGGCCACCAACGGCATCGTGCCGCCGATGGTCGCGGCCCACCCGCAGATGATCACCAGGGTGATGGACACGACGATCGCGATCTTCGGCCCGACGAACACCGTGCCGATGAGCAGCCCGGCCGCGGCCAGCATGGCGCCGAGCACCAGCCCGACCCGACACTCGCGCCAGATCACCTTGAACAGATCCGAGACCCGCACCTCACCGACCGCCAGCGCGCGCACGCACGCCGTCGCGGCCTGAGCGCCGGCGTTGCCGCCCGCGCCGATCAGCAGCGGGATGAACAGCGCCAGGCTCGCCGCCTGCTCGAGCGTGGTGGCGAACATGTCGGTGACGCTCACCGTCAGCGTCGCCGCGAACAGCAGCAGCATCAACCACAGCGCCCGGTAGCGCGCCAGCTGGAACACCTTGGCGGCCATGTAGTGGCCCTCCCACGGCGCCGAACCGGCCTGCTTGGCCACGTCCTCGCTGTCGGCGGCTTCCAGGACCTCCATCGCGTCGTCGATGGTGAGCAGGCCGACCACGCGGTCCTCGCTGTCGACGACCACCAGGTTGATGAGGTTGGTGGAACTCATCAGCCGGGCGGCCTTCTCCGCGGAGTCGGTGGCGCGCACGAACGGCGGTTCGGTGACCACGAGTTCGGCGACCATCGCGTCGGGTTCGTGCAGCACCAGCTCGCGCAGTTCGACGATGCCGGTGAGGCGGCGGCCGCGATCGACCACGGGCAGGGTGTAGACGGTCTCGGCGTTGGCGCCCTTGGCCCGCACCACGCCCAGTGCCTGCGCGACGGTCAAATTGTCCGGCAGCGCAACGACTTCCGGCGTCATGTAGAGGCCGACCGAGTCCTCGGGGTAGCCGAGCAGCGTGGCCGTCATCCGCCGCTCGCGCGGGCTCAGCCCGGCCAGGACCTTCTTGGCGACCTTGGCGGGCGCCTCGTGCAGCATCCGGGCGCGGTCGTCGGGGTCCATCGCCTCGACCAGATCGCGAAAGCTCTTCTCGCGCAGGCCCTGCAGGATCTGCTGCTGGTCGATCGGCTCGAGCTCCTCGAACACGCTCAGCGCGCGTTCCTTGTCGAGCAGGCGGAACACGACCCCGGCCTGCACGGCGTCCATGCGGGCCAGCGCGTCGGCGATGACGTGCGGCGGGCGGTTCTCGAGCCAGTCGGGCCCGCCACAGGCCACGCGATGGGTTTCGACGATGTCACGCACCGACTCGGACAGGATCGCCAGCGCCTCGGTGACCGCGTGATCTTCGACGGCCGAGCGCTGCGGCGAAACCTGTTCGGGCACAACGGTTTCAGTGGGGACGTGACGGGGTTCTACGAGATCGATGTTCGACATGAGAGAGTCCTCTGACGCAACAGCGGGCACACCTGTGGCACAGGATGCGAAGAAGTGGAACGGATGACGGTTCGTTCACACCGCGAGGCGTCCACCACCGAGGCCGACACGCATCAGGGACCGATCGGGTGGATCAGCGAGTGTGATGCGAGGACGAAGGGGCGACGCCGCGCGGCCTTCGACTGGGGGGTTCGTTGCGCATCGCAACCCCACCTCCTCACAGTCGCCGCAGCTCAACCCGCGGAATGGCCGGCATACCCGCTACGGGCACACCCTTCTGTCCGCAGCCTACAGGTGCTGGGCCCAGGTTTCACGTTCGGCGCGCGTACCACCGGTCACAATAGGGGCGGCGATGGTTCCGACCGGGAGGGCTTTCGGCACATAACCCCCGGTCGGGGATTCGGCGCGGGGCGCGCGCAATAGTTGTCTGAGCGCGCAGAAGTGGAACAGTGGAAAGCGACAGCCGCGGCGAGTGGCGCCGCTCGAGTTCTAGACACTCAGGAGAAATTGTGCGCTTCGGCATCTTCGTCCCCCAAGGTTGGCGGCTCGACCTCGTCGGCATCGAACCGGCCGACCAGTGGGCGGTGATGCGCGATCTGGCCCAGCGGTTCGACGCCGGCACCGACTGGGAGTCGATCTGGGTCTACGACCACTTCCACACCGTGCCCATCCCCACCGACGAGGCCACCCACGAGGCGTGGACGCTCATGTCGGCGTTCGCGGCCACCACCTCGCGGGTGCGGCTGGGGCAGATGTGTACTGCGGTGAGCTACCGCAACCCCGCCTACCTGGCCAAGGTCGCCGCCACCGTCGACATCATCTCCGGCGGTCGGGTGGAGATGGGCATCGGCGGCGGCTGGTACGAACACGAGTGGCGCGCTTACGGTTACGGGTTCCCCTCCGCCGGTGAACGACTGGGCCGCCTCGACGAGGGCGTGCAGATCTTCCGGCAGGCGTGGCAGACCGGTCGGGCCACCCTCGACGGCAAGTACTACCAGGTCGACGACGCGATCGTGCACCCACGTCCGTTGCAGGAGAACGGGATTCCGATCTGGGTCGCCGGTGGCGGCGAGAAGAAGACGCTGCGCATCGCGGCCAAGTACGCCGACTACACCAACTTCAGCGGCGAACCCGAGGAGTTCGCCCGCAAGTCCGAGATCCTGCGCACCCACTGCGCCGAGGTCGGCACCGATTTCGCCGCCATCACCCGCAGCTCGAACTTCAACGCGGTAGTCGGCACCACCGAAACCGAAGTGCAGGAACGCCTCTCGGCCATCATCGACCGCCTCACCCCCTACCTCGGCCCCGACGACGCCAAAGCCCGCGTCCACGAGCAGTACGCGAACAGCGCCGCCGTCGGCACCCCCGAACAGATCGTCGAACGCCTCACCGCCATCAAGGATCTCGGCCTCGACTACGCGATCCTGAACTTCCCCGAAGCCGCCTACGACACCTCCGGCATCGAACTCTTCGAACGCGAGGTGATCCCCGCCCTGAGGTAGTCGCATCCCCGCTGGTTCGCTGACTGCGTGCGGTCCGGGATTCGCCGCTAAGATACGGCGAGTTCCACAGAGGGGGATCGGATCAAGTGAGCAATCCGTACGGGCCGTACCAACCCGGTGTTCCGCCGCATCAGCAGCAACCCGCGTACCAGCCGTACCCGATGCCGGTGCCCGCGCCCAGCGGCGGCACCGGCATCACCGCGGGCGTCCTGGCCCTGCTCGGCGGACTCGCCAATCTCGGCTTCGGCCTGTTCATGGTCGTGATGTTCGCGGCCCTCGGGAACAATGTCGACTTCCAGCGTGGCTTCGAGGACGCGGGTGGCACCGACGAGATGGTGGTGGCGGTGATGATCACCGGTGTCGTGCTCATCGTCTGCGGCGCGGTTCTGCTGGTCGGCGCGATCATGCTGTTCCAGCGCAGTATCGTCGGTCGCGGCGTGGTTGTCGCCGGGTGCGCGCTGTCGATCCTCGGCTCCCTCGCGAGCTTGATCTTCGGCGCCGCGGTCGGCGAGATCGCCCCGGGCTCCAGCTGCGGCGTGATCTTCCCGATCATCACCATCGTGCTGGCCCTGCTGCCGTCGACGACCCAGTGGATTCGGGCCAAACACGCCCCGACCCAGCCCACCTACCCCGGGCCGTACTACGGCTGACCGAGCCGCCGAAGCCGATCATCGGCCCACCCGACAGCGTGCGGCCGACGTCGGTGAAAGCCGAAAGTCTTAGCGTGCGGCCATGAGTGATCAGAGTCGGGTCGACACCACAGCGCTGGAGCGCCGATACGGCCGCCGGGCGGATGGCAGCCTGCGGCTCGGGCGACGGGCGGACGATCCGCCTGACCGCTTCCGTTGCGATCTGCGGGCCGAGGGACCACGGGCGGGAATCGTCCCCGCGTTCCTGGTCGACGTGGTGTCGCACCTCGCCATCGGCGTCGCCGTGTGGTGGGCACTGGACTCGGTCGGCTCGAGCTGGGCGCTCCCCGTCGGCTTCCTGGCCTGGATCGGCGCCTCGTTCACGCATCGCGTCGTGGTCCAGCGCCACACCCACACGACCGCGGGCAAAGCGCTGTTCGGGCTGCGTCTGCGTCATCCCGATGGGAGCCATCCGAGGTTTGGGTGCCTGCTGCGGCTCTGGACGGTCGCCGCGCTCAGCACCTTCACCGCGTTGCTGACCCCCTAGGTGGGGAAGGTCGGCACGATCGAGTCGGCCATGGTTCGGAGGGTGGTGCAGGCGTCTTGGGATGGGTTGCCGGGGTCGTGGACGACGACCATGCGCAGGGCGCCCTGGGCGGCGGGGAACAGGACGTCGCAGGAGGCGGGGGCGGCATTCTGGAGGCGGCGGCCGGTGCGGCCCGCGACCGGGAAATCGGTGAAAGCCGCTTGGCCGGACTCGGTTTCGAACTCGTCGAGGGTTCGGGAGGTCGAGTAGATCCGCAGGTGCGCGCCCTTGCCCGCCCACTCGCACGTCTGCCAGCCCGCGTCCGCCGCACCGGCCTGCACCTTCGTCGCCGGGTCGACGCCCGCCGCCACCAGCGCCGCCGCGCCGACACCCGCGCACGGTTCGAACAACACCGTGGCCGCACGCTCGGTCTCCGAGCATGCGACGAGCGATGCCGCGACCGCTCCCCCGGCCACCATCGCCATGAACGCGCGCCTCATCCGTACCCTCTCACCGTGCCTCGCAAAACGCGGCCACGTTAACAAGGCCGAAGCATCTCGCGCCCGCACGTCACCCGAGACTGGGCGCCTCACCACCGCCAACCCACCACACTTGTGACACACCCACCCCCCACCATCCCGACACTGTGCCGAACTCTAAGCGCGCGCCCGTTCACTTGTGGTGTGATCCGGCAGCGGATCGGCGAGGTCCCACCCGGCAGCCAACAAGTCGTCGACGGCGGCGATCGCGGTGGCGAGGCGCTGTTCGCGCGGACCGGTCAGTGTGACGAACGGGCGGCCGGTGCGGACGAGTTCGGCGCGGAACCGCTCGGTCATCCAGGGCCGCAGATGCTCGCCGTCGCGCAGACCGTCGTCCTCGAACGGCACATCGGTGTGGTCGGTGAGCAACCACAGGTGTTGGCGGTGGGCCGCGACGATGTCGGGGTGGACGACACCGAGATAGCGCTCGTGCCAGATCGTCGTGGCGAAGGCATCGGTGTCGCAGACGAGCAGCGGACCGGTCGCGCGCGCGGCGCGATCCTCGGCGGCCTGCTGTCGCGCGGCGATCAGCGGGAATTCCGGTGCGGTGAACTCGATCTCGGACCAGTGCCCGCCCGGCCCGAGCGCGGCCAGCTTCTGCTCGCTGTATTCGCGACCGTATTCGGGCACATAGCCGGCGCCGTAGTGCTCGGCCAGCGCCACGGCCATGGTGGTCGTGCCGGTGGACTCCGCCCCGAGCACCACCACCCGCTTGGTCAGCGCGGCGCGGACCGGCGCGGACAGGAAGTCCCAGTGCGCGCGGGGATCTCGCCGAATCGCGGTGGCCGAGATCGGATAGCGCTGCCGTAGCGGGTCCACACAGATCGCCGCGGCGCCGAACCGTCGGCCCAACTCCTCGCCGTAGACCTCGGAGGTGAACACCGCGTCGACCGGGTCGGGTACGGCGGCGAAGAACACCGCCATGTGCGCGTCCCAGATGGCGGGGTCGTTGAGATCCATCGGCACATCATCGATGGCACCCACCACGGAAACCCCTGGCTCAGCATGTATTTCGCGCATCCACGCCACCCGGTCGGCGAGCGGGATCGACTCCACCGAGGAGGCGCAGACCAGCACCGTCAGCCGCTCGCACCGGGCCGCGGCGGTGCGGATCAGGTGGTGGTGACCGGCATGCGGCGGATAGAACTTGCCCAGCACCAGCCCGTGCCCGAACCGCGTCATGCCGCCACCACCGCAGGCTCGCGCTCGACCACATCACGGCGCCACGCGATCAACCCGCGCACGCACAGCACCAGGAACCCGCAGTACAGCAGGGCCGTCAGGAACAGCCCCTTGTGCGCGTAGAGCGGGATGTAGACGAGGTCGGCCGCGATCCACAACCACCACGATTCCAGTCGCTTACGGCACTGCCCGTAGGTCGCCATCAGCGACAACGCCGTGGTCAGCGCGTCCCAGAACGGCACGGTCGACTCGGTCGCGGTCGCGAGCAATACGGTGATCGCCGCGGTGCCGAGCGCCCCGCACCCGATCAGCACCACCCATTCGGTCGAGGTGGTGCGCCGCACCGGCAGCGGCGCGGTCGCCGAGGCGCCGTGCACCCACGTCCACCACCCGTACGCCGCCAGCCCGATGAACACGACCTGCAACCCCGCATCGGCGAAAAGCCCCGCCTGCGTGAACAACAGGATGAAGAACACATTGTTGGCGATCCCGATCGGCCAGTTCGCGATGTGCTGGCGCGCCACCAACCACACGCACAGCGCCCCACTGCCGAACCCGAGCACCTCGGTCCAACTCACCGCCGTCCCGAGCACCGTGAACAACGGCTGCTGCAGCGCCGAAACCAGATCCATCTCCCCGACCTCCAATATTAGTCAGGGTGACCATAACCGAAAGGGAGGCGGAACAGCAAGAGGGGCGACCTCCGAATGGAAGTCGCCCCCGATGTGATCTACGTCACAACATGCAGCTGACGCAGCCATCCACCTCAGTGCCTTCGAGGGCCATCTGCCGCAGGCGAATGTAATACAGCGTCTTGATTCCCTTGCGCCACGCGTAGATCTGCGCCTTGTTCAGATCGCGAGTGGTGGCCGTGTCCTTGAAGAACAGCGTCAGCGACAGGCCCTGGTCCACGTGCTGGGTGGCCGCGGCGTAGGTGTCGATGATCTTCTCGTAGCCGATTTCGTAGGCGTCGTCGTAGTACTCGAGATTGTCGTTGTCGAGGTAAGGGGCCGGGTAGTAGACGCGGCCGATCTTGCCTTCCTTGCGGATCTCGATCTTGGACGCCACCGGGTGGATCGAGCTGGTGGAGTGGTTGATGTAGGAGATCGAACCGGTCGGCGGGACGGCCTGCAGGTTCTGGTTGTAGATGCCGAACTCCTGCACCGACGCCTTGAGCTCGCGCCAATCCTCCTGTGTGGGAATGCGAATGCCCGCGTCGGCGAACAGCTGCGCCACCCGGTCGGTCTTGGGCTCCCACGCCTGATCGGTGTACTTGTCGAAGTACTCGCCGCTGGCGTACTGGGAGTCGGCGAACCCACCGAAGGCGGTGCCGCGCTCCTTGGCGATCAGGTTCGAGGCCCGAATCGCGTGGTAGACAACGGTATAGAAGTAGATGTTGGTGAAGTCCACGCCTTCTTCGGAACCGTAGTGGACCCGCTCACGCGCCAGGTACCCGTGCAGGTTCATCTGCCCGAGGCCGATCGCGTGAGATTCGTTGTTGCCCTGCTCGATCGAGGGCACCGAGTAGATGTGGGTCTGATCCGAGACGGCGGTCAGGGCGCGGATCGAGGTCTCGATGGTCTGCCCGAAGTCGGGCGAGTCCATCGCCTTGGCGATGTTGAGCGAACCCAGGTTGCACGAGATGTCCTTGCCCACCTTGGAATACGACAGATCGTCGTTGAATTCCGAGGGGGTGGAGACCTGCAGGATCTCCGAGCACAGGTTCGAGTGGGTGATCTTGCCCTTGATCGGGTTGGCCCGGTTCACCGTGTCCTCGAACATGATGTAGGGGTAGCCCGACTCGAATTGCAGCTCGGCGATGGTCTGGAAGAACTCGCGCGCCTTGATCTTGGACTTGCGAATCCGCTTGTCGTCGACCATCTCGTAGTACTTCTCGCTGACGTTCACATCGGCGAACGGAACCCCGTAGATGCGCTCGACGTCGTAGGGCGAGAACAGGTACATGTCCTCGTTCTTCTTCGCCAGCTCGAAGGTGATGTCCGGGATCACCACACCCAGCGACAGGGTCTTGATCCGGATCTTCTCGTCCGCGTTCTCGCGCTTGGTATCGAGGAAGCGGTAGATATCGGGGTGGTGCGCGTGCAGGTACACCGCGCCCGCCCCCTGCCGCGCACCCAGCTGGTTCGCGTAGGAGAACGAGTCCTCGAGCAACTTCATGATCGGAATAACACCCGACGACTGATTCTCGATCTTCTTGATCGGCGCACCGTGCTCACGAATGTTGCTGAGCAGCAAGGCAACACCGCCACCACGCTTGGACAGCTGCAGCGCGGAGTTGATGGAGCGCCCGATCGACTCCATGTTGTCCTCGATGCGAAGGAGGAAGCAGCTCACCGGCTCGCCGCGCTGCTTCTTGCCGGAGTTGAGGAAGGTCGGGGTGGCGGGCTGGAAGCGGCCGTCGATGATCTCGTCGACCAGCTTGCTCGCGAGCACCTCGTCGCCGGCGGCCAGCGTCAGCGCGACCATCACCACACGGTCCTCGAACCGCTCGAGGTAGCGCTTACCGTCGAAGGTCTTGAGGGTGTAGGAGGTGTAGTACTTGAACGCGCCGAGGAAGGTCGGGAACCGGAACTTCTTGGCGTAGGCCTGCTGGAACAGCTGCTTGACGAAGGGGCGAGCGTACTGGTCGAGTACCTCGGCCTCGTAGTAGTTCTCGTCGACCAGGTAGTCCAGCTTCTCGTCCAGGTTGTGGAAGAAGACGGTGTTCTGGTTGACGTGCTGCAGGAAGTACTGGTGCGCGGCCTCGCGATCCTTGTCGAACTGGATCTCGCCGTTGGGGCCGTACAGGTTCAGCATGGCGTTGAGGGCGTGGTAGTCCATCACCTCGCCCGCGTCGGGTCGCACCGCCGACTGCTCTAGGCGTGCTGACTTTCCTGCCGGTGCTGTGGTTGCTGTTGCCAAAACAATCCCAATCCCTCTCGGACGCGCGCGACGTCCTCAGCGGTTCCCATGAGTTCGAAGCGGTACAGATACGGCACCCCGCATTTTTGCGAGATGATGTCGCCTGCAACGCAATAGGTATCGCCGAAGTTCGTGTTTCCGGCCGCGATCACCCCGCGCAGCAGTGCGCGGTTGTGCGGGTCGTTGAGGAACTTGGCGACTTGCCGCGGAACGAGGTCCTTGTCGGGACGCTGTCCACCCATGACGTGCCGACCGCCCCCGTAGGTGGGGGTGATCAGCACGTAGGGTTCGTCGATCCGCAGCGAATCAGCGGTGTGTAGCGGAAGTCGAGTGGCCGGGAGTGCCAGCTTCTCGACGAAACGATGAGTGTTCTCCGAAGCGCTGGAGAAGTAGACCAGCCCGCCCGGAGTCATCTGCTCGGGCATGGCGCCTCCTTACCGGCGAACCGGCGCGAACTACGCGGCCGCGACGGCGAGCGACTTGATGCGATCGGGGCGGAAGCCCGACCAGTGATCGTCACCGGCGACGACGACCGGCGCCTGCAGGTAGCCCAGCGCCATGACGAAGTCGCGGGCCTCGGCGTTCTCCGAGATGTCGATGATCTCGTAGTCCACCCCGACCTTGTCGAGGGCCTTGTAGGTGGCGTTGCACTGCACGCAAGCGGGCTTGGTGTAGACAGTGATGGTCATGCGGAAGTCTCCCTCTCCGGTGTCTGATCCATGGCCTGCAAACTCCTGGATCCGACGAAGAAAGCCCTGCTCGTAACCCCTTCCCTTGGGCCCGATCAGTGGTGGCTCCACACCGTCTTCCAGTACGACAGACACTACACCTAGTGGCCGACAGATGAGAACAACACAAGGTGTTGCGAGTCGCACGGATGTAATTCCCACGGGGTAAGTCCCAGGACGGGCCTGGGTCGAGCAGGGAAAACAGTGGTTCAGATCACCATTTCACCCTTCGGCGAGTCTTCAGCAAACCCGCCCGACAGCGAAAGGCGCCGCATCCGCGATGGATGCGACGCCCGGTGCCGAAGACCCAGCTTACGCCGAGATCAGCGTGCCGTTCGCCGCGGCGACCAGTTCGTGCACGGTCGCGCCGAGCTGGGTCAGCGCCTCGGCGTCCTCGGCCGGGTGGGTCTGCCCGAAACGCTCGCCGATTCCGGCGAACCGCGCCGAGGCCGACTCGACCACGGCGCCGCCCGCCACGCCGATCGCCTTGACCACGTCGCCGTGCGCCCAGGCCGCGGCGTTGGGGCTGATCGACGCGCTCACCACGGCGACCGGCTTGTCCTTGAGCGCGCCGGTGCCGTACGGGCGCGAGGCCCAGTCGATGGCGTTCTTCAGCACGGCGGGCAGGGTGCCGTTGTATTCGGGGGTGACCACCAGCACGGCGTCGGCGGCGGCGACCGCGGCCCGCAGCGCCTCGGCCTGCGCGGGGACCGCACCGGGTACGTCGAGGTCCTCGTTGTAGAAGGGAATCTCGGCGAGGCCCTCGTAGAGGGCGATGTCGACGCCGGCGGGCGCGGTCCGCGCCGCGGCCTCGGCCAGCCGTCGATTGATGGAACCCGCGCGCAGGCTTCCGACGAGAGTAAGGATGCGGGTCTCGCTCATAACGACTCCTGGTGTACTCAGTGGAATGATCCAAGTTTCATCCAGCAATAACCGGACTGCGGTCCGATTACTTCCCGCGGAGGACGTGTGAGCGGCGTGAGCTACACCACACCCGACGACTCGCCCCTGCTCGGCATCGGCGGCCCCCTGCCCGGCGGCGCGGAACCGGTCGAACGCGCCGACGCCGCCCGCAACCGCGCGCTGCTGCTCGACGCGGCCCAGCAGCTGGTGCGCGAACACGGCGTCGACGGCCTCACCATGGACGCGCTCGCCAAGCGCGCCGGCGTCGGCAAGGGCACCGTGTTCCGCCGCTTCGGCAGCCGCACCGGGCTGATGCTGGCCCTGCTCGACCATTCCGAACAGAAATTCCAGGCCGCGTTCATGTTCGGGCCCGCACCGCTGGGCCCCGGCGCGGACCCGGTCGATCGACTGATCGCGTTCGGGCGGACCCGCCTGCTCGACATCGAGGTCGAGGGCGACCTGCACCGCGCCGCCGAAGCCGACGGACGCCTGTCCAGCGACCCGTACGCGCTGCACAAATCCCACGTCACGCTGCTGTTGCGCGCGGCCGGGGTCGACGGCGACCTGGGTCTGGTCGCCGACTCGCTGCTGGCCACTCTCTCGGCCGCGCTGATCATCCACCAGGTGGAGGTGCTCGGTTACCCGCGCGAGCGGATCGGCGACAACTGGGAATGGCTCGTTCGCCACGTCGTTTCCCCTGCCGCGCAAGTAGAGTGAGACGGCATGGGGACACTGCGTGAACAGATCATCGCCGAATTGGGTGTGCTGCCCGAGATCGAGCCGAAGCAGGAGGTCCGGCGCCGCGTCGACTTCCTGAAGGACTACCTGGCCACCACACCGGCCAGGGGGTTCGCGCTCGGGATCAGTGGCGGTCAGGACAGCGCGCTGGCCGGTCGCCTGTGCCAGCTGGCCGTCGAGGAGCTACGCGCCGACGGGATCGAGGCGAAGTTCCTCGCGGTGCGCCTGCCCTACGGCGTGCAGGCCGACGAGCACGACGCGCAGACCGCGCTGAACTTCATCGACCCGGATCGCACCGTCGTGGTCAACGTCCGCCCCAGCGCCGACGCCATCGGCCTCGAGGTCGCGGGCGCGCTCGATCACGAGCGCCTGCGCGACTTCGTGCGCGGCAACATCAAGGCGCGCGAGCGAATGGTCGCCCAGTACGCGCTGGCCGGGCAGGAGAGCCTGCTGGTGGTCGGCACCGATCACGCGGCCGAGGCGGTCACCGGCTTCTTCACCAAGTTCGGCGACGGCGGCGTCGACCTGACCCCCCTCACCGGCCTCACCAAGCGCCAGGGCGCCGCCCTGCTGCAAGAACTCGGCGCCCCCGCGAGCATCTGGTCCAAGGTCCCCACCGCCGACCTCGAGGACGACCGCCCCGCCCTCGCCGACGAGGACGCCCTGGGCCTGCGCTACTCCGAGATCGACGACTACCTCGAGGGCAAGGACGTCACCCCCGAAGTCGCCACCCGCCTGGAAACCATCTTCACCAACACCCGCCACAAGCGCACCGTCCCGGTCACCCCCCTCGACACCTGGTGGCGCTGACGGTTCAGGCCGACAAAACGGTCACGACCTCGAGCACGGCCGCCAGGATTCCCAGCGTCAGCAGGATCGCCGTCAGTCCCCAGCCGAACTGGTTGCCCCGACGGCGGCGCGCTTCCCGCGTCTGGGCGTCGAGCCCCTGCTCCTTGGCCGAGGGCAGGAAGAGCAGGATGAGGAAGCCGAGGCATCCACTCGCGAAGATCCAGGCGAACGGATTGAACCCGCGCTGGTAGGCCAGTAGGCCCATCACGAACATGACGAAGACGATCACCAACGACGACACCGCACACACCTTCTCGAAAACGCTCGCCGATTCCCGGCACGTCGGCGAGCGTAACGGGGCGGACGGCGGGGTGCCGAATCAGTGGCCGATCGCTGTGACTTATCCTGAAATGTTGTCGCGCAACAGCTTTCGTGGCGAGCTAACCGCCGGCGAAGGGTGGTAGGACATCCACGCGGTCGCGCAGCATGGCGGTGGGGTCGCGGGTGAGTTCGTCGCCGATGAGGAAGGCACAGACGCCGACGAGGCCGTCGATGTCGGAGCCGTAGGTGGCGGCGAGGGTGGCGCGCAGGTCGGCGACGGTGGCGCCGGCGGGTAGGTCGAGTGATTCGGTGTTCTTGCCGACCGCGTCGGCGATGGCGGCGAAATAGCGGACCTCAACCACCGATGGCTCCCATCGTGCGTTCCGGGGGGACGAAACCGGCGGCGTCGATGCCGTGACCGGCCCATTTCTGCCACATCGCGCCGCGCCACAGTTCGGCGACCTCATCGTCGTCGGCACCGGCGCGCAGGGCGGTGCGCACGTCGAATTCGGTGTCGCTGAACAGGCACGAGCGCAGCATGCCGTCGGCGGTCAGGCGGGTGCGGTCGCAGCTGTCGCAGAACTTGCGGGTGACCGTGGCGATGATGCCGACGGTCGCGGGGCCGCCGTCGACCAGCCATTTCTCGGCCGGAGCCGACGGGTCGACACGGGCGGTGGGCGTGAGGGTGAAACGTTCGCCGAGGACCTCGAGCAGGTCGGCGGCGGTCACCATGTGCTCGCGAGCCCACTCGTGGTCGGCGTCGAGGGGCATTTCCTCGATGAATCGCAGTTCACATTCCTCGGCCAGGCACCAGGCAAGCAGGTCGGCCGCGCCGGCGAGGTTCTGGCGCATCAGCACGGCGTTGACCTTCACCGGCGCCAGGCCGGCGTCGCGGGCGGCCCGGATGCCGTTGAGTACCGATTCGAGGCGGTCGCGGCGGGTCAGGCGGGTGAAGTCGACCCGGTCGATGGTGTCGAGGGAGACGTTCACCCTGGTCAGCCCGGCCTCGGCGAGCTTGCGCACCCGGTGTTCGAGGCCGACGCCGTTGGTGGTCATGGCCAGCGGGGTGTCGGGCACGGCGGCATGGCAGCCCGCGATGATCTGTTCCAGTTCCCGGCGCATCAGCGGTTCGCCGCCGGTGAACCGGACCTCCCGCACGCCCAGTTCGCGCACCGCGAGCGAGACCAGGCGCACGATCTCGTCGGCGGTGAGCAGTTCCTGGCGCGGAATCGGCGGCAGGCCCTCTTCGGGCATGCAGTAGGTGCAGCGCAGCGAACACTTCTCGGTGATGGACACGCGCAGGTCGCGCGCGACCCGGCCGAAGCGGTCGACGAGGAACGGCGTGTCGGGCCTGCCGTCGAGCGACGGCAGCTCCGAGCGCACAGCGGGTATCCCCATCTCGACCAGCGTCATCCTTACAGTATGACCCGTAGCTTCCGCGGTATTCCGTGCGCCGGGCCGATTGGTCACGAACTCGTCAGCTCACCGCGCACGACCGGCCACGGTGAGCCGCACGGGCGCGGACCTGCGCGAACGCACCGACCCGCGCCGCGTGATCGCTGAGACGCGCGCGGCAACCCGGCCCTATTAGGCTGGCAGCATGACTCCCCGGCCCGCTACCGCGTCGGCGCGCAGCGTCGACGAGTACCGCGACACCCTCGCCGCGTTGCTGGCGCACCTGGGCGACCGGCCCGCTGAGCAGGTACCGGTGCCCGACGCGCTCGGTCGCACCCTGTCGGCCGATGTGGTCTCCCCCATCGATCTGCCGGTGTTCCGCAACTCGGCGATGGACGGCTACGCGGTGCGCGCGGCCGACGTGGCCGTCACGCCGGTGACGCTGCCGGTCGCCGGTGTGGTCGCGGCGGGCAAGCCCGGCACCGCGCCGCTGCCCGCGGGTGCGGCGCTGAAGGTGATGACCGGCGCGCCCATGCCGCCCGGCGCGGACTGTGTGGTGCCGGTGGAGGACGTGCAGGCCGGGGACGGTCGCATCGTGGTCGAACGCGGCCGTGGGCGTGGGGAATTCGTGCGCGAGGCGGGCACCGATGTGCGCACCGGCGAGCTCGTGGCGCGGGCGGGCACGGTGCTCGCGCCCCGCCACATCGCCGCGCTGGCCGCGGTCGGGTTGGCGACGGTGCCGGTGCTGAGTCGATTGCGCGCGGCCTGCATCACCACCGGTGACGAACTGCGCCCCGCGGGCAGCGCCCTGGCTCCCGGCCAGATCTACAACTCCAACGGCATCGCCCTGGCCGCGGCGTTGCGCGCCGACGGTGTCGAGGTGGTCGAGATCGCGCACAGCACCGACGACCCCGCGCGGTTCACGGCCGTCTTGCGCGAGGCCACCGCCGTCGCCGACCTGATCTTCACCTCCGGCGGGGTGTCCAAGGGCGATTTCGAGGTCGTCAAGGATGTGCTCACGCCGCTGGGCGGCACGTTCGGTTCGGTCGCGGTGCAACCCGGCGGCCCGCAGGGGTACACGGTGGTCGACGGCGTGCCCGTGCTCAGTTTTCCCGGCAATCCGGTGAGCACGATGGTCTCCTACGCCGTGTTCGCCCGACCCACCGTGCGCGCGCTGGCGGGCCTGCCCGAACCGGAGAGCCGCGAGACCACCCTGCTCACCGCCCTGCGCTCCCCCGCCGGTCGCCGCCAGTACTTGCGCGGTCTGCTGACCGACGACGGCGTCGAGGTGATCTCGGGCCCCGGCTCCCATCTCATCGCGGGCATGGCCTGGGCCGATGTGCTCGTGGATGTCCCCGCCGAGGTCACCTCGCTGACCGCCGGAGCCCCTGTGCGAATCTTGACCCTATGAGCGAGTTGTCCCACGTCGACCGCGAGGGTCGCGCGCGCATGGTCGATGTCAGTGCCAAGCCCGACACCACCCGGATCGCCGTCGCCGCAGGCGAATTGCAGACCACCGCGGAGGTGATCGCGCTGGTGCGGGCCGAGGGCATGCCGAAGGCCGATGTGCTCTCGACCGCGCGCTTGGCCGGAATCGCCGGTGCCAAAAAGACTTCCGAGCTGATCCCGCTGTGCCACCAGTTGGCGTTGTCGTCGGTGAAGGTGGAGTTCGGGTTCACCGAGACCTCGATCACGGTGGAGGCGACGGCGAAGACGACCGGGCCGACCGGGGTGGAGATGGAAGCGCTGACGGCCGTCGCGGTGGCGGGGTTGACCCTGCACGACATGGTGAAGGCGGTGGATCCGGCCGCGGTGCTGAACGGGGTGCGGCTGGTCACCAAAGAGGGTGGCAAGCACGGACATTGGGTGCGACCCGAGGCGCGCGCGGCAGAGGTGGTGCCGCCCGAGGCGTCGAGCCGGTTGGCGCAGCTCGACGGTGCGGCGAATCCTGTTTTCGCCGGCGACCCCGGTCTGGCGGATGGCGCCGAATCGGCTGACGCCCATGCTGTTTCGCGTACCGCAGTGGTCGTCGTCGCCTCGACCGGCACCGCGAACGGCACCCGTATCGACACCACCGGCCCGGTTCTCGCCGAATGGCTTACCTCCCAGGGCTTCTCGGTGCGCGGCCCGCTCGTCTACGCCGACGCCGAGATCGCCGCAGGCCTCGACGACGCCCTCGGTGGCGCGCCCGCGTTCGTGGTCACCACCGGCGGCACCGGCGCCTCCCCCACCGACGCGACCCCGGAGGCCACCCGTGCGGTCCTCGACCGCGAACTGCCCGGGGTGGCCGATGCCATCCGGCAGCGCGGCACCGCGAAGTTCCCCCTGGCCGCCCTGAGCCGTGGGGTCGCGGGGCTGGTCGGGCGTACTGTGGTCGTGAATCTGCCCGGTTCGCCCGGTGGGGTGAAGGACGGAATCGCGGTGCTGGAACCGCTGTTGGATCATCTGCTCGCGCAAGTAGCCGGAGGCGGCAATCATGAGTGACCTCGGTGCGGTCCGGCTGGCCACGATCAGCGATCAGGATCTGGACCCGCAGTCGGTCGAGAACGCGGTCGACGGACCGGAATTCGGCGCGATCGTGGTGTTCACCGGCAAGGTGCGCAACCACGACGGCGGCCAGGCGGTGGCGTCGCTGGAGTACTCCGCGCACCCGCAGGCCGAGCGGTTCCTGCACGCCATCTGCGCCGAAGTCGCTCAGGCCAGCGGACTTCCGGTCGCCGCGACCCACCGCGTCGGCTCGCTCACCATCGGCGGCTTGGCGATCGTGGTGGCGGTGGCCGCCCCGCATCGCGCCGAGGCTTTCACCGTGTGCGCCGAGCTCGTCGACCGGATCAAGCACGAGGTCCCGATCTGGAAGCGCCAACTCTTCGCCGACGGCCTGTCGGAGTGGGTCAACGCCTGCGGCTGATCAGCGCGGGGTGTAGCGCCACACGCCGAGCATGGCCTGCTCGTCGAGGAGGTTTTCGCCGTCGAAGACGGTGTCGCGCAGGCGTTTCCGGGCCGCGTCCGCGTCCAGGCCCGCGCCGATCAGGACCAGGTTCGAGACGCGTTGTTCGCCACGCGCCCACGTCGTCGGGGTGAAGACCACGTGCCTGCCGACCACGTGCAGTTCGAACTTGCGTCGCTCACCCGCTACCGCGAAGGCCACACATCCCTTGGCGCGGAACAGACCCGGCGGCGGGTCTTCCAGAAAGCTCACCAGCGCACGGGGTTCCAGCGGCGCCTCGCTGGTGAACGACACCGAGGTGTAGTCGTCGTGGAGGTGTCGGTGGTCGGGGTCGTCGTGATCGTGTTCGTCGAGCAGGGCGTCGAAGCTCAACTGCTGGGCCACTTTCGGTTCCTCGGGCACCCGGTCGTCGAACAGCAGGCCGGGATCGATGTGGCCGTGGGTGGTCGCGTAGACCGGCACCTGCCCGACCCAGTCCGACAGCTCGCGGCGCAAGCCGTCCAGCGCATCGGGCGGCACTCGGTCGGCCTTGTTCACCAGCACCAGATCCGCCAGGCGCAGGTGGGTGAGCAGTTCGGGGTGTCGCGCGCTCGTCTGCTCGAACTGTTCGGCGTCGACCACCTCGACCAGGCCGCCGTAGGCGATGCGCGGGTTCGGGTTGGCGATCACCATGCGGATCAGGTTGCGCGGTTCGGCCAGCCCGCTCGCCTCGACCACGATCACGTCGACCGCGCTGCGGGGTTGGGCCAGGCGACCGAACAGGTCGTCGAGTTCGGAGACGTCCACCGCGCAGCACACGCACCCGTTGCCGAGCGAGACCATCGCGTCGACCTGCCCGGCCACCAGCATCGCGTCGATGTTCACCGCGCCGAAGTCGTTGACCACCACTCCGATCCGGGTCCCCCGATTGTTGCGCAGCAGGTAGTTGAGCAGGGTCGTCTTGCCCGAGCCGAGAAACCCAGCAACGATCACGACAGGAATCACCGAACCCATGCTGCCACCTGCCCCGCGACCCCGGCAGACCAGCCCGCACAGCACACCCGCCCACCCCCGGTCGGGAGTGGGCGGGCGGTGACGCGAGGTGTCAGACCGGCCCGAAGACCAACCCCACCAGCGTGTACACGAGATTGATCAGCTGACCGGGGATGGTCGACTCGTCCATGCCCAGTGCCTCGGCCAGCGGCATCAGCAGCGTCATGACGGCGGTGATCGGACCGCCGAGCACGCTCAGGTCGAACTCGGATTCCTGCGGCGTCGTCTCGGTCTGCGGGGTGGTGCCGCGCTTCTTCGGGGTGCTCGGCGCGGGTTCGGCCGGGGTTTCGGGTGCGGTGTTGCGCGAACCCGCACCGGGGGCCGTGCGCGCGGGCACCTCGGCCGGTTCGGCGATCGGGGCGCGCGCGGGCACCCGGGCGGGCGCGGACGCGGGGATCGGTTTGTTCAGCAGGAACCCGACCACTCCGGTGGCGATGGCGACCGCGTGCTCGAGCTGCCCCTCGCGGGTTTCCAGCCGGGCGGCGTCGTCGGCGTTGGCCCCGTTGCCCATCTCCACGAACACCAGCGGGACCTGGGTGAGCGCGGGCCCGGCCACGTCGGCGCGGGTCTGCAGGCCGCCCGTCACGCCCGCGTAGTTGGCGGGTGAGAAACCGGCGGCCAGGTAGGCGTCGCGCACCGCGGCTGCCGCGACCCGTCCGCCCCCGGACTGGGCCTGGTCGGCAACGGGGTCGGGGATCGGGAGTTCGGGCACGATGAGGTGGAATCCGTGCTGGTCGGGGCCCGCGCTGTCGGCGTGGATGCTCACCGCCACATCGGCGCCGGACTCGTTGGCCGCGCGGGCGCGATCGTCGACGCAGCCGCCCCAGCCCACATCGTCGGCGCGGCTGAGCACCACCTGTGCGCCGAGCGCCTGTAGCGAGGCCTTCACCAGCTGGGCGACGTCCCAGTTGATGGTGTGTTCGGGGATGCCGTTGAGCGAGGTCATGCCGGTGGTCTGGCAGGCCTTGGTGCCGCCGCGCCCGTTGTCGACCGGGCGGTTCAGATCCTCGGTATGACCGGACCCCTGATGACCGGGGTCGAGGAAGATCGTCTTGCCGGCGAGCTGGTCGCTGGTCGCCGGTTCCGGGGCGGCGTGGGCGGTAACCGGGACCAGTCCCGACAGCGACACCACCACCGCGGCGGAGAGGGTGGCGCAGATTCCGGTCCTGATGATGTTTGGTTGCATGTTCGGTCGGCGCCCGGGGAACCGGAGCGCCCCTCCCTTCCCATTGGTAACACCTGGTAACACCAAACCCAGTAGTTAACTGTCGCAACTTGTGTTACCGCGAAGCAAGGTTGGTTACCGAAATGTGACAGGCGGAATAAAGAGGAAACCCCAGGTCTAAACCCTAATGGCCGGTTCGATGGTCACCGTCAGGCAACATCGGGCAACTGTCGCAGCGAGCGCAGCGCGTAGTGCACGCGCGTCTTCACGGTGCCGACGGGCACCCCGAGATCGGCGGCGACTTCCCGATAGCCGCGATCGTGCAGGATCACCTCGGTGACCGCCGCGCGCTGCGGTTCGGGCAGCCGCGACAGCAGTTGGTCGACGAGCAGCCCGTCGACCAGACCATCGGCGAAATCCGGTCCGCCACACACGGATACGTCGTTGATGTCGTCCCAGCCGACATCGCCGGGGCGCACCGCGCGGGCCCGCACGATGTCGATGATGACATTGCGTTCGATCGCCAACAGCCAGGTGCGCACGCTGCCCTTGCGACTGTCGAACTCCCGGCACGCCCGCCACCCGCGCAGCAGGGTCTCCTGCACCGCGTGCTCGGCCAGCCCGGTGTCGTTGAGGCTGCGCATCGCCCGCCAGTGCAGCAGACCGCGATCGGTGGCCAGCACCTGTGCCAACCCGTCCCTGGTGCACAGGCCCGCGCAGTGCGCGCCGCAGGAATTGTCCGTCATATGGGGTTATCGCACCGGCGGCCGCCGATGACAACGCCGCGCCTTAAGTAAGTGTTCAGCAGACTCCTTGGCCCACGCGCGATGCTTTCTTCGCGAGCCCGGCGGGGCCTGCTCCAGGAGGGGGGAGCAGGGCAGCCGGGCTCGCTTCTTTTCCCGTGACCGCCCATTTTCCGGACCAACCGGGCACGATCGCAGGGTGGACATCCATGCGTACCCGACCGACGCGCAGACGCCGGTCGACCTGGCCGAGGCCAGCCGGATCGCGGCCGAACACCTCCCCGCCGAACTGCCAGGTCACACCCGCGAGATCATCGAATTCACCAGCGGCTTCACCGTTTTCGCCGTAGCCCCCCTGCACGCGCCCCCGGACCGCCCGGTGCCGATCGGCGGCTCGGTCTACGTCATCGACAAGGCCACCGGCGCGGTCTCGTTCTGGCCGACCTATCCCAGCGACACCGTCGCCGCGACGTACGCGACCGGCCGAGTGATCATCGCCGAAACCTGGCCCGATCAGGACTGATCGAGCAGGGACCGCACTCGACGCAGGTCGTCATCGGTCGCGGGCCGCTGCACGACCAGCAGCAGGTCGGGGTCCTCGACGGGCCGCGACTGGAACAGCTCGAGTTCGAGCTCACCGGCACTCGGATGCGTGAGACCCACCGTGGTGGGCCGGAATTCGGCGACATCGTAGTCGGCCCACCAGGTACGGAACTCGGCGCTGTGCACGGTGAGCGCGGCGACCAAGCCCGCCAGCCGCGCGTCGTCGGGCCGACTACCGACGATTGCGCGCAATTGGCTGACGATCGCACGCGCCGCACGCTCCCAGTCGCGCATGGCGGCCCGGTTCTCCGCGTCGGTCAGCATCCACCACAGCAGGTTTCGCTGTCCCGGCGCCAACCGCGCGGGATCGGTCCGCACCACCGCGAAGGCCCGATTCCAGACCACGAAGTCCAACCGCCCGTCATGAATCACCGCCGGACTCGGCGACAGGGCGTCCACCAACCGCTGCCACCGCTGCCCATCGCACGCGGTCGCGACCACCGCCTTCGGCTCCGCGAGATCGGCGAGCCTGCGCAGATGCCGATGCTGGGGGTCGTCGAGCCGCAGGGCCCGCGCGAGCGAGTCGATCACCTGCGAACTCGTACTGATCCTGCGCCCCTGCTCGAGCCAGGTGTACCAGGTCAGACTCACCCCGGCGAGTTCGGCGACCTCCTCGCGGCGCAGGCCGGGGGTGCGGCGGCGGCCTGGTTCGAGGTCGTGGGGGAGGCCGACGTCGGTGGGGTGGAGGCGGGCGCGGTGGGCGCGGAGGAAGGCGGCCAGTTCCGCGCGGCGATTCTCGCTCATGATGCTCCGTTCGTCTCTGCGAACAGCGTTGTTCTGGGTAGCAGTATCGGTGCCAGGACCAGCGGCGCGCACCGCTTTACCGTCGTATTCACGAGGTGATCACGAAAGGTCATCCGAGACAAGGGAGTACGACGATGAGTAACGACAACGGACCCGTGCTGGTGATCGGGGCGACGGGGCAGCAGGGACGGGCTACGAGCCGGGCGCTGCTCGAAAAGGGCAGGCAGGTCAGGGCTTTCGTGCGGAACCCGGAGTCGGCGGCGGCGAAGGCGTTGGCGGCCGAGGGCGCGGAGCTGGTAGTGGGTGATCTCGATGACGAGGCCAGTGTGAAGGCCGCGCTCGACGGGAGCCGCAGCGTGTTCCTGATGCTGACCATGATGGAGGGCGTCAATATCACCGCGGCGGGCATCGCCGCCGAACAGCGGCGCGGCGAAACCGTGATCGACCTGGCACGCGACAGCGGGATCGAGCACCTGGTGTACAGCTCCCTGCGGGGCGCGGGGCAGAACTCGGGCGTGGAGTACTACGCGGCCAAGGAACATCTCGAGGACTACCTCACCGCGCAGCGGATTCCGGCGACGATCCTGCGGCCGGTCTTCTTCATGGACAATTTCGCCTCCTTCAACCGCCCGGTGCTCGACGATTCGGGCACGCTGGTACTGAATCTGGCTGTGCGCGCGGATATTCCGCTGTCGCTGATCTCGGTCCGCGATATCGGCGCCTTCGCCGCGCTGGCGCTGACCCGCCCGCGGGAGTACCTGGGCCGCACCCTGTCCATCGCCGGCGACCGTCTCACCCCGCCGCAGATCGCCGCGGCGTTCGGCGGCGCGGCCGGTCTGCCCGCGCGCAGCTTCCAGGTGCCGATCGAGGCGGTGCGCGCCTTCGACGAGCAGGTGGCCAAGATGTTCGCCTTCTTCAACGAACGCCCCGACGAGGAACTCGACCTCGCCGCCCTGCGCGCCGAGCACCCGGACCTCCAGGACCTGCCGACGTGGCTGGCCACCTCCGGCTGGCGCCCCTGACCGCACTTCGCCCCTCCCCCGCCTACGCTGGAGCACCGGTGACCAGCGACGATCGCGATCGATCACGAAGGAATTGCATACATAGCGATGTGTGCATACGATTGCCTCGATCGAACAGCAGGGAGAGGATGGATTCGATGGGCGCAGGGCACGGGCACGACCACAAGGTGTCGGCCACCAGCGATCGGCGCTGGTTGGCCGGGGCGTTGGCGGTGATCGTCATCTTCCTGCTCGGCGAGGTGGCCGTCGGTATCTACGCGCAATCGCTGGCCCTGCTCTCCGATGCCGCGCACATGACCACCGACGCCGCCTCGATCGTGTTGGCGCTGTGGGCGATCCGACTCTCGGCCCGCCCGGCGACCGGCCGGATGACCTTCGGGTGGAAACGCGTCGAGATCCTGTCCGCCCAGGCCAACGGTCTGACGCTGCTGCTGTTGGCGATCTGGCTGGCCTACGAGGCGATCCGCAGGCTGTTCGAGCCGCCGGAGGTGCACGGCCTGCTGGTGTTGATCACCGCCGTCGTCGGCATCGGCGTGAACGTGCTGGCCACCTGGATGATCAGCCGCGCCGATCGCACCAGCCTCAATGTCGAGGGCGCCTACCAGCACATCCTCAACGACCTGTACGCGTTCATCGCCACCGCTGTGGCCGGTCTGGTCATCATCCTCACCGGCTGGGTGCAGGCCGACGTGGTGGCCACGCTGATCGTGGTGGTGCTGATGGTCAAGGCGGGCATCGGGCTGATCCGGGCGTCGAGCCGGATCTTCCTCGAGGCCGCCCCCGAACACCTCGACCCCGACGAGATCGGCCGCGACATGGCCGACCGCGACGGCGTCACCGAGGTCCACGACCTGCATATCTGGGAGATCACCTCCGGCTCCCCCGCCCTCTCGGCGCACGTGCTGGTCCAGCCCGGCCACGACTGCCACGCGGTCCGCGAGGACATCGCCCACATGCTCGACCACGACCACCACATCGAACACGTGACGCTCCAGGTCGACCACGCGAGCCCGAAGATCCTCGACATCGGCAACCGCGACTCCCACCCCTGCGCCGACTCGCACGGGCCCACGCACGTCACGAAGAACGCGCCGCACACCCACTGACGGGGTCACTCCCGATGAGTTGCGCGAATTCATTTGTCCCCGTGTGATTCTGGGGCGGGTGGCTATGCTGGCGAGGCGGATTGCCACTACTCCTCCCAGCTGAAGGAACACCGGATGATCTCAGTCACGATCATCGATGATCACCCGCTCGTTCGAGACGGGATACGCGGCTGGTGCGCGCGGGCGGACCCGCCGATCGAGGTGGTCGCGGAGTTCGCCGATCCCGAGGAATTCTTCGACGCGGAGTCGGCGCCGACGACGACCGCCATCGTTCTCGACCTTCAGTTCCCCGGTCGCCCACTGGATTTGAGTGTCGTGGCGCGGCTCAGCGCCGAGGACCGTCGCGTCGTGGTGTACTCGCATCGCACCGACCCCGATACCGTTCTGGATTGTCTCGAGCGCGGCGCGGCGGCCTACCTGTCGAAGGAGGAGGGTGGCGATCGACTGGTCGAGGCATTACACGCGGCGGTAACCGATCAGCCGTATCACAGCCCGACCATGGCGAAGGCCATGCATTCCGGCCGAGCCGCGATCCGCCCGAAACTGTCCGAACGCGAGCGTGAGGTGCTGTTGATCTGGTTCCAGACCGAGTCGAAAGTGATGGTCGCCCAACAGATGTACCTGTCGGTAAAGACGGTGGACACCCACCTGGCCCGAATCCGCACGAAATACGCCGCGGTCGGCAGGCCGGCGCCGACCAAGGCCGCCCTGGTGGCCCGCGCGATCAAAGACGGACTGGTCACGGCGGACGAGCTGTGAGCAGCGTTGCCCGGTGGTCCCTGGTCGCGGTCCTCTCGACGCTGGCCCTGCTCGGCACCGGCGCGGCGAACGCCGTGCCCGGATCCGGCGGCAACGCCGTCCCGGTTCCGGCCGACTACGACTACGACCCGTCCAAGGGTGCCCTGCACGACTACTGCACCGTCTTCGGCAACGATCTTCCCGGCGTCGACTTCCGCGGGGCCTGCGCGCGCCACGACCACTGCATGGACAGGATGGGCAACGCCGGATACGACGCCTGCCACACCGCCTTCGGCGCGGACCTCGTCGCCGAGTGCGCCTGGTCGTTTCCCGCCGAGGCCGCGCGGCACGGATGCTTCGCGCTGGCCGCCGCGATGGAAATAGTGGTGCGCGAAGTGAACTGAGCCGTTCCGGGTCAGACCGGAACGAGCTCCCCCAGAGGCTGGTGGCAGCGCAGCCGCAACCACGCCGTACCGGCGTCCTCGTCCACGATCAACTGGGTGCTGACGCGTCGCTGGTCGACTCTCGGCTCGAGGTCAACGCCCACCGCGTCACAGACCACACTCACCGCGACATCGTCGTCTTCGCGCACCACCGTCAGTCGCGCGCGAGATCGGCTGCCCGCGAGCATGATTCGAATCGCTTCGGCCACGACCTCGCGGTCCGCGCCGGACAGCTCAGGAAGTTCGGACGACGTGTCGATGACGACGTTCACCCCGCGCGCCTCCGCGTCGTCGATCGCGTCACGGATATCGGCGAACAACGGGTGGTCCATGCTGTCCACCCGGTCCAACAGTCGCCGCAGCCGCGAGTACTCGGTGTGCGCGTTCCACCGCACCTCGGACGAATCCAGGCGCAGTGTGCCCTCGGCGATCCCGCGCAGCATCGGCAACAACGATTTCAGCTGCCGCCGGTAGCGCCGTTCGCATTCGTGATTCAGCTCCGTGTCCACTGCCGCCGCCGCGACGACCGCGCGCCGTTGTGCCTCCTGCTCGGCGACAAGACGCACCACGCGGTGCAGAGACGACCCGAAACTGACCAGCGCGATTTGCAGATACATCACGCCCGCCGTCAGGTACAGCATGTAGGACAGTTTCCCCAAACTGGGTGTGCCGTACACGACAATACCGCTGACAAGCGTCCACCAGATCAGCACGGTGCCAGTCGTCACCCGGCTCGATCTACGAAGCCCGAGCGCGACAATCGTCCAACCGGTCACCCCGACCGACCAGTTCAGGCCGGTCTGGCTAGGTGGAACCCAGACGCACAGCAGCACCGAGATCGCGACGATGGTGGCCATGAGTGCCATATTGGTCCTCGGGCTGCGGCGCGGGATCGCCACCGCGACGACCGCGCACACAACGTTGACCGCGGCCAGTAGGAGATGCACCCACGCGGGCGGAATCGGCCCCGGATGCCCGATCAGTCGGCTCAGTTGCAGCGCTATATCGCCGATACAGATTGCGGCGACCCCGACGATCAGCCCGGCTTCGAGACGACCGACATCGATGGCGTCGCGGTCGTGGCCGGGTTCGGTCGGCCCGCGCTCGGTGGTATCAGCCAGCCACGACAGTTCGACGGTAGTTCCTTTCCCCACCGCGCCGGTCACAGTGGCGGTGGCGCCCACGGCAGACATCCTCTCCATGATCGATCGGCGGATCCCGTGCCTGAGCGTCGATCGCACAGAACCATCGGCAATACCGATCCCGTTGTCGAACAACGTCAATTGCTGTTCGGCCACGACGATCGTGACCTTGCTGGCTTCGGCGTGCCGCTCGACATTCGTCAGTGCCTCCCGGACCGCCGCGACGACCGCCCACGCCAATGCGGTGGGCAGCCACAGCTGTGGTTGTCCACCGATCTCGACGGGCACACGACATTGGCGGACCGGCTCTGCCAGCATTGCCACCACTTCCACCGGCGATCCACCGGAGTCCACGAAGACCGGGACACCGGCTTCGAGCACGGCCAGATCGCTACCGGCCTGGGCGGCAATCCGATCGACCGCGACCGGGGCCCCGGTGCTGATGAGCATGAGCGTCGAAGCCGCCGTGTCGTGCAGAATCGCCCACTGTTCCCGTTCGTGACGCCGCCGCGCCGCCGCGACCACGGCATCGATTCGAGCGCGGGTCAACGCCGCCTGCGAGGAGTCCACGGCGGCGGCGGCACGCAGCACGATCTGCCGTACGCCTGTCGCGAGAACTGCTGCCACGACCAAGAACTGGATCGGATACGACGACAGTGCCTCTCCCACACCAAGATTCGACACATCCCGACACCCGACCAGCAGCGCGGACACGATGGCCGCGCAGCATAGGGCCGACACCGACCAGGACACAGCAACCCCGAAGGAGATGACAGCCGCTCCGGCCACCTGAAAGGCGACGTCGTCCACGGTGCTCATCGAAGACGACGTCACCGCAGGACCCGCGAGGAACGCGAGGATCACCAGCAAGTCGGCCGACTCCCACCCTGGGCCGTCACGCCGATCCCACAATCGGAATGACGACCACACCAGCAGCACCGTGACCGCTATCGCGCGTGACACCGGCGTCAACGCCGTGAGAAACCATGCCGCGCATGCCGTCAGGCACACCACGTGACGAAAACCGAGTGCGAGCCCGACTCCTTCCCGAACGACACCGTCATACGTCAGCTTCAGGCCAGGCTCCACGATGCCAAACCTAGCCAATCCGAGCGTGATCGGCCGAGAAATGCCACGCCCCCGAGCAAGCATCAGGCCGCGTCGCCCAGTTCTTCCCTGGCGATCGCCCGCAGCAGCGGCATTCCCTCCGAGCTGATCCGACGCACGGTGCCATCGGGAATCGCGAGGATGCGCGCGACCTCCATGATCGTGCGCCGGTCGTAGCCGTCGCCGGAGATGACGAAGATGTTCGCGAATACCCGCTGATACTTCCCTGGCATTCGGGCGAGCATCCTGGCACACAGATCACCGGCCTCCACCAATCCGATGCCGTCGCAGTGTTCTTCGCAGCGCAGGCGCGCCACCGCCTCTGGATCATCGACCTGCCAGCCCGCGTCTCGTTTCCGGGCGCCCTCGCGTCGCAGCAGTTCCTTGACCTTCCACCGCCCGACATTGCCCTCCACATAGGCCCGCCAGCTCTGAACGGGCTGCGCGGGAAGCGGTTTCATCACGAGGTCGTAGGCCACTCGGGAGGCGATATCGTCGCAGTGCGCGCGGAACCGTGGACTGAGCGACCGATAGGCGCATCGCTCGGCGAACTGCGTGATCTCGGGCAGCGTCGCCCCGAATACCCACTCGAAGATCCTGGTCTGTTCGTTGCGCGGTGCCTCGTCCAGACGCCGCCCGAGCCATCGCGTATAAGGATGGTCCGCGGCACTCGAGCCCCACTCCGTCGACATCTTGCCCTCCGATCCCACGGCGTAGTCGCCGTCCTGCCTCGATCACCGAATACGGATGCGGTCGTCCTCTTCTCGGTGCGAGTACGTCCGACCAGGTGAAATGCACCCGAAATGAGGATCTCAACGGCGCGCGGCGCGCGGTATCAGGTAATTACCCGACACCTCGCCGAGCGCTGAACCGAGGCCGTCGCCGTCGGCATCTGAGTTGTCAGCAGGGCAGTCGCGCCCGCACCGATACTGATCGATCGAGCCGATGTGCGCTGATCGCAAATGCCGAATGGGAGAAACAGAATAATGACGAATCCCGATAACCCCAGGCCCATCACACCGCGGCCGACGATGGGATTTCCACCCGCCCAACGCAATACGGCCGCGGCCAAATGGGGCGGTGGCGTCGCGGTCACCGGTGCGGCTTTCGCGCTGATCACGATCACCGTGCCGTGGGTGAAGATCTACTACCGCACCTTCACCCTCGGCGAACTCGCCGACTCCGGTATCGGCGGATCCATCAGCGGATCCGCCTCGGCGGCAGTGATTTTCTATCTACTCGGCGGCCTCACCGCGGCCGCACTCGGCATTATCGGAATTGCGGCCAGCACGCGGAATTTGATCACCATCGCGGCGATCGGCACACTCGTCGCCGGACTCGTCCTCGCCGTGGCCACGATGATCGGCCTGTCGATGTTGGACGAACTCGGCCCCGACAGCGCCAGTGGCGGATTCCTCCTCGGCGGATTCGCGGCCCTGGTCACCTTCGCGGGCGGCGCGGTCCTGCTCGCCGGTCGCGGTTGAACCGTCGACCTGACACGCCGCTCGATTCAAGCATCTTCGATAAATCCACGAAGCACGAGAATTCCGGAGGAACCATGTCTGTCACCACGCACCGAATCACCCGATACATGGCGATCATCACGGCATTGGCCGCGTTGACCGGTATCACCACAGCAACCGCGACCGCGACCGCGGGAAATCCCCCGTGCTACCAGAACTTCTGTCTCTACGATCAAGACATCGACCAATACAGTATTTCCTGGGGAATCCCCAGCGACGGCAGATGCTACAGCCTCGCACCGGACACAGCACGCTACGTAGAAAACGGGACCGATCGAGAGTGGGAGGTCTTCTCGAACGCCGAGTGTTCCGAGGGTTCGGCCAAGATCGTTCCCCCGGGGTACTCCGGCCCGACTCCACTGCCCACGCAGTCCGTTCGCGCGGTGTACTAGAAAAACAGTGAAAGGTGCCCCGACCTTCGACGATGCAACTCGCGAAAGTTGAATCTCGAGGGTCTGGGCGCCGCATACCCGCCCTGAGCTGGGCGTATGGAGTTGTACGGACCCCGCGGAATCGCTGGGCGAGACCCCGGTCGCACGGCCATCGTCGAGGAACCACACCGCGAAAGGTGCTGGTGTCCCCCATGGTCGAGATCGATGGAGTCCCGCATGTACGCCACAGACCATCCCTACACCGAATGGCTCGGACGACACCTGGCCGAGGTACCACCCAACGAGCAGTCTCGGGTGTTCGAGTGGGTATTCGGAGCCCAGTTGGCCGAGATCACCCGGTATGCCGAACGGTGCGCTCGCAGTTCCCTCGCCCCGCACCTGCGCCCGCACGCGGACGACATCGCGTCCCGAGTCGCCGAGGATCTGGTGCTGAAACCGCTTCCGCCAGAGCCGGTGCGGAGCTGGCGGGTGTATGTGGAAGTCAATGTGCGACGGTGGAAAGTGAAGGAACTGATGCGGCGCGAGAGCGCGCGTAAACGCGACGCGGGCTGGCGAGTCGATGATGACGAATTGCTGGCGGGCGCGGGTGGGGATTCCGCGACGGACAGTTTCGCCCTATTCGACACCGTCGAATTCTATGCCGCGCTACTCGCCCGGATGCCGGACAAATACCGGACCGTATTCGCGACCATTTTCGTCGTCACACCCGACGGCTACGACCGACGAACGATCATGGAGGTCGCGCGGATGCTGTCGGTCCCCGATGGCACGATCCGCAGACTCAGCGCGGAGGGCATGCCGTTGCTGCGGGAGATCACCCGCGCCGAACTGGGTGCGGCCGCCTGACGAGGCGGGCTACCCCGAGGACAGACGCTCGGCGGTGCGAGGAGGTGCTGTCGCGCGGATCCTCGCACCCCGAGGCGTCAGGTCGTGTTCAATAACGGTGTGCATGGTATGGGTGGGGATTCACCGAATGTCGTTGTCCTGCAAATCGAATCACGCGAACAGCTCGGTGCGGAATTGACCAGGATCCGAATGGCCGCGGGTCTGTCCATCCGCAAGGTCGCCGACCGGGCCGGTGTCCCCGCGCCGACGCTGGGCGGCTGGTACGCCGGTAAGGCCGTGCCCGCGATCGACGCCGCCGCCTACCTGGCGGCGGTGCTGCGGACCTGCGACGCGGCCGAGGAGTTCGATCGGTTGTGGGAGGCCGCGAACCGGCTCCGGAGTACCGCCCGTCCCGCGCGTCCGACGAACTCGCCTTACCGCAGCCTCGAGCCGTACCGTCTGGAGGATGCCGCGCTGTTCTTCGGCCGCGACGATCTGATCGAAGATCTCCGCTCGCGAGTCGAGCGCGCGCTGGCCGGCGAGGGACCGCGCCTGATCGGGGTGCTCGGCTCGTCGGGATCGGGCAAGACGTCGTTGCTGCAAGCCGGGCTGCGACCGAAACTCACTGTGCCGGTGCGGTATTTCGCGCCGGGCGCGGATCCGGTCGGTCGCCTCGATTCTGCACTTGCGGCGTCCTCGTCGGAGGGCCCGCCGTCGGTAGTCGTGATCGACCAGGCCGAGGAGCTGTGGACCTACCGCGCGGCCGCGGAGAATTCCGATGCCCACCCGGTTTCGCCGAAGGAGTTCGTGGACCGACTCGTGGCGGTGACGGAAGCGGGCACCGTCGTGATCTTCGCGCTGCGCGCCGACTTCTTCGAACGCGCGTTGGACGTCCCCGCGTTACGGGAGCCGATCTCGAAAGACGCGGTGGCCGTGGGGCCGATGAGCCGCGAGCAGCTCGAGCAGTCCATCGTGCTGCCCGCGAAACGCGCCGAGGTGACCGTCGAGCCCGCGCTGCTGAGCGTGCTGTTGGACGAACTGGCCGTCGCCGGTGGCGGCGCGCACGACCCGGGCGCGCTCCCGCTGCTGTCGCACGCGTTGCACGCGACCTGGGTGGGTCGAACCACCGCCTCGGCAGTACTGACTGTCGAGAACTACCGCAGTGCCGGAGGCATCCGGACCGCAGTCGAGCAGACGGCGGAGAAGGTATGGGACGGGCTCGGTTCCGAGCAGGCGCAGGCGGCGTGTGAGCGGCTGTTCGTTCGCGCGGTGCACCGCGGCGACACCGCGTTGGCTCGCATCGTGGTCGACCCCACCGAACTGATCTGGTCCGACATCGACAGCGCGACAACGGCGACGGTCGTGGATCACTTCGTCGAGGCCCGCCTGCTCACCACCACCAACGGCGGGGTGCAGATCACCCACGAGGCCCTGCTGCACGCGTGGCAGCGGCTCGGGGATTGGCTCGCCGAGGACGCCGAAGGGCACGCGCTGCACCTGCGCCTCATGGCTTTCGTCCGGGCCTGGGATCGGTCGGACAGTTCCACGCTGCTCACGGCCGCCCGGACCGAGGAGTACCAGCTGTGGTTGGGCAAGCCGGGTCGTCGGCGGGGGTTGACCGTGGCCGAGGGTGAGTATCTGGCGGTGAGCGCCGCGCACCACGAGGCTGTGGCACGGGCCGAGTTGTGGCGGGTGCGACGCCTCTACGCGCTGGTCGGGGCGCTGTTTCTCGTCGCTGTCGTGTCGATCGCCGCGACGCTTGTCGCGGTGCAGTCCTCACGCGCGGAGGCCGAGCAGTTCCGGGTATCGCACGCGCACGAGCAAGCCTCGGCGTCGTACGCGGTGCGCTCCGGGGCGCCGGACGTCGGCGGATTGCTCGCGGTTCAAGCGTTCCGCTCGCAGCCCGACGTCCAGACCCGCAGCGCCCTGCTCGAAGCCCAGGCCGACCGGTTTCTCGGCCGGATCCCGGCGAGCAAGGAGCCGCTCTACGGCGTGGCGTCGAGTCCCGACGGAACGCTGATCGCGGCATCGAGCTATGACGGGTTCGTTCGACTGTTCGACGCGCGGACACGCCAGGAACTGCATCGCTGGCGCAACGGCGAATACGGCGGCTCCGCAATGGCGTTCAGCCGCGACGGCAAGCGGGTAGCCAACGCCGAGGACGAGACCCTTCGGGTCTGGAGCACCGTGGACTACACGCTGGTCGGTGAAGTTCGCGATATCGAAGGCGGGATGGCCAATCTGGCGTTCAGCCCGGACGGGCGCGTCCTGGCCGCGTTCGCCTACAACCGCGACGGCCCCACCGATATTCGCTTCTTCGACGCCACCACACTGGAACCCGTGGCCGGGCCCCGTGGTGATATCCCCGACATCGCGGGCCCGCTGGCCTTCGCGACGGATTCGGGAGCTTTCGCCGTCGCCGGTACGGGGCCGGTACAGGTGTGGCGCCACGTCGACGCGGACCCGATCACGCTCCCCCGACCGTGGGCGGACCGCAAAGCGGTCGCGCTGGGTATCAGCCGCGACGGGCAGAGCGTGATCGCCGCCGACGCCACCGGCTGGACCACCTGGTGGAGCCTGAAAGACGGGGTGCGGGAGATATGGACCGAGAAGTTCGATTCGGCCGCGTGGGGCCTGGACTTCAGTCGAGACGGGTCCGTGCTCGCCATCGGTCTCGACGACCGCACCGTGCGACTCTACGACGCCGACTCCGGAGTAGGACCGTTCACGACGCTGGTCGGACACAGTAAGTCCATTCACCGCATCGCTTTCACCGAGGACGGAACGAAACTGCTCACCTCGAGCTCGGATGGGTCGGTGGGGATCTGGGACACCTCCGATCTGGCGCTGCGGGCCGTACATCCGATCGCGCCGGTGCGCGCACTGGCGCACGGTCTCGGCGGTGCCGTGGCTGTCGCGGCGACCGACGGCAGCGTGCATCAGTGGGACGCGATCTCCGGGCATCGACGCCGGTTCGATCCACGCTGGCGGGAGCCGGTCGCCCTGGCCTTCGCCGCGGGCGATCGCTTCCTCATCGTCGGTGGGCGACACGGTGTGTCCGCGCTCGACACGACCACCTCCTCGATCGTCACCCTGAGTGCCACACCGGTGGTCGACATCGCTGTCAGCGGCGACACCAACACTCTCGCAGTCGCTTTCGATGATCAGACAATCCGACTGTGGGACACCCGTGACTGGCGACCACTCCCGCCCGTTGCCGTACCGGAGGGCGAAGTCCTCGACGGACTCGCCTTCGGCGCGAACTCGATGCTCGCCGCCCACGCCTATACCAACGAGCTGATCGTGTGGAATCTCGCGGACAACGACCCCGGCCCCTCGGACCTGTTCGAGACCGACATCTCAGCGGTCGCTTTCAGCCCGGACCTGCGATTTCTCGTCTACGCCACCGACTCCGGGCAGATCAAGGTCCACACGATCGCGCCGGATCTGCGCGTGAACCGAGACCCGATCGCCGACCTGGCCCTGCTGCACCCGGCCGCGACCGATCAGCGCTCGGCAGGACTACGCCACCTCATCAGCACCCTGACCTTCAGCCCCGACAGCCACCTGCTCGCCGCCGTGAGCGACGACGGCATCACCCGCGTCTGGACCGTCGACAACGACGGCGCCTTCACCCCGCACGCAATCCTGCAGGGCCACAACGGCACAACCACCACCGCGTCGTTCGAACCCACCGGCACCCACCTCGTCACCACCGGCACCGACGGAACGGTACGCCGCTGGGACCTCGACACCGACCGCGCCCTCGCCCGAGGATGTACTGCGGCAGCCACCTCCGACCCGTCGAGATGGCTCCCGCGTGACACCACCCTGCTCGATGGGAACGGCTGTTAGCGGCACGATCGGCGCCCCTAGTTCTTGAGATACCAACGCTGGTCGATGCCGACGAAGCACTCGGGAATCAAGGCGATTCCGGGGTTTCCGTCGGAATCGTAGGGAATTCGAATGCCCATCTCGCGGGACTTCTGGCGGCACTCACACCTGGTGTCGAATGGCCCGTGGTAGACAGCGTCGTAGTCATCAGCACGAGCGATGCCAGCGGGTGCCGAGCTGATGAGAATTGCGGTCAGGACCGAGAGAACTATTTTCACGACGCCCCCTGCGAATTCGGCGAACGAGGTTGTACTGATCAAGATGCGCGGTAAGCGCTATTCGCCTGGTAGGTGCGGTCGCTGGTGGCGCGCGCACCTATTCCAGTAGAACTACCGGCCCAGGTTCTCGATGATGTAGACCAGGTTGGCCAGGGCGGCGGTGGCGTTCGCGGCCAAGGCTGAGCCGGAATTGAGGATCGCGGATCCCAGGAAGAGCGCGTTCATTTCTATCCCCTTGTGTTCTGCCACGATTGCGGCGGAGAATCATCGGACATAGTGGAGATGCGGCTCGAGCTGGAATCGGTTCAAGCGCGGCAACGCCACTCCTGATTCCTCGAGACCCCCCGCGCAATGAAAAATGTTGCGGCTCTTGCAGACAACTCAGTGCACTGATATCGCGTCGAAGCGATGACCGACGGACTCGGTCACTGGACGAGGTGCACTTCGAAGGTCCAGGTCTTCACGGCTGTGCCGTCCGCGCAGGAGGCGACGCGGCCGGTTCTGGTGTTCGTGCCCGCGGTCGGTGTCGAGCAGATCCAGTCCGGGGTGGCGATCCAGTTGGTGTTGCCCGCCGTTGCCGGTGGGTGGTCGCGGTACTCGGTGTAGATCTGTTCGGCTCGGGCGCAGGTGATTTCGCCGGTGAGGGCGCGAATCTCGGCAGCTCGGCCATCGGGCAGGGTGAGGCCGGCGCAGGGTTGGGCGGGGGTCGCGGGGTCCGCCGGGGAGTCGTGGAACGGGTCGGTCTTGTCGGTGGTGCCGGCGGGGACGCGGCGTTCGGTGTGTGGGCAGTCGAAGGGGACGAGGGCGGCGTGGGCGTAGGCGGGGATCGGTTGATTGTCGCGTGAAGTGCCCTGCTGCCAGGTGTTCGCGTCGCGGAAGTGGTGGTCCAGTTCGTAACCGCTCGCCGCGGTATCGCCGATCGAGTCGCCGCCAAGCCGCGTGATCGTGCCCGGCTGATCGGGGGCACACCGGAAGGCTCCGTAGTTCGCGCCGTGGCCGCCGTAAATCGCCCAGGTTTCAGCGTCCGAGTACATTCCTTGCCCGCCGGGTGCCGCGACGATCCGCAACGCGCCGTCGACCACGGTAAGGACCCGGTACCGTGCCGACTGCTCGACGCCGCCGATCCAGAAGATCAACTCCGGCACCCCGTCACCGCTCAGATCGGTCGCCGCGACGAGCCCCTTCTCCTGCTTCTCCACGAAGGTGCCCTCCGGGCCAAGACCGTCGCTGGCCTCGTAGTAGTCGCCGAGGCTGCTCGAGTAGCGGGCGACGGTGTCGGGCAGGCCGACCAGGAGTTCGTAGGACGGCGCTGTCGACAGGGCGATGGCGATCGGGTTCACGGCGTCGGTGCCGCTGATCGGGGCTACCGCGACCACCCTACACATCCGGCCGATACCGTTGCGGCCGGCGCAGGGGTCCTGGCCGGTGTAGTCGGCGGGGTTCACCGGGTCCGACAACGAGTCCCGCGACGGCGGCGAGTCGCCTTCCGGGAGGCAGCCCGTCATCGCGGCGACTGACGTCAAGAGGGCGAGCGCCATGCCAAGGCGGATCACACGTCGGCGTATCTGCATGAACTCTGAGATGCGATCGGGGACGCCGCCGGTTCATCGCGGCCGGATGCGCATCCGGCGGGCAAGTCGTGGTGGTATGTCGAGTTGTTCGAGGACACGGGCCAGGGTGGGTTGCAAGGCGGACCGAAGGGCCGGTGGTGGTTGGTTCAGGTCGGCGACACCGCGCAGCAGTGATTCCGGGGGCATTCCCGCGTCGGAGCACAGGGCGAGCAGGGTAGCTCGGTGGCGCCCGCGCAGGCCGGCGAGCGCGGTGGTCAGGCCGCTCGGGTCGGGCGGGTCGGCGAGGACGCGCGCGGTCCAATCCAGCCGTGACCCGGCGGCTCGGTTGACGATCCGGGCGCGGCGCACGGCGTCTCGGGATTTCGACGCGGCCCGCAGTCCTGCGGCGAACAGGACGTAGTCGCCGCAGGAGACGGCACGCGGCCACAGCGGCGGCCACTTCTCGATCAGTTCGGCGGTCATGGCGTCGGCGAGGGCGGTGGTTCCGGCCGCCCGAATTCGGCGCAGGCGACGCCACGACGGTGGTTGATCTCGGGCGAGGAGGTCGTCGAGTGCGGCGTCGGTCTCCACCTCGGTGGCGGGCGACCGCGATCCGATCGTCCACACACGCGCGGTCTCGAGCCACTGAATATGCTGTGGTGCGCTGTATTTCGTCGGGATCGACAGATCGCGCGCGGTGGGGTCCAGGTCGATCGCGGTCGCGATGGCATGCGGGACGCTCGCCTGCGCCAGCAGCAGTGCGAGCGCGGCCGCGAGGTCAGGGGCGGCGAGATCCAGCTCGGATACGAGGGCGAGGACGGCGGTCGGATGCCAGCGGCCGCGCACGGCGATGTCGGTGACGAGCCGCGCGATCGAGGGCGAGGGTGCCGAGCGCAGGACGAGGTCGAGATCGGGGCCGAGAATGGCCCTTGTCGAACGACTGCCCGTCGCACGCTGGACCAGCAGATCGACCGTCCGCCGCGGTTGCGTCGACACCGCTTCCGCGAGCACGGTACTCGGTGCCGAAGTGCGCGGATCGTCCAGTTCGGCGCGCACACCCGCCTCGAACAGCGAATCGCTCCCCGCGCGCACGGCGTGTACCCGCAGTACGGGGTGGGTGCGAAGATGGTCACCGACGCGTCGCCGGGGCGCACCGTCGAGGTTCCACTGGTGAATCAGCAGCGGCCAGACGTCGACGGCGTCGGTCGTCGAGATCGGCGCGCCGCGATCAAGCGTCGCCGAGATCGCCCGTCCCAGCAGTGTGGCGGTGTCGAGGCCGAGCCGTGTTCCGATGGTTCGCGCGTGTTCTCGGCCGTAGCGACCGGAGTCGATTCCCGCGTTCAGGTCCCGCTCGACACGCTCGCGCAGCGGCGGCGCCGCGACAAACCGTGACAGTACATCAGCAGGAACGGAATCCGCCAGTGCCGCAGTGAGAATCGCCCCCACCACGCCCTCCTGATCACGCCACTGGGTCGGCAGATCGGGGTCGGTCAGCACCAGCCGAAGCTGTCGGGCATCGAGGGTGGTGGGGTCGAGTCGACGCAGTGCTCGGCGGTCCAACCAGCGCTGGATGTCGCCGACACTGTCGAGCCGATCCGGCAGTGCCACTCCGGTTTTCCAGGCTCGGACAATCGTCGCGCCGAGGCCGGCGGGCGCACCGGGCTCGTCGGGACAGATTCGGCGCCGACCGCTGTCCGACGCGCGCGCCGGTCGCACCGAGACGACGATGATCGGCCCCGAACCCGACGGCGGCACCGGCGTCGCGCCGGCCGCGAAGGTGAGCTCGCCGAGCAGCGCACGGGGCAACACCTCATAGACCGCTCGCAACATCGCGATGCCCTCCGCGAGTCCCGCAACACACAGCTCCAGGTCGGGCCCACCCGAATCAGCCTGTGCCAGAACGGCGTCGATCAGCGCGGGCAACCACCCTCGGTCCACGATCGCGGCCACCGTGTCGGCGAATCCGGGCGCTCGCCCCGACCAGATGAGCGGGGCGAGGCGATCGGTCGGCGTCATCGGATCCTCACTCGACAGCTCACGCACGAACACCTCGGCCGCGTACAACTGCAGCGCCGTGTACCCGTCGAGCACGGCGGGATCCCCGGCGACGAGATGGCTCACACACGTCCCGGGCCGGGCTCGTGACGGCGACTTCACCCCGACGACCGCCACGCCCCGCCCGAGCGTGAACTCGAACGCGAATGGTTGCGCGGCATCGGCGACAAGGGTGACCATCGGGCCGAGCTCACGCGCCGTGCGACCGAGCTCGTCAGGCCAGTTCGCCGAACGCGCCACGACCCCGACACCGGCGCCGGAGGAATCGAGTGTCGCCCGAGCCCACCCTGAGATCAACTGGGGGAAAAGGACTTCCGTGCTCATCGCGGCACGTGCAGTTCATGGATCGAGTTGAGCATGAGCACGGCGGGATCGACCACCCCGAACGGCTTGAACACGGGAAAGGAGTCGTCGGACTGTTTGCTGCACCCCACCGCCGACACCGGGAAGTACCGATTGTCGCTGAACTCGGTCGCCATCTTCGCGTCGACCGCGGGAAACAGGGAGCGCACGACCTCGCGGGTCGCCCAGCCGCGCCGCGCGATCTGACCCAGGTTGTAGAGGTTGCCGCTGTCCGCACCGTCGTCGGTGGCCCAGGTGGACGGCGGCGCGACGGAGCCGATGTCGGGGAACTGGAGCAGCGACAACAGGTCGGACTTCGCGACGATGGTCGCCGCGTGGAAGCCGTCGCGCGCGATCGGTACGTTGCGCGGAAATCCGTTGGCCTCACGCCACAGCGCCGCGACCTGATCAATCATCAAGATCGTGCGCTCGACTGTCTGCGAGTGCTCGACCGCGTTGTCCAGGCTCGCCTGATCGACCTCGCCCGCTCCCGCGCGCATCTGGGCCAGGTACCGCTTGTTCAGGGTGGACGGCACCACGCACCACAGAAAGTCGGTGATCGCCAGGTGTGGACTCACCTTCGCCGCGACCTCGGCGTCGGCGATGTCTTCCCCGGCGACGTCGATGAACGCCAGATTGACTGAGGCGCCCGTATACAGCGAGGTCACCTTCACCAGCAGGGGTACCCGAGGTTCGAGCCCGGTCCCGCCCGGCGAGTTGCCGTCCTCGTCGCCTCCGTTCTGCCTGGGGCGGAACCGCGCGCCGCGCGGCTCGTGCCGATTTTCGCTGCCCGCGTGCACAACTCGGCGTGGCGCCGTGGCGTCGAGCGCGCGGCGGGTGTCGACGAGTCGGTAGCGCAGCCGATCCCACAGCGCCACCGAACGCTGCGAGATCGTCATCGAGCAATCGCGATTCAGCAGTGGATCGTTCATCATCGAATAGATCATCGAAACGATCAGATGGCTCTTCGACGACGCGGACTCGCCAATGAACGAGACGACCTTCGTCGGTCGCGCCAACAGTTCCGCGTCGAGCTCGCACCCGTTGGGGCAGCGGGCCGAAAGGCGGTCGGCGAAGGTCCTGACCCGCTTGTCGTAGCCGCCGCCGCTGTGCCGGATCGTGCTCACCCAGCCGGGACCGGACTCCTTGAGTTCGAAGTCGGTGATGCAGTTCAAGCAGACGATGCGCATGATTTCGCCCCTAACTCACGACCAGCAAGGTCAACAACACCAGGGTCGCGACGAACGAGCACACCGACACCCGGAACGCGACACGCAGCCAGTGGGCCGAGCGAGCACCGGGGAACAGAACCTGCTGCCAGGGATGACGATTCATCGGACACCCGTTCCGCTCAGACCGAGAAGATTCACCGCGATCGCGAAGACCGCGACCGCGAGCGCGACCCCGAGCAGGGTCGCGACCGCGAGCAGCGCGGTCACGTACAGCACGTCGTCGCGGTTGAGCGCGGCCAGTAGTCGATTGCGTTCAGCCCGCAGGACGGTCCCGGGTTCCACCTGCGGCGGCGCCGGGAACGGCACCGGCCTGATCTCGGTGGGCCCGACCAGGGTCACGTCGCGCAGGACCGTCCGCTCGGCTTCGCGGGCCGCCGCCTCGAAATCAGCGAGGAACTCGTGCGCCGAGGCGTACCTGGCGTTCGGATCGGCGGCCAGCGCACGATCCAACACCCCGCGCAGTCCGCCGGTGATCGGGGAATCCGGGGGGATCCCGTCCTGCGGTCGGGCGGGGGCCCGATAGCGGTACAGCAGCAGTTCGATGGTCTCCACGCAGACCATCGCCGCCGCGAAGATGTCACTGCGCTCGGTGGCAACGGCGGTCAATCGGTACTCCGGCGCCCAGTACATGCGGGTGCCGATCATGACGTGCAGGCCGGTGAGGTGCGAGGGCCGGTCGATGTCGACGGCGATGCCGAAATCGGTCAGCTTCGCGGTGCCATCGTGGGTGACCATGATGTTGTCGGGTTTGATGTCGCGGTGCAGAATTCGGTTGTCGTGGGCGTAGGCCAGCGCGCGCAGTACCCCTGCCAGCAGGGCGAAGACGTCACCGGGCAGCCAGTGCGCCTGCGTGCGCAGATAGTGGCGCAGGTTGTGCCCGTCGACCAGTTCCATCACCAGGTAGTGCAGGGGGAATCCACGACCGGAGTCCGTCCCGGTCGCGTGGACCCGCACGATGTTGGGATGACGCAGCCGCGCGCTGACGCTGTACTCGAGTTCGAACCGCTTGACCTGCTTCCACCCCGGCTCGAATCCCTCCCCCTCCCTGCTGGAGTCGAGCAGCTTTACCGCGACATCGTTGCCGTCGGCGTCGCGGGCGGCCCACACCTGTGCCATCCCGCCGCGTCCGATTCTCCTCGACATCAGAAATCGTCCGTCTATCACCGTGTTCGCTGTCACCGGCTCCCCTGAGTGCAATGCCCGGTCTCCTTCTCGGTCGCGCCGCGCCCGACGCGTGTGCCCTTGGACACAGTGATGCGGAACGGGCCGACAACGGTTCGAGGCCGGGTCCTACACCTATGGAGATGCGATCGCGACGAATGAGGTTCAGTACCAGTTGAACTCGAGACAGCCAGCCCTCGCCGACATCATCAGGAGTTCGGGCAGGCGCGCACCGGCGAGCGGCCGGGTAGCGCGCCGACCCACTCGTGCGCGGTGATCTGCGCCGTGCCACTCGCGCAGATTCGCCGCGCCTCCGCGTCGGCGTCGGTACTCCACTGGCGCAGCGAGCCGTCGGCCGCGGATTCGATCAGTCGGCCCCCACCCGACGAGAACGCGAGCATCGTTCTCTGCCAGTGCCTTTCAGTTCTGACGATCGCGGCCCTGACGGTGGGTCGGTTCGCGTTGGTGTAGTCCCACAGCAGGATTCGGCCACTGATGATGTCGTCCACGGCGAGTAGCGTGCCGGTGGCGTCGAAGGCGACCGCGCCCACGGGGCCGCTGACACCGGCAGGAGTCGGAAGTCGACGGGGTTGGGTTGTCGCACCCGGCAATTCGTAGAGGAATACGCCGGAACCGGCACCGACGGCCAGGGTGTTCCGGGAGCTCAGGGCAACGGTGAGGTCCCGGCCCCGCAAGCCGACATCGGCGATTTCGGCGAGCGGGGAGTCGCTGGGGGCATCGAGGTCGTAGACGGCGACGGTGCCGGTGCGGTGGCTGCCCACGGCCAGGGTGTGGCCGTCGGGGCTGACCGCGAGGGCGGTCGGAAGACCTCGGCCGAATCGAATGGTCGAGGCGAGGGTGGGGGTTGACGAGTCGTCGATGTCCCAGAGTTCGACCGACTCGGTCAGGCCCCGCCCGACCACCACACGGCCGTCGAGGGTGAAGGTCACACCGCGGATATCGACCATGCCGTTGCTGATCGTGCCGAGCGGGCGCGCGGTGGCGGGGTCGCTGATGTCCCAGACCGCGATCTCATGTGTGTTCAGGGTGGCTGCCCTGGTGCCGTCGGGGCTGATCACGATGGTGTCGAGGAGGCCCGAGGGATCGCCGTTCACCAGGTTCGGCACCCGCGCCGAGGTCGACAGTGCGCGCAGGCGGCGCGGCAGTGCGCTCGGTTCGAGGCCGGAGACCGGTTCCGATCGCGCGGGTGGCAGTCTGACCACGGTCAGCGCACCCACGGAATCGGTGGGTCCGGGGAGCTCGAAAACGTGGACCGCCTGGTCGAATCCGGTGGTGACGAGGGAGCGACCACCCCGAAGGAACCGTGCGCGGGCAACGGAGCCGCTCGGGAACGCGGCGAGTTCGGCGCCGGTGGTGAGGTCGATGACGCGGGCGCGGAAGTCGCCCCCGACCACCACGGCCGTCTTTGCGTCCCGATCCGGCGAAACATCGAAATACTCGTTGGGACCTCGAAATGTCGAGGGGATCGACACCGGCCGGGTGAGATCGGCCCCGATCCCCCATCGGGCGATCTCGCCGGGGTTGAGTCCTACCGACAGCACGCTCCCGTCAGCGCTGAATTCCGCCGATCGAGCTTGCGCGCCGTGCGGCCCGGTCAGCACACGGTCGAAGACGGGCCGCTGGTCACGCTCGAAAGTGCTGGTGTCCCAGGCACGCACGGTCGTCATCCAGCCCGGTGCCGACACGGCCGGGACCGCCGCGACGAGCGCGCGGTCACTCACCGCGACCTGCGCGTACTGCCCCGCGACCCGCAGCGTCGGCAGCGCGGTCGCCCGCGCGGCCTCGAGTCGCCAGGTGAGGATCGACCCGCCGTGGGTTCCGATCGCGAGCAGTCGCGGATCCGGGCTGAACGCGACCGACCACGGCAACTGCCCATCGAGCGGAAGTTGCGTGGCCGCAGTCGGATTCGCCGGGTCGGCGATATCCCAGAGCACGGCCCGCTGATCGCCGGCGACCACCGCCCACCGCTGATCCGAGCTGATCGCCAGCGCCCGAACCGGACCGCTGTCGGCCGCGAATCGTGACCACCGATCGACTCCGGTCTCGTCGACGCCCACCAATTCCACAGTGCCGTCGGCTCTTCCGATCGCGATCGTCGTCCCGTCGGCGGTCGTCGCGATTCGCGGCGCGTCCGCACCGAGCACCGTCGCGTCGCCGAGCCGCACCCCCGGCGAGATCCGCGTGGGGGTGTTGATCGCGGACAACTCCAGCAGGGCGGACCGCGCGTCCTCGGTCGAGCTGGTGCGGTAGGCCGCCACGGCGATCAGTTGGGCCAGTGCGGGATCGACGTCGGCGCTGCCCCTGGCGACGCCGGCGAACAACCGGGAGTTCGACTCGGCCCTGGCCGCCGCGTTCTCGACGCGGGTCCGCACGAGATGGGTCACCGACACCACCGCCATCAACACGGCCAGGACGCCCGCGAGCGAAACGAGCCAGAGCGCGAGATTCGCGCGGGTGCGGGTGCGGGCGATCGCCTCGCTCACGGTGCGCGCGGGCGCGATCCGATCGGTGTAGTTCTGTGGCGCCTGCGCGGTCGCCTCGTCGAAACCGTCGGCCGCGACGACGACCCGCAGCGAAGCGCGTTGCGCGGCGGCCAGTTTGCCTTCGTACCCGCCGACCACCGTCAATCCGGTGTCGGCCAGGCCCGCGGTCACCGCGCAGGTCGGGTCGAGGCGTCGGGGTCGCAACCAGCGCAGCACGTGGCGGCGCGGCGCGAGATCGTCCAGTGCCACCGCGATCGCCGCGCCCATCGACGGCCCGTTGATGTCGTTCGCGGGCGCCCGCCCTGTGCCCGACACCGACCACAGCACACACGCGTCGGTGGTCGCCGATCTACTCACCGACCACGCGCGGGCGAGACTGTCGGTGAACTCCTGATCGGCCTGCAGAAAGCCCATGCGCGCGGGGTCGGGATGCAGCCCGCTCGGGCCGCCGCGAACCTGCTCCACACGCAGCACGCCCACCTGCCCGCAGCCGCTGATATCGACGAACAGGACACTGACCCGCGCCACCCGAACGGTGGGCGGTCGACTGCCCGACAGCTCGAGCGCGGTCATGATCGCGAAGCCGCGCGCCGACCGACCGCCCTGGCCGAGCAGATGCAGCACGACCTCGCCGAGCGGGCCCGCAGTGCCGGTGATCGGTCCGGCGGGCAGCAATTGCGTTCCAGCCGAACGCAAACCGGCCCGCTCCGCGTGATCCAGAAAGATCGAACACGCCCGAGCTGGGTCGAGGTGACCGGTCAGACCCTGCGCCAGCGACGCGATGGCGCGCGCGGCCGAGACGTCCGCGGTGACCCGGCCGCCCTGCAGGTCGGGCTCCTCGGACTCCTCCTCCAGTGGATCCTCGTCCACGCCGAGGGTTTTCCACCGCGCCAACGACTGCCGCGCCAGCACCCCGGTCTCGCGACGTCGTTCGAGTAGCAGCCCCGTCGCTTCGGGACCGTCCGCCACCGCGCGGCGACACAGGGCGAGCCAACCCTGGCGGGCCCCGGTCAGCTCTGCCAGCAGTGCGTCGTCGTGTTGGTCCGCTGACAGCAGCGTCACGTGTGCCCCCCTCGCTCCTCGGCGACGCTGCCGGTTCCCGTTAGGCTGGTGTGCCGATCGCGTCACCCACATGATCGCGCGCACGTCGATCGACCGCACCACCGACCGTCCCGGGGGACCCGCTTGTCCAGACCATTTCTCGCCGCGTGTGGCCTGTCCGCAGCGGTCGCCGCGGCACTGCTGACTGGCTGTTCGACAGCGGACAGCTCGGCCGCGACACCCAGCGTCGCTGTGCCGACCTCCCTGGCCGAGGCACCGCCCTCGCTGCTGACACCCGAAGCGGTCACCGAGCTGATCGCCCGACTGCTGGACCCGACCGTGCCGAACTCGGCGAAACTCGACAGCGTGCAGGGCATCGCGGCCGACCCCGGTCTGCCCAACCGCGTCGCCGAGAGCCCCGGCCGCAACGGCGCGCGGATCACCGTCGCCATCACCGCGACCCGGCTCGGTGCCCCCGGCATGCTGGCCGAGGGCACCGGGGCGATGAACGACGGCCCGCCGCAGCCGGTGATCGTGAATTTCGTGGCCGAGGACGGCACGTGGAAGATCGAGAAGACGTGGTACTGCCAGATCGCCTACTCGTTCATGGTGGCCTCTCCCCTCTGCCCGAGCTAGTTCAGGCGCGACGACTGGGGTGAGATCGCGAATCCGTGCGTGCCGTCGGTGCAGTGCACCGATTCCGCGTCCGTGACCGTGCACCACACGTTCTGCACGAACAGGGTGTCGCCGACCGCGAGCGGTTTCGTCTCGGGTCGCTCGGTGTCGATGTATCGCGGATCGCCCGCGTTGTAGAACGTGGCCGCGGACCCGGCGTCGAAACCGATCGTGTTCGCCTTACGGGGGCTGGCACCGCTGTAGTTGCCGGGCACGACAGGGGTGTCGGCGGGAAGACCGGATTCGGCGCCGCCGTGGCATCCGGCGGTGGTGTCGCGGGTAGTCGCGAGGTTCGACAGCACGATGGCACACCGGAAAGTGCTCGCCGGTGTGCGGAAATAGTAGTAGTGCGACGAGGAACCGGTCGGGATGATCTCGTAGTCGTAGTCGGCGTCCACGACATTGCCCAGGATCGGTTTGGTGGGATCCTTCACCAGGATCTCGTCGGCGCCTCGGGTGCAGGAGATGGTGTAGCCGTTGGTGTTGGACCGGGCGAATGTGGGCGTGGTGCACTGCCAGCCGTCGACGGTGGCATGACTGGACTGTCCGCCCTTGGCCGTGGCGGGGTCGCGGTAGGTGGTGACGACGGCGACGGCCGCGTCGCAATCGAGCTGGCCCCGGTTCACGATGACGTTGTCCGCGCCGGATTTTCCGCAGAGCGTGCCCGGTCCCTGTGCCGGTTTCGCGGGCGTCGAGGTGGGGCCGGCGGTCGGCGCGGGGATGGTGGCCGAGGTGCCGTCGAACGCGAACGAGCCCGTGGGGCCCGCGCAGGTGAGGGCGGTGTCGGAGATCGCGGTGCACGACAGTTCCCCGATGACGAGGCGATGCCCGGCGGGCAGGACCCGGACGCTGGTCAAGTCGCCGCCACCGGAGACATCGAGAGCCAGGCGCGCTCCGGCCGTCTCGATGCTGACCGCGTTCGCGGGCGCGACGATTCCGGTGACCGGGTCGGTGATCGGCGGGTCCGTGCTGGGCAGCGCAAGATTGCAGAACATGTTCGGGCCGGGGTCGTTGCCGAAGTTGAACGAGCACTTGCCGGTTCCGGTCCCCAACCGGAAGGCGTGCTTACCGTCCCGGATGAGGTAGTCGTCCGGGTTCGCGTCCGTCACCGCCGGGGACGACGCGGCCGGATCCCCACCGTCCGTACCGGTTGCGCTGTCGTCGTCGGGCCCGCAGCCGCTGGTCACCGCCACCGCCGCGACCGCGAGCACGCAGAGCAGGCGGGCGAGTCGAGGCGGTGGGGTCGTCGCGTGTTCATCCAGTTCCACATCTAGATGATGCGCGCGGCCCGGTCGGCGGTTCGCGGCACCTCGCGACCGAGGAGCAGCGGCGCCGAGCAGGGGGCGTGAACCGTATCCGCCCCGAACGCATCTCCCCGGTTACCTAGTTCGACAAGCCCAGAAATCGAGGTCACCATGATGAAGAAGAACGCTCTGGCGGCGATTGCGATCACGATGTTCTGCGCGATCGGCTTCGCCGGTCCCGCGAACGCGGACAGCTACGGCCCCTACGCCGAATACGAGGAGTGTGTCGAGGCCGCCTACGACTACGCCACCCAACAGGAGATCGAAGAGTACGACGACGGCGGGTGGACCGACGGCGGCGGCATCTACGAGGACGGGCAGTACTCGTACTGGGACGACGAGGGACCTGATAGCTTCTCGCCGTGCTACCAGGACTACGACGGCTACTGGTACTTCACGGTGTAGTGGCGGCGGTGGGACCGTTGCGTGGCAGCGGTCCCACCGCGCCGACGAACCGTTCGGGGCGGCCAACGCATCTGTGTAGGAGCCCGTTCCGCCGATGGGGAGCGGAACCGCACCGACGGGAGTCGCACGATGAATTCTGCCCCGGAGCGATACTCGGCCAGGCCGAATCGCCCGGTGGCGCGCGCCGCCCCGCGCCTCGCCGTGGCGAATTCCCCTCGCGTCCCGAGGTATCCGGCCGAGTGGGGGTACGAGTTGAGTCCTGATCCCGCCGACGAATGGCTCGGCACGCGCTGGGACGACATTCCCGAACAACTCCGTCCGGCCGTGGCGGAATACATCTTCGGCGCGGACCTGGTCACCATGTCGACCTACGCGGCCGCCAAGGCCCGCTATCTGCTCGAACGGATCGATCCCGATCGGCGATCCGATTTCGAGGACGTCGCGCAGGACACCATGGTCGAGCTGACCACCATCATGCCGACCGAGCGGATCCGGCACTGGAAAGCGCTGGTGCTCAAGCAACTCCAGTGGCAGGTGCTGCAAGACCGGCGACGACGAACCGCCGAGAAACGACACCCCGGTCGTCGAGTCGACTACGAATCGGCGGTGCTGGTTCTCGAAGACCAGACGACACGCGGTTGCGACAGTCGGCTCGTCGACCGCGCCGTCCTGCGGATCGCGCTGGACTCGATCGCCCACGAGGAAACAGCGGCCGTGCTGCGCGCGACCTTCGTGATCGCCTCGGACGGGAGCTACGCCGATGTGCAGACCACCAAGGAAGTCGCCGATGACCTGGGGATCAGCCAGGAGAAGGTGAAGCGGCTCCGCGCGGCCGGGGTGAAGATGCTGCGCGCGACCCTGCGCACCCAGCTCGACACCCCGGATACCGACAACGAGGAGGAACAGTGATGGCGCGGGACCGGGACGCGACGCGGCTGAACCTGCCTGTCGACCTCGACGTACTGCTCGCCTGCGCCGAAGCCGACGACAACACGGCGTCCGACGCCGAGGCGGCGACCGCGGGCGCGCGCGTCGCCGAGCGACTGTTGCGAAGCGATCGTGGCGCGAATTCGGCGACCGTGACCGCACTCGAGTCACGTCGTGAACGGATGCGAGTGCCGGGGTGGACCGTGCGGCCGCTGGCCGCCTCCGCCGACGACGTGGCGACGCACCACGCGGTGCAGCGGCAGGTCGACCGGGAACTCGGCGTCGAGTTCGTCCGCTCCCCCTCGGGTGCCGCGCGGACCCGGATCTCGGTGCGGGCGTTCGGGGCTCGCGCCGTCGCGGGCGATATCGTGCGGGTGGGTGCCGAAGGTACCGAGGTGCTCGTCGTGCTCTACCCCGACGAGGGCGGCACCCTCACCGGTCAGGTGGTCACCCGCGCGCTGACGATGTCGGAGGATCTGGAGATCTCGCTGCTCCCCAGCGCCGCGCTCGACGCACGCCACACGAGCGCGGTCACCGAGGCGGTGCGCTGCTCGCTCACCGCGGGCCGCAACGCGTGGCGCCGAGTCGCCAAGGGCTTACCCAGCGGCGATCCGATCCGGGCGGCGATCGTCGAGGGTTTGAGCTGATTCCCGCGACAGTGGAGCCCGGTTGTCGGAGAACTGTTCTCCGACAACCGGGCTCAGGGACGCCAGGGAAGCGCGGCGATCAGTCGATGGCTGGAACCCCCCTGCGGTTCCACTCCGTCGGCGGCGGTGGCTTCCGGTGGCAATGGTCTCTGCTGTGCCGGTGGCACGTACTCGCAGTAGTGATGCCGTACGGGGGTCGATCGGTTCGCGCGAACCGATACCGGTCCGCGCGGCATCTGTGTGGGTGACGGTCGCGAACGGACCGGTCGTGCGGAACGCGAGGTGACACCCATCGATGAAGGACGAAGCTGGGCTCGCCGTGGCCGCGGCGATGGTTTTCCAGGTCAGCGCGCACGCGCGGGCCGGACAGTGCCTGACGGCACAACATTTCGCGGAGCAGGCGCAGATGTTGCTCGCCGAGGAGGACTCGGCCTATCGCGAGCTGGTGCGCCATGGCGCGGAACCGGTGGTCGAGGCGGCCCGACGGCGGCGGCAGTCGCTCATCGCGGCCATCGCCCGGCACCGACTCGACGAAGACGCGCGGCACCGTCAGCGGGCGGCGGCGATCGAGCAGGCGGAAAAAGCCGCGGAGCGGATGTTGATCGAGGCGAACCGTGGGGATCTGTGCGTACGCCGACCGACCGTGGTCGCGCCCGGCGGGGTGACGGTCGAGGAGTTGGTGGCGGCCTTGGAGTTGGCGGTGCACGAACTGCGGCGTCGGCTGGCGGCCCACCGCGCGGCGATCGAGTCCGATCCCGGCGACGAACGGCGCGTGGCACAGCGGTGAGCTCGACCGATCAGTTCGTCGACGGCGGGATCGCGCGTGAGCGGGGTGTGGGCGGACCGACGCCGAGCCCGCGCCGACTCAGCGCGCTCGCGCCCGAACCGACGACAAGCCGACCCGGCGGCACGTCGAACCACGACGGCGCGACAGCGGTCCGGTCGAGGCCACCGACCCGCTCGTCGACGTCACCCGGCGGCAGCGTTCTGGACAGCGCCCGAGCGTTCGGAATCGTGGTGACGCAGGTCGGTTCGCCCTTCGGTTGAGTCCCCGATCGGCAGAGCCAGCAGCATCCGCACCACCAGCCGCAGGAAATCCAGGTGCGTACGCAGCGCTCGTGGCGATCGGGCGACCGAGGTGACGGTGCACGTGCCGGTGGGCGCGGGCACCCCGGCGAAGCGGTCGGTGATCCAGTCGAGAATCGCTGGGACGATGAGGAATTCGAGCGGCAGGTGCGAGCCCCGCCGGATCCGCAGATACCGCACCGTCGCCCCGGCCCGCCGATATCGCTCCACGTGGGCGTCGATATCGGCAACCGCGATCACCTCGTCACGCACGCCTTGCAGAACGAGCAGCGGGGCCGAGGGCGCGCGGGTGCCGGGTTCGATGTCGGACAGCACCCGTTGCAGCACAGGCTCTTCGAGCAACTCGGCCAAGCCGTCGCGCAGGTGATGGGTGATGTCGCGACGCAGGAACCGCAGCAGCAGGGCGAAGGTGCTGCGTTCCTCGGCTTCGGCCAGCAGCGCGCGGTAGTCGACATCGAGGTGTTCGTTGAGGACCGCGCCGAGTTCGGGGTAGGCATGGCGCAATCCCGCGACGAACGCCGCCGGAAAACCGGCGAACCACCCGCCGTTGAGCCGCACGAACGCCGCGGCCGGATCGCCCACCGGCGACCCCGCCGCCGCGCCGACGATATTCAGCTCCGGCGCGTAGTCGGCGGCCAGTTCCGCCGCCCACGCCGTCGCCAATCCGCCCCCGGAATAGCCCCACAGCGCGACGGCAGTGGTCGCCGTCAAACCCAGCGGCGCGTACCCCAGCGTGGCCCGGATACCGTCCAGCGCACGGTATCCGGGCTCGCGGGCGGCGCCGAACCGACCACCCAACCCCTCGTGATCGGGCACCGAGACCGCCCATCCCTGCGCCAACGCCATCGCGATGATGGGCAGTTCCAGCGGCGCGATGGACCCGATGGTCCGCGCGCCGCGACGCAGGGCATAGGACGGAAAGCACTGCGGGGCAACGGCATCGATCGCACAGTGAAACGAGACCAGGTGCCGGGGCCGCGCGGGCAACCCCCACGGCAGCAACACCGTCGTCACCGACACCTCCGGCGCACCGTCGAGATCGCAGGTGCGATACAGCAACTGCCATGCGGTGATTCGTTGGCGCACCACCCCGAACAGCGCGACCTCGACCGGCCTGGACCGCACCACCGCACCCGGTGCGAGCAGGTCCAGATCGGGCGGGGTGGCGTAGAAGGGGTCGTCGGGCGGGAGCAGCGGCGCGTCCCGCCATGCCGCCGCGAGTTCGAGCCTCACAAGCTGCCGCCGCCACCGAAGAACCACGGGTTGAACGTGCAGACCAGCGCGGGAGCGTGGGCGGGGTCGAGTGCGCGCAGGGTGATCGAGGCGACGCGCGGGGAGTACATCATGGTCAGGTGGTCGGAGATGTCCTGCTCGCAGCCGTCCTGCAGGGTGATGTTGTCGACGGTCGCGTTGGGTCCGGCCGTCAGGAACGCCCAGTCGTAGGGGTTGGTCACCTCGTCGTAGCGGGTGGCGACCGAGGTGTAGGAGACGCCCGGCACGGTGTCGCCGTTGGCGTTGAGGGTGGCGTAGAACTCCGAACCGACGGCCTGTTCGATATTGGCCACCCCGACCATCGGCCGGTAGAAGCCGAGAATGTCGATGCCGATGTTGTTGATCATGCGACCGAGGGTGGCCAGGCCCATCAGCGAGGTGCCGTGGTGGGTGGCGCCGAAGGTGACCAGCTTGTCGACCTTGGCCTGGCCGCCGTTGAACTTGAGGAAGTGGTTGGCCACGGTGCCGCCCTGCGAGTGCCCGACGATGTCGACCTTCTCGGCGCCGGTCGCGGCCAGGACGCGATCGACGAAGGTGGCGATCTGCGCCGACGAGTCGACCATCGAACCCACCCCGTTGCGACCGGGCAGGATCGGCGCGATCCCGCCGCCTTCCAGCAGCCCGGACTTGCCGAAGTTGAAGGTGAACACGCAGTACCCGGCCTCGGCCAGGCGCGGGGACAGGTACGCGAAGGTGTCGTAGGCGTTGAGCCAGGTGCCGTGCAGCAGCACGACCGGGCGCGGGTGCGCGGCCGAGGGCTCGCACCCCCACCGGTTGGCGCCGGCAGGCGAGTCGTCGGGATTGACCAGGCCGTGCACCAGCGCGGGCAGGTAGGCCGACATCGCCGGGCCCTCACGCAGGGCGTCGGTGGCTCGGCTCAGCGAGGCCGAGCCGGAGCTGCTGCCGGAATCGGCGATGACGGTGGGGGTGCGACCGTCGGCGGCGGGGTGCAGGCCCGCCTGGATGAATTCGGCCAGCGAGTCGAGCGTCGGTTCCAGCGGGGTGGCCACCGCCGGTGCGGAGCCCAACGCGGTGGCCGCGCTCAGTACCGCGGCCAGACCGAGCCCACACAGGGCACGACGAAGAGAGTGCGACGTTGCAGTCATGGGTATCACTTCCGTAGATCCGCGCCGGTGAGCAGGGAGCTCGGAGGCGCTCTGCGAATCTATGACCGGCGACACAGTGATGTCACTGCACCCGGAAACGAGAAAACCTGGACCGGCTTGTCGCGGGAACCAAGTTCTGTGCGGATTCGATCTGGCTGCCCCTGTACGGCCTGTCTTCGGTCACAATCGAGTCATGCTCGCTGAACACCCCGTTTCCGCACCCCCCGCCGTGTCGACGCTCACGGCCCGCCTGCTGACCCGCTGGCCGCAGATCGCCGAGCGCATGCTCGCCGAGGGTCTGGGTTCCACGCTGTCGGAGGAACTACCCGACGGGCACTTCACGGCCGAGGTGTTGCCCACGATCTACGCCTGCGGGCGGGCCGTGCTCGAGGCGATCGGCGCCGACCGGGAGTTCTCCCAGGCCGAGGTCGCCACCTTCGTCGGCCCGGTCGCCGAGCGCCACGCCGAGGACCGGTTGCCGCTGCCGATGCTGATCGGCGCGATCCACGGGTCGGCGCAGTCGGTGTTCGCGGAGATGCTGATGGTGGCCGAGCCCACCGAGAGCGCGGCGGTGGCGGTGGTCGGCGCCCGCCTGCTCGACCTGCTCCGGCACATCAATATGACGGTGGTGGAGACCTACACCGAGGTCGAGCAGTCGATCTACCACGCCGAACGCGAGGCGCGGCGGGAACTGTGTTCGGCGCTGGTGCGCGGTCTGCCCGCCGAGGAACTGGCCGCGCGCGCCGACACCGTCCTGGCCGAGCGGTACACGGTGCTGGCCATCCACCTGAGCGAGCCCGCGCGCGTGGGCACCGCCGCCAACCTGGTGACCCGCCGGCGCATCCGGGTGTTGCAGCGCGCGCTCGACGAACTCACCGGCACCACCACCCCGGCCACCTTCGACGGCACCCGCGGCATCGCGCTGCTGAGCGACAACGCCGACACCGATCTCGTCGACGCGCCGAAGTTCGACGAACTCGCGCAGCGGCTGGCGGCCCAGTTCGGGGTGGCGGTCTATCTGGCCGAATTCCCCGGCGTGGAACGCGAACACATTCCGACCACCGCCCAGGACGCCACGGAGCTGACCGAACTCGCGCGGCTGCGCGGCAAGCCCGGCGGCTGCTATCGACTCGACGATCTGCTGCTGGAATATCAGCTCACCCGGCCGGGCCCGGCCCGAGAACGCTTGGCGCAGCGCGTGGTTCCGCTGCTGAACAGCCCGCACCTCATCGAAGCGCTCGAGGCCCATCTGCGCCACGGCGCCGACCGCAAAACCGCCTCACGGCGAATTCACGTCCACCCCAATACTTTCACCTACCGGTTGCGGCGCATTGCCGAACTCACCGGTCTCGACCCGTCCGATCCGACGGATTCACGCATGCTCGCGGCGTCGTTGACGGTGTATCGACTGGATATGTTGGACAACGAAAAAACCCGCTATTCGACGTGTGCATCGAATAGCGGGTAATTCGTTTCCCGACAAGGAAAGTCTTTATCGAGCAGCGGCCTTACAGGTAGGCGCCACACACGGGCCACGCGCCGGGGCCCTGGCCCGCGAGGGTGTTCTCGGCCACGCGGATCTGCTCTTCACGGCTGGCGTTGTGGGCCTGGCCGGTGCCACCGTAGGCTTCCCAGGTGCTCTGCGAGAACTGCAGGCCGCCGTAGTAGCCGTTACCGGTGTTGATGTTCCAGTTGCCTGTGCTCTCGCACTGCGCCACCGCGTCCCAGTTGTTCGCCGAGGCGGTCGCGGTGGTCAGACCGGCCGGAACGGCGATCATCGCGCCGGCGACAGCGGCGATACCAAGGGCACGGGTGGTGAACTTGCGATTCAAAGACATAGAGTATTTCCTGCCTGCGCCCACCGACTCGGTGATGGAAACTACCGCGTCCCTGCCCCTCAGTCATGTCGGGGATCCTCGAATCGCGGGGCAGGATTTCCGGCGTTCTGCGATTCGATTCGGCTCGGGTTGTTGTTCAAGCCGTGATCGAATGTAGCCCGAATGCGCCGAGAGATCACGTACCGATTACGGGGCTTTTTGTAGCGCGCATTGTCCAAACGAACACTGTTCCTCGCAGGTCGGCCGTGACAAATCCGTAATAACATTACTGTGGTTAAGGCCCGTAATTGTGATGGGGCTCACCGGCAACGAGAGACCCCGATCACTCGATCTCCCGGCAATTCGGACACCGAGATCAGGCGAGAAGTCGCTTCTCGGTGGCGACCGCGACGGCCGCGGCGCGGGTATCGACGCCCAATTTGTCGTAGATGCGGCCCAGGTGCGTCTTCACCGTGGCCTCGCTGATGTGCAGGGCGCGGGCGATCTCGCGGTTGCCCAGGCCGTGCGCGAGTTGGCCGAGGATGTCGAGTTCGCGGGCGGTCAGGGTCGGGCCGGGGTTGCGCATTCTGGCCATCACCCTGGCCGCGACCGGCGCGGACAGTGTCGTCTGCCCGCTCGCGGCGGCGTGGATGGCGGCGAACAGCTCCTCCGGCCGCTCGGCTTTGAGCAGGTAGCCGGTGGCGCCGGCTTCGATCGCGCGGGTGATGTCGGCGTCGGTGTCATAGGTGGTCAGGACGAGCACGTGCGGTGCCTCGGCCGAGCTGGTGATGCGGCGGGTCGCTTCGACGCCGTCCATCTCCGCGCCCAGTTGCAGGTCCATGAGCACGACGTCGGGTCTCAGTTCGGCGGCGAGCGCGACCGCGCTCGGTCCGTCGGCGGCCTCGCCGATCACCTCGATGTCGGGTGCGCTGGCGAGCAGGGCGCGCAGTCCGGCGCGCACGACGGCGTGATCGTCACAGATCAACAGGCGCACAGTGGTCACGACGGCGATGCTAGCGGGCGCAAGGGTCGCCGCCCGTCGTGTCCAGCGGGATCGCGGCGGTGAGGACCGTGCCGTCGCCCGGGGCGGACTCGATGGTGCAGGTGCCACCGAGTTGGCGCACCCGCGCGCGGATCGCGGGCAGGCCGTGGCCGCGGTGTTCGGCGCTCGCGGCGTTCGTGGCGGGGTCGAAGCCGACGCCGTCGTCGGCGATGTCCAGCACGATCTGGTCGTCGAGGCTGGTCAGGGTGATCGTGGTGACGGTCGCGCCCGCGTGTTCGCGCACATTGGCCAGCGCGCCCTGGGCCACGCGCAGCAGCGAGGCCTCCACCCGCTGCGGGAGCGGGCCCGGTGTTCCTTCTATATGGCAGCGCACGGTCCAGGTGTCGGTGGACTCGCGGTCGGCCAGCGCGGTCAGCGCGGCGGGCAGGGATCCGCCCGCGGCCAGGTCGGCGGGTGCGAGGTCGTGGACGAAGCGGCGGGCCTCGGTGAGGTCACGTTCGGCGATCGCGGCGGCCGAGCGCAGATGGGTGTGCGCGAGCTGCGGGTCGCTGTCCCAGACCAGGTCGGCGGCCTGCAGCAGCATCCGCTGACTCGACAGACCCTGGGCCAGGGTGTCGTGGATTTCCATCGCGAGGCGTTGCCGCTCGGCCAGGGTGCCCTCGCGGCGCTCGGTGGCCGCGAGTTCGCGTCTGGTCCGCACGAGGTCGTCGATGAGCGCGGACTGCCGCTCGGCCTGCCGACGCATCCCGACGAACAACGCCGTGGTCACCGCCGCCACCGCGGGCGGGGCGAGCACCAGATTGGGATCGAGCCAGCCCGCGATCCGCACCTCGCTGAACACCACCAGCCCGGTGAGCACCACGACCAGGATCACCGCGACCCGCTCGGACAGGATCCGCAGCCCGGTATAGACCAGCGGCACCGCGCACCAGGCGAAGCTCGGCGCGAGCACCACCAGCACCGACCAGGTGAGCACCAGCAGCGAGAACCAGACCAGCCTGCCGGACCGGCGCAGCTCGCTCACCGCGTAGAGCACGGCGATGAGCACCGAGAGCACCACGATCAGCGGCGTCGAACGGGTGTCGCTGTGTTTGATCAGCCAGCGCAACAGCGACGCGGCCAGCAGTACATAGAAGGCACTGTGCACGATCACGGCGAGCAGTCGCGAGTCGTCGCTCTCCTGCCTGATCGCCTGGGTCATACCGGCCATTGTCACCCCGGTCCCGCGCGCGGCGGGTCATCCGATCGGTTGACCCGGGTGTCGACCGATCCGGGCGCCGAGTCCAGCCGCTTCGTCGATTCGCCGACGCCGCCGACCGAACAGGATGGAGAGCACAAGGCCGCGGCACCGCCGAGCGGCCCGAATCCCCTCTAGGAGCAGCTATGACCAGCACGTTCATCACCCGCAACCGTCTCATCGTCGCCGGTGCCACCGCCGCGGTGATCGGCGCGGGCGTGGTCGGCGTCGTATCCGTCCAGGCCCAGGATCAGGACCCCGCCGCCCGCACCCCCGTCGTCGCCGACACCGCCGACGCCAACCTGAGCCGCTCCACCCACCTCACCGTCGCCGCCGCGACCGAGGCCGCCCAGGCCGCCCTCGACGCCGCCGCGAAGGAGAACCAGCGCGTCAGCGTCGCGGTGGTCGACCGCAACGGCAACGTCATCGTCACCCTGCGCGGCGACGGCGCGGGCCCGCAGTCCTACGACGCCGCCCAGCAGAAGGCGTTCACCGCCGTCTCCTGGAATGCCCCCACCAGCGAACTGTCCGAGCGCCTGAAGTCCGCCCCGCACCTGGCCGACATCGACGGCACCCTGTTCCTCGGCGGCGGCGCCCCCGTGAAGTCCGCCAACGCCCCCATCGCCGGCATCGGCGTCGCGGGCGCCCCCAGCGGCGACCTGGACGAGAAGTTCGCCCAGGCCGGCGTCGCGTCACTGGGCAACTGACACCCTCAGCGGCCGCGCTGTAACGTCGCGCGGTTTCGCGGGCACTCCACACCCATGACGCAGATCCGCACCACTGTCCTTGTCGCCGAAGGTAACCCGTTCCTTCTCGAACTCGTGGGCCGCCACCTGCGCAGTCTCGGCTTCGCTGTCGAATCGGGGGACCGGCCGGGTTCGCTGCGGATCCGGTGCGCCGCGACCGCCGAGCCCGACGCGCTCGTCGACGGCGCGATCCGGGTGTTGCCGACCGCGCAGCTGGTCTATCTCGACGACGTGGCGGTGGGGCTCACCGTGCGGGAGTTCGCGCTGCTGGTGTTCCTGATGCGCCATCGCGGCCAGGTGTTCACCCGGCCCGAGCTGTTGCGGTTGGTGTGGGGCTGGGAGGTGGGCGATCTGTCGACGGTGACGGTGCACGTCAAACGTCTGCGCGCCAAGCTGGGCGAACACCACCGCATCGACACCGCGTGGGGTCGCGGCTACGGCTGGGCGCGCGGGGACGCCGGCGAGCAGGCCGGATAGCTCAGCGGTGCTGGAAGTACTGCTCGAGGTGGGTGCGCACCGCGGCGCGGGCCCGGTGCAGGATCACCCGCTGATTGCCCGCGGAGATCTCGAGCAGTGCGCACACCTCGTCGCTGGAGTAGCCCTCGATATCGCGCAGGGTCAGCACCGCGCGGTGTCGTTCGGGCAGCGCGGCGACCGCGGCGGCGAGTCGGCGGCCGAGTTCGGCGCGTTCGGCGGCGTCCTCGGGTTCGGACCAGGGCTGGGGTTTCTGGCCGATCGCCCAGTGGCCCGCGTACCGGTCGCCGGGCGGGCGGAAGCGGTGCGGGTCGACGGCCGGGGCCTCGTCCTCGGGCAGCAGGGTCGCGAACGGGACCGTGCGATGCTCCTTGATCCCGCGTTTCTTGGCGGTGTTGACCAGGATCCGATACACCCAGGTCTTCAGCGAGGACCGCCCCTCGAACCGGTCGATGCCCCGCACCACCGCCAACCACGCCTCCTGGACCACTTCCTCGGCCGAGGCGTCGGTGGAGACGAACGACCGCGCCAACCGCACCATCGACCCGGACCAGGCGTCGACGACGAGAATGAACGTCGAATCGGCCCCGGCGCGCAGTTCGGCGACGAGGACGTCGTCCGGGGGCAGGGTGCCGTGGTCTCGCACGGCGCCAGATTACCGCCGCGGATCGGTGTAACGCGCGGGCCGGGTGCGGGAACGGAACAGCCATGGCAGACAAGGAGAACACCGTGAACCACCGTCGCACCGCGCTCAGCGTCCTGGCGGTCGGGCTCGTCGCCGCGCTGGCGATCGGGCTGTATCTGTTCCAACCGTGGCGACTGTTCACCACGACGACCGTCGACGAGGCGCCGGTCACCGCGATGGGCGGCACCGCGCTGACGGTCCTGGCGACCGGCGAGTTCGTCTCGCACGAACACGCCACGACCGGCACGGTGCAGTTGCAACGCACCCCGGAAGGCACGCTCGTCCTGCGGATCAGTGATCTGCGCACCTCCGACGGGCCCGCGCTGCGGGTGTGGCTGACCGATCAGCCGGTGACCGACGACTGGCACAACTTCGACGACGGCGACCACGTCGACCTGGGCGCGTTGAAGGGCAACGAGGGCAATCAGAACTACGAACTGCCCGCGGGCACCGAGATCTCGACCCTCGAGTCGGTCAGTATCTGGTGCGCCCGATTCCACGTGTCCTTCGGCGCGGCGACGCTGAGCAAAGCCTGAGCTCAGGCGGGGCGGTGCCAGTCGCGAAACGCGGCGAGCAAGGTGGTGCGCGCCTCGCCCGAGAGCTGTTCGGGGCCGAGTTGACCGAGGTCGGCGGTGGTGCGGCGGATCTGATCCAGATACACGTCGCACCCGTCGCACTCGGCGAGGTGGGCGAGGAACGCCGACTCGGTCGGCTCATCGAGGGCGCCGTCGAGGAAGCGGGTGACCAACTCGACGAATTCGTCGCAGTCCATCCGGTGGCTCCTCTCTCGCTGGGCCCAGCATAACGCCGCCCCTGTTCAGAGCCGGTTCGGGCCGCGGCGTTACGCCTGCTCCGCGCGGCGGGCGCGGGCGCGACGTTTGCCCTCGTGCATGGCCTGGACCCGCGCGATCGGGATGGTGTGGCCTTCGTCGATCAGATCCTGCGGAAGTGCTTGGGGCGCGGGCATTTCCGTGGCCCACGGGTCGTCGTCGCCGAGCAGTTCCTCGGCGGTGCGCAGGGTGAAATCGGCCGGGGTGACCGAGTCGATGTCGTTCCAGCGCAAGGGAAACGAGACCGGCACGCCGGGGCGGATGCGGGGACTGTAGGCGGCGATCACCGTGGCGCCACCCGCTCTGGTCGAATCCAGGAAGACCTTGCCGTGGCGGTCCTCCTTGATGAACGCGGTGGTCCCGACGCTCGGATCGATCCGCTCGGCCCTGGCCGCGATCGCCCGGGTGGCGGCCGCCGCGTCCTCGATGGCGACGCCCGGTTCGACCGGCACGAAAACGTGTAAACCCTTGGCACCACTGGTCTTCACCGCCCCCGCCAACCCGTCGGCCGCCAACGCCGCCCGAATCAGCTGCGCCCCCGCAGCCGCGTCCGAGAAGCTCTGTCCCGGCGAGGGATCCAGATCCAACACCAGATGCGTCGGCCCCGCACTGTGGTCCACCGGCAACAACTGCGGGTGATACTCCACCGCCCGCTGATTCCCGAACCACAACAGCGTCCGCACATCATCGCCCACCGCGTAGGTCACCTCCCGATGCGAACTCTCCGCCCACACCGTCGCCCGCGGCACCCACTCCGGCGTGTACTTGGGCAGATTCTTCTGCATGAACGGCTCCTGCCCCGGCCGCACCCGCACCACCGACAACGCCCGCCCCCGCAACACCCCCACCATCCGCTCCCCCACGAACTCCAGATACTCCACCAATTCCCGCTTCGTCACCCCCGCCCCATCGAACAACCCCTGATCAAGATTGCTCATCTCCACCCCACCGCGCGACTCTTTGCTGGTCATCCGCCCACCCTCCCCGCGAACCCGAACCAGGTCAACCACCACTCCGGTGGGTCAGCGCACAGTCGGCGGCATCGCGAAGATCTGGTGCGTCACGGCGCAGGTGATATGCCGGAGGGTCTGGTGAGCCGGTGTCAGCGCCGGTTCGAGGCATCGGTCGACGTCACAACCCGAGAACCAGTCGGACCGCGCCCTCGACTCGTCGCAGCTCGTTCGGCGCAAGCAATCCCAGTCGTCGTCGTAGCCGCGTTTTCGCCACGGTGTGCAAGTCCGCACAGTTCACGTATGACTCGTCGTACTTGGTCAGTCCGCAGTCCGCCCCGATCGGAATGTGCGTGGTGCCCGGCCCTGAAGTGCCGGTGATCAGAGCAACGGACACCGCAGTCAGCGGTTCCGCGATCCGATTCACCGTCAACACAACCACGGGATGGGGCCCGAGAGGATTCGACAACGCGCACGCCCATACCTCGCCTCGCAGCGGCGTGCCGATGTTCACCACGGCATATCGTCCGCTGCCGCAAGTTCTGCGGCGCTGGGTTCCACCACACCATCGGGCAGCGGCGCATGTTGCCCGTAGAACGCGCGAATCTCCTCTGCCGCGTCGATCTCGGCCGCTTCCCGAGCCAGTAGCCTCAACCCCTCCCGGAGCGCATCCGACGTCGAACCGAGCTGAAGCGTCCGCATGACCTGCTCGAGCGCCTCGATTTCGTCACTGCGGAGCCGAACCTGAGCTAGCCTGCTACGCCCGAGCACTGCGCCGGATTCACGCTTGACCGGCACAGGCTTCTTGCCTGCCCGCTTCCGCGATGTTGCGGAGGACCTTTTCTCACCGTCCTGTCGTACAGATGTCATACACACAGCATGGACCGAGGGACGACACGCGTCAAGCGCGGGGCCGCGACTCGACCGGTCCACCAGCGGGACGTCCGACCACTCGTTTTGGTCGATCGACAGGTTGTCGGCTATCGTATGTTCCGCGCGGTTCACCGGTGGTGGGCTGTGGTTCTGGCCCCGTCGTCTAGCGGCCTAGGACGCCGCCCTCTCAAGGCGGTAGCGCGGGTTCGAATCCCGTCGGGGCTACCAGGAACTCCTCGGTCATGTGACCGGGGAGTTTTTCTTTGCCCATCGTGCAACGTATTGACAGATGTTGCATAGTTCATACACTGTAGGAAACGGTGCAGGGAGGTGACGTGATCGAGCAGACGGCGTTGGCCAGGCGGCTCGAGGAAGCGGCGGCGCGTCCCGATGCGGTGAGTGCGTTCCGGGCCGCGCGGGCGGTGTTCCTGGCGGGGCAGCGGCTCGAGATGAAGGAACTGGCGGTCGCGCTCGGGGTGAATCGGGCCACGCTGTTCCGGTGGGTCGGCGGGCGCGACGAACTGCTGGCCGAGGTGATCTGGTCGGTGGCCGAGCCCACGTTGCGGCGCGCGGCCGCGGCGGCGCCGGGTACCGGCGCGCACCGGATCGCCACCGCACTGGGCGATTTCGCGCACGCCACCAACACCAGCGACGCGTTTCGCCAGTTCCTGCTGCGCGAGCCCGAACGCGCCCTTCGTCTGCTCACCACCCGCGCCGGTTCCGTGCAGCACCGGATCGTCGCGATCGTGGAAGACTTGCTCGCCGAAGAGATTTCGGCGCGGACACTCGATCCGCTGCTCCCGGTGCCGGAGTTGGCGCTGCTGCTGGTGCGGATCACCGAGACGTTCATCTACACCGATGTCATCAGCGGTGCCGAACCCGATGCGGCCAAAGTCGTTCAGGCATCGCTGGTTCTGCTGGGCGAACGGCCCGAAAAGTATGTCAGGGAAAGGACACCATGAAGCGCTCCATCTACACCGAGGACCACGAGGCCTTCCGCGCCTCGGTCGCCGAGTTCGTCAAGCGCTCGATCGAGCCCAATGCCGAACGCTTCGTCGAGGAGCGCGCGATCGACCGTGACACCTGGCTCGCGGCAGGCGAATTGGGCTACCTCGGCCTCGGTGTGCCCGAGGAGTTCGGTGGCAGCGACGCGGGCGACTACCGGTTCAACGCGGTGTTCGGCGAGGAGCTGTCCAAGGCGAGCGCCGCGCTGGCCTCCTCCTTCGGCATCCACTACGACGTGTGCGCGCCGTACCTGGTCGAGCTGACCACCGACGAGCAGAAGCAGCGCTGGCTACCGAAGTTCTGCACCGGCGAGATCATCACCGCCATCGGCATGACCGAGCCCTCCGGCGGCTCGGACCTGGCCGCGCTCAAGACCACCGCCGTGCGCGACGGTGACGACTGGATCATCAACGGCTCGAAGACGTTCATCACCAACGGTTTCAACGCCGACCTGGTGATCGTGGCCGCCCGCACCAGCCCGGAGAAGAAGGCCAAGGGCATCACCCTGTTCGCGGTCGAGACCGGAATGGAAGGGTTCACCCGCGGGCGCAAGCTCGATAAGGTCGGCCAGCCCGAATCCGATACGGCCGAACTGTTCTTCGACAATGTGCGCGTCCCCGACGCCAACCGTCTCGGCGAGGTCGACCGCGGCTTCATCGCCATGATGGAGCGCCTGCCGCAGGAGCGCGTCGGCGCCGCGGTCTCCAATCTCGCGCACGCCGCGGCGATTCTGGACGAGACGCTGCAGTATGCCAAGGAGCGCAAGGCTTTCGGGCAGCAGATCGGCAGCTTCCAGTACAACAAGTTCCTTTTCGCCGAACTGGTCACCAAAGTCGAAGTGACACAGGCGTTCGTCGACCAGTGCATCGCCGCGCACGCCGAGGGTGAGCTGTCGGCGGTCGACGCCGCGAAGGCCAAGTGGTGGTCGGCGCAGGTGCAGAACGACGTGCTCGACGCGTGCGTGCAGTTGCACGGCGGCTACGGCTACATGCGTGAATACCGGGTCGCGCGAGCGTGGATGGACGCGCGGGTCACCAAGATCTGGGCCGGCTCCAACGAGATCATGAAGGAACTGATCGGGCGCGATCTGGGCCTGTAGTGCGGCCGCCGCGCCCGGTTCGCGAGAACCGGGCGCGACGATCGACTCAGTTCAGAATGATCGGCAGGGCGGCCAGGTCGTTCTGGGTGAGCACCGGCAGGTTGCCGATCTCGCTGTCGGGCACCGCGAGTCGCAGCTGCGGGAAGCGGGCGAACAGCGCGGGCAGCGCGATCGCGGCCTCGAGTCGCGACAGGGCCGCGCCGGGGCAGATGTGCGGTCCGTAGCCGAAAGCCAAGTGGCGGTTGGCCGTTGCGCGGGTGACGTCGAAGTCGTCGGCGGTCTCGCCGTGCACGGCGGTGTCGCGGCCGATCGCGCGGTAGGACATCACCACGCCCTCACCCTTGGCGATCACGGTGTCACCGACGGTGATGTCGTCGGTGGCGAAGCGCATGAGCAGGTGCGACACGGGGCCGTCCCAGCGCAGCGATTCCTCGATGACCTGCTTCCATTCCACGTCGCCGGCAAGGACTTTCGCCAACTGCTCGGGCTCGCCCAGCAGCGCGCGCACCGTGTTGATGATCAGGCTGACGGTGGTCTCGTGCCCGGCGGCGACGAGTGCCTTGATATTGCCGATCGCCTCCTCCTCGGTGAGCGGTTCGCCGCCCTCGTCGGCGGTGATGAACGCCGAGGTGAGGTCGTCGGCCGGGTCGGCGATCTTGGCCCGCACCAGGTCGGTGAAGTACACGTCGAGATCGCCGATGACCTGTAGTCGCTCGTCCTGCGGGGTCATCACCGAGAAGAACTTCTTGTACCAGTCGAGCAGCTGCTCGTGGTCCTCGCGCGCGACGCCCATCAGGTCGCCGACCACCCGCATCGGCAGCGGGTAGGCGAAGACCTGCTTGAGGTCGACCGGGGCGCCGTCGGCACCGGCGGCGGCGAGGTCGTCGAGCAGTTCGGCGGTGAGCTGTTCGATCACCGGACGCAGCTGCTCGAGCCGGCGCGGGGCCAGCGCCTGGGCGGTCTTGAGCCGCAGGCGGCGGTGCTCGGCCCCGTCGACGCTGAACATCGAGCGGTCCACATCGACCATGCCGATCAGCGGCCACTGGTTGTTCACCACGCCGTCGGCGTAGAGCGACCACGCGTTGATGTCCTTGACCAGTCGGGTGTCGGTGGTCAGCTGGCGCGCGATCGCGTGATCGGTGATGGTCCAGGCGGGGACACCGAGCAGGTCGATCTTGGTGATCGGGCCGAGTTCACGCAGTCGGGCGGTCTCCGCGTTGAGGTCACCGACCATGGGATCGATGGCGAAAGGGCATGGGGAACTCACGAGAAACCTCCGACGGGTCGAACCGGTGTGAAACGAACGGGCAGTGCGGACATGCCCCGAAGGAAAGCCGAAGGTCGCCGGGTGAGTTGATCGGCGGGTACTGCCAGGTCCATGTCGGGCAGCCGGTCGAGCAGCACCTCGATCCCGGTCCTGGCGATGATCTCGGCGATCTGCTGCGCCGGGAAGGGGCAGCGGTATTCGCCGTAGCTGAACGCGAAGTGGGCGTTGTTGCCCGTGGGCACCGAGCCGCCCTCGGAAAACGATTGCCGCACATGCGGATCGAGGTTCGCCGCGGCGAGCCCGAGCAGCAGCATGTCGCCGGCGCGAATCGTCTTGTCGGCCAGGCGGGTATCGCGCGCGGCCCAGCGACCGGCCAGGATCGAGGTGGGGCCCTCTTCCCACAGCACCTCGCTCATGGCCTCGCCGACGCTGCGTCGGCCGCCGCCGAGCGCGTTGGCGAAGCGGTCGTCGGTGAGCATCAGTCGCATGGAGGTGCCGAGCCAGTCGGCGGTGGGCAGGTGACCCGCGGCGGTGATCGCCATCAGGTCCATGATGTATTCCTCGTCGGTGAACGGCTCGGGATCGGCCAGCATCAGCGACACCAGATCCCCACCGGGACGGGCCTTCTTGGCCGCGAGCAGCCGCGCCATGTGTTCGCCGAAGCGCGCGTGCCCGGCCTGGGCGTCGGCGCCGCCGTCGGCGAGCATCTTGATCACCAGGGCCAGATCGGCCGCGTCGACATCGGGCAGGCCGAGGATGCGGGCCAGGGCCAGCACCGGCAGCCGCACCGCGAACTCGGCCATCAGGTCGGCGGTGCCGCGACCGCAGAACCCGTCGATCAGCCGATCGGCGATTTCCTCACAGGCACGGCGTAATTCGAAGTGGTCGACCGCGTCCAGCGCCGGTTCCACCATCGCCAGATGACGGCGGTGTTCGGCGCCCGCGGTGAAGTAGATCGAGGGCATGGGCCGCCCGACCATCGGCAGCAGCGGCCAGTCCTCGGGCACCCGACCCCACTGGTTCCACAGCGACACATCGCGCGGGAACAGCAGCGGATCGCTGGTCACCTGGTGCAGTTCGCGGTAACCGATGATCAACCACGCCGGAAACCCGCCGGGCAGTTCGACTTCCACGACGGGACCGTGATCGCGGCGCATCCGCCGGTAGACCTCGTGCGGTTCGATGTGGAACTCGGGGCCGCTCAGCGGCACCGCGCCGGTGATCGGGCAGGCGCCGGTGGGGGTGCTCATCAGACTGTCTCTTCCTGTGGGACAGCGGAATACAGGTGTTCGACCAGGGCGATCAACACCTGCTTGCTCGATTCGCGCGAGCGCGCGTCACACATCACCAGCGGCACCGCCGGATCGAGGTCGAGCGCCTCGCGCACTGTGTCGGGCGAATGCGACTCACCGAAGTCGTTGCAGGCCACCACGAACGGGGTGCCCTGGTGTTCGAGTCGGTCGATCGCGTACCAGGAGTCGCTGATCCGGCGCTGATCCACGAGCACGATCGCGCCGAGCGCACCGGTGAACAGCCGGTCCCACAGGAACCAGAACCGTTGCTGCCCCGGCGCTCCGAACAGGTACAGCACGTGTTCTTCGTCGAGGGTGATGCGGCCGAAGTCGAAGGCGACGGTGGTGGTCGACTTGCCGGGAATGCCGGCGGTGTCGTCGACCTCGGCGCCGACATCGGTCATGGTGGCTTCGGTGTCGAGCGGGCGGATCTCGCTCACCGAACGCACCAATGTCGTTTTACCGACACCGAATCCGCCGATGATCACGATCTTGAGCCCGTGCCGTGCGGTGTCGTGCAGCGGGGCTCTCGACCGCTCGGGCACGTTCTCAGAGCTTGCGAAGTCCAACGAGCACCTTCTCGAGGGTGGAAGCATCCAGCGACATCGCCGCCGACAGTGGTGGGCGAACGGTGATCTTGCCCGCGAGCAGCAGATCCGAGAGCACCACGGTGGCGACCCCGACGGGCAGGCGCAGCTCGGCCGCGATCTCCACCACCGCGGTCGGGGCCCGACACATCTCCAGGATCGCCGTCTGCTCGGAGGTCATGCCCGCCACCGGCGCGGATTCGCTGACCACCAGCGTGACCAGGTCGAAGTCCTCGGTGACGGGGGCGCGGCCGCCGGTCAGGGTGTAGAACCGGTCGGGGTCGTCGTCGCGCCCCGCCCTTGTCATCGCGCACCCGCCACTCTCGGCTGGGCCGCCAGGTGTTCGCCGAGCTGTTCGACCAGTTCGTGCATGGTGTGCCCGACCAGCCCGGCGTCGGCGTCCTCGGCGGCGACCACCGCTAAGTGCGCGCCGCGTCCCGCCTCGACCACGAACAGGATGCCGCCGTAGAACTCGGTCATCGACTGGCGAACTCCGCCACGCCCGTCACCGAACTCGACGGAAGCCCCGTGCGACAGGCTCTGGAATCCGGCGGCGATCGCGGCCAACTGGTCGGCGCGGTCGACGTCGAGTTCCGGGGTGTGGCAGATCTTCAGGCCGTCACCGGACAGCAGCAGGGCGTGGCGGGTGCGCGGGGTGCGGGCGAGCAACTTCTCGAGCAGCCAACCGAGGTGTGCTGAGGCAGTGGTGGTCATCGGTCCTCCAAGGGGTCGGGAGCCGTGGCGGCGCTGCCAGGTTCGTCGGATGTGGGATTGCGGCCCGGCGCCGAACGCTGAAAGGCCCCGAGCGCAGCGGGTTTCGACGGTGGGGCGGTCGCGGGTGTGGTGTTGGTGAGTCCCTCCGGGTGGACCCGCGCCAGGGTGTCGCCGCGGCGACGTTTCGGCAGCGAGGGTGTCGCGCCGTTGGTCTCGGGGCGCGCGTGCTGACCCAGCGCTTCCACGGCGTCGGTGTCGAAGGATTCGCCGAATTCCATGGTGCCGGTGTCGGTTCGGCGCGGGATGGGGCTGTCGAACTGGCTCAGGGTGGGTTCGGGGGTTCGCGGGGCGGGGAGCACGTGGCGGCTGCGGCGTTCGGCGCGGGCGGTGAGCTCGCGCGGGATGACGACGACCACGGCGGTGCCGCCGATGGCCGAGGGCCGATACGACACGGTGAGTTCGTGTTTGCGCGCCAGGTGACCGACAACGGCGAGCCCGAGCCTGGTCCCCGACAGCGACGCCAGATCGGCGCCCTTGCCCTGCAGGTTGCGCCCGCTCACGGCGGCTTCGGCCCGACGCAGCGCCGAATCGCTCATGATCAGGCCGCTGTCCTCGATCGTGATCACCACGCCCGCAGGCACTTCCGCGGCGTAGACATGCACCTCGGTGGTCGGCGGGGAGAAGTTGCAGGCGTTGTCGAGGAGTTCGGCCAGGGTGTGCATGACGCCCTCGGCGGCGTGCCCGGCGATGCCGATCTCGGCGATGGCACGCAACCGCACGCGCTGATAGCCGGCCACCCGACCCATCGCGCCGCGCAGAATCGATTCCATCGCAATGGGTTTGGCCCAGCGCCGACCGGTGCGGGCGCCGCTGAGCACGGCGATGCTGTCGGCGAGGCGACCGGCCTGGGCGGTGCGGTGGTCGATGTGGAGCAGGTCGGTGAGCACGCGCGGGTCGGCGTGGCGGTGTTCCATCTCGCGCAGCTCGGCCAGCATGGAGGTGGTCATCGCCTGGATGCGGCCCGCGGCTCCCGAGAAGGCGGCAAGGGCGGCGGCCCCGCGTCGCGAATTCTCTTGTGCTTCCCAGGCATACGCGGCGGTGTGTTCGTCGGCGCGGGCCACCCGCTCGTTCGCCTCGGCGACGGTGGCGGCCAGCTGCTGCTCGGCCCGCTCGGCGGCGGCGGCGCTGTCTCGCGCCCGTGCGCCCTGGCGCTGCGCGAACCACACTGCGGGACAGCCGATCAGCGCCGCGGACAGGGCTGCGGCGAGGACCGGGAATCCGATGTGCGGTGGTGCGAAGACCGTGGTCACGATGCCGATCGCCACCAGCGCGACAGCGGCGCCGATCACCGCGAACCCGGTGCCACCGGCCTGTTCCGACGCAGCGTTCGCCGGTGCCGTCGGCCGTACTTCCGCAGTACTCACAGTCCCCCAGCCATCCGGTTGTGAACTCGAACACGCAGCAAGGCAGCCTGTTCCAATTTCGGAGTGAGCATAACGAGGGCTCACGTCGCTTGCCACTCGAGGAGACGGGGTTCACTACTCGTTCCGGCCCGTGTCACCATAGAATCTGGTACGGTCCAACAGTTTTCCTCAGTCCAGCACCGCGGTGGCCTCCACTTCGACCAGCAGGTCCGGCTCGCCCAGTGCGGCGACACCGATCAGGGTGATCGGCTTGACCGGATCCACCCCCAGCTTCGCCGCCGCCCTGGCCACCCCTTCGCCCAACAGCGGATATTTCTCCGGGCCCCAATCCACGACATAGATGGTCAGCTTCGCGACATCGTCGAACGAGCCGCCGATACCCGCCAGCGCGGTACCGATATTGAGATAGGCCTGCTCGACCTGCGCCGCGAAATCGCCTGCCCCCACCGGGTTTCCGTCCGCGTCGCGCGCCACCTGCCCGGCCAGGAAAACCAACCGCGTGCCCGTGGCGATCGAGAGTTGCCGATACACCTCCGGTGCGGGCAGTCCCGCCGGATTGACCAGTTCCACCGTCATGCCGTCTCCCATCGTCGGTTGGCATTTACCATAGCAATGTTATGTATTCTGTGGCTATGGCCAGGACGAAGAATCCCGCGGTGCGATCGATGCTGATCGACCGGGCGGCGCTGCTGTTGCGCGAGCGGCGGCCCGTCACGCTGCGTGGACTGGTGGCCGGGACCGAGGTCTCGACGATGGCCGTCTACACCTATTTCGACGGCATGGACGGTCTGTGGCGGGCGGTTCGCCAGGAAGGTTTCACGCGTCTGGCTGCCCGGTTGGCCGAGGTCGTGACCACCGACGATCCCGTGCACGACCTGGCCGCGCTCGGCAGTGCCTATCTGGCGAACGCCGTGGCCAATCCCGATCTCTACCGGGTGATGTTCGATGCCGGGTTCGAGCTCGAGGACGCGCGAGCCGCCGATGCCACTCTCGAACGGCTGGTGAGCGCGGTGGACGCGGGGCGTTCGGCCGGCCGGTTCCGCCCCGCGACCGACCCGCTGGACCTGGCCACGCAGAGTTGGGCCGTCGGCCACGGGCTGGCCGGGATGGTCGCGACCGGTCCCCTGCCCGCGGCCGCGCTGGGTTACGGCATCCCCATGCTCACGGCGCTGTTCGTGTCGGCCGGTGATGAACCGTCGCGTTGCGCGGCGTCGGTTGCCTCGGGTTGGCGTCTACGTTGAGCGCGTTGCCGGGGATGCCGATCCGACGCTCGGGCGTGGTTCAGAGGGCGATGCAGCCGGAGCCGGTGTCGATGCCGGAGCCGACGCTGACGGGCAGTCTGGTTTCGGGCCAGGCGTCCGGCTGAACGGCGTAGATGTAGGTGATGTCGGTCCTGGACGGCACCCAGGTGGCCGACGCGACACCGTCGACGGGGGTCGCCTCGGCGAAGCCGCTGGGACCCTGGCCCTCCTCGAAGAAGTAGACCTTCTTGGAGTTGTCGTCCACGGTGACGTTGACGGTGTAGGAGCAGGTCGTGCCGTAGGGATGCAGGCCGAAGGAGGCCGAGGGCGCGATGTCGATGCCGGTGACGGTGGCCGACGCCGGGGGCGCGGCGACGGCGGCGAAGCCCGCGACGACGGCGGCCGCGCAGGCGGTGCGACGCAGGGTAGCGGGGGCGGTGAGGGTTCGCTTCATGGGTGAATCTCCTGGTCAGTGAGCCGATCGGGCGCGGGTGACGGGCAGAAGTGTCTAGTCATTTGATCCCGTCGACGGCGACTTTCGTTACTTCGGCTACGAGATCGTTGGATGGTTCGGCGTCCTGTTCGGACTTGGTGGTCAGGACCGCCAGGACCACGGGAGCGCGCCCCGGCGGCCACGCGACGGCCACGTCGAGAGCGGAACCGTAGGCCGGGGTGCCGGTTTTGTCGCCCACCTTCCAGTCGGTCGGCAAGCCCGCTTCGATGCGTTCGGCGCCGGTGGTGTTGGCGAGCAACCAGTCGGCGAGTTGGGTGCGTTCGGGTTCGCCGAGGACGTCGCCGAGCACGAGCGCGCGGTAGTCGGCGACCAGGGCGGCGGCGGTGGTGGTGTCGCGTTCGTCGCCGGGGACGGCGGTGTTGAGCTCGGGTTCCCAGCGGTCGAGGCGGGAGACGGAGTCGCCGAGGGTGCGCAGGAACGCGGTGAAACCCGCTGGGCCGCCCAGCAATCGGAGGATGAGGTTGCCCGCGGTGTTGTCGGAGACGGTGATCGCGGCGTGGCAGATCGCGGCCACGGTCATGCCGGTGTCGGTGTGTTTCTCGGTTTCGGGCGAATTCACCACGATGTCGGCGGGGGTGTAGTGGATGACCTGGTCGAAGTAGCCGGTGGCGAGCGGATGTGCTTGCAGCAGAGCGCCGCACGCGAGTCCCTTGAAGGTCGAGGCCATCGGGAAACGCTCGTTCTCGCGATAGTTCACGGTCGCACCGGAACCGGTGTCGACCACCGAGAGTCCCAGTGTGGCACCATATTTCGTTTCCAGATCGGCGAAAGACGGCGTGGCCGTGACAGTTGTCGTCGGGGCCTGTTCGGTGGTCGAGCAGGCCGTGAGGGCCGAGATCGCCAGGGCGACGGCGGCGATCCGAATGTGCGGGCGGGGTACGCGGGTGGCGGTCACCGGTGCACGACATCACCGAGAGCCGGTGCGTGGCCAATATCGGACAGCACCCTGGACGAGTCGCGGTTGATATCACCGCAGGTAGGGGCTGGTAAATCGGGGGCGACACCGGTGCGCGACCGGGCCGTCCCCGCCGTTCGACCGAGTCGCGGCGCGGGCGCTGGTTCAATGGCGTGATGGATCTGATCCGCCACCTCCGGTTCTTCGTCTCCGTCGCGGAGGAAGGCCACTTCGGGCGGGCGGCAGCGGCTTTGGACATGACCCAACCACCCCTGTCGCAGGGCTTGCGGCGCCTCGAACAGCACCTCGATGTCGAACTCATCCACCGCACCAGCCAGGGCGCGCTGCTCACCACCGCCGGCCGCCAACTGCTGCCGCGCGCCCGGTTGCTCGTCGACGACGCCGACCGGCTGCTCGCCGAGTCCCAGCGGATCGCCCAGCTCAGCGGCACCGTGCGGTTCGCGGGGACGAGCGCGCTGTCCGACCGGTTGGTCGCCGCCTGCGTCGCGGGACTGCGGGCGGCGGGCGGACGGGTGGCGACCACGCTGGGCTCGACCGTCGATCTGGTCGCGGACGTGCGTGCGGGGGTGTGTGATGTGGCGGTGGTCGAGCATCCGGCGCTGGTCGACGGGGTGGAGGCCGGGCCGGTGGTGAAGTTGCCGCGCTGGTTGGTGGTGCCGGCCGATCACCGCACCACCCGCACCGAACGGCCCACTTTCCCGATGCTGGCCGGGCTACATTTCGCCCATCCACCACGGGCGGCCAACCCGCCCGCCTTCGACGCGATGGTCGATCTGCTGCGGGAGCGGGGGCTGGATGTGCCGTCGCTGGCAGCTCCCGACGACCGCGCGGTGTTGGCCGCGGTCGCCGCCGGAACGGGTTTCGGCGTCACCGCCACCTCCCCGACGCCGATGCCCGGAGTCGCGTGGTTGACCCTGGCGCCGCAGTCGGTGGCGTTGCGGGTGCGGGTGATTCGGCGTTCCGATGCCGGTGCGCAGGCCGAGGTGCTCGATCGGGTGCTCTATCGAGAGCGGTTGCGATGAACGGTCCCGAGCGCCACGGTTCCGGATCGGACGACGGGACCGCGGCGGCACGGATTCGCGCGGTGTTCGCGGACGCGGGGTGTGCGGGTCGGCTGCATGCGCGGCGGTGTGACGGCTCGCCCGGTGAGGTGTGGGTGGGCTCGGACGAGCGGGTGGTGATCGCGTCGGTGTACAAGTTGCTGCTGTTGGCGGCGTTCCTGCGCCAAGTCGACCGGGGGCTGATCGATCCCGCGCACCGCCTCACCATCGACCCGGCCGACTGCACGCCCGGCCCGACCGGCCTTGCCGCACTGCATGATCCGGTGACGCTGAGCCGTCGCGACCTGGCCACCTCGATGATGACCGTGTCGGACAATGCCGCCGCCGATGTGCTGCTCGGCGAGGTCGGGCTCGCGGCGGTGAGCGAGCTCGTCGACGAACTCGGACTCACCGGCACCCGTATCCTCGGCGGCACCGCCGACCAGCATCGCAGCCTGGTGCGCGATACCGACACCCACAGCACCGCAGACGCTTTCGCGGCGCTGGCCGACAATGACGAGGCGTGGACGGTGTCGGCCTACGACCCGTCCTATGCCAGTGCGACCACGCCCGAGGAGATGACCCGGTTCCTGGGGAAGCTGTGGTCGGGCGAGGTGGTGTCCACGGCGAGTACGGCATTCGCGCGGGCGGTGATGGCCAAGCAGATCTGGCCGCATCGCATCACCGCCGCGTTCCCGCATCGCGGCGTGCTCGTCGCGGGCAAGACCGGCACCATCGGGGTGATCCGCAACGAGGTCGCGGTGATCGAGTTCCCCGGTGAGACACCGGTGGCGGTCGCCGTGTTCACCCGCGCCGCACGGGCCGATCCGGTGCTGCCCGTGGTCGACGCCGCGATCGGCGAGGCGGCGCGGATCGCCGTCACCGAACTGCGCCGTCCGCGCTGACCGCGAGCCGCCCAACGACCATGGTTAGCATCGTCGTTTGTGGGTGGAGATTCTTCCGGCTTCGGCCGAGTACGCAAGGTCGGAATCGCGGCGGGGGCGCTGAGTGTCGCGCTGGCGGTGGCGACTCCGCTACTGCCGGTTCACCAGCAACGCGCCACCTTGGACTGGCCCCAACCCCAATCGCTGCAACTCAGCGCCCCGCTGGTGGACTACGTGCCGCTCTCGCTCGAGCTGAGCATCCCGTGCACCGCCCTGCGCGATATGACCGGCGGAACCGTGCTGTCCACGGTCCCCGCGCAGGCGCCACGCGCGGGGTCGAAGGGGTTGGTCGCGCGGATCGAGGAACGACCGGGCGACGGTCGAACGCTGTCGGTGGTGTTGCGCGACAAGGTGCTGTTGAGCGCGCCGATCACCGATATCGCCACGCCCCGTCCGCCGGCCGAACCCGATTCCGACGCCGAGGGTCCGCAGGCTCCGGCCGCCAGAACGGGAGTTCCTTCGCAGCCGACGGGTGCACCCGCTGGAGGTGGTGCCCCAACGCCGGCCGGTCCGGCTCAGGACGCGACTCCGCCGAACGGCGCACCGCCCAACGCCACCCCACCGAATGGCGGTCCGCCCGCCGGAAACGGCGCTCCGGCGACCGGCGCACCCGGCGCGGGGTCCGGCCGCCCGCCCGCCGCTGCCCCAGCTGGATCGACGCCGCCGAGCAGTGCGCCGACCGCACCCGGCGCCGGTTCGCCCGCAGCAGCCCCACCGGCGGCAACGCCCCCGGCGGGCAGCGAGGCGCCGTCCGGCTCGGCNNCTCGGCCCAGCCGCCCGCCGCTCCCCCGGCAGGGTCGACGCCGCCCAGCGGAGCCGGTAGCGCGCCCGGCGCTGGTTCGCCGGCAGCCCCACCCGCGGGGACACCTCCGCCGGGCTCGGCCGCACCGACTGCCGACCGGCCCAGCACGCAGGCCGCCTGCGACGCGCTCACGGTGGTCTCCACCGCGACGAGTACGACGGCCGAACTGACCGGGATGAACGGACCTGATGGGCAGCCGTTGAAGGCGACGGTCGCCGGTGATGTGCGGCCGCAGGTCGTGGGGGTCTATACCGAGTTGGATCGGGGGCGGATGGGGGATGCTCGGCTGCGGGCCGAGATCGATGCGCGGTTCTCGTCGAGTCCGAGTGGGTGGAAGCTGGGGGCGATTCTCGGGGCGGTGTTGTTCGCGCTGATCGCGTTGATCTGCTTGCACCGCGGCGATATTCGCGATGGTCGGCGGACGCGACGGGTGCTGCCGGCGCGCTGGTGGCGGTTCACGGGGCTCGATGCGACAGTGGCCGGGACGCTGGTCGTCTGGCATGTGATCGGCGCCAACAGTTCCGACGACGGCTACATCCTGACGATGGCGCGCGCGTCGAAGGAGGCCGGTTACACGGCCAACTACTACCGGTGGTTCCAGGTCGCGGAGGCCCCGTTCGGGTGGCCCTACGAGGTGCTCGCGCAGCTGACGCGGATCAGTGAGGCCGGGGTGTGGATGCGGTTGCCCGCGCTGCTGGCCGGGTTCGTGTGCTGGTTGGTGCTGAGTCGGGAAGTGCTGCCCCGCTTGGGTTCCGGGATTCTGGCGAGTCGAACAGCGCGCTGGACAGCGGCTTCGGTGTTCCTGTCGATCTGGCTGCCCTACAACAACGGCCTGCGCCCCGAGCCGCTGATCGCGGTCGGCGCCCTGCTCACCTGGTGCTCGATGGAGCGCGCGATCGCTACCCGTCGACTGCTGCCCGCCGCCGTCGCCGTGCTGGTCGCCGCGTTCTCCCTGGCAGCGGGACCGACCGGATTGATCTGCGTCGCAGCGCTGTTGGCCGGTTCGCGACCGGTGCTGCACACGATCATCGCCCGCGCCGCCCCGGCATCGGGCGGTTCGCGCGTGCTGCGCTACGCCGCGCTGCTCACCCCGATCCTCGCCGCGGGCACGCTCGTCCTGGTCGTCGTCTTCGCCGACCAAACCCTCGCGACCGTCCTGGAAGCCACCCGCGTGCGCCAGCTCGTCGGCCCCGATATGGCGTGGTTCGAGGAACGCACCCGCTGGGATTCGCTGCTGTCGGTCAACCCCGACGGTTCGCTGGCCCGACGGTTCGGTGTCCTCGCCATGCTCGGCTGCCTGGCCGTCGGCATCATCGTGACCCTGCGCCGTGGTCGCGTCCCCACCACCGCGCGCGGCCCGGTCACCCGGATTCTCGCCGTGGTGTTCATGGCACTGCTGCTGATGATGTTCACCCCCACCAAGTGGACCCACCACTTCGGCGTCTACGCGGGCCTGGCCGCCGCCCTGGCCGCGATCACCGCTGTCGCCCTGACCCACACCCGCCGCGACTATCTGCGCACCCTGTTCGCGGCGGCGGTCCTGTTCCTGCTCGCCGTGACCTTCACCGGCTCGAACGGTTGGTGGTACGTCTCGGGCTACGGCGTCCCCTGGCCCAACCGGGCCCCCACCCTCGCCGGTGTCGAGGTCTCGACCCTGTTCCTCCTCGCGACAGCGGCAGCCCTGATCACCGCCCTGGTGCAGTACTACCGGGCCGCCTTCACCACCGCCGATCGCCCTCAGCGCAGGATCTCGGGCGTCGCGCCGCTGACGGCGGCCGCGGCGGCCATGGTTCTGTTCGAGGTGGGATCGCTGGTCTCAGCCGCGATCTCGCAGTACCCCGCCTACTCTGTCGGCCTCGCCAACCTGCGCGCGCTGAGCGGAGACCAGTGCGCGATGGCGGATGACGTTCTCGTCGAAACCAGTACGGCGGACTCCCTGCTCACGCCCTACACCGGATCCGTCGCCGAGGGGTTGGCCGCCGAGAACACCGGCTTCACTCCCGATGGCATCGGAAGTCTCGCTCCCGACCCTGGCCCCGGCCAATCCTCGGCTCCCCCTTCGGGTTCCGGACCTGGTCCTGGTGGTGCGGGTCCCGGCGGAGGCGCCCCTGGCGGCCCCGGCGGTTCGGCCCCGAGCGGTCCGTCAGCGCCGAGCAGCGGTGCGAACGGCTCCGCACCCGGTGGCGCGAACGGGACGCCGACCAGCCCCGGAAACGGCGGTGCCCCGACCGGCTCGTCAGGCGGTGCGAACAGCCCGGCTCCCGGCGGCAGTTCAGCCCCGAACGCAGGACCCCCTGGAATGCCAGGCTCATCCGCCCCAGCCGTGGCAGGCGTGAACGGCAGTTCCGTGGCCTTGCCCTTCGGTCTGGCCCCCGAACGCACGCCGGTGCTCGGCAACTCCTCGACGGGCGCGCCACAGCGATCACAGTTGACCACCCAGTGGTACAAGCTGGATCTGGCTGCCGCACAGCAGAATCCGGCGTACCGCGTCCTGATCCTGACGGTGGCCGGGCGCATCGCGGGTGTCGGCCCGGATGGTTCGCCGATGCCGGGACAGAAGGTGCGCGTCGAGTACGCCACGCGCACCGACGGCGGAACCTTCACCGCCCTGGGCGATTCGACCCCGCCGACGGTCGGCGGAGCACCGGGCTGGCGAAACCTCCCGATCGACCTGGATCGAATCCCCGCGGGCACCACGGCAGTTCGTCTCGTCGTCGAAGCGGGTGAACCCGACCCCATGCAGTGGCTGGCGATCACCCCACCACGCCTGCCGAAGCTGTCGACCCTGAGCACCGTCGTCGGCAGCACCGACCCCGTTCTCGCGGATTGGCATGTGGGCCTGGCCTTCCCGTGCCAGCGCCCGTTCGATCACCGCGACGGTGTGGCGGAGATGCCGATCTGGCGGATCCAACCCGACAAGCTCAATGCCCAGGTCTCGGAGACCTGGCAGGGCGAGACCGGCGGCGGCCCGCTCGGCTGGACCGGCCTGCTCATGCAGTCGCGCACCATTCCCGCCTACCTGGCCGAGGACTGGACCCGCGACTGGGGCGAACTCCAACGCCTCACCCGCATCGTCACCGCTCCCCCGGCCGACATCACCGTCCACACCGAAACCCGCTGGGGCCTGACCGAGGGCTCCCCCATCCGAACCGGCTAGCCGACGGACAGCGCGACCCGCAGGGCGCAGGGATCTCGCCGGAGAAGCACGAAACCGCCACCACGAGAACGACAGTGGTGGCGGTTTCGATTCCGGCGGTGACTACTTCGGCGGTTCCCCACCGGCAGGCGGCCCACCGGCGGGCGGCCCACCGGCGGGCGGCGCACCGGCGGGCGGCGCACCACCGGCGGGCGGGGTCGCCCCGGCGGGCAGCGGCTTACCGATATTGCGGGCCATGTCCGGCATCAGGCGAATGGCGACCTGTTCCCAGGTACCCCAGTTGTGGATGCCGATCTCGGGGAAGTCGTAGCTGACGTTCTCGTAACCCAGTGCGGTGACACGCTTTTCGAACGATCGGGTGTTGGCCAGCGCGATCGCCTCCAGCGGCATGCCCTGGGTGATCGCGTCGATCGAGGACAGGTCCTGGTCGGCGGGTGTGGCGCTCCCGGAGGAGATGTAGAGGCGGGTGTTGTTCGCGATCAGTTTCTCGGCGAACCCGTAGGGGTCCATCCGACGCCACTTCTCGCTGCCCGCGGGCGCCATCGCCTCGATGTTGTAGCCGCCGCTGGCGATCATCGCCCCGGCCAGCGCCTCGCGCATCCCGGGCATCGACATGTGCAGGTAGCCCGACAGCGACCCGGCGTAGGTGAACTGCTCGGGGTAGTAGGCCGCCATCAGCAGCGCCGCGCTACCACCGCTGGACAGGCCGACCACACCGTTGCGGGTGGCGCTGAACCCGAGCCGGGACTTCAGCGCGTCGGGCAGGGTCTTGGTGATGAAGGTTTCCCACTGGTAGGTGTTGGTCTTGCCCTGGGTGTCCTCCCAGCCGCCGATCGCCGAACCGGAGTCGGCGCTGGGCAGCAGCGAACCGTCGGGGTTGGTGCCGAAGAAGTTGCTCGGCTGGTCCCAGTCGGCGTAGAAGCTGGACTGCCCGCCGACCGGCATCACCACATTGATGTTGAACTTGGCCATCTGGGCGGGGATGGTGGTGTGCTTCTCCCAGCCGTTGAGGTCGTTCTCGGCGCGTTCGCCGTCGAGCAGGTAGACCACCCGATCGGTATTGCCGTCGGCCGCGCGAATGATCCTGGTGTTGATCTCGCCCATCGCCGAGTCCACCCGGAAGTCGATCGCCGACGGATCGGCGTCGGCCGCCGCGGGCGCCACCGACGCGCCGAACGGCAACACCGCCACCACCGCCCCGGCCAGCACCCGTCGGGCCAGCCCTCGGCGCCGCGGCGCCCCTCCCACAATTACGCCACGCATGATCGGTGTGCAGACCTTTCGTTCGTGCGGCCCAGCCGCGTCCCCGCTCGCCCCACCGCGGCAGTTTCGCCTGCGGGTGGGACCCTGCCGGGCAGCATAGCGCGCCCCTGTTCGCACCGGCACATCGAATTGTGATGCCGGGCAACAGCTTCACCCGGGGCGACCGATCAGGGTCGCGGCTGTCGCCTGCGCCACAGTGCTGAGCCGGGCGTGACGCGGCTAGGCTGGCGGTTTATCCGTGGCCACCGGTTCCTCCTTGGCGGCCCAGCCAAGGGACGGGATGTCGTGAAGCTCGCTGTTCGACTGCTGATGATGCTGCTGATTCCGGCGGCGCTGTTCGCCCTGCCCTGGTGGATGCTGGTCGCCGCGCCCACCGGCGGCTCGGGCCCGCTGTTCTGGGTCGGCACCGCGGTGTGCCTGCTCGGCTTCGCGGCCCTGCCCGCCGCGATGTTCCTCGGCCACGGCCCGGCGCAATCCGATCCGGCGGTGATCGTCGGTGACACCCTGCTCGGCGTGGTGTGGGTGGTGTTCGCGTGGTCGGTGATCGGGCTGTTCGCGCGGGGCGCGCTGGCGGTCGGCGGGGTCGACGGGACGCGGGTCGTCGCCGTCGGGGTGCTGGTCGTGTCCGCAGTACTGGTCGCGTGGGGTGTGTACGAGGCGCGCCGGATCCCCCGGGTTCGCACGGTCGATGTCGGGATCCGCGGGCTGGCCGACGGGCTCGACGGGTTGCGCGTCGTGGTCGTCACCGACACCCACTTCGCGGCGCTGGATCGGCGACGTTGGTCCGAGCGGGTCGTCGAGGTGGTCAACGCGCAGCGACCCGATATCGCCTGCCACGCCGGTGATCTCGCCGACGGTTCGGTGCTGAAACGGCAGGCGCAGGTCGATCCGCTCGGCAAGGTGGAGGCGCCGCTGGGCCGGTTCTACATCACCGGCAATCACGAGTACTTCGGTGACGCGCAGGGCTGGATCGACTACATGGCCTCGCTGGGCTGGCAGCCGCTGCACAACGAGCACCGGGTGCTGACCCGCGACGACGACCGGCTCGTCATCGCCGGTATCGACGATCCGACCGGGGTCGGCCTGCCCGGTCACGGCCCCGATCTGCCCGCCGCGCTCGCCGGCGTCGACGCCGCGCTGCCGGTCGTGCTGCTGGCCCACCAGCCCAAACAGATCGCCGACAGCGCCGCGGCCGGGGTCGCGTTGCAGATCTCCGGGCACACCCACGGCGGCCAGATCTGGCCGTTCCACTACCTGGTCCGCCTCGATCAGCCGGTCGTCGCCGGTCTGAGCAGGCACGCCAACGACACCCAGCTCTACACCAGCCGCGGCACCGGTTTCTGGGGCCCGCAGCTGCGGGTGTTCGCACCGAGCGAGATCACGGTGTTGGTGCTGCACCCGCAGCGCTGATCACCGGTGCGGTTGGGTGACCTCCGACGGCAGCGGGCCGCTCATCGTCACACCCGAACCGGTCCACGAGTAGGTGATGGTCGCGGGTCCGCCCTGGGGCGCGGCGAAGGGTTCGTCGGCGACCAGCCAGCGGTAGTTCACGGTGACGGCGTCGCTGCTCGAACCGACCACGCTGGTGAAGGCGTAGGGCTCGGACGTGCCGGTGCCCAAGTACTTTCCGTCGTGGAAGAACAGCACGTGGATCGGGGCGCCCGCGGAGTTGCCGCCGATCGCGCGCAACCAGAGCAGGTTGCCGCAGTTACCGGGCTGATCGGTGGAGCCGTCCCCGGCGACCCAGCTACCCTCCAAGCCCGCCAGGGCGTTCTGCACGCCCGTCGAACTCGGGTCGAGGCACAGTCCCGAGCCGCTGATGTCGTCGGCGGGAGTGGTGGGATCAGCTGTGGCCGAAGGTGTTTCGACTACCGTCGAGGTCCCGGGCGCGGGCTCGGTGTCGCTGGGCGTTTGGGTGACCGGAGCCTGCGTGGTCGACACGGAAGGTGTTGCCCCCGAAGTACTCTCGCTGTCGCACCCGACCACCAACGCCGCGGCAACGGCGATCAGCGCACCCATCCGAATTGTGTTCTTCATGGTTCCTCGATTCCGTGTCCCCTACGCGCGGTGGCGCGCTGTATGCAGGCTTCATCGGGACACCCCGGGCGACCGTTAGGCAGTTGAACGAGATCCTCACCCTAGGGTGGCGTCATCATCACCCTGATACCTAGGTCTGCTAGGTTACGACCTAGATCTTCTAGGTACAGGAGTGCGATGCGGATAGACAAGGATCTGGTGGCGGCCTCGGCGACGCCGCTGGTACTGGGCATTCTGGCCGAGGGCGAATCCTATGGTTACGCCATCCTCGCGCAGGTCAACGAGGTGTCACGCGGGCGGATGCAGTGGACCGACGGGATGCTGTACCCGCTGCTGCACCGCCTCGAACGGCAGGGGCACGTGTCCTCGACCTGGCGGGTGTCCGAGGGAGGGCGTCGCCGCAAGCACTACCTGATCACCGATTCCGGGCGAGCCGCGCTCGCCGAGCGGCGGGCACAGTGGGGCGTGGTCGCCGAGGCGCTCGAGCAGGTCTGGCGCGGGGCGACCCAGCCGCCGGCGGCGGGGTGGGCGTGATGACCCTGCAGGTACTCGTGGACGAGTGGCGCGGCTATGTCCAGCGCCATCGCGCGATCTCCGCGGCCGACGTGGACGAGATGGAAGACCATCTGCGCGAACAGATCTCGACGCTTCAGCAGGCCGGATTGACCGACGACGAGGCGTTTCTCGTCGCGGTCAAGCGGATGGGGAGCGTGGACGCGATCTCGCGGGAGTTCGCGCACGAACATTCCGAAAGGCTGTGGAAACAGCTGGTTCTCGTGCCCGAGGACGACGAGAACTCCACGAAGTCGACCGAACTGTGGGTGGTGCTCGCGCTCGCCGTCGTGGCCGCGCTCGCGGTCAAGGCCGGGTTCACCTGGCTGCCCGGAGAGCGGTTGGCGCTCAACATCAGCCTGCTCGTCCTGCCTTTCCTGGCAGGCTATTTCGCGTGGAAGCGGCAGGTTTCGGTGCGGGTGGGCGCCGTGCTGGTCGTGCCGTTCGTGCTCGCCGCGCTGGTGTTGAACCTGTATCCGTTCGAGTCCGGCGGGTCGACCGAGGTGATCGCCGGCATCCACGCGCCCATCGCACTGTGGTTCGTGGTCGGACTCGCCTACGCGGGCGGTGATTGGCGCTCGGGTCGCCGGCGGATGGACTTCATCCGGTTCACCGGCGAATGGTTCGTGTACCTGACCCTGCTCGCTCTCGGCGGCGGTGTCCTGATCGGGTTGACCGTCGGCGCGTTCAACACCCTCGACTTCGATATCGAACCGATCATCGAGGACTGGGTGCTGCCCTTCGGCATGGCGGGCGCGGTGATCGTCGCCGCCTGGCTGGTCGAGGCCAAACAGAACGTCGTGGAGAACATCGCCCCGGTGCTGACCCGCGTGTTCACCCCGCTCACCATCATCATGCTGTTCGCCCTGCTCATCGCGTTCTCGACCACCCCGAGCCCGACCGGCGTCAACCGCGACCTACTGATCCTGATGGACCTGATCCTGGTCCTGGTCCTCGGCCTGATCCTCTACACGATCTCCGCCCGCGACCCCCTGGCCCCACCCGGCCTCTTCGACCGCCTGCAACTCCTGCTGGTCGTCACGGCCCTCATCGTCGACCTGATGATGCTCACCGCCATGCTCACCCGCATCGCCGAATTCGGCTTCACCCCCAACAAACTCGTAGCCCTGGGCCTGAACCTCGTCCTCCTGGTCAACCTCACCTGGTCCGCCCACCTCACCGTCGGCTTCCTCCGCCGCACCCGAGGTTTCGCCGCCCTCGAACACTGGCAAACCCGCTACCTCCCCATCTACGGGATATGGGCCGCGGCGGTGGTCGTCACCGTCCCCGTGCTTTTCGCCTTCGCCTGAACCGGAGCCCATCGGCACGTAGGTGCTACGCGGAGGCGGCTATGGTCGGTGGTTGGTATCCGTTTCGTCTGGTGCGCCACTCAGCTCGACCGCTTTCACTGATCTCGACGCCGCTCACCAGTCGTAGTACGAGACGGCTGTCGACCAGGCGTGGTGCGGTGTCCATGCGCGGCTACCGGATCTCGCGGCCGACCTCGTTGAGGTGGGTCATGGCCTGGCGGTAGGACTCGAACAGGCCGGTTTCGCAGTAGGGGACGTCGATTTCGGCGCAGAACTGGGCGACCAGGGGTTGGGCGCGGTGGAGGTTGGCGCGGGGCATGTTCGGGAACAGGTGGTGTTCGATCTGGTAGTTGAGGCCGCCCATGGCGGTGTCGACGAGGAAGCTGCCGCGCACGTTGCGGGAGGTGAGGACCTGGCGGCGCAGGAAGTCGGTGTTGTCGCCCTCGGGCAGGACCTCCATGCCCTTGTGATTGGGGGCGAAGGTGGAGCCCATGTAGAGACCGAACAGGCCCTGGTGCACGAGGATGAACACCACGGCCTTGCCGGGCGAGAGGACCAGGAACACCGTCGACGCGTAGCCGATGGCGTGGGCGGCCAGCAGCGCGCCTTCCCAGCCGCGGTTCGGGATGGGCCAGCGGAACACCGCGACCACGCTCTTCCAGTGCAGGCTCCAGCCTTCGAGCAGCAACAGCGGGAAGAACAGCCACGCCTGGTAGCGGAAGATGAATCGGCGCCAACCGCGACCGGCTTTGGCGCGGTCGCCGGAAAAGGCGAGCACGCCCATCGCGTCAGGGTCGGCGCCCTCGGTGTTGGGGTGGGCGTGGTGGCGGTTGTGGTTGCTGGTCCACCAACCGATGCTCAGGCCGATCGCGAGGTTGCCCGCGATCAGGCCGTAGAGGTAGTTGGGTCGGCGCGCGGCGAAGATCTGCTTGTGCCCGGCGTCGTGGCCGAGGAACGCGATCTGGGAGAAGGCCACGGCCAACACCACCGCGGCACCGAGGGTCCACCACGAGTCACCGAGCGCGACGAACAACGCCCACCCCGCGAAGAAGACGACGGCGGTCAGCGCGCTCTTCCACCCGTAATACCGCACTTGCCGGTCGAGCAGGTCCGCCTCCCGGATGCGCCGCAACAGGACCGAATACTCACTGCCGCGCACGGGAACGACATCAGACGCGATAACCACGGCACAAGCATGGACTACGCGGGCCACCACCGGGTGAACGGGTACTGATCGATGCCACATCCGCATGACAAATGTCGATAGGTTAGCCTTACCACATGCGAATCGTCACATTCGGCTTCCAGACCTGGGGACGCAGGACTCTGCAGGCGCTGATCGACTCCCGGCACGAGGTCGTGCTCTCGGTGACCCACCCGGCCAGCGAGTCCTCCTACAAAGCGATCTGGAACGACTCGGTCGAGGAGCTCGCGCGCGAGCGCGGAATCCCGGTGCACCTGACCGAGCGGGCCGACGAGGCGACGATCGATCTCGTCAAGCGGGCTGAACCCGACATCATCGTCGTGAACAGCTGGTACACCTGGATGCCCGCCGAGCTCTACGCGATGCCCCCGCACGGCACCGTGAATCTGCACGACTCCCTGCTGCCCAAGTTCACCGGCTTCTCGCCGGTGCTGTGGGCGCTGATCAGTGGCGAGGCCGAGACCGGCCTGTCGGTGCACCGGATGGACGAGACCCTCGACACCGGCGACATCATCGTGCAGAAGTCGCTGCCGATCGGCCCGACGGCCACCGGCACCGAACTCGTGCTCGCCGGCATGGATCTGATCCCCGCCGCCCTGAACGAGGCCCTGGACGCGATCGAGAACGGCACCGCGGTCTGGCGGCCGCAGGACCGGGCCGAACGCACCTACTTCCACAAGCGCTCCGAGATCGACAGCCGCATCGACTGGACCTGGTCGGCGGTCGACCTCGAACGGTTCGTGCGCGCGCTGTCGGACCCGTATCCGCCCGCCTTCAGCTTCTACCGTGGCCGTCGGGTCGAGATCCTGACCGGCGCCGTGTCGGACTACCGTTTCGGCGGCACGCCCGGTCGCGTGGTCGTGGTCGACGGTGCGGCGGCGGTCGTGTGTGGTCCCGACAGTTTCCGTGGCGGCAACCACGCGCTGGTGATCACCGCCCTGCGCGACGCCGACGGGGTCGACCAGGACCCGGCCCAGTTCTTCGCTCGCGGTGGGTATCTCACCGATTCGGAGTAGTTCCAACGCGATTCGCCCCCATCGATCCTTTGATCGGTGGGGGCGAATCGCGTTGTGGGGTCAGGCCACGGCGGGCAGTAGGCCGGTGGTGACGAAGCCCGTCACGTACCGGTCGAGGACCTCGGTGTCCAGGGCCGGGCAGCGCACGCCGGTCGCCGCCAGCACCGGGCGGGTGCGCTCGTCGGTGACGACCAGGTCGGCGGCGCCGCCGAGGAAGTTCTCCGCCAGCAGGGCCGAGCGCAGCAGGTCGGCGTGCCCGGCCAGGCCGCCGACGCTGTCGGCGAGCAGCTCCGTGGCCCGGGTGGTGTCGACGGTGTCGATGCGATAACCCTTGGCGCGCACCACATCCAGGATGTCGGCGACCTTGGTGGGCGCGGAGTTCACCAGGTGGTAGGTCTGCCCCTGGGCCGGTTCGGTGGTGGCGAGGGTGACCAGCGCTTTCGCGATGTAGTCGGCCGGGGCCAGGGTGACCTGGGCGTCGCCGAGATCGGGGCACACGCCCAGATGCGCGGCGGTGCGGATGAGGGTCCAGAAGGAATCGTCGGACGGGATGACGCCGCTGGCGGTGGCGCCCGAGACCAGGCCGGGCCGGTGAATCATCACCGGCAGGCCCCGCTCGGCGGCGGCCCGAACCAGTTGTTCAGCAACCCATTTGGTGGCCAGGTAACCGTGCTGGGGCACCTGCGCCGCCTCGATCACGCTGTCCTCGGTGACCACGGTGGCGCTGTCGTGGTCGTTGCCGACGGCGGCGGAGACGGTGGAGACGAAGTGCACGGTCGAGGCCCGGTGCCGGGCGGCCAGGCGCAGCACCTCCACGGTGCCGGCGACGTTGGCGGCCCGCATGGCGGCATACGGCTCGAGGTGGTTGACCTTGGCGCCGTTGTGGACGATCGCGTCCACGGTCGCGGCGAGGTCGTCGAAGGCCTGCTCGGTCAGGCCGAGTCGGGGTTCGGCCAGGTCGCCGAGGACCGGGACCACGCGATCCAGCTGGTGGGTCGGCAGCTCGAAGCGGGCCAGGGTCGACGCCAGGCGGGCGCGGCCTGCCTCGGCGTCGGCGGCGCGGACCAGGCAGTAGACCGTCGCCTCGGTGGTGTCGAGCAGTTCGGCGAGCAGGTGGGCGCCGACGAAACCTGTTGCGCCGGTGAGCAGCACGGAGTCGAAGGCGTCGTGGTGCTCGGCGGGGACGGTGATCGCCGGGTCGAGCGCGCAGTCGGCCTCGAGCATCTCGGCCCAGTGCTGCGGGGTCAGCTCGGCGGTGGCGGCCAGGGCGGCGACGAGACCGCGCGGGGTGGGGTTGTCGAACAGCAGGCGCGGCTCGACATCCAGACCGAGCTGGGACTGGAGTTCGGCGCGCACCGAGAACACCAGCAGCGAGGTGCCGCCGAGGTCGAAGAAGTTCTCCCCGACGCCGAAGGTGGGGCGGTCGAGCACGGCGGCGAAGACGCGGGCGACGGCCTTTTCGGGGGCGGTGGCGCGGGCGTGCGGGATCACCGGGGTCGCGGTGGGTTCGGTGGTCGCGCTCGCGGGGCGGCCGGTGGCGTCGATGGCGAGCGGCGCGGTCGAATCGGTGACCAGGACCCGGAGTAGGCGCGCGTATTCCTCGGCGAGGTCGCCGATGGTCTGCGCGTCGAAAAGGTCGGTGGCGTAACGGAATACCGCTGTGTAGCCGTGGTCGCTCTCGCGCAGGGTGAGGGTCAGGTCGAAGTGGGTGGTTTCCTGCTCGATGTCGAACACTTCGGCCCGCGCCTGGCCGAGGGTTGTCGACGGGGGCAGTGCGGGCAGATTCTCGTAGGCGAACACGGTCTGGAACAACGGGTTTCGGGTGTCGTCGCGGCGCGGGTTCACCGCCTCCACGATGTGGTCGAAGGGCACGTCGGCGTTATCGAGGGCCGCCACCGTGGCCGCGCGAGCACGGGCCACCAGGGCATCGAAGGACTCGGCGGGATCGACCGTGGCGCGTACCGGCAGGGTGTTGACGAACATGCCGATGAGCGGCTCGATCGCGGGGTGGGTGCGACCGGCGACCGGGGTGCCGATGACGATGTCGGTGTCGCCGCTCACGTGCGAGAGCAGGGCCAGGTAGGCCGCGCAGGTCACCATGTACGGCGTCGCGCCGTGGCGTCGGGCCAGTTCGGTGACAGCGTTCGCGGTGTCGGGGTCGATCGTGAAATCGACTGCCGCGCCACGGGTTCCGTCGGTGCCGGAGACGCGCACGCGATCGACCGGCAGGGCAAGGCGGTCCGGCGCGTCGGCCAGCGTGCGGGTCCAGTAGTCGAGTTGCCGGGCGGCCATGGACTCGGGATCGCGGCGGTCGCCGAGGCGATTCTGTTGCCACACTGTGTAATCCGCGTACTGGACCGCCAGCGGCTCGACCTCGGGCGCGAGTCCGCCGGTGCGGGCGGCGTAGGCGGTGGTCAGGTCGAGCACCAGCGGGCCGAGGGACCAGCCGTCGGCGGCGATGTGGTGCAGCACCAGCATCAGCACGTACTCGTCGGCGCCGAGGCGGAACAGGCGGACCCGGAACGGGAGCCGGCGGGTGAGGTCGAAGGACTCGGCCGCGAAACGGCGCAGTGCGGGCTCGAGCTCGCCGTCGAGGTCGACCGTCTCGATCACGGCCTCGCCCGCGGGATGCACGCGCAGTGTGGGGCCGGTGGCGGTGCTCGGGTAGGTGGTGCGCAGGACCTCGTGCCGGTCGACCAGGTCGCCGAGGGCGGCGGTGAGTGCGGCGGTGTCGAGCGGTCCGGTCAGGCGCACCGCGATCGGCAGGTGGTAGGCCGACGACTCCGGGTAGAGCTGGTTGAGCAGCCACATGCGCAGCTGCGCCGGGGCGGGGGTCACCGTTTCCGGGCGCCGGCCGGCGACGGGGCCGCTGTCGTGATCGCCCTGGTCGAGGCGGCGGGCGAGATCGCCGACGGTCGGCGCGTCGAACACGACCCGCACGGTGACGCCGAGTCGCGCGGCCACCTGGGTGGCGGTGAGCGAAGTGCCGCCGAGGGCGAAGAAGTCGTCGGTGACGCCGATCCGCGACGCCTCGAGCACGTCCCGGAATGCCTCTGCCACAGCAAGTTCGGCCGGGGAGGTGGGGGCGACGTAGGTGCCGCGACCGAAGACGGGCGTGGGCAGGCGGCGGGTGTCGAGCTTGCCGTTCGCGGTGCGCGGCAGTTCCGGCACCGCCACATACGCGCTGGGGCGCAGGTAGCTCGGCAGCGATCCGGCGATCCGCTCGCGCACAGCGTCGAGATCGAGGTCGCCGGACGCGACCAGGTAGGCGACCAGGTGGGCGCCGCGCGCGTCCTGGTGGGCGGTCACCGCGGCGGCGGCGATCTCCGGCAGGGCGGTGAGCGCGGTTTCGACCTCGCCCGGTTCGATGCGATGACCACGCACCTTGATCTGGAAGTCGCTGCGGCCGTGGTAGATCAGGGCCGGATCTTCGCCGACGGTCACGGTGACGAGGTCGCCCGTGCGGTAGAGGCGACCGCCCCGCGGACCGAACGGGTCGGCGATGAAACGCCCGACGGTCAGGTCGGTGCGGCGGTGGTAGCCACGGGCCAGCGCGGGCCCGCCCAGATACAGCTCGCCGGTGACACCGGGCGGCACCGGACGCAACCGGTGATCGAGGACCACGGCGTGGAATCCGCGCAGTGGTGCGCCGATGGTGACCGCCACCCCGGGCACGAGTTCGGCGATGGTGCCGATATCGGTGGCCTCGGTGGGTCCGTATCCGTTGCGCATCAACCGATTCGGCGCCCACGCGTCGACCAGATCGCCGCGAATCGCCTCACCGCCCACGCCGAGCACCCGCAGGCCGGGCACGTCGGCCGGATCCAGAGTGGCCAGCACGGCCGGGGTGATGATGGCGTTGGTGACATTCTCGCGGCGCATCAGCGCGGTCAGGTCGGGTCCGGCGACCTGGTACTTCCCGGCGATGACCAGCGTGCCCGCACCCGCGATGCCACACAGGATCTCACCGACGGCCATGTCGAAACCCGGTGAGGCGTGGTGCAATACGCGCGGAGTGCGCCCGCGCGCGGGGATGAGGTCGTATCGGTCGCGGCGCTCGGCGGCCAGATTCGCCAGGCCGCCGTGGGTGACGACGACGCCCTTCGGCGTGCCGGTGGAGCCCGAGGTGTAGATCAGGTAGGCGGGGTTGGTGCTGCGCAGGGTGCCCGGTCGTTCCGCGGAAGTCAGTGGGGTGCCGGGGAATTCGGCGATGGTCTCCGGCGCGTCGATGATCAGCCAGTGGATGCTGTCGGGCAGGTCGGGGCGCTGGGCGGCGGTGGTGATGCCCACGGGAGCGCCGCAGTCGCCCAGGATGTGGGCGATGCGCTCGGCCGGGTAGCCGGGGTCGATCGGGACGAAACCGGCGCCGGTGCGGGTGATCGACCAGATCGCCGCGACCGAGGAGTCGGAGCGTTCCAGCACCATCGCGACCAGCACTTCCGGTCCCGCGCCCGCCGCGAGCAGGGCTCGGGACAGGCGGTTGGTGTGGGCGTCGAAATCACGGTAGGTCCACCGGTTTTCGCCGAAGACGACGGCGGTGGCGTCGGGGTCGATGGCGACCGCCTCGTCGATCAGGTCCGCGAGGGTCGCCGGGGTGGTGGCGGCGGGCCCCTGCCACGGCACCAGGGCCGCGGTCTCGGCGGGGGTGAGGACCGGCAGGCCCGCGACCTCGGTGCCGAGCTCGGCGGTGCCGAAGGCGGTGAGGAAATCGGTGAACCGGGCCAGGTGGGCGGCACCCTCGGCCTCGGTGTAGCGGTTGCGGTTGAGTTCCAGCTCGACGCGCAGTCGTCCCGCGCCGGGATACAGGTTCAGGGCCAGGTCGGTGACCGGGCCGGTGCTCACCAGGTGCAGGGTGCCGCTCGCGCCACCGAGTTCGATGCCGGTGCGGAAGTTCATGATGTTGACCGCGGGGCCGAAACTCGCGGCGGCACTGGTGAATCCGGCGTCGCGGAGCATGTCGGCGCCGCGATAGCGCTGGTGTCGCAGGGCGCCGCCGAGTTCACGGCGGGCCGCGTCGACGACTTCGGCGATGGTGCCGAGGCCGGGGGCGCGGACCGGGACCACGTTGGAGATCATGCCCGCGCTGCGGCGCATGAGGGCCGTGGTGCGCGCGGTCATCGGCAGGCTCAGCGCCACCTCGTCGGTGCCGGTCATGCGCGCCAGGTAGGCGGCGAACGCGGCCACGACGACCGGGGCGAGACCGCTGCCGCCGGAGCGCGCGTCCAGGGCTGCCACGAGTTCGGGGGCCAGGTCGGTGCCCAGGATCAGCGGCAGCGGGTCCGGGTCGCCGGTGCGGGTGGCGAGGCTGACGGGTTCGGGCAGGTCGACGAGGCGGTCGGTCCAGTAGGCGCGGTCGGTTTGATAGCGGGTGGAGGTCTCGTAGTCGGCCTGCGCGGTCGCGAGCACGGCGGCGGAGTCGATGTCGGCCCGGTTCGCCGGTTCCTCGCCGCGCAGCAGGGCCTCGTAGTGCTCGGCGGTGCGCTGCTGGAACTGCGTCGCGCCGTACCCGTCGAGGGCCACGTGGTGGGCGCGGGTGTAGAGCAGGTGGCGGTCGGCGCTCAGGCGCAGCACGGTGGAGCGGATCGTCGCCAGGGTGAGCGGGTCGAACTCGCTCGACTGGTCGGCGCTCATCCACGCGAGCGCGGCCGCGTGCGGGTCGGGTTCGGCGCTGACGTCGATCAGGGCGGTGGCGTCGGCGAGACCGGTGTCGACGATCTGGACGACCTCGCCGTCCGACAGCTCGAAGCGGCGGTAGGCGCCCAGGTCACGGGCCGCGCGCCGACCCGCGGTGGCATACGCCTCGGGGTCGAAGGGGCCGCGCAGGTCGAGGTACTGCGCCACGGCCAGCGGAATCGGAGCCAGCAACTGCTGGGCGAACCACATTTCTCGCTGCGCCGGGCTCAGGGGCAGGTGGGGCGCCGTCGGATGGGAAGAACTCATGGCGCCTCGATATCTCGACATCAACTGAACGAGAGATAGGGTAGCCTATCCTCCGCTATGTGACGTGGGCGGGTGCGGTTGCCAGCAGATCACTGACCGCGTCACCCAGCCGCTCGGCGGCGGTGGGCAGCGCGGCGATCTCGTCGCGAGGGGTTTCGGCGGACCGCCGGAAGCGGGGATCTACCAGGAGTCGGTGCACGGCGTCGGCCACGGCCGCGGCGGAGACCGAGGCGGGTGACAGGGTGAGGGCGGCGCCGGTGCGCAACGCCGCGGCGGCGTTGACGAAGTTGTCGGCGGCCTGCGGGAGAACCAGCTGGGGCACACCGTGCGCGAAGGCGGAGAACGTCGTTGCCGCGCCGCCGTGGTGGATCACCGCTCGACATCCGGCCAGTCCCGGAAAGTGCTCGGCGACATGGACATTCGACGGTTGCGAACCCAGGGCCTTCGGGTCGGCGCCGACCACGATGTCCAGGTGCTGGAGGCCCCTGAGAGCTTCGGACAGCAGTCGCGGTGCGGCGTTGTTGCCGAGGGTCAGGTAGACGAAGTCGCCTCCGGTATCGCACTGCACGGCGGGACGAATCGACAGGCTGCGGGCAAATGCCGTGTCGGCGTTCGGGATTCGCAAGGAAGGTGGGCAGGGATCGAGATAGAGGGTCTCGAACAGGTCCGTGTCCGAAGGACCGCCCCAGCGGGCAATGGTGGCTCGCGCGGCGTGTTCGAGCAAACGGCGTTGGGGCGCAACGGGAGTCACGCCGATGCCGTGCACGACCCGGGCCGCGTCGACGGTCCGGGCGATCACCGGGGCGGCGAATTCGGTCGGGTCATGGACGACGAGCTGCGGATTCCACTGACGCATGAGAGGGCCCAGCTCCGTAACCCGGCCCGCGGAGGCGGTGCCGAACACGGCGTGGATGTCGGTTGCCATCTGGTGGGCGGGCGGGAGTGCGTCGAAGTTCTCGCGGGCGCGGCGGAAGTTTCGCATGTCCGCGAAGGTCGGACCCACGGCCCAGGTCGTGAATCCGCGACGGCGCAGGAGCGGGGCATGCTCGGGCGCGGCGGCGAGGACGACCTCGTGGCCCTGCTCGCGCGCGGCCGTCGCCAGGGGCAGCAGGGGCGTCATGTGCCCCGGGTGAGCACTGAAGAGGATTCTCACGCGCGTCCCGTCGACGGTTAGAATGAACCTAGCTCCATTAGTTTGAAGGTGATTCAATCCAATTGTCAACCGTTCAGGAGATCAGGTGACCGACAAGCGTCGATACTCGACGACCCTGCGCACCCAGCAGACCGCGCTCACCCGCGCGCGAGTCATCGACGCCGCCCGCGAACTGTTCCTCGAACACGGCTACATCGGCACCACCGTCGCCGCCATCTCACGCTCCGCCGAGGTCAGCGTGCAGACGATCTACAACACCGTCGGCAACAAACCCGCCCTGCTCAAAACGGTCTACGACACCATGCTCGCCGGCGACGACGAACCGATCCCCATGATCGACCGCCCCGAATTCCGGGCCATGCACGCCGCCGAGACCGCCACCGAATGCCTCGCCCACTACACCGCCATCGGCCGCATGCTCGCCCACCGCGTCCTGCCCCTGGTCTCGATGGCCCTGTCCCAAGCCGCCACCGGCGACCCCGACCTGCGTGCTTTCACCGACACCATCGAAAACGAACGCAACTTCGGCGCCAACCACCTCGCCGCCCACCTCGACCGCCACTTCGGCCTGCGCCCCGGCCTCACCGTCGCCGAAGCCGCCGACACCCTCTGGGCGCTCACCGCCCCCGAACTCGCCGACCGCCTGATCAACCGTCGAGGCTGGAGCTGGGACAAATACCAACACTGGCTCTACACGGTCGCCACCGAATCCCTGCTCGGCCCCAACCCGTGATCATCGAGCCCCTCTCGATCCCCCGCATCGCCGAGGTCATCGCCCTGACCAACACCGGCGCACCCCACCTGCTCCCCCGCACCCGGTCGGACTACTGGGCCTACGCGACCCTGTTCTCCACCACCTGCCCGGTTGCCATGATCGATCAGCGCGTCGTCGGCTCGGTGATCGCCTTCCGCAGCCAGGACGATCCCGACGACATCTACATCCAGGACGTCATCACCCACCCCGACTACCGCCGCCGAGGCATCACCCGAACCCTCATCGACACCGTCGCCGGGCGGGGTGTCGAATGGGGTTGTCGCAGGCTGTATCTGACCTCCGAGCCCGACAACGTGTCCGCCCACGCGGCATGGACGGCGCTCGGATTCACCAATGCCGCAGGCGATTACGAGGTCGGCGGCATCTCGGTGATCACCGACTACAAGGGACCGGGACGATCGCGCGCGGTCTACGAACTGCCGCTGGACCCCGCATGAGCCCCCGCGTTCATCGCCGCTTGAGCACGATCCCGCTCATCCTCGACACCACCCCGAACAACCGAATCGTCGGTCCCCCAGGACGTTTCGGCGGACCGGCCTTGTCCTTGAGACTCGACCACCCCCTGACATCCACACCGCCGTACTGAATCTCCTGATCGGGCCCGACCATCACCTTGACCGTCGACACCGACATCTGCACCTCGACATCGACTGTGTCCCACTCGAACTCGGCCTTGACGAAATCCAGATCCACCGTGCCGAACGACCCGGTGAACAACATCCGAGCGGGCGGATGCCACACACCCTTACGCCGCACAGTCGTCCACTCCGCCGACAACACCACCGGCTGCGCCCCGAACCGAGCCAACACCGCCGGACTCGCCTCCGCCACCACCTCGGGAAACAACTGCACCGCCGTGGGAAGCTGCGCCAACACCCGCCGAAGATCACCCCTGGTCCGCGCGGTATAGGCCAGCGCGGACCGCTCCTCGAACTCGGCAACATCGAGATACCCCGCCGAAAACGCTTCGACGAGCAGCCCTATGGCGCGTTCACGTTCGGGGTTGCCGACCCGAAGATCGTCGTCGGGAAGCGGTTCGGCCATGAGCTACACCCTAACGAAGGGTCACCCACCCCCCGCGAGGCCGTTGGAGGCAACACCGATCACCGCGTGCACGGGTGACATGACCTATCGATCGCGGTTCGCCCGCTCCGCACGCGTGCGTCGATACCACTCCTCGTATTCGGTGCCGACCATGTCGTCGTGGAACCGCTCGGGCTCCTCCTCGCCTGACGACTCACCCTGCGCTCGGGCCTGCGCCCGCAACGCATTCCCCCTGGCAAATGCCGCCTCAGCCTCCGCGAGGAGCTCAGGATCGATCGGATCCGACGAATACTCGAACGTTTTCCCAAAGGCTCTGATCTTCTCGCCGGACATCAGTTTCAACCACTCCCTTGTTGCTATTTCTCGATCATTTCGATGACAGTGCGGCCGGTCTGCCAGTCAGTGTATCGTTTCGTTACGGTGAACTGAGTCTCCGGTTTGAACAGAACTTCCGGGTTCCCTGGCGCAGAGTGCTCGGCAATATCCTTACCCGTCTTGGAGAAGATTCGCATCTCCACCTCCCCTGAGCGAACACCACCTCCATTTGCCAACGGCGATGTCGAGGTGAATCCATGCTCGGTGACTGTAGAACCCGGTGTGTACCGGTCGATTCCACCGGGCGGCAGATCAGTCACTCGGGTCACCTCGCCACGATAGTCAGGCAGCTTGTCCAGTGCGCTGTTCAGCGTGTCGACCCGCTGTTGCGTTGCGGGCGTAACCTCACCTGATCGCAATTCCCCATTGATCTTCTGATGAGTGGATCCGGTGTAGTCGGCGATCTCGTCGAGTTCGCGTTGACTCATCTGGGTCGATGAGGCGGGTCCTGACGGTTTCTTTCCACCTGCATCCGAGGTTTTTATATTGTCGCGAAGTTTTGCGATTTCCCGGAGGCTCTTGCCGTGCGTGGCGAGGTCTTGTTCCTTTTTCACACCGCGGGCGATCCTGCCCGCTTTGAATCCATTCGCGAGTGCGCGAATCGGGATGGCGAACTTCGCCACGATAGCGGTGAACCGAGCACTCGCGACCACCGCGCCGATCCCGAAGGTGACCGTTGACGCGAGCACACCGATGGCCACGGAGATGACGAGTTCCTTCGCCAACTCCTCGACGATGTCCTCACCCATCTTCGCCAGCTCTGTGGCGAGCTCGGCGCGCAGGGTATCCAGGTCGCTCTTGTGCTCACGCAACGACGTCGACAATTCGCCGAAGGCGGCGATCAGGGTGGTCGCGGCATTCCGCAGCTCCGCGAAGTCGGCATCGATGACATCGGTCTCGGGACTCGTGATCTCGGCGAACATCTGCGCCGCCCGGTCCAACTCCGGGACAAGGTTGGCGACAGCGGGCAACGATTGGATCTGGGTCCAGATAGCGGCCGTGGCCTCGAGTTTCGTCGTGTCACCGTTCGGGATGGTGATGCCGACCGCTTCCGCGATCTTCACCACGCCGTCATCGACAAGACCATTCGCGGAACCACCGGCCGATGGCAACGGCACCCGGCACACATAGGCGCCGGCACCGGCGGGCTCGCCCGGCGGCGCGGGCGCGGTCGCGGAGTCACGCATGGTGGCGTTGTACTCGGCGATAGCGTGGTTGTGTCCCATCTGCCGCAGGACCGTCGCGTAGGCATCAACAGCCTCCGCTACGCCGCGGGCGGTATTGAGCACCTCGAAAGCGCGGTCATCGTAGGACGTTGCCCACGTGCGGGCTTCTTCGTATGTTCCGGCCATCGCATTGCCGTTGGTACTGAGATCCGACCACTTGCCGTCGATCTCGGTGTAGAACGCTGCGGCAGCGGTATTGAGTGTGCTCGCGGCGTCGTAGTAAACCTGCGGCGCGATAGTGAGTACCGTCATCGGCTCATCGCCTCAGGATCTGCAGATTTGTTGCCACGGCCTCGTTGTAATGACCGTGCGCCGCGGCCGCAGCGGCCCGCATTTCCTCCACACCCTCGCGGACCTCGCCCGCCGCGGTCATCCATTCCTTATGCGTCGCGGCGTGCGCGACAGCCGCCTCGCCGGTCCAAGTCTGGTGCGCGGCCGCGATGCGGGCATCGAGACCAGCCAATGAGTCCTCGACGAATCCGACCAGTCCCGCGATGCGCGCGGTAACAATGTCGAGGTGTTCCAAATCGACCTGGAAGCTGCCGTCATTCGCCATGATGTCGAGTCCTGTCTCAGATGTTGAGCGTGGGAAGGTCGAGCGAGCTCGCGACGGCCGCGGTATCGGCCGCGTTGCGGTCGTCCACGTCCGACGCCGCGACGGCGGTGACACCCAACAGTTCGGCCATCGTCTCCAGTGCCTCGAGCACGTCCACGGCACCGTCGCGCGCCTCGTCCCACCCCGCGAGGTAGGCGGCGGACGCGCGCCCCTTCCACGTCGACATCAGGCCCTGAATCTCGAGATCCGCCGATCGGATGCCGTTCACCAGCGCCGTCGCGGTCTGCTGGACGAACTTGCCCGCGTCGGAGACATCTGCCGGAACGATCGCGAACGTCGTCGCAGGACTCTGCGAGTCCGTCATGACAGGACCTCCCCCTCTGATCGATGCGATGGACAACAAGCCGCGTGCTTGCTCGAACCTTCCTTATGGAACCGCCGAGCCATGCTACGGAAGACAGCTCCATCCTCAGCAGAGGGGTATTCACATCAGTTCATCCGGCACGGTCGGTAACCGCTCGGCGATCAGCTGCGGTTCGACGCTCCACCGGCGGACGCCACTCCTACAGATTTGACCGGGTCAGACACGTAGCCAGTTGTCGGTGCAACCGCCAGGATCGTGACTCGGAGTGGGTGAGCTCCGGTGCGATCGGACGGCGGATGACCTCGCGCTGGAAGCCCATGCAATCGCGCTAGTTGCTCGCACATAACTCGCGGATCGCACAGACCATCTGGTCGGTGATCGGATCAACCCATACGGGAATTCCATCGACCCGCCGGGGCCTCAGCAGGTGGCGGCCGTGTGAGGGCCACTGCACGAACTCGTACCCCGCAAGTTCGCCCTGCACCGTATCCGCCACCCACACGGCCGCATCACCGAAATCAGCGCCCATCGGCACACCCTCACCCTTCGTGAATCCGCCGAGATCTGAGCCCGGCCGCCAGCCGATCGCCACCGTGTACGCCGCCCCGATAGAGAACTCCCACACCAACCGATCGAGGACGACCTCACGTCCGAACCGCAAGCAGCCCATATCCCCGGCCACGGCGACCACAGCATCCATCCACGCCTGCGGAACATCCAGCCCCGTACCCGGAACCTCCAGATACTCAGGGCCGGACGCACCCACGCGAAAGGCCCACACCAAGCGGTCCTCTAGTTCCGGAATCACATAGGGCACGCCTATCACTCTGACAGTGATCGTCGTCGGGATGCGGTTCGACCATGAGACACGCTGCCGAGCAGACTCGGTGATCCACCTGACGCTCGGGGCACCGAGTTGTCCGGACTGGCTCTGTCGCCCGAGCGGTACCCGTTGGAGACAGAGCCGATCACTGATATTGTAGGTACGTACCTACACAAGGAGTGGTTGCGATGCCGTCGATGAGCGCCCGAGAATTCAACCAGGATGTGAGCGCGGCGAAAAGGGCTGCGGCCGAGGGGCCCGTGATCATCACCGATCGAGGTGAGGACGCTTTCGTGCTCTTGTCGATCGACGAGTATCGACGCATGAAGGCAGACAGCCAAGATCTCGTATCCCGGCTGAGCATGGACGACGATATCGAATTCGAGCCAGCACCACTGCAGGTAGAGCTCAGGGTCGCGGACCTGTGACCTTCCTCCTCGATACCAACGTCATCAGCGAATTGCGCAAGTCACCGCACTCGGCGAATCCAGCGGTGCGCTCATGGGTGGCGCAACGACGACCATCCGATCTATTTCTGAGCGCGATCACGACCATGGAGATCGAAATCGGCATCTGCCGGATAGAACGGCGCGACCCCGTCCAAGGAAGTCGGCTACGCACCTGGCTCGAAGCCGACGTACTCGATGTCTTCGCGAATCGCATCCTGCCCCTCGACGTCGCCGTCGGACGACGCGCCGCGCGCCTGCACGTGCCGGACCCGCGCCCCGAACGCGATGCGATGATCGCGGCAACGGCGAGCGAGCACGGCATGACGGTGGTGACTCGCAATGTCAAAGACTTCGAGCCGATGGGCGTACCAGTTATCAACCCATGGGGGGACTTCTGACTGTCGGTTGATCTGTGCCATCAACAGATACCGGGGAATACCGGCTGCGGCGTGCTGGATTCGCTTGTCGCCTCCGCGTCGACGGACCCGGACGTGGCCGGCATCGTGACCACCACGCACCCGTGGGCCATAATCACGATCAGCGCGCGGCGTTCGCCGAGCCACGTCGGAAGGCGGATCGATGACGGCAGTCGCGTTGGTGTTCGTCGGGATCGCTGTGCTGCTGCACGGCTACATCTTCGTCATGGAGTCACTGCAGTGGACCGCGCCGCGCACGCGGGCGACGTTCGGTATCAGTGCGCAGGAAGCCGAAGCTACTCGCGAAATGGCTTTCAATCAGGGCTTTTACAACTTATTCCTGGCCATTGTCGCGGCGGTAGGCATGGGCTTCACCGCCTTCGGTGACGCTGGGATCGGGCTGGCGCTGGTGTTGGCCGGCGCGGGTTCGATGGTGGCGGCGGGGTTGGTTCTGCTCGTCTCCTCACCGGACAAGGCACGTGCCGCCCTGATCCAACTGACCCCACCGCTGATCGGCTGCGTGGCGTTGGTGATCGCGCGCCTCTAGGGAAGTCGCGATTCGAGGGTGCCGCAGACTGAGGTGTGAAGTCAGTATTGCGCCACCCGGTTCTTCAACGTCGCGACGGCGAGGACACCGAGTTGGGTGGTGAGCGCTTCTTCGAATTGCAGTGTTCCGTCGGTGGCGCCGCTGGCCGCGTGGGTGAGTTCGTGGAGCAGGGTTCCGCAGTAGGCGACAGCAGTGCGGAGCTGGTCGCGGCGGATCACAACTCGTTGATTCTCGGGCTCGTATACGCCAACGACCTGGCCACCGGAATCGTTGAGTCGCATGGTTTCCGAGATGTGGATCGACTTCACCCTGATACGGGACAGGTCCAGACCGGCTGCGGCGATCACCGGCCCGGTGAGCTCGAACACGTCGTGCTCGGCCGCACTGAAGGCGGACGGGTCGACGAAAGTGAAGGAGAAGCTCTCGTTCCAGTTCTGACGGTATTGGTCGAGGTCGACCAGCGGTTTGCCCTCGAAGTCCGCGAGGCCGCCGAGCTTCTCGGCGATGTTGTCGGGTACCACGACCAGTCGGTATCCCTCGTCACGCGCGTAGTCCACCTGCGGTCCGCCGTAGTGGAGATCGAAGGCGGTCACGAAAACGACCTTCTCGTGGGTGGCCAGCACTTGGCACGCGTGCAGGGCGACGTCGAGCCAATTCAATTCGTCGTGGATCCGGCCTGTCTCGTAACCGCCCAGGCCGTCGGCCAGCGCACCGGCGACCTCGGCGGATCGGCTGGCGATCAGGATGGACTTGATTCGGTCGGTGTAAGCGCTGCGACCCACGTTGCTACGTTCCCGATTCAGAGCTTGGCGCAACTTCTTGGTGAGGCTGGTGATGTTGTAGGAGAACAGAAAGTTCTCCTCCTGGGCGACGAGCAGGCCCTTGACGTAGATGTTGCCGGGCGCCTTCTTGTCCTGACGCGCGAGCACCTGGCCGTATTCGCAGTCCTCGAGCACCGTATCGCCGCTGTATCGCAAGAAGTAGTGTTTCGCCGCTTCGATATCGCTGTCGGCGACACCGCGCAGAATCACGGTTGTGCCGACGCGCCGCGGATCGCTGGGCGGGCTCACGGCAGCATGCAGGGTGACGATGTCGGGAAAGCCGTCTTTGGGCCGCATCGTGGTGGTGATGTCGCCGTAGCGGGACTGGATACGCACACCGATGCCTCGGCGATGGAACACCGCGAGGGCGTCCTTCAGTCCCATCCCGAACTGCCCGATCACACCGGGATGCCCTCGCTTCTCGGCGTTCTCGTTCTGGGTGAGGTGCTGATACCGGACACCGCGCCCGTAGTCACTGATCTCCCAGACGGCGTCGCCCAGTTTGACGATCGCCGGGTCGGGAGTTCCGGTGATGGCATACTCATCCAATGCGTTCGCGATGATCTCACGGATGGCGAACGGCACCGGCCAGTGTTCGAGAACCTCCTCGATGTTCAGATCGAAATACTGCACCGCTGCGCTGACATCCACCATCGCAGAGACTCCTCTTACGTGAGTTGAATTGGCGCGGTGGACATTACGCCCACCGCCCGACGCATCCGAGCAGTTCTATCGAGAAACTTCCGGCTCGAATGCACTCTTCCGTAAAAAGTGGCGTCCAGTTCGGAGTGTCCGAATGCTCTCAGCGGGTCACTGGTCCGCAGAACCGCGCCGAGACGCCGAGATGCGCCGGAGGCGAAGCAGCTCCGGCTGCCCGCCCCGACAGGAAGAACCGAGCCGTCCGAGAAGGCCGCTCACCCGTCGGAGCTTGTGCACCAGTTAGAGCCTTGCATGAGCGTGGGCCGGGTAAGTTGCATGTCCAACACCGTCAGGCGCCCTGAACTGTGGCAGGCTACCTAGACCGAAAGCTCGCTACCATTGGACTCCCGCAGCTGCACGCCGTCCAGACGGTAGGGACTTTGTGAGACTGGCGAGCTGGGTATCGAAAAATACAGAACTGCAGCAACACACGTCAATGTATGCGATCGCCCAACCTATACAGTGAAAACTGCGACAGGTCGGGCCGCAAGACCGCAAACTCGGTACCGCACTGATATCAAGTCAAGCCGTAACGAACAGTCGAAGGGGTTGACCTAATGAATTATTTGCGGCCGGACATCGCCCAAGCGAAGTCGAAGATGTCATCCAAGCTCGGAGCAGGCAGGGAGCTCAAGAAGCTTGCCGGTTACCTTTGGGAAGCTGAAACTGTCGACCTCCTCGCGAGTGGCTGGTACGGCTCCGGTACCGGACTTGTCGCTTTGACCGATCGACGGCTGATTTTCATCAAAGACGGCATCATGAGCCAAACGTTGGAAGACTTCCCTCTGGAAAATATCTCGTCCGTACAGTGGTCAGCGGGAATGCTTTTCGGCACCATGACCGTGTTCACCTCCGGAAACAAGGCCGATATCAGCCAGATGCAGAAGCCCGATGGCAAAGCAATTGCCGACAAGATTCGCCAGTTGATCTCTGCGCCTACGGATCCCCCAACAGAACCAAGCCACCCTTCGACGCAATCTCCAAGCATCCCACCCACGCTCATCGCTGACGAACTGCGCAAGCTTGCCGAGCTACGTGAGTTAGGTGTACTGACCGATGATGAGTTCACCGCCCAAAAAGCAAAACTACTCGCCCAATAGAAGAACAAGATAACTTCGCAGAATGGTTACACGCGTTCCAACGTCGGCAGGCTGCTCAACAGCTCACCTTGATCATCCTTCCTGGGCCGGGATCAGTCGTCGTGTTGTTCGAAGTCCGGCTAGTTCGCTCACCGAAACCTTCGGCATCTCGATCAACTCCAGTCGTCGCCGCCTCTGAAGCCCCAGACCCCGCCGGGCACAATCACGATCAGCGCGCGGCGTTCGCCGAGCCACGTCGGAAGGCGGATCGATGACGGCAGTCGCGTTGGTGTTCGTCGGGATCGCTGTGCTGCTGCACGGCTACATCTTCGTCATGGAGTCACTGCAGTGGACCGCGCCGCGCACGCGGGCGACGTTCGGTATCAGTGCGCAGGAAGCCGAAGCTACTCGCGAAATGGCTTTCAATCAGGGCTTTTACAACTTATTCCTGGCCATTGTCGCGGCGGTAGGCATGGGCTTCACCGCCTTCGGTGATGCTGGGATCGGGCTGGCGCTGGTGTTGGCCGGCGCGAGTTCGATGGTGGCGGCGGGGCTGGTTCTGCTCGTCTCCTCACCGGACAAGGCACGTGCCGCCCTGATCCAACTGACCCCACCGCTGATCGGCTGCGTGGCGTTGGTGATCGCACGCCTCTAGGAAGGTCACGCTGCGATGCATCGGTCCTGCGGCCCAGCCACTACTGGGCGCATCACCGTGCAGGTCCCGTGCATCGAGGGCCACGTCCTAGAGTTGTCCCATGGCTCGTACGTACTTGGAGAAGACGATCAAGTTGTTGTTTGGCGGGGCACGCAGATGCGCGTTCCCAGGCTGCGACACAGCGCTAATCTTCGAGGACCGGGGCGCGTTTTCTGTCGTCGCCGAGATCGCGCACATCCGTTCGGAGAAGCGCAACGGGCCGCGATTCGATCCCACATATCCGCTAGAGGAGATCAATCTACCCGAGAATCTCTTGCTCCTCTGCGGAGTACACCATAAGCCGGTCGACGAACATGCTTCACGCTATCCAGTGCCAGAATTGCTGCGCTGGAAGGCTCGCCAAATATCCGACGGAACGATGCGAAATCTGTCTGAGCGACAGGTGGCGCAGATCTTCCAGCACTACGAGTTGAATGCACTCGGCCCCGAGGGATTTTACAAGACCTGCCAAGCCTTGGCGGTCCACGCCCTCGGGCCTGATACTGATGTCAGCCCCAGCATGTGGGGGCCCGGGCGATACAACGCGACACTCGATGGACGCGCTATCGGTTACCCCAGTGCCGAGGTGCCGTGGGATGGATTCATCGTCCTTGATACCATGTACTTCATCCACCCCGATCAGACGCGACGCGCGCTGCTCATGTTGCGGAAAAGGATAGATGACCGCTTCCGTCGTTGGTTTCAGAACGACGGAAGGTACAGGCGTCCCGAGTACGTCATCCTTGCCACCAACCTCTCATTTGCTTCGACATCCGATCAACGCAGACGAGAATTGGCCGAATTGCACTACATGCTCGAAGTAACCTCTGAACGGTTTGGGCTGAGGGATATCGCGATCTGGGACGAAGCTGTAATCGCCGATCTTCTCGAAACCTACGCAGAAGTTCGACATGCTGTCAGCACTCTGACTGCATCGAATGACCTGCTGAATAGCGTACTTGGGCGGACAACTACTGCTGGTACGTAGTTTACCGATCGTCAACCGTATCCGCCCTCAACTGCGACCTTGGTCCAAGGCCGGACCTGACCTCCTGTTTCTGAGGAGCCAAAGAGGACTCACCCCCGATCATCACAGTGTCAGCGTGAGGATCGGGGCGTACCGGTGCATTCAATGCCTACCAATACGTCCGGTTGAGTGCCGAGCCGGGCGGCGGTCTGCTTGTTGTCGAGCCATGCCGGTGACGGCACGGTCACGCCGTCACTCCCAACCGCCCGGCCAGTGCTCGCGATTCGCGCTCGGTGATCCGGCCCCCATGGGAGACGAGTTCGCCCACCAGTGACCGCGCCAACGGATGGCAGCGCATCGACTCCTCGCTGACGCTTGTCCCGGTTCGCAGCGCGCCGAGCGTGCCCAACCAATCCTGTTGTTGGGCATACGCTCTCGCCAGTTCGAGCCACAGCCGGGCGCGGCGGTCGACCGACGGGACCGCGTCGGGGTCGATGATGCTCGCCGCGTCCAGGGCGCCGCCGGACTTGCGGAGGTCGACCTGTACCGATACCGCCGATATTTCGGTGTTCGCGACGCCGAACAACGTCCACGGGTGCGCGGATCCGGCGGGCAGGGCGCGCGCCATGCCCATGGCCTGGTCGATCCCGCGTAGGGCGTCGCCTTCACGGCCGATGCGGGCGGCGGTGATCGCGCCGTGGAGCTGGCACGCTCCCCACAGAGCTTGTGCCGCTTGGTTTCCGTCCAGGTGGGAGTCCAGCAGTGCGACGGCGTCGGCAGCGAGTTGGTAGGCGTCGTCCTCACGGCCGGTCGAGCGCCACACGTTGCCCAGCACCCATGATGCAGCGGCCAGGGTCACCGGGTCGTCGGCTATCTCGGCGGCCGACATGCACCGGTCAGCGGCGAGCCACAGTAGCGGCGCGTCAGCGACCCACGCAAGGACCTGTTCGGACAGGGCGTAGGCGCCGGACAAGGCTGCCGCGGCGGCCCGGCAGTCGCGGCCGTCGAGGGTTCGCAGTGCGCGACGGCCGTCGCGGATGAGGTCAGGCAGCATCGCGCCGGCATCGGCACGGGGAGTCTCGGAGGTGTGCCACAACCTCCACGCGCGTTCGACCCGGGCGGCCAATTCGGTGGTGTCGATCGGCGACGGGGCCGGGGTGAGGTCGACCCCCTCGATGGCCGCACGGATCGCGGGCACCACGGGATGCCCGGCGCGGCGGGAGATGCCGACCAGCAGCTCGTGTCCGCCGGTGATCTCGGTCAGGTCCCGCACGCCAAGCGCTTGGCCGATCCGCAACAGCATCTCAAGACCGGGCGGGTGCTGGAGGCGCCCTTTCTCGACATCGCGTAACCAGTCCTCGGACCGGCCGACCAGGCCAGCGACGACCGCACGAGTACGGCCTGTGCGGGTGCGGATGGTCTGGATGCGTTCGCCGATAGCCTTCGCGGCGAGTTCGTCAGGGGTCGGCATAGCGGCCTGCCTTCTTCGCGGGGGTCGACCACTTCGCGGATGATCCCGGTCCGTCGACCGGGGTCGGTGTCCACCGCGAAGAGATTCTCCCAGGATAAGGCCGGTCGTGGTAGGCCACCAGATATTCAGGTAGGGGGAATCTCCCCACCGCGCAAGGTGGTTCGCAGTCACCGGCTCCGGCTATCTGCAGGGCGCATTGTTGGTCGCAGCCCGCCGCCGGGTGGCTCATCCTCCTCGGCGGGGGAGCATTCCAACCCTTTGGGAGAGAGGGCGCCAATGTGGGGACAGACGAGCAGCGTGCCGAAACAGCCGACGGTGTGGGACATCATCGCGCGCCTGGCGCAGGAGGCCGAACAACAGGGACAACCGTCACCAGTGCTCGATCACGTCGCGCCTGCCGTGCCGCTGACCGCACGTCAGGCGCACACGGTGATGCAGACGCACCGGGCCTGTGAGCGGTGGCAATGCGCGCGGAAGGCGGCGGCGTGGGACGTGCTCGTCGCAGTAGGCAAGGTTGTGCCGCGACCAAGGAACGGGGCGATGTGAGCGACGAGACCATGCCTCAGCTCGATACCTTGAACAAGCGGGCCGCACGCCGATCCATGGCGATTCGACGATCAACCGAACCGCCGTTCGGGTGGGAGTTGCACAGTCCGTTCCGAGTGGTGTGCCATGGGTCGCTGGACAACGTGGCCGACTGGTTGACCGCCGCCGAGCAGCGCGACGAACAGCCCCGGCCGATCCGGGCGATCGGAATTCGGGCCGACGGATGAGCGTCGTCGGCGAAAGGATTCGGCAGATACCAACCGCTGCTCGGCTCAGGTGTGTGGGCGTGTCGATGCATCTGGTCAATCCGGCAGCCGCCAACGACGCAGCGGCCAGTACGTGCCATGAAGCGGCCGTACTTTCCGGCCACGCTGTCACAGCGTCATAGGCCAATGATCGAGTGCCAGTTGTGAATTCGCGTTGCTCCGGCTGAGCACGATGCGGTCGAGGACCTCCGCGGAGCACTCGAACTCGATATTGCCGACCGTTCGCGACGCGTGTAGTGCACTGGCGCAACAGATTTGCTGCTATGTCGGGGGCTCGTGACACGATCTGTGGATGACAGGGACAAGGGCGCGGCGCGGTTGGTCGGCTGCGGTAATGGTGGTCGTCGCGGCATCGGCTTCGGGGTGCGCATCAGATGAGAATGGTTCTTCGGCAAACGAGCCGACAAGCCGGACCGTGAGCACTCCCACACAACCTCAACCGTGGACGACGGTCGCTGACGGCACATGGACGCAGAGCGGAGGCATCGCGATCGGTCAGCCGGTCCTGTCCCGATACAGCGACTATGCGATCACTGTCGTCGATCGCCCGGTGCTCACGACCGAGGATGACGGAAAGACCGTCACCATGTTCTCGTTGATCAAAGTTGAACGGCGCAGGGAGCTCGGTCAGTACACGTCGGCGGGCGAAGCACTAGAAAAATCTGACCACTTTATCTTCATTCCTGGGAACCGGAGCTACCCCCGGCACGACGAAGTGTACGGACTCGATGTTGCCGTCGAGTGCGGCGACCTGCCGCGCTTGGTCGGAGAAGCTGCGGACTGTGCCATCAGCTTCTCCGCTCCAGCCGATGAGATCCAGAACTCCTACTGGGAGATCAACGGCTCCGACGCGGCCGCGTGGCCGTCGCAGAGTTGATCAGGCTTTGACCGCGGGGACCTGACATGAGATCCGTGATTACGCAGCGTGAGCCACGTATTGGGTGCGCGGTCGGTTTCGTAGTCGGCAGGGCCGAGGCAGCCTCAGTGGTCTAGCGACGCAATACGCGGCGAGCCTTACACCGAGCCTTCCGGTCGGCTCAGATGGCACATACGCAGCAACTGCTCACAGAGGAATCGAGCGGGATTCCGGCTCAGGAAACAACAAAAGGTCCGGCTCGTAAGCCGGACCTTTTGTTAAAAGTGGAGCTAAGGGGACTCGAACCCCTGACCCCCACACTGCCAGTGTGGTGCGCTACCAGCTGCGCCATAGCCCCGTGTTCTTTTGTTTCAGCGGCTCTCGCTGCTGCCTGAATGAAGTTACACCATGGTTCTCGGCGACAACAAATCGGCTGGTAGGGGGCGTAAATGTGGGGTTGTCAGGGGGTGGTGGGGTGGGGGTGGGAGGGGTAAGGGGGTGACCGACGGAGCGGGGAGGTGGTGAACCTCACAGGGGGTCAGGGGGCCAGATTGGTGACCCAGTTTTCGTCTCGCCAGTCGATGGAGGTGGTGCCGTTGTAGAGGGAGGGGGTGGCGGATTTGCCGCCGGTGCGGGAGTCGAGGTCGGCCAGGTTTTTGGCGGCGGCGGATTTGGCGGCGTCCTGTTGGGTGCCGTTGGTGATGCAGGCGGCTACCGATTCGGGGGCGCCGGAATCGGTGGCGATGGTGGCCAGGGCGGGGTTGGAGAGGTCGGCGGCGCCTTCTTCGGGTTGTTTCTGGGTGAAGAGGGCTTCGTGGAACTTGCTGTAGGTGGGGCCTGAACCTGTTTGGGCCACACAGAGATTCGCGGCGATGGCGCGGGTGGAGTAGTCCTTGCTCTTGGACTGGGGGTCGAGGAAGGCGACCAGGTGGTAGTTGACGGCCAGTTTGCCCTCGTCGATTTTTTGGGCGAGTTCCTGGCCGTAGCTGGTTTCCATGACGCCGCAGGCGGGGCAGAGGGGGTCTTCGAAGATGTCGACGGTGGCGGGGGCGTCGGGGCGGCCCAGGCGGATGACGCCGTCGGGGGTGGTGGTGACCACGACGGCGGCCTCGCGGACGGGGCCGTAGCCGTCGTTGCGGACCGCGGGCGGGGGTTCGGCGCTCCACTTGTAGGCAGCGAACACGAGCAGTCCGATCAGGACTGCCGCCACCGCGGCCAGGGCGTAGGTGGTGTTGCTGGAAACGGGACGTGGATTGTGCTGGGAACCGGCGCTGCTCACCCGTCCACTCTGCCTCGAGGCGGCGGCGCGGCGCCGTCCGGGCGGGTCGAAACGGCGTTGACCAGCGGATCAGCGGTTGCGATCGGCCAGGCCGTCGCGGACGACGGGGACGCCGTCGGGGGTGCCGTCGCAGGAACACTGGGGGTCGATGCCGTCGCCGGCGTGGTCGGGGTGCTCGGGATCGTCGGGGTGGACGATGCGGGAGGGTTCGGGGGTGAACAGCCAGACCACCGCCGACAGGGCCAGGATCGCGCCGGTGACGGCCATGCCGACGCCGAACGAGGTGCGCTCGGCGAGCCGGCCGATGATGATCGGGCCGAGGACGGTGCCGAGGTCGGCGGCCATCTGGAACGCGGCCAGCACGGGGCCGCCGCGGGCGCGATTGCCGATCACGTCGGCCAGGGCGGCCTGTTGGACGGGGCTGAACATGCCCGAGCCGAGACCGGCGATGAACGAGGCGATGAGGAACCACGCCAGGTTCGGGGCGAAGCCGAGGGCGCCGGTGCCGAGGGCACAGATGACGGATCCGGCGATCAGGAACGGTTTTCGACCGAAGCGGTCCGAAAGTCTGCCGGACAGGAACAGCACGGCGGCGTTGCCCGCGGCGAACACGGTCAGGGCCACGCCCGCCATGCCGACGTCCTGGTGCAGGGTCTCCACCACGAGCAGGGGCACGAAGGCCATACGGACACCGAACACCGCGACGCCGCCGGCGAAGCTCGACAGCACCACGGCGCGGTAGGCGGGTTCGGCCCAGCCCTGGCGGAAGGTGAACTCGACGGGTTCGGCGCCCTTCGCGGGGGCGAGCACGGGTGACTCACGCAGGCCGAAGAACACGATCACGCACACGATGAGCAGCGCGGTCATGTAGATGACGAAGGGGGCGCGCAAGCCGAATCCGACCAGGGCGCTGCCGACCAGCGGGCCGAACAGCGACCCGATCAGAAAGCTCGACGAGTAGATCCCGGACACCCGACCGCGCGCGGCAGGCGGCGAGATGCGGATGATCAGCGCCATCGACGACACGGTGAACATGGTCGAGCCGATGCCGCCGAGCGAGCGCAACACCAGCAGTTGCCAGTACGTCTGTGCTAGCGCGCAGGCGCCGGTGGACAGGGCCACGATCGCGATGCCGGTGAGGTAGACGCGGCGTTCGCCGAGTTTCTGCACGAGCCGTCCGCTGGCGGGGGCGAACAGCAAGCGCATCAGCGCGAAGGCGCTCACGATCGCCGAGGCGGCCGCGATGCCGACGCCGAACTCGCGCGCGTACTGCGGCAGGATCGGGGCCACCAGGCCGAAACCGATGGCGATCACGAACGCGGCCGCGATCAGGACCCAGATCTCGCCGGGTAGTCGAACCTTGGCGGGTGCGCTCACCCGCCCAGCGCCTGGTTCACCATCTCCTCGGCGGCGGCCTGAACCTGGGTGAGATGCTCGGGGCCGAGGAAGGACTCGGCGTAGATCTTGTACTTGTCCTCGGTGCCCGAGGGGCGGGCGGCGAACCAGGCGTTCTCGGTGGTCACCTTCAGCCCGCCCAGCGCCGCGCCGTTGCCGCGGGCGGTGGTGAGGATGCCGGTGATCTCCTCGCCGGCGACCTCGGTGCCGGTGACGGCCTCGGGACTCAGGCGCGCGAGTTTCGCCTTCTGGTCACTGGTGGCGGCGGCGTCGATGCGCGCGTACGCGGGGCTGCCGTACTGGCGTTCGAGTTCGCCGTAGCGGGCCGAGGGGGTCTGGCCGGTGACGGCGGCGATCTCGGCGGCGAGCAGGGCCAGCAGGATGCCGTCCTTGTCGGTGGTCCACACGGTGCCGTCCATGCGAAGGAAGGACGCGCCCGCGCTCTCCTCACCGCCGAAAGCCAAACTGCCGCTGAACAATCCGGGCACGAACCACTTGAAGCCGACCGGCACCTCATAGACGTCGCGGCCGAGCACGCCGACGACCCGGTCGACCATCGAGGAGGTGACCACGGTCTTGCCGATCTTGGTGAGCGCGTCCCACCACATGCGGTTGGCGACCAGGTATTCGATCGCCACGGCCAGGAAGTGGTTGGGGTTCATCAGGCCGCCGTCGGGGGTGACGATGCCGTGGCGGTCGGCGTCGGCGTCGTTGCCGGTGGAGATGTCGTAGTCGTCCTTGATGCCGACCAGGGCGGCCATGGCGTGACGCGAGGACGGGTCCATGCGGATCTGGCCGTCGCTGTCGAGGGTCATGAAACGCCAGGTGGGGTCGACGAACGGGTTGACCACCTCGAGTTCGAGATCGAAGCGCTGGCCGATCTCCTCCCAGTAGTCCACGCTCGCCCCGCCCATCGGGTCGGCGCCCATGCGGATGCCGGCGCCGCGGATGGCGTCGAGGTTCAGCGCGTTGGGCAGGTCGGCGACGTACTTGTCGAGGTAGTCGTAGCGCTGCACGTGGGTGCGCAGGGCCTGGTCGAGCGAGACGCGTTTGACCCCGGCGAGGCCGCCGCGCAGCAGCTCGTTGGCGCGCGCGGCGATGGCGTCGGTGGCCTTGGTGTCGGCGGGGCCGCCGTGCGGGGGGTTGTATTTGAAGCCGCCGTCGCGGGGCGGGTTGTGCGAGGGGGTGACGACGATGCCGTCGGCCTGGTGCTTGGTGCCGCCCCGATTGTGGTTCAGGACAGCGTGACTCAGGGCGGGCGTGGGGGTGTAGCGGCCGCGCGCGTCGATCACGGCCGTGACGTCGTTGCCCGCCAGGACCTCGAGCGCGGTGGTCCACGCGGGTTCGGACAGGGCGTGGGTGTCGCGCGCGAGGTAGACCGGGCCGGTGATGCCGCGGGTGGCGCGGTATTCGACGATGGCCTGGGTGATCGCCATGATGTGGGCCTCGTTGAACGCGCCGTCCTCGCTGGCCCCGCGATGCCCCGAGGTGCCGAACACCACCTGCTGGCTCGGCTCGGCCGGATCCGGCACGAGGCTGTAGTACGCGGTGACCAGGTGGGCGATGTCCACCAGGTCGGTCGGGCGGGCGGGCCGTCCGGCGCGATCGTGGGCCATGGTGGGTGTTCCCTTCCGTGTCGGCTGCGCGCGGCTGGTCATGAGGATCATGCGCACAACCACTGGGTCAGGGACGCGGCGGCGTACACCGCGGCCAGGCTCGCCGCGACGCTGATCACGACATTGCCCACGGCGTACACGTAGGCGCCCTCGGTTACCAGACGGACCGTCTCGTACCCGAACGTGCTGAACGTGGTCAGCGCACCACAGAAGCCCGTTGCCGCGAATGCCAGCAGCGCACTGCCCGCACTCGCGCCGATCAAACCCCCGAGCAACGCCGAACCGACAATGTTAACGGTAAGCGTGCCCCATGGCAGCCCAGTCGGAAACCGGGCCGACATCCAGCGATCGATGAGGTATCGGGCCGGGGCGCCGAGCATCCCACCCGCGCAGACCAGGACCGCCGTCATCGCGGACCTCCCGGTGTGGGGGTCGCTGTCTCGACCGTGCGCGGGCGCCCTCGTGTCGTGGAAGTCACGCGAACCCCCGTGCCCGCGCGGCCCATCGGGTCATGCCGATCGCGACCGCGACAGCGCCGAGTCCGGCGAGTACCGACAGCGCGGCGTAGGACAGGGCGGTGAGGGCCGCGCCGTGGTCGAGGAGGCGTTGGGTCTCGAGGCTGTAGGTGGAGAAGGTCGTGAAACCGCCCAGCACACCGATTCCCAGGAAGGGGCGCACGAGTTTGGGCGCGGCCAACAGCTCGGTGACCACGACCATCAGGACGCCGATCGCGAAGCAGCCCACCACGTTCACCACGAAGGTGGACCAGGGGAATCGGCCGACGGGCACCGGCCAGAAGTGGCTGATCGTGTACCGGGCGGTGGCGCCGAGACCGCCGCCGACCGAGACCGCCGCGAGCACGGACCCGTCGAGGGTCGGGGGTCGCGATGCCATGCGCCCTCCCGTGTAGCCGATCCGAGTTGATGGTCGTCGCTGATGGTATCGAGACCCACCGACACAACGGGCAGCGGTGCGGTCGACGGCAAACTCTCAGCGTCCCGACCGGCCGATGACGATGGCCCGAACCGTATATCGGTCCGGGCCATCGTGTCGACGGGATTGTGGATCAGTGCGCCAGCACCGGCTCACCTTCGGCCGGGGCGGGCACCGTGTTCGGCATCAGCACGCCGATCACCAGGGCGCCTGCCACGAAAATCGCGCTCGCCCACCAGAAGCTGGTGGTGTAGCTCTCGATCGCGCCCTGGGCCGCGGTGAGCGGACCCGGCTCGTGCGACGACACGTACCCGGTCATCGCCGAGGCGGCGATGGTGCTCAGCAGCGCGGTGCCGATGGAACCGCCGACCTGCTGGCTGGTGTTGACCATCGCCGAGGCGACGCCGGCGTCCTCGTGCCGCACACCGGCGGTCGCGCCCTGGAAGGCCACCGACATCGCGCCACCGAGACCGAGACCCAGCAGCAACAGCGCGGGCAGGATGTGGGTCACGTAGCTGGTGTCGAGGCCGATCTGGGTGAGCCAGACCATGCCGGCCGCGGCGATCAGGAAGCCACCGCTGATGACGACCTTGGGGCCGACGCGGGGCAGCAGCAACGAGGGCGCGGTGGTCGAGGAGGCGACCATGCCCGCCACCATCGGCAGGAAGGCCAGACCGGTCACGATCGGCGTGTACTGCAGGGTCAGCTGCATGTAGAAGGTGAGGAACAGGAAGATCGCGAACATGCCGACGCCCATGACGAACACGGTCAGGTACGAACCGCCGCGGGTGCGGTCGGCCACGATGCGCAGCGGCAACAGCGGGTGCGCGACCTTGGTCTCGATCCAGCCGAACACCGCGAGCAGCGCGACGCCGCCGAGCAGGAAGGCCAGGGTGACCGGGTCGCTCCAGCCGTGGGATTCGGCGTGGGAGAAGCCGTAGACGATGCCGAACAGCGCGGCGGTGACGGTGACGGTGCCGTACCAGTCGAGCTTGGGGCGGGTGGTGGCGGTGTGCTTGGCCAGCAACAGCATCGCGCCGACGAGGGCGACGGCGGCGAAGATCAGGTTCACATACATCGCCCAGCGCCACGACGCCCATTCGGTGAGCACGCCGCCGAGCAGCAGGCCGATCGCGCCACCGGTACCGGCCACGGCGCCGAAGATGCCGAAGGCCTTGGACCGCTCACCGGGTTCGGTGAAGGTGACCGTGAGCAGCGACAGGGCGGCGGGGGCGAGCAGCGCGCCGAACACGCCCTGGCCGACGCGGGCCGCGACGAGCATTTCGAAGCTGGTGGCCGCGCCGCCGATGGCCGAGGCCACCGCGAAGCCGATCAGGCCGACGATGAAGGTGTTGCGGCGGCCGAACAGGTCGCTCAGGCGGCCGCCGAGCAGCAGCAGGCTGCCGAAGGCCAGGGCGTAGCCGGTGATGACCCACTGCCGGTCACCGTCGCCGAAGCCGAGGTCGGCCTGGGCCGCGGGCAGGGCGATGTTCACGATCGTCGCATCGAGCACGACCATCAGCTGGGCGATGCCGAGCACGGCCAGCACCCACCAGCGCAGGGCGTGCGAGCCGCGGCGGCCGGTGGCCGCGGGGCTCTTGGGCCCGGTGTCGAGTGTGGTGGTCATAACTTCCCCTTGCGAGTGTGCGGGTGGTTTCGGGTGGCATAATCGGAGATACCGCCTCCGCTTTGTTCAAGCTATCAGAGTAACGGAGAAACCACCTCCACTTAATCCCCCCGATTGGTAGGATGTACCTGTGAATCACGCCACGACGACCGCCACACCACCCCGCCGACTGCGCGCTGACGCCGCTCGCAATCAGCAGCGCATCGTCGCGGCCGCTCGCGAGCTCTTCGCCGATCACGGCCTCGAGATCACCCTCGACGATGTGGCCGAGCGCGCGGGCGTCGGCGTGGGCACCGTGTACCGGCGCTTCGCGAACAAGAAAGAACTCATCGCCGAGGTCTTCGACCAGCACGTGAAGGACTTCGCCGACGCGGCCGACGCGGCGATGGAGAACCCGGACCCCTGGCTCGCGCTGGTCGAATTCTTCGAGAGCGCGTGCAAACACCTGGCGACCAATCGCGGTTTCGGCGAGGTGATGCTCGAACTGGAGGAGGATCCGGCCCGGTTCGCCGAACTGCGCGACCGGATCCACCCCTCCGTAGCCGGGCTGATCGACCGCGCGCGCGAGGCCGGTGCGGTGCACGCCGATATCGCGACCTCGGACTTCTTCGCGCTGATCCACATGGTCAACTCGCTGGCCGAGTTCGCCGGGCCGGTGAATTCCGATGTGTGGCAGCGGTATATGGCCATCACGCTCAACGGCGTGCGCACCGACGCGGTGCCGCGCAGGCCGCTGCTGGTGCCGCCGATGACCGACGAGGAAGTCGAGCGGGCCAAGGCCGTGTCGTGCCTGGGCCGTCGTCGCTGAGCCGCGCCGCCCGCGCAGTAGCGCTTGTCACATCCGATCCACTAATGTTGGTCATATGACCAAGAGCACCTGGGTGAACTGGGCAGGCGAACAGCGCTGCACACCCGCCGTCGTCGTCGCGCCGCGCGCGGTGGAGGAACTGGCCGCGATCGTCGCGGAATCGGCCGACGCGGGCCGCACCGTGCGCGTGGCCGGATCGGGACACTCGTTCACCGACGCCGTGCTCACCGACGGCACGCTCATCGACCTGTCCGGGCTGAACAAGGTGCTCGACGTCGACGCGAGCAAGGGCCAGGTCCGGGTGGAAGCCGGGATCTCGCTGCACGCCGCCAGCCCCCTGCTGCACGATCACGGGCTGGCCTTCCCCAACCTCGGCGACATCGACACCCAGAGCCTGGCGGGCGCCACGGCCACCGCCACCCACGGCACCGGCTCGCGCCTGCCCAATATCTCCGCCGCGCTGCACTCGGTGGAGGTGCTGCGCGCCGACGGCACCCGGGTCGAGCTCAACGAGCAGACCGACCCCGAGGGCTGGAAGGCCGCGCGGGTGAGCATCGGGGCGCTCGGGATCGTCACCGCGGCCACCGTGCAGCTCGAACCCGCGTTCGTGCTCGAGTGCGTCGAGCAGCCGGTACCGGTCGCCGACATCCTCGCCGATATCGACGAATTCGCCGACGGCAGTGACCATTTCGAGTTCTTCGCCTTCGCCCACAGTGCCACCGCGATGACCAAGTCGATCAACCGCACGCAAGAACCCGAACAGCCGCGCGGCAAGGTGACCGAGTGGTTCAACGACATCCTGATCGCCAACCACCTCTATGACGGCATGTGCAAGCTGGGTCGTCGAATTCCCGCCGCCATCCCCATGATTCACCGTGCGGCCACCATGGCGGGCAGCAACAACCGCCAGATCGACCGGTCCTACCGGGTGTTCTCCACACCGCGACTGGTGCGGTTCAACGAGATGGAATACGCCATCCCGCGCGCGCACGCCGCCGACGCGATTCGCGAGATCCTGGAACTGAGCAAGCGATTCGGCACGCCGATGCCGATCGAGGTGCGCTGGGTCGCCCCCGACGACGCCTTCCTGTCCCCCGCAGGCGGTCGCGAGACCTGCTACATCGCGGTGCACCAGTATCAGGGCATGGTGTGGGAGCCGTACTTCCGCGCGTGCGAGGCCGTGTTCGATTCCTATGCGGGCAGGCCACATTGGGGCAAGCGGCACTTCCAGACCGCCGAGACGCTGCGCCCGCGCTACCCCGACTGGGACCGATTCACCGAGGTCCGACGGCGTTTCGACCCCACCGGGGTGTTCGCCAACGACTACGTCACGCGGGTGCTCGGCGCGCTGTAGCGGGGACGACACCGCGTCCGGATGGAATGATGTGGGTGATACCCGAAGCGCCACAAGCACTTCGACCCTGCGCCGAAAGGGCGACCATGGCCCACACTCCCCGCGTGTTGTTCGTCTGCGTCCACAACGCCGGCCGATCACAGATGGCGGCGGGACTACTCCGGGCAATGGCCGGTGACCGGATCGAGGCGCGGACCGCGGGCAGCGAACCGGCCGACGCGCTCAATCCGGTCGCGGTGGCGGCCATGGCCGAGATCGGGATCGACATCTCCGGGGCCAGGCCCGTCGCGCTCACCGACGACGCGGTCGGGCTCGCCGACGTGGTCGTGACCATGGGATGCGGCGAGGTGTGCCCGTATTTTCCGGGGATCAGCTATCGCGACTGGGTGCTCTCGGATCCGGCGGGGCAGCCGATCGAGGTGGTGCGCGGGATTCGCGAGCACCTGCGGATCCTGATCGGCAACCTCATCGCCGAATTGGTGCCGGTGCCGACGCGGTAGCGTCCGATTCGTTCAAGACCCGGTCGGGTTCGGGTGCCTACGCTGCGAGGATGACTCCACAGCTCGATGTCGTCTCCGTGATCGTTTCCGATATGGCCGCCTCGCTGGCCTTCTACCGCCGCCTCGGGTTGGTGTTTCCCGCCGGCGCCGAGACCGAGGGGCACGCCGAAGCGGTCCTGGCCGGTGGGCTGCGCCTGGCCCTGGACACCGAGGCCACGATCGCCTCGTTCACGCCCGGCTGGCAGCCCCCAGCCGGACCGGGTCGCAGCAGTCTCGCCTTTCGCTGCGCCGATCCGGCGGAGGTCGACCAGCTCTACGCTGAGCTCGTCGACGCGGGCCACCACGGCGAACTGGCGCCGTGGGACGCCTTCTGGGGCCAGCGCTACGCCTGCCTGGCCGACCCCGACGGGCACGGCATCGACCTCTACGCGCCGCTACCGGGGGTGTAGGCCGACCAGTCGTGCGGGGCGCGCTGGAGCTGCTGATAGCGGCCGAGGATCTCGCGGACCTCGTCGCTGACCGGCGGTTCTCCGGTGAGCCTGGTCCACAGGTGCGCGTCGTGGTCGGTCAGGGTGACCGGGCCGGTGGCGGCCACATCGACGACGAAGGTGTACTGCCTGGTCAGCGCGCCCGTGCCGGTCAGGTAGTCGAAATCGCCGAGGTAGTCGGTGACGCCGGTGACCTCCAGGCCGGTTTCCTGGGCGACCGCGCGCACCAGCGCGTCGTCGAGGGCCTCCCCCGGCTCGACGACGCCGCAGGGCAACTCCCAGCGGCCGGGCAGTGCATCCGATCGTCGACGGCGCAGGATGAGCACGCGCTGGTGGCGGACGACGATGGCGCCGACGACAAGCCGACGGATTTCCTCTCGTTCGGCTTCGATTCGGAGCGTGGAATACACGGATTCGTCGATCATCGGTTCACATCCTCTCGTCGGTGTTCGGACTGGCCTAAGCACTTGCGACGGGGCGTGCCTAGTGAGCGTAACCCTCCGTCACGATGATTCCGAATGAGACTTTCCGGGCAGCGGATCGTCGTTATCTACGGCGCGCGGGGAGCATCCGGCCAGCTCACGGAACTCGCGCGCGAGGTGGGCCTGGTCGGCGAAACCGGTCTCCGCGGCCACCCGCGCGGCGGGCAGACCGGCCCGAACCGCCGCCAAGGCGCGCTGAAATCGCAGAATACGGGCCAACATCTTAGGGCCGTAGCCGAAGGCGAGCAGGCTGCGGCGGTGCAGTGTTCTGGTCGACATTCCGGTGTCGGCGGCGACCCGGCCGACCGTCGATCCGGCGGTCAGGCCGTCGACCACGGCGGTGATGGCGGGATCGACAGTGCCCTGATCGGCGGCGAATCGTAATGCGATCGCCTCCATCGCCGCCACGCGGTCGGGCGCGTTGTCGAGGCGGTCGACCAGTTCGCGACTGAGCGACGGCGCGGCGATCGCGGCAAGGTCGACGCGCTGGTTCACCACCTCCACGGCCGGAATGCCGAGCAACGTCGGTGCGGTGCCCGGCGCGAATCTGATGCCGACGAACTCGCTCGAGCGGGCACCCGGGGCGAGGAAGGGGTGGCTGTCCGGGCCCGCGACCAGGAGGGTGCCCTCGGTCCAGATCAGGTCCATGCAGCCGTCGGGGAACACGGTGACCGGGCCCGCCGCACCCGTTCGCGACCACAGCACAGCCCGGTCCAGACGTGACGGGCGCTCGCGATATCCCTGCATGCCCGTGACGGTAGACCCGTGCACCGACAGGTCGTTAAGATCTGGCGGCACGAACGTTCGGCCAGGCAGAGGGGTGCCCAGTGCAACCGACAGCAGCAGTGCGGGGTGAGCGGCCGCGGGTCGTGGGGTTCCCTGGGGCCGATATCGATCTCGAACCGGATGTGTGGTCGGGGGCGGCGGTGTCGGAGGACCGGGTCAGGGCGTTGGCCGTCGGGGCGTACTACGGGCGCAGTTGGGGTGCGCAGTGCGACGGGGTGGCGTTCGCGCCCGAGGAACCGGGGAGTGCGGCGACGCGGCGGGAGACCGCGATCGAGGGCCTGCACGAGTCATGGGGGGTCGACAACGCCGAGGACGCGCACGACACCGTGCGGCGGTTGCTGGTGGGGATGCACGCGCCGCTGTTCGAACTGATTCATCCGCTGGCCGTGACCGCGGCGACGGCGACCGGGCGCGTCGATCGGTCGGGAGTCGCCGACGAGCATCGCGAATTCCTGCACACGCTCTCGGGTTTTCGCGGGTATCGCGGGCCGTCGGGGATCGATCGGGACTACGACGCGTGGTTGCAGGCGATCAAACTCGGGATCACCGACAGCCTGCCCACGCCGCTGCACACCGACGCCACGGCCTGGGATCTGGCGCGACTGGTGTTCATCGCCCGTGCCGCCCACACCGCCGGGTACCTCAGCGAGGACGAGGCGTGGGAGCACATGGCGACCGGGCTGGATCGGGCGCGTCAGCACTACCGCAACTGGCGACAGTTCGGCGACGGGTTCCTCACCGGGGCCATCTTCTGGGCGGCGACTCAGGACCTGTCGGCCGCGAAAGATCAAGTGACGCAGCGGCGCCGGATGATCGCCGGGTTACATCTGCGGCCGTCGAGTCCGTGGCGGCGGGTCGCCCTGCACGCGGGGGCGCCGGTGTTCAGCCCGGCATCGTGAGCATGATGCCCACGGCCTGACGGCGGAACGGGTCGTCCTCGACCATGCCGAGTTTGCGACGTTCGACCAGTAGTTGCCACTCCTCGAACAGGTCGGTCGAGGACGGCAGGGACTGGGTGATCGCGCCATCGACGTGCTCGATCTCGCACGCCACCCGGACGGCTTCGGTGAGGCGGGTGAAGTCGCCGGGTTCCCAGTCGAGGAAGTCCAGGTCGGTGCCCGCGCCGGAAATGCGCAGGGTCGCCACCTTTTCCATGGTGACGACCGCGCCGGTGAGGACCGCCACCGGGAATTCGTAGACCGCCCACGCGGAGACGAACAGCAGGCGCAGGGTGGTGATCGCGACCAGGCCGGGGGCGCCGAGGTGGCCGGCCTGGGCGAGTTCGAGAACGTACTCGTCGGGGCGGGCGCACTCGTGCAGGATGTCGATCTCGCGCGGGCAGTTGCTCGGCTGGCGCATGCGGTGGGCGGCGGCGGTGACATCGGGGCGTTGCGGGCCGTTCGGGCCCGGAATTAATTGCGGTGGTATGAGATTCGGTCTCGGGGGGAAGACTCGGCGCAGGCTGATCAGGTCGCGTTCGACCGCGCGGATCAAGGCTTGGGCCTGCTCGCGCAGATCGGGTTCCAGATACACCGGCACCGGATGACGGTGCGTCGGTTCACCATTGACCACGAACTGGGCCGAGCGGAAGAACAGCAGCAGCGCCATTCGGTCGTCGTCGGTGCCCGCCAACGCGATTCGGCTCAGCTCGGCCACGCCCACGTCGAGCGCGGCGTCGTTGTCGGCGCGCAGCGGCGTCGTCACCAAACGACCGTCCGCGTACCGGACCGCGACCTGTGTACCCCACACTTCGATCACCGCCACATCCCTCCTGGCTAGCCCCGCATCGGTGGATCGTACCGGCGGGCATCGGCCGCGCCGACAACCGGATTGGTTCCCCGGCGTCGAGGTGGCAGGCTGGGCCCATGCCCGATGAACAGGAAGTCTCCACCGCAGTGACCGGTGATGCGAACGAAACCCCGCAGGAGGCGACCAAGCGGCGGTTCCGCGAGGCACTCGAACGCAAGAACGGCCACGCCAGTGCGGCCGGGGCCGCCCAGAACTCCGCGAAAGTGCGTGGGACACAGGCTCAGGCCGGCGGGAAGCGGACCTTCCGGCGACGCGCGGGCGGGTAGGCGCTCACTGCAGGCGGCGGGTCTCGGCGTCGGCCTCGGTTCTGATCGCGGTCTCGAAGTCGGCGTCGCTGTCGGCTTCGCTGAACACCAGCCAGCAGCCGCGGATGCCGGCGAGTAGGTCCTCGAGCAGGTCGATCGCGGGGCGGGTGGGGTCGAGGCGGCAGATGCGGTAGCCCTCGGTCCAGTCCTCGGGGTCGTCGTCGTGTTCCTCGAATTCCTGTGCGGCGTCGAGGATTCCGTCCAGGTCGCGGACCTTGCCCGCCGAGACGGCGATAGCGTCGGCGATCAGGTCGACGACCACCTGGGTCGGGGTCTCGCCCGCGTCGAGTCGCTCCAGGACCACGGTGGGAGTTTCGACCGGCAGTGCTTCGATGTCGTCGGCCTCGGCGACCACGTCGACCGGGTCGATGCTCGCGACCTCGCCCGCCACGGTGGCGGCCGCGCGCAACCAGTGCGCGGCGGCGACCGAGGCGGCGGCGGGGTCGAGTTCGGTGAACAGGTCGACGCTGCCCAAGGGGTCGGCGCGCAACAGGGTGTCGGCGGCGTGCACCTGGACCGGGGAGATCTCGGGGCGGGTGAGTTCGACGGCCTGCCGTGCCCGACCGGCCAGATCGCCGAGTTCGGCGGCGGTGATCGCGGCCTGCTCGGTGAGCACCTCGACCACCACCCGGTCGACCAGATCCTCGTCACCGATCGCGTGCAGCACCCGGCCCACATGGTGCGCGGCATCCTCGATCGGGCTGTAGAACACGAGCATGCACCCGTCCTCATCCGGCAGATTCGGCGTGCGCACCGCATCCTCCACCTTCGCGAACCGCCCCCGCTCCTCCTGCCGCCGCCACGCCTCCCCGTTCTCCACATCGGGATCCCCCGCCGCGGTCGCCGGATGCGTATACGTCCGCCACTGCGCCCGCGCCAACCCCGCCAACGCCGCCGCCAACGCGATCCCATGATCGCGCCCCGCCGTCGGCAACACCGCGACCGTCTCAGCAACATCGCCCCGCCCGGTCCCCCACGTGACAACCAGCGAACCCGCGCTCGGATGATATGCGTACCGCGTCATCGCTCAGTTGTACGTGGTGGGAGGAGGGTGCGGTCGACCAGGGTGCGGCGGGTCGCTTCCCGTCGAGCCCACCACGGCCGGATCGGGCAAGATGACTGTGTAGGCGCTGTCGATAGCACTGCGTGACAGGGGGCTCGTTGAATCTCTACGCATCCCCTATTTCGACAGCGTCGGCCGACCTTACAAGGAACGACTCGAGACAGCGAACGTCCAGGTGCGGCTCGTGTGTGAGTATCCCGGGACCAAAGACGCCGCCGCGCTCGTGGTCGCCGCCGCACGGCAAGTGGCCGCCGCCCGCGCCGACTACAGCGCTGATGAGATCGATGGCGCGCTCTTCGACCGATTGTGGTTGGCGCAGTACGACTTCCTCACTGCCGCACGCAGAGAGGTCGGGCTGAAACCCCTCCCGTACGAAGGCCGTCGCAGCCCTGTCCAACCGGCTTCCAGCGGCTGAGGGCCTCCGCTCAGAGGTCGCGGTGTACGTCGAGCCGCCGGCCGACTTTCACCACCAGGATCACCAGGACGTCGTCTTGCACCTGGTAGACGACTCGGGACCGGCCTACTCGCAAGCGGTAGGCGTCAACGCCGACCAGTTTTCGGATGGCGAGGTTCTCGGTGTAGGGGTCGTCGCCGAGGGTGGTGAGGGCGGTGAGGATGCGCATCGCGTCACGTTGTTCGAGGTCACGCAGTTCGCGGCGGGCCGATTCGTGGAATCGGAACTCGTACTTCACCTACGCGCCTCGAAGATGTCGGCGAGTACCTCGGCCATGCCGACGGTCGCGCTGCCGTCGGCCAACCGGGCGGCGGCCTCCCGCGCCAGCAGGGTGTCCTCGGCCTCGTCGACGGCTTCCACCACGGACAGCGGCACCAGCGCGGCGGCCGGGGTGCCGTCACGAAGGATGATCACTTGCTCGCCGGCTTCAGCAGCGTCGAGATACTTCGCCAGGTTGGCACGCAGTTCCCGGGTACTGATCTCGTCCATATCGCCAATGTACACCCCATGGTGTACACACCTCGGCGGAGCGTGAAAAAGCCCCTCACCTGGGGGTCAGGTGAGGGGCTCTGGGTGGAGCTGCCGGGAATCGAACCCGGGTCCTCCGTCGTGCCATCAGGGCTTCTCCGTGTGCAGTTCGCTATGTCTCTGCTTGGATCTCCGGGTCTCGCGAACAAGCTCGGATGACGATCCCAGTCACTGTTGGATGTTCCATCCGACCCCGCGACCGGGCCGGACAGTGAGTCTCCCTAGCTGATGCCAGGATCCGGGTCGAGAGACGAACCCGGTCTGACAGAGACGACCTGGCTACTTAGGCAGCGAGGGCGTACTCGCGCTGATTGGAATCGGCGCTTAATTGGTTGCAGCGACGCTTACGGTGGTCTCTTGCCTGCACCGACACGCTTCCCCTGAATCAACGTACGCAGTCGAAACCGTTCAGCCCCGTACGTCCCGCACCGTGCGGGCTAGTCATATTAACACCCGGGCGGCGTCGGATCATCCCGTTATTTCCGGACGGTTCCAGGGACGGGTGCGGTGATCTTGTGGCGAATCACGGTGGACCGAGTCGGCGAAACGGGGTAGGAGGGCCGGTCGTGGCGGGTATTGTTCCCGATCGGCCGCTCGGAAACCGTGAAATGTCCTGGGCGACTGGAGCAAGGAGCTACCTCATGGCATACAGCAGTCGACGTGGACTGCGTCGGTTGGCGACGATCTCGGCGGTCGCGAGCCTCGTGCTGGCCGCGGCCTGCTCGTCGGACGAGTCGGCCGCCGGTCCCGGCGTGAGCTCGCAGCCCTGCCCGGACTCGACCGAGAAGGAACGCGGCTGCATCTATCTGGGGGTGCTCTCGGACCTGGCCGACGGGCCGTTCAGCCCGCTCGGCGCGTCGATGAACGACGGTCAGCTCGCGTTCTGGCGGGAGGTGAACGCCAGGGGCGGCATCGGCGGCTACGACATCGACATCAGCACCTACGCCCGCAACACCGCCTACGATCCGCGCACGCACCGCAGTGCCTACGAGGAGATCGCGCCGCACGTGCTGGCGTTGTCGATGAGTTTCGGGACCGCGCAGACCGTCGCGATGCTCAACCGGATGGACGCCGACGACATGGTCAGCACCGCCGCGACCCAGTGGTCGGGCTGGAACTATCGCAGCGCCGACCGCAATCTGGTGCTCAGCGCGGGCTATTCCTACTGCACCGAGGCGGTCACCGGGCTCGACTGGTTCGCCGAGAATCACTACCGGCCCCGCGATATCGCGATCGTGGCCTATCGCGGCAACTACGGCGGCGACTATGCCACCGGCGCGTCGAAGTGGGCGCTGGCCAACGACGCGATCATCGTCGATCGCATCGACACCGGGCCCAATACCGAGGTCGGCGATCAGGACGGGCCGGTCGAGGAGGTCCTGGCGGCGTCGCCGGATCTGGTGTTGCTGGCGACCGGCCCGGCCGAGACCGCCGAGATCGTGGGCAAGCTGGTGGCGGCGGGTTTCACCGGGCGGTTCCTCGGCTCGGTGCCGACCTGGAACCAGGCGCTGCTGCGCAGTCCCGCCGCCCCGGCGCTGGCCGCGCGCTACAACTACACGACCCCGGTCGACAGCTGGTTCGGCGACAGTGCGGGCGCCAAGCACGCGCGCGCGGCGGCCACCGGCGAGCCGACCAACTTCGGGTACTCGCTCGGGTGGGCGATCAGCTATCCGCTCCAGGCGCTGCTCACCACGGCCGCGGCCAACGGCGAGCTCACGCGTGCGGGGTTGCGCCGCAGTGTCGGGGCGATGGAACCCGACGGGGAGGGCATGGTCGTGATCCATCCGGCCGGTGCGGCGGGGCCGGAACCGGAGAAGGAGTGGTTGTCGGTGTACGAGCCGGACCAGTCCGAGCCGATGGGCGCCAGAGCGGTCGGGGTCGGGTATCGGGGTGCCACGCTGGGGCGGTTGGGGCTGCACGAACCCTGCACCCGGTTGTAGTCAGTTCGCGGCGATCATGCCGACGGCGACCAGGGCCAACACCATGCCCGCCTTCTGGGCGTTGCTGATCCGTTCGCCGAGCAGGACCATCGCCAGCAGCACGGTCGCGGCCGGATAGAGCGAACCGATCACGCTGACCACCGACAGCATCGCGCCGTGGAAGGCGTAGAGCAGGGCGGCGTTGGCGATCACGTCGAGCACGCCGATCGCCAGGGCCAGCCGCAGCGGTTCGCCGTGCAGGCCGCGGAATTCGCCCGCGACCAGCGCTGATGTCCACACGACGGCGGTGGCGGCGCCGCGCTGGGCCAGTAGCGGCCACAGGCCCGCGCTCGGCGCGGTCTCGTGCAGGAAGTAGAACGCGAAACCGAAGGCGGCGCCGGAACCGACCGTGAGCAGGGCGACGCGGCGGGTGAACCGCAACGGTCGACCGCCGGTGATCTCCTCGGTGGTCTCGTCGGGGGCTTCGCGGCTGACCAGGACCACCGCCACCAGGGCGAGCGCGATGCCGGCGATCGCGATCGGGCCGGGGCGTTCGCCGAGGAAGAACCCGGCGATCACCGGGATGCCCGCGACGAGCACCGCGGTCACCGGCGACACCACCGACATGGGTCCGTCGGCCAGTGCGGCATAGAACCACCACACCGCCAGGCCGCTGGCCACCCCGGCGGCCAGCCCCCACAGCATCGACGCGGTGTCGGCGTGCCCACCGACCAGCGGCGCGATCAGCAGCACCAGAAGCACCGAGAACGGGTAGGACACCACGACCACGCGCAGGGCGGTGACCCGGCGCGCGGCGATCCCGCCGAAGAAGTCGCTGACCCCGTAGCCCGCCGCCGCCACGAGGGCGAGCACGACGGGGATCAACGCATGCCTTTGACCCGCCGACCGATCTCGCGGGTGACCTCGCGCTCGGCCTGACGGCGAGCCAGGTCCTGGCGCTTGTCGTAATCCTGCTTGCCCTTGGCCAGGGCCAACTCCACCTTCACCTTGCCGTCGGAGAAGTACATCGACAGCGGCACCAGGGTCTGATTGCCCTCGCGCGACTTGCCGACCAGGTGCTCGATCTCGCGCTTGTGCAGCAGCAGCTTGCGGGTGCGGCGCGGGGCATGGTTGGTCCAGGTGCCGTGACTGAACTCCGGGATGTGCAGGCCGCGCAACCAGACCTCACCGTTGTCGACGGTCGCGAAGGCGTCGACCAGCGAGGCCTTGCCTTCGCGCAGGCTCTTCACCTCGGTGCCGACCAGCGCGATCCCGGCCTCATAGGTGTCGAGGATCGTGTAGTTGTGCCGGGCCTTGCGGTTGGTCGCGATGACCTTCCGGCCTTTCTCCTTCATGACGCAACTGTAAGTGACGGCGCGAGCGGTTTAATCCATGCCTGACTCAGACGCGAGCGGCCTGCCGGGCCAGCGCGCGGTCGCGTTGCTCCTCGAACCGAGCCGCCTTGACCTCGAGGTCGAGGATGTAGGCGTGCAGCTGGTCGCGGGCGATCTCGCCCTCGGGGCCGAAGTCGGTGCGCTCGAAGATCCGCCAGGTGCGCAGGGTGGGACGCAGCACGACGTCGAGGTGTTGGCGCAGGTCGTAGACGCCGTGCTTGGCGAGCAGGACCGCGTTGCGGCGGAAGTTGGGCTGGTTGAGGCCGGGCATCTGGAAACGCAGGATCACGTCGGTGATGGCCTGCATGGCGGCGTCGGGGGTGAGGTCCAGGGCCGCGGCGCACAGTTTGCGGTAGAAGATCATGTGCAGGTTCTCGTCGGCGGCGATGCGGGCCAGCATGCGATCGGCGACCGGGTCGTTGCACAGGGCGCCGGTGTTGCGGTGGCTGATGCGGGTCGCGAGCTCCTGCAGGGTGACGTAGGCGACGCCCTTGAGGAACTGCGAACCCTTCTCCGGCTTGGCGATGCCCGCGGTCATGTGGGTCATCCTGGCCTCCTCGAGGGCGACCGGGTCGACCGCGCGGGTCACCACCAGGTAGTCGCGCAACACGATGCCGTGGCGGTTCTCCTCGGCGGTCCACCGGCCGACCCAGGTGCCCCACGCGTTGTCGAAGCCGAAGGTGTCGGCGAGTTCGCGGTGGTAGGAGGGCAGATTGTCCTCGGTGAGCAGGTTGGTGATCATCGCCGCCTTGGCGACCTCGCTGAGCCGGGACTGCTCGGGATCCCAGTCCTGGCCGCCCATCGCCGCGAAATTGCGGCCCTCGTCCCACGGCACGTAATCGTGCGGGTGCCAGGTCTTGGCCTTGGCCAGGTGGTCGTTGAGGTTGGCTTCGGCGGTCGACTCGAGCTCGGCGAGGATGGTGCTGTCGGACATGGTGCGCGTCATGGGTCGACGCTAGGAGCGCGGTGTCGACGGCTCCGTTCGGTTGCCGGGTTTCGTCGACTAGTCATGACGTCGGCGCGCGGTGTCGATGATCGGTCACAGCGGGCGCGGACCGAAACTGTCGATCCGCAGCGGGATCGCCGACCACTGGGCGCGGTCGGGGGTCAGATCGCCGACGACCTGCACGCCCGCGTCGGCGAACGCCCTTCTGGCCCGGTCGATATGGTCCTCGGAGGTGACGAGCACGACCGAGCCCAAGCCCCGGTCGGACAGGATCGCGGCGGTGTTGCGGGCGTTGGCGACGGTCGACTCGGCCTGCGATTCGCGCACGATCCGGGCCGGGTCGACGCCCGCGGTCACCAACCAGTCGGCCATCGCGTCGGCCTCGGACAGGCCGGCCTGCGGGTTGCCGCCGGTGACGATGATCGGCGACCACGGGGCGAACGCCGACTGGGCCAAGCCCGCCTGGAGGCGGCGGACGAGTTCGTCGCGCATGGTGCCCTCGGGGGTGAGGCCGTAGCCGAGGACGACGACGGCGGTGTCGGGGCCGTACACGCCGGGCAGGTCGGGGTGGACCAGGACGCTGGTGATGTCGAGGCCGGGCGGGGCGGGGAGTTCGGCGGCGGCCGGTATGGGCACGGCACTCAATCCGGTCGCCGCGATCGCCGCGCACACCGCCCGCCTACCCCACGTCCACCGCACCATTGCCGTCGCCTCCTCGCGCTCGGGGCGATCTGGGTGATCGGTCCCGCTCGGCAACGGTGCGCCGTGATTCGTCGGCCGGCAGCGCTATGACCTGCGGCTACGACTATTCACATCCGTCGGTGAGCCGGGACTGGTGCGCGGCATCGCAAAAATTCCGGTGGGTGAGGGGTTCAGCTGCCAGGGGTGAAGACGAGGTAGAGGATCAGGGCGGCGGTGAAGATCGCGATGAGGGCGAGGGTGGACCAGCGGGGGCGGCCGCGGTGGACGACTCCGTGGCGGGTGCCGAGCAGGTGCGGGGCGACGGCCGGGTCGACATGGCGGTGCGGGGCGGGCGGGCCAGGGGCGTCGCCGCCTGCGGTGGGGCCGTTCGACGAGTCGTCCGAACCTTCATCGTTCGACATGATTCGACAGTAACCCTGTCACGTCGGATTCGTCGCGGGTTCCGGCTCGGCGCGCGGTGATCGGCAGTCCTCGTGCGGGGGTGCACTTCTCGACCGAGCCAGTCAGCATGCCTCGGCCGGACGATGACCCGCGGTCCCTCCGGGCCGGCTCGTTCTCGGCTGAGGTCGTCAGCATCTGCGCGGTGACCTGCGGTCCCCACGGGGCGGCTCATTCCTCGGCGAGGGTCGTCAGCACCCCCTCGCCGTAGCGGGCCAACTTGTTCTCGCCGACGCCGGCGACCGTGCCGAGGGCGGCGAGGTCGGCGGGTTTGCGGGCGGCGATCTCGCGCAGGGTGGCGTCGTGGAAGACGACGTAGGCGGGTACGCCCTGTTCCTTGGCGGTGGCCGCGCGCCAGGCTCGTAGGCGTTCGAACAGGCCGAGGTCGGCGGCGGGCAGGTCGACGGCGGGTTTGGCCGCGCGGGAGGTGCGGGCGGGGCGGGCGGCGCGTTCGGGTTCGCGGCGCATCGGCACCTTGCGGCCTTCGAACAGGACCTCGTTGCTCGCGTCGGTGAGGGCCAGGACGCCGTATTCGCCCTGGACCGCGAGCAGGCCGCCGGCCAGCAGTTGGCGGACCACGCCGCGCCATTCGGTATCGCGCAGGTCGGTGCCGATGCCGAAGACCGAGAGTTCGTTGTGGCGGTGCTGGGTGATCTTGGGGCTGGACTTGCCGAGCAGGATGTCGACCAGGTGGCCGGCGCCGAAGGCTTGGCCGCGTTCGCGTTTGAGCCGCAGCACCGTGGACAGCAGCTTCTGCGCGGGGACCGTACCGTCCCAGGTCTCGGGCGGGTTCAGGCACACATCGCAGTTGCCGCAGGTCTGGCCGGTCTGGCCGAAGTACTCGAGCAGCCGGGCCCGACGACAGCTGACCGTCTCGCACAGGGCGAGCATGGCGTCCAGGTGCAGTTGCAACTGCCTGCGGTGGGCGGCGTCGCCCTCGCTGGAATCGATCATCTTGCGTTGCTGCACAACATCATTGAGGCCGTAGACCATCCAGGCGGTCGAGGGCAGACCGTCGCGGCCCGCACGGCCGGTCTCCTGGTAGTAGCCCTCCACCGATTTGGGCAGGTCGAGGTGGGCGACGAACCGCACGTCGGGTTTGTCGATGCCCATGCCAAAGGCGATGGTGGCCACCACGATCAGGCCCTCCTCGCGCAGGAACCGGGACTGGTTCTCCGCGCGGGTACGGAAGTCCAAGCCCGCGTGATAGGGCACCGCGCGAATGCCGTTCTCGTTGAGCATGGCCGCGGTCTTCTCCACCGAATTGCGCGACAGGCAGTAGACGATGCCCGCGTCGCCGGGGTGCTCGGCGCGGATGAAGTCGAGCAGTTGGCGGTCGGCGCGGTTCTTGGATTCGATCCGGTACTGGATATTGGGCCGGTCGAAGCTGGAGATGAACTGTTTCGCGGCGCGCAGATCGAGCCGCTCGACGATCTCGGCGGCGGTCTTCTCGGTGGCGGTGGCGGTGAGCGCGATGCGCGGGACATCGGGCCAGCGCTCGTGGACCAGCGAGAGCGCGAGGTAGTCGGGGCGGAAGTCGTGGCCCCACTGGGAGACGCAGTGCGCCTCGTCGATGGCGAACAGGGCGACCTTGCCGCGGTCGAGCAGGCGCAGCGTGGCTTCGAGCCGTAGGCGTTCCGGCGCCAGGTACAGCAGGTCCAGTTCGCCGGCCACGAACTGGGCCTCCACGGTGCGCCGCTGATCCGGCGACTGGGTGGAGTTGAGGAAGCCGGCGCGCACGCCGAGGGCACTGAGCGCGTCGACCTGGTCCTGCATGAGCGCGATCAGCGGCGAGACGACCACGCCGACACCCTCGCGGACCAGGGCGGGGACCTGGTAGCACAGCGACTTGCCGCCGCCGGTGGGCATCAGGACCAGCGCGTCGCCACCGTTGACGACCTGGTCGACGATGGCCGCCTGGTCGCCGCGGAAGCTGTCGTAGCCGAAGACCCGACGCAGGATCTCGTCGGCGGTCTCGGCACGCGCGGGAGCCGCGACCCGGCCCGGGGTGGCGGGGGCTAGATCGTCGAAGTGGAAGTCGCCGTGGTCGGCGAAGTCGTGCTCGGAGACGTACCCGTCGTCGGACGGGTACGCGTCGTCAGGCGGGAAGTCCTCGTGGGGGAAGTCTTCGACATCGGTGGCGCCGGAATTGCTCACCGGGCCATCCTACGAGCGAGCGCCGGGCCCGCATCCGGTCACCGGAGCGCGACGGCGGCCGATGCGGAAGTTGTCCACATGTGGATAACTTTTTCTACGCCCGCAACCGGGCCAGGATCTCGTCGTGGAGCAGGCCGTTCGTCGCCACGGCATCGCCACCGTGCGGCCCGGAACGCCCGTCCAGGGAGGTGAACGTGCCACCCGCCTCGCGGACCAGGATGTCGAGGGCGGCCAGGTCCCACAGCGAGACCTCCGGCTCGGCGGCGATATCCACCGCACCCTCGGCGACCAGGCAGTAGTTGAAGAAATCGCCGTAGCCGCGCAGCCGCCACACGTCGTCGGTGAGGTCGATGAGCTGGTCGCGCAGGCCGCGCTCGTGCCAGCCCGAGAGACTCGAGATGGCCAGGCTCGCGGCGTCGAGGTCGGCGACCGCGGACACCGAGATCGGCCGGGGCGCGCCCGGGTGGACCTGCGCCCACGCGCCCGACCCGGCGGCGGCCCACCAGCGCCGCCCCAGCGCCGGCGCGCTCACCACACCCACCACCGGGACGCCGTCCTCGAGCAGGGCGATCAGGCTCGCCCACACCGGCACCCCGCGCACGAAGTTCTTGGTGCCGTCGATCGGGTCGACCACCCACTGCCGACCCCGGAACTCCGCGTCGCCGCCGAACTCCTCCCCCAGCACCGCGTCCCCGGGCCGCTGTTCGGCCAGCACCCGCCGGATCACCTGCTCGACCGCCAGATCGGCGTCGGAGACCGGGGTCAGGTCGGGCTTGGAGTCGACCTTCAGATCGACCGCGCCGAACCGCACGCTCGAGATCGCGTCGGCCTCGTCGGCCAGTCGCAGGGCGAGGTCCAGGTCAGCGGAGTAGGTAGCCACGCGGAGAGTGTATTTGGGGAGCCCGCGCCCTCGCGGTCGCGGCCCGCCGACCTCGCGGTCAGGCCACCACCGGGGCTGTCTTCGCCGCGACCAGAGCGCTTGTCCACCAGTGCAACTGGTCGAGCAGCGCCGTCGCGGCCGCCGCGGGCTCCTCGGGGTCGCGCAGGCGGCCGTCCTCGTCGAAGAGCAGGTAGTACCGCGGGAACGAGACGTAGTCGCGCACGGTGTGGGCGTTGAGTTCGGTGAAGACCTGGCGCAGGTGTTCGATGGCGAGCAGCCCGCCCGAGGCCCCGCTGTAGCCGACGAAGCCGATGGCCTTGGTCTCCCACTGGGTGTAGTGCCAGTCGATCGCGGCCTTGAGCGCGGACGGGTAGCTGCGGTTGTAGTCGGGCGTGACGATGACGAAGGCGTCCGCGGCGGCCAGGCGGGCGCTGAGGTCGCGCATGCCCGCCGGGCGGACAGGGTCGGGTTCGAACATGGGCGAGGTGGCGGGCAGGGCGTGGGGTAGGTCGGCGTCGGCGAGGTCGATGAGGTCGACCTCGAAGCGGTCGTCGACCTGATCGGCGAACCAGTTCGCGACCACGGGACCGAAGCGGCCCTCGCGGACACTGCCGATGATGATCGCGAGCGTGATGGTGGACACGGTGTCTCCTCTGCGTCGGACCGGCCGAAACAACCGGTAGACCGAATCTCGCCGATCGCGACCGTGCCAGGGAGACCACGCGCAGAGTGGTAGTGCCACGGCCACTCTCCGCGCCGCCGCGCTCGGTACCGTCGATGAGGTGAGCGACAACGAACTCGGACTGTTCCTGCGGACCCGCCGCGAGTCGATCACGCCCGCCCAGGTTGGGTTGCCCGCAGGCCAGCGCAGGCGCACGCCGGGACTGCGCCGCGCCGAGGTCGCGATGCTGGCCGGGGTGAGTGTGGAGTATCTGATCCGGCTCGAGCAGGGGCGCGATCGACATCCCTCGCCGCAGGTATTGGGGGCGCTGGCGGAGACGTTGCGGTTGACGCCGCGCGAGCGGGTGCATCTGCATCAGCTCAGCAAGGGCACGGATGGGTTCAGTTGTGGGGCGGCCGAGCAGGGGCCCAGTCGCCGTGTGCGGCCGACGATTCTGGCGGTGCTCGACCAGCTCGAGCCCGCGCCGGCCGCGATCTCCAATCGGCTCACCGAGGTTCTCGCGTGCACGGACGGATATCGCAAGGTGATGGGGCCCGCCGGGCTGTTCGAGCAGGGCGAGCCCGCCAACATCGCGCGGTTCGTGTTCACCCATCCCGGTGCCCGTGAGCTGTATGCCGACTGGGATGCCGCCGCCGACAAGGTGGTCGCCGCGCTCAAGCAGGGGCCGTTTCGCGCGGATCCGATGGTGGCGGCGCTGGTCGATGAGCTCACCGTCACCGCGGGCGGCGCGTTCACCGACCGGCTCGCGACGCTGCCGGGATTGCCGCCCTCGGGCGGGGTGGATCGGCTGAATCATGCCGAGGCGGGTGTGTTGCGGCTGGCCTACGAATCGCTGGAGCTGTCCATCGATGACGACCAGTCGCTGTCGGTGCTGCTCCCGGCCGACGAGGCCAGCGCGCGGGCGCTGGACCGGCTGGTGGGGCGTCGGCCGGGTGGACTGCGCGCCATCGCGAGCTGACGCATGTTTCGCGGTGTCGGTGGGGACCGGTAGCCTAGGACATCGTGCATCCTGACGTTATCGCCGACCTCGCCGAACTCGACACCACGCTCAAGACGGTCGAGTCGGTCCTCGATGTCGAGGAGCTCCGCCGTCGCATCGACGAACTCGAGCACCAGGCCGCCGATCCGGAGCTGTGGAACAACCAGGAACACGCCCAGCAGGTGACCAGCGAGCTCTCGCACGCGCAGAGTGAACTGCGCCGCGTGGAGGACCTGCGCCAGCGGCTCGAGGACCTGCCGGTGCTCTACGAGCTGGCCGAGGCCGAAGAGGACGCGGCCGCCGCCGAGGCCACCGCCGACGCCGACGCCGAGCGCGCCGCACTGCGCGTCGACGTGGAGGCGATGGAGGTGCGCACGCTGCTCTCGGGCGAGTACGACAAGCGTGACGCGCTGGTCAACATCCGTTCCGGCGCCGGTGGCGTGGACGCCGCCGACTGGGCGATGATGCTGATGCGCATGTACATCCGCTGGGCCGAGCGGCACAAGTTCCCCGTCGAGGTCTACGACACCTCCTACGCCGAGGAGGCCGGGCTCAAGAGCGCCACCTTCGCGGTCAAGGCGCCCTACGCCTACGGCACGCTGTCGGTGGAGATGGGCACGCACCGCCTGGTGCGGATCAGCCCGTTCGACAACCAGGGCCGCCGCCAGACCTCCTTCGCCGAGGTCGAGGTGCTGCCCGTGGTGGAGACCACCGACCACATCGAGATCCCCGAGGGCGAGATCCGGGTCGACGTGTACCGCTCCTCCGGCCCCGGCGGCCAGTCGGTCAACACCACCGACTCCGCGGTGCGCCTGACCCACATTCCCACCGGCATCGTCGTGACCTGCCAGAACGAGAAGTCGCAGCTGCAGAACAAGATCTCGGCCATGCGCGTGCTGCAGGCCAAGCTGCTCGAGCGCAAGCGCCAGGAGGAGCGCGCCCAGATGGACGCGCTCAAGACCAACGAGGGCGCCTCGTGGGGCAACCAGATGCGCTCCTACGTGCTGCACCCGTACCAGATGGTCAAGGACCTGCGCACCAACCACGAGGTCAACAACCCCGGCGCGGTGCTCGACGGCGATATCGACGGGTTCATCGAATCCGGGATCCGCTGGCGGATGCGCGACCAGGCCGACGCGTAGCCGGAGATTCGCCCGCCGACCGAGCGTTCCCGCAGGTTTGACCGCACGCCGTGACCGACCTGTAACCTTTCTGGTGTGTGTTCGACCGAACCGAAACTGTGCCTGTGCGGGTCCTTGGAGGAGACGCGATGACCGAGGTCCTCGCGGCCAACAGCGGATCCGACATCGCCGCCTGGATGCGTTCCAGCGGTCTCGAGATCGTGCTGTTGATCGTCGGCGCGATGCTGTTCGGCCGCTTCGCCGCGTTCGTCCGCGACCGGGTGACCACCAAGATCGACTCGGGCTTCCAGACCAGTGACGCGCTGGTCCGCACCGAGGCGGCCAAGCATCGCCACGCCCTGGCCCAGGTGGTCACCTGGGTGGTGCTGACCATCGTCTACGTGCTGGTCGGCATGGAAGTGCTACGGCGGCTGGGGTTCTCGGTGACGGGCCTGGTGGCGCCCGCCGCGGTGCTCGGCGCGGCGCTCGGTTTCGGCGCCCAGCGCATCGTGCAGGACATCCTGGCCGGGTTCTTCCTGATCACCGAGCGCCAGTACGGCTTCGGTGACGTGGTGCAGATCTCGGTCACCGGCTCCTCGGAACCGGCCGAGGGCACCGTCGAGGACGTGACCCTGCGCATCACCACGCTGCGCAACTCCGACGGCGAGGTGATCACGGTGCCCAACGGGCAGATCGTGAAGGTCACCAACCTGTCCAAGGACTGGGCGCGCGCCGCGATCGACGTGCCGGTCTCGGCGCAGGCCGACATCACCAAGATCAACGAGATCCTGCACGAGGTGTGCCAGAAGGCCTATCAGGATCCGCGTCTGGAACCGCTGCTGCTCGACGAGCCGTCGGTGATGGGCGTGGAGGATCTCTCGCTCGACGAGATGAACATCAGGATGGTTGCCCGCACATTGCCGGGCAAACAATTCGAAGTGGGCCGCGACCTGCGCGTGCGCGTCGCCGCGGCCCTGCGCAAGGAGGGAATCAGTGAAACCACGTAAGTCCACAGCGATCCTGATGGCGGCGTGGCTGTCGACGTTCGTGCTGTACGTGTTCGTCAAGCCGGTCGACAAGACCGATGACGGCCCGTCGTTCCTCAACGCCGTCCCGAGCTGGGTCGATGGCGATCCCGAACGCTGATCCGCGCGTCGCTTCCCGGGGTGCGGCGGCCCGCGCTGGCTACACTGGCTCCCCGTGATCACCCTCCGCAACGTCAGCAAGTCGTATCCGACCTCGACGCGACCGGCGCTGGACAACGTTTCCGTCGATGTGGACAAGGGCGAGTTCGTCTTCATCATCGGCCCGTCCGGTTCGGGTAAGTCGACTTTCATGCGGCTGCTGCTCAAGGAGGAGGCGCCGACCTCCGGGGAGATCCGGGTGGCGGACTTCCGCGTCGACCGATTGCCGGGGCGCAAGGTGCCGAAGTTGCGGCAGCGAATCGGGTGCGTGTTCCAGGATTTTCGGCTGTTGCAGCAGAAGACGGTGGAGCAGAATGTGGCGTTCGCGCTCGAGGTGATCGGCAAGCGCCGTCAGTTCATCGAGCGCACGGTGCCCGAGGTGCTCGACATGGTCGGGCTCGGCGGGAAGGGGCAGCGCTTGCCCTCGGAGTTGTCCGGTGGTGAGCAGCAGCGGGTGGCGATCGCGCGCGCGTTCGTGAACCGGCCGCTGGTCCTGCTCGCCGACGAGCCGACCGGCAACCTCGATCCCGACACCAGCGCCGACATCATGGCCCTGCTCGAGCGGATCAATCGGGTCGGCACCACGGTGTTGATGGCCACGCACGACAATCACATCGTCGACGCCATGCGAAGGCGGGTGGTGGAACTCGACCACGGCAGACTCGTGCGCGACGAGGCGACCGGCGTCTACGGGGTGGGTCGATAATGCGACTGAGCTTCCTGTTCACCGAGGTCGTCGACGGCCTGCGCCGCAATCTCACGATGACCATCGCGATGATCCTGACCACCGCGGTGTCGCTGATGATGCTCGGCGGCGGTCTGCTGTCGGTGCGCATGGCCGACAAGACCGAGAACTTCTTCATCGGCCGCCTCGAAGTGCGCTTCTACCTCGACGACGCGGTGTCGGAGACCGATATCGACTGCGCCGCCGACCCGTGCAAGGCGCTGCTGGCCGACATGAAATCGACCCCCGGGGTCGAGAGCGTGCAGTTCCTCAACCGGGCCGCCGCGCTCGAGGAGGCCAGGGAACTCTTCGCCGATCAGCCCGAGATGTTGCAGTACATCACCGATTCGCCGCTGCCCGCCTCGCTGCGGGTGAAGATGACCGACGGCGATCAGTATCAGCACATCTACGAGAGTTTCGCGACCAGACCCGGTGTGCGGATCGTGGCCAATGACAAGGAGATCGTCGACCGCCTGACGAGCCTGTTCGACGGTCTACGCAATGCCGCCTTCGGCCTGGCCCTGGTGATGGCGCTGGCGGCGATGCTGTTGGTGCTCAACATGGTTCAGATCGCCGCGTTCACCCGCCGCACCGAGGTCGGCATCATGCGCCTGGTGGGCGCGACCCGCTGGTATACCCAGCTCCCGTTCCTCCTCGAAGCCGTCGCGGCCGCGTTCGTCGGCTCGGCCCTGGCGGTCCTGGGCCTGGTCATCGCCCGCCCGCTCGTCATCGACCGGGCGCTGGGCCCCCTGTTCGACAGCAACGTCTTCCCCCGCATCACCGGCGACGACATCGCCGTCGTCGCCCTCACGATCGCCCCCGTCGGCATAGTCTTCGCCGCCGTCACCGCGTACCTGACGCTGCGCTTCTACGTCCGCGAGTGACCTGGGCAGTTGATCACCACGCTCTGGTGACGTTCGTACCGGCGAATCGATACCTGAGAGCGTGGTGATCAACCGTCCAATGGGTCAGCCGAGGGTGCGGAGGGTGGGCCAGAGTTGGGACCAGGGGCGGCGGGGGTGGTGGCAGAGGGTGAGGGGGGCGCCCTGTTCGTCGTTGTCGATGTTCAGGGCGTTGTCGAGGGTGCCTGTGGGTTCCACTCCGGTGCAGAGGTCGGTCAGGCGGGCGGGGTCTATGCCGACGACGAGGACTTCGGTGGCGGTGTCGGGGGGTGGGCCCCACCACCAGTAGGCGTTGTGGCCGGAATGGGGTGTGGGGAGGCCGTATTCGGCGCCGTAGCGTTCGATCGCGCCCGCTTCGCCGTAGTTCGCGGTGAGGATCGCGGCGCCGGGTGGGTAGGCGGCGGCGATCTGGGCGACGTAGCGGGGCCAGCCGATGGTTTCGCCGGCGTCGTAGTTCACGGCCAGGGTCGGTGAGTCGGGGATCGCTTCGACCGGGAGGACCGGCAGGAACAGCACGGCGGACAGGGCGGCGTTCACCGCGACGACGGAACCCACTGCCGCCCACCGTGTTCGGCTCTCGCGCAGCCACGCGGTCAGTCCCACCACGCCGGCGGCGAGCAGTACCGGGTACATCCCGCCGAGGTAGTACGCCTTGCCGCCGGTGAGCAGGAACACGACGCACAGCAGCGCGTAGGCGACCGGGAAGGCGCGGTAGGTCCGCCACAGTCGCCACAGGCCGTAGATCCACAGCGGGGCCAGCAGCGGGCCGAACAGGCCGAACTGCAAGAGCACGAACATGATCGGCGAATCCGAGGTGCCCGAGGAACCGGCCGCGATCGCGCGACTCAGCGCCCACTGGGGCCACCCGTTGCTCGCCTGCCACCACAGGTACGGGGCCACCAGCAGGGCCGCGATGCCGACGGCGGCCGCGAAGTACCTGGTGGCGAACAGCTTTCGCTGACCGGTGCTCACCAAACCCACGGCGAGCGCGCAGACCGGCACGATCAGCAGGACCTTGTTCTGGAGGCCGAGACCGACCACCAGCCCGATCGCCGACCACCAGCGCACGTCTCCGGTGCGCAGCATTCTCAGCACCAGCAGGCAGATCAGCGACCACGCCGCCAGGTCGAACACGGTGGTCCCGAACAGGTGTCCGGCGCCCTGGACCAGCGCCGCGCTCGCCACCGTCGCGGCGGCCAGCGCCTTGGCGCCGCGCCCGCCGCCGAGTTCTCCGGCGATCCACCCGGCGCACAGCACCACGACCGTGGCCGCCACGACCGCGGGCAGGCGCAGCAGCGGCAACGAATCGGGATCGATCCACGACAGCACGCGGGCGATCGCGGGGGTGAGCGGGGGCTGATCGGGGTAACCCCAGTCCAGTCGGCGACCCGCTGTGAGGAAGTACAGCTCATCGCGGTGATAGCCGTATCGGGCCGAGGTGGCCAGCAGAATGAGGGCGAAGGCCGAGGCGACGACGAACACGTCTCCAGCCTGACACGCTCGCGACGAATTCGTCGTTCGCCATTGCGCTTCTTACTCCGGAGTAAGATAGTCTTACCGAAGAGTAAGATAGCTGGGGTCGCAACCGCCCCGACAGCCGAGGAAATCAGGTGATGATGAGCACTCGAGACAGCGCGACGAAGCGACGTCCGAACGACACGTCCGCGGTCGGTCTCAGCCAGCCCAAGCGGGACTGGATGGGCGCCGCCATGCGCACTTTGACCACCATTACCGGGTCGGAGCTCGCCGAGAAGTACAACCTGCGCAAGCCGATCGAGCGCGTCACCTACGAGGGCACCAAGACCGGTTTCCGCACCCTCGGTGCGGCCACCCGCGCCTTCGCCAAGGTCGCGGGCGGCGGTCAGCCCAAGCGGCTGGCCGACAACGAGTCCAAGACCAAGGACTACTTCGACCTCACCCCCTCCGACGAGCAGCAGATGATCGTCGAGACGGTGCGCGATTTCGCCGCCGAGATCCTGCGCCCCGCCGCCTACGACGCCGACAACGCCGCCAAGGCCCCGCGCGACCTGCTCGAGCGCGCCGCCGAACTCGGCATCACCTTGATCAACGTCCCCGAGGAGTTGGAGGGCGCGGCCGCCGAGCGCGGCGCGGTCACCAATTCGCTGGTGGCCGAAGCACTCTCGCACGGCGATATGGGTCTGGCGCTGCCGATCCTGGCGCCCAGCGGTGTCGCGGTCGCGCTGTCGCAGTGGGGCACCGACGCCCAGCAGCAGACCTACCTGCCCGCCTTCACCGGTGAAGCCGTACCGCAGGCCTCGGTGGTCATCAACGAGCCGCGCGCGCTGTTCGACCCGTTCGCGCTGCAGACCAAGGCCGTTCGCTCCCCCAGCGGCTACCGGCTCAACGGTGTGAAGAGCCTGGTCCCGGCCGCCGCCGACGCCGAATTGTTCATCGTGGCAGCCGAACTCGACGGGCGCCCCGCGCTGTTCATCGTCGAGTCCGACACCGCCGGGCTGTCCGTGGAGGCCGACCCGAGCATGGGTCTGCGCGCCGCGGGCCTTGGCCGCCTGATCCTGGACAACGTGGCCGTCGGCACCGACGCCATCCTCGGCGACAGCGACGCCAAGACCCGCGCCGCCGAATACGGCGACGCCGTGCAACTCGCACGCTTGGGCTGGGCTTCGCTGGCCATCGGCACCGGTCAGGCCGTGCTCGACTACGTGATCCCGTACGTGAACGAGCGCGAGGCCTTCGGCGAGCCGATCTCGCATCGCCAGGCGGTGGCGTTCATGGTCGCCAACATGGCGATCGAACTCGACGGCCTGCGCCTGGTGACCCTGCGTGGCGCCTCGCGCGCCGAACAGGGCCTCTCGTTCGCCCGCGAGGCGGCGCTGGCGCGCAAGCTGGCCACCGACAAGGGCATGCAGATCGGCCTCGACGGCGTGCAGCTGCTCGGCGGCCACGGCTTCACCAAGGAACACCCGGTCGAGCGGTGGTACCGCGACCTGCGTTCGGTCGGTGTCGCCGAAGGCATCGTGCTCGTGTAATCGGCGCGCTGGTGCGCGCGGGCTCGCGGCCCCGACGGGCCTCGATTCTTCCCTCCTCCGCTCAGTCGCTTCGCCGCATCGCTCCGTCAGTCCGGAATCGAGGCGGGCCGCGAACCGGCTTTCTCTCCTAGGAGACCCTTACATGATCAATCTCGAACTCCCCAAGAAGCTGAAGGCGAGCGCCAACCAGGCCCATCAGGTCGCCTCGCAGATCTTCCGTCCCGTCTCGCGCAAGTACGACCTGGCCGAGCACGCCTACCCGGTCGAGCTCGACACGATGGCGGCCATGATCGAAGGGCTCGCCGATTCCGGCACCCAGAAGATCGGTGGCGCGGCCGGTGGTCGTAACGACGAGAACGCCGCGCTGTCCGGTAATGCCAACGGCGGCAACATGTCCGCGCTGCTCAACTCGCTCGAGACCTCGTGGGGCGATGTCGGCCTGATGCTGACCATCCCCTACCAGGGCCTGGGCAACGCCGCGATCGCCGCGGTGGCGACCGACGAGCAGCTGGCCCGGTTCGGCAAGGTGTGGGCCGCGATGGCCATCACCGAGCCGTCCTTCGGTTCCGACTCGGCCGCGGTGACCACCACCGCCACCCTCGACGGTGACGAGTGGGTGCTCAACGGCGAGAAGATCTTCGTCACCGCCGGCGAGCGCGCCACCCACATCGTGGTGTGGGCCTCGGTGGACAAGAGCCTGGGTCGTGCCGCGATCAAGTCCTTCGTCGTCCCGCGTGACGCTCCGGGTCTGTCGGTGGCGCGGCTCGAGCACAAGCTCGGCATCAAGGCCTCCGACACCGCGGTGCTGCTGCTGCAGGACTGCCGCATCCCGGCCGACAACATCCTCGGTTCGCCGGAAGTCAACGTGGAGAAGGGTTTCGCGGGGGTCATGCAGACCTTCGACAACACCCGTCCGCTGGTGGCGGCCATGGCCGTCGGCGTCACCCGCGCCGCGCTCGAGGAGCTGCGCGCCGTCCTCACCGAGGCCGGGATCGAGATCTCCTACGACACCCCCGCGATGAACCAGTCGGCCGCGGCCGCGGAGTTCCTGCGCATGGAGGCCGACTACGAGGCGGCCTACCTGCTGTCGCTGCGCGCCGCGTGGATGGCCGACAACAAGAAGCCGAACTCGCTCGAGGCCTCGATGTCGAAGGCCAAGGCGGGCCGCACCGGCACCGACGTCACCCTCAAGGCCGTGGAGCTGGCCGGTTCGATCGGCTACTCCCAGCGCACCCTGCTCGAGAAGTGGGCCCGCGACTCGAAGATCCTCGACATCTTCGAGGGCACCCAGCAGATCCAGCAGCTGATCGTGGCTCGCCGCGTGCTCGGCAAGACCAGCGCCGAGCTCAAGTGAGCTGATCGTCGGGCGTGCACCGGTGTGAGTCCTCGTGGCTCGCACCGGTTTCGTCGTTTCTGGGGCCGACGCTCAGAGGCGGGTTCGGTCGTCGGCCTCGCGTTGGCGGGCCAGGCGGTCGGGGTTCACGTCGAACAGGGCGCGGTCCCAGTCGGCCAGTTCGGCGGCGGCCTCGTAGGTGGCGCGCAGGAAGTGCGCGACGGTGGCGTCGGGATCCGCCGAGGCGGTGACCACCTCGTAGGGGAGGATGAATTCGCCCAGGGTGGCGTCCCAGTGCGCGCCGTCGGGACCGGCCGGACGGTCGGCGTAACCCTCGGGTTGGGGGTAGGAGTAGGCGTAGAAGGCGCCTTCGCCCGCGCCGCCGGGCCAGAAACCGCCGCTGGCGCATTCGCGGTTGTACGCCTCGAGATTGACCCATGTCGGACAGTGCGGGGCGCCGCCGGGATGCGGCGGGGCGGCGCGACCGGAGAACAGGGTGCAGGCCATGTCGAGCCCGCCCCACCAGACCTGCACGGGGCTGCCCTTGCCCGCGAAGCCGGCGCGCCACCGGTTCAGCACCCGGTCAGCCTGGATGAGCTGGCCCCAGAACGCGCGGACCGCGTCGGCGTCGTAGGCGTGGTGGGTGGTGTCGTGGGCGAACGGGATCGGATCGGCGATCTCGTTGGGCGCGGCGTGGATGTCAACGTAGATCTCGAGGCCGACCAGCGCGCTGCCGAGTTCGGCGTAGAACTCCGCGATCGACCGGGGTCGCAGGGCCACCGCGGCGCGTCCGCCCGCACTGGTTCGCAGCACCAATTCCGAAGCGAGGAAATCGAATTCGGCGTCGAAGGCGACGCCGTCGGCCGACATCGTGTTGGTGCGCAGGCCGCGGGCGCTCACCTCGAAGGCCACATTCCACCACTGGTTCACCAGCGGCGTGCACGCCATCTGCACCTTGCCCACGATCTGGGTCATCAGGTGCAGGGTGTCGCGGGTGTCGGTCCAGGAATCGACGAGCAGCGGCGGCCAGTTGGCGCCCGCCGGGGTCAGGCGATGGGTCATGGCGAATCCTCACTCTCGCGGGTGGGTCTCGTGACGACTCATCGTAGCCCCGTACGCACTGGTCACCGGGCAGGCCCGAATCCGCACCCGGGGTTGTGTGAGACTTGCGGTCTCATATAACGTGGGAGCTGCGTCACACCGAAGGAGACACCACTGATGCTGTCGACAGTCAAGCCAACGGCCACCGATCCCGAGTACCACGAGATCCTGCGCGGCCTGTCCGAGGGTTCGGTCAATCGACACTTCGACCCCTACGTCGACATCGACTGGAACTCCCCGGAATTCGCGGTGCACAGCGACGATCCGCGCTGGATCATGCCCGCCGAGGACCCGCTGGGCCGCCACCCCTGGTACCGGGCCCAGCCGGTCGAGAAGCAGATCGCCATCGGCATGTGGCGCCAGGCCGGCATCGCCAAGGTGGGCCTGGACTTCGAACAGCTGCTGATCCGCGGACTGATGCAGTACCTGATCGCGGTGCCCAACGGCGACCCCGAATTCCGCTACATCACCCACGAGGCTGCCGAAGAGTGCAACCACACGATGATGTTCCAGGAGATGATCAACCGCATCGGCTACCTCGATGTGATCGGGATGGGCACCATCGATCGCAAGCTCACCATGATCATCTGGCCCGCGGTGAAATACTTCCCCGAACTGTTCTTCACCATGATCCTCGGCGGCGAGGAACCGATCGATCACCTGCAGAAGTCGCTACTGCGCGGCGGGGTCGACCTGCATCCGATGGTGCACCGCGTCATGCAGATCCACGTGGCCGAGGAAGCCCGCCATATCTCCTTCGCCCACGAATATCTGCGCCGCAATGTGCCCGGCATGAATGTGGTCACCAAATCGGTGCTGTCGGTACTCTTTCCGATCGCCATGCGGGTGATGCTCGACATGATCATGACCCCGCCCAAGGAATTCGTCGAGAAATTCGACATCCCGGCCGAGGTGATGCGCGAGGCGTACTGGGGCGGCGAGGAATCGCAGACCGCGATGCGCAATATCTTCGGCGACGTGCGCGCGCTGGCCACCAACAGTGGTCTGATGAACCCGGTCGCCAAGCTGGCCTGGCGGCTGCTCGGCATCGACGGGCCGGTCACCCGCTACCGCAGCGAACCGGCCAGAAAAGCCGCCTGAACGGGGCCCACCCGCTGTACACCGCGATGTACAGTGGGACATGGCCGATTACGACAGTGTGCCGCTGACCGAGTTACGCGGTCAGCTGGGGAGTGTGTTCGACGGGGTGTCCGCCAGCGGGCGCCCGGTGATCGTGACGCGGGAGGGTAAGGAGTTGGTCGCGGTGGTACCGGCAGAGGTGTTGCGCCACGGGGCCTTGCCCCCCGCGTATTTCAATGACGACCTGCGCGAACAGATCCTGGGCGGCCTCGACGCCAGGATCACCCAGCATCGGGCCGAGGACATCGCCGATGCCGAAGCCAAACTGAGCAAGCTGATGGGCGCGCTGGACAGCCGCCCGTGAGCGTTGCCGACCACACCGCGCTCACCTCGCTGGCTCGCTCGCCGCTGTTCGGGCAGGTGATCATGCGCCAATTCACCCAGCAGCGCCGCATTCTGGTGGTGCCCACGGTGAGTTTGATGGCCGCGATGCGCGCGGTGGACAATATCGACGAACTCGGCCGCCTGCTCGACAATCGCGTCGCGGTGCGCTGGGCCGAACTCGACGCGCCCACCGCCATCCGTATCGGCACCACCGTGCCGATGGTCGACGACCACCTCGATTGGCCGCTCATCGCGCCGGTGGTCTTCACCGCGCAAAATCTGGACATGCCGATTCTCACGGCCAAACCCGAGTTGTATCGGGGCTACAAAGTCGAGATCGCGAACATGCCATAGGGGTCGTGACCGGAATCATATTCGAGTCCGTTACGGTGCACGGGGACGAAATACCAGAAAGAGCTGTACCAGGAACACTCGAGGAGAGCTGGTTATGCATCATCTGAGTTTCATGCGTCGTGTCACCACCGCGGTCGCCGTTACCTCGGCCGCCGTCGCCATTGTTTTCGCGGGACCGGCCGCGGCCGAAGAGCCCACCCAGACCGTCGATGTGGCCTCGGCCATCTCGCAGCTGAAGGCTTCCCCGGCGGCGAACAATCCGGGCGCGCAGGCCGCCCTCGACCAGATCGCCGCCACGGGCGCGGTCGATGTCGCGCTGCCCGCGCAGCCGTTCCAGATCCCGGCCACCTCCGATATCGGCCAGAACGGCGGCGGTCCCGGCGTCTACGGCTCGGGCATCGCGCTGGGTATCGACGGTTTCCGCTTCGGTTTCTTCGGCGGACCGGGCACCATCGCGCCCAACCAGGGCGGCGCCAAGCTCGAGGTCATCTGGCTGAATCTGCAAACGGGCCAGAGCGGCACGGCCGTGCTGACCGAACACCAGGACATCCCGGTCGACACCACCATCCGCACCGCACCGCAGAACGTGGGCGGCGGACTGGTCGTGGCCGCGGTCTACGGCAACCTGTGGCACCGCTGGCCGGTGCCGGTCTCCGAGGCGCACCCCGACGGGTTCGCCTATCAGCTCGGCACCATCCAGCAGCCGTCCTTCGGCGCTGTCATGGGCTGATCTCGTCGCTCCCCCAGGTACCCCGGGCCCGAAAGGACCCGGGGTACCTGTGTTTTCCGGCAGCGCGAGGGCTCGACAGTGGCGTAGGTTGACCGGCGTGGATGTCGTCGACCGACTCGAAGAACTGGAAAAGCGGGTAGCCGCGCTCGAACAGGCGGGGTCGGCCGACCCGCACCTGCCGTGGGCGGTGGCGCGACTGCGGGAGGAGTTCGCCGAGGCCGGGCAGCGCACCGGCGGCGTGCTGCTGGCCGGGGCGCTGCAACTACCCACCGGCGAACGATTCGACTGGCAGGCCCAGTACCCCACCGATGCCATCGTCGGGGACGTGTGGACCATCGAAGCCGCGAATTGCCTTGCCGCCCTTGCCGATCCGGTGCGGTTGCGACTGTTGCAGGAGATCGTCTACGGGCGCCGCACCGCCGCGGATCTGGCCGCGCTCGCCGAACTGGGCACCTCGCCCGAGATCTATCAGCATCTGCGCCAACTGGCCGCGGTGGGCTGGTTGCAGACCGCGGGGCTGGGCCGTTTCGAGGTGCCGGAGAACCGGCTCGTGCCGCTGCTGGCGGTCCTGGCCGCCGCGCAACGCTGACGGACCCCCTGGGCATGTCCAAATTGCCCGGTTAGACTACTGTGACACAGAGCACATCGACGGCTAGGGTGAGCGTCGAGTGACCTACGCCCCGGAGGTAGTCGCGTGAAGGTGTCCCATCTGCTCGAAAGCGTGAAGGCGATCGGCGTGCTGCGCGCGCGGGGAGTCTCCAACCCGAAAACGCCGCTGGAAACCCTGCGCACGATCAAGGAATCCCGCGTCTACGGCCCGCAGGCCGCCCTGGTCCGGCATTCGGCCCGGGTCTTCCCCGATCAGGTGGCGCTGGCCGACGAACGCGGCGAGCTGACCTACCGCGAACTCGACGAGCAGTCCACCGCCGTGGCGCGCGGACTCGGCGAGGCGGGCATCGGCGAGGGCACGGTCATCGCGGTGCTCGCGCGCGACCATCGCGGCCTGATCATCTCGATGATCGCGGCGGGCAAACTCGGCGCGCGCATCGCCCTGATGAACACCGGCTTCGCCAAACCCCAGTTCGCCGAGGTGTGCGAGCGCGAGCAGGTGCGCGCGGTGCTGCACGACAGCGAGTTCCTCGGCCTGCTCGACGCGCTGCCCGCCGACCTGCCGCGCTACCTCACCTGGGTCGACGCGGGCACCGAGATCCCCGCCGACGCGGTCACTTTCGACGATCTCATCGCCGCCAACAGCACAGAAGACCTGCCCGCCCCGAGCAAGCCGGGCGGCTTCATCATCCTCACCTCCGGCACCACCGGCCTGCCCAAGGGCGCGCCGCGCACCAAGGTGACCCCGATGGCGACCGCGCAGTTCGTCGACCGGGTGCCCTTCCCCAAGCAGGGCACCACCATGATCGTCTCGCCGATCTTCCACAGCACCGGCCTCGGTACCTGGCTGGTGAACTCGATCCTGTCGAACAAGATCGTGATGCGGCGTCGATTCGACGCCGAGGCCACCCTCGCCGCGATCGACGAGCACAAGGTCGAGATGCTGGTCTGCGTGCCGACCATGCTGCACCGGATGACCGACCTGCCGCCGGAGGTCCGCGCGAAATACGACCTGTCCTCGCTGAAGGTCATCCTGTTCGCCGGTTCCGCGCTCACCCCAGAGCTGTCCGTGCGCGCCACCGAGGCGTTCGGGCCGGTGCTCTACAACCTCTACGGCTCCACCGAGGTCGCCATCGCGACCATCGCGACCCCGGCCGAACTCGCCGAGGCGCCCGGCACGGTCGGGCGCTCGCCGATCACCTGCGAGGTCCGCCTGTTCGACGATCAGGACCAGCCCGTCACCGAACCCGGCGCCAAAGGCCGCATCTTCGTGCGCAGCGGCGCGCCGTTCGAGGGCTACACCGACGGCAGGCACAAGCAGATCATCGACGGATACATGTCCAGCGGCGACATGGGCCACTTCACCGAGTCCGGGCTGCTCATGGTCGACGGGCGCGACGACGACATGGTCATCTGCGGCGGCGAGAACGTCTACCCGCAGGAGGTGGAGAACCTGCTCGTGGAGCGGCCCGACATCTCCGATGTGGCCGTGATCGGCATCGACGACCCCGAGTTCGGCAAGCGGTTGCGCGCGTTCGTGGTGCTCGAGGAAGGCCACCGCGTCGAGGCGAGCGAACTGCAGGCCCACGTCAAGGCCAACCTGGCCCGGTTCAAGGTCCCGCGCGAGGTGGTCTTCCTCGAGGAACTGCCGCGCAACGCCACCGGCAAGATTCTGCGCCGGGTGCTCGTGGACTATGAGCTCTCACAGTGATCGGCGATCACTGAGTCGAGCGCCACAGTCGGGCCGGATCGCTTGCTAGTGTTGGTTTCAGCACTGGATCTCGAAGAAGCGGTCCGGCCTCGCAGGCTGCGTGGGCTCGGTCTGCCCGGAAGGCTGTTCGATGTCTCTGTCTCTGCCCGCGCTCGGCGGTACCGCGCGCCGCGCCGGTGATCTCGCCCTCGGTGTCAAGGTCATGGTCGACCGCAAGCTGTTCAACCCGCTCCGCCTCGACCACGCCGCCCGCTCGTTCCGCAATGTGTCCAAGTTCGGTCCCTTCGCCGGGGTGGTCATGCACGCCGCCCAGAGCAGGCCCGACGCGGGCGCGATCGTCGACGAACTCGGCGAGCTCAGCTTCGGCGAACTCGATTCGCGCGCCAACGCTTTCGCCCGCGGTCTGCGCGCGAACGGCATCAGCGAGGGCGATGTGATCGCCATCCTGGCGCGCGATCACCGCGGCATGGTGTTGAGCCTGCTCGCCGCGGGCAAGCTCGGCGTGCGGGCGGTGCTGATGAACACCGGTTTCGCCAAGCCGCAGTTCGCCGACGTGGCCGCGCGCGAGAAGGTCCGCGCGGTGCTGCACGACAGCGAGTTCCTCGATCTGATGAGCGCCATCCCCGCCGACATCCCGCGCGTGCTCACCTGGGTCGACGAGGCGCACGGCGCCGACCCGTCGATCCCGACGGTGAGTTCGTTGTCGGCGGGTCGCTCGACCGCGCCGGTGAGCCCGCCCGCCAAGCCCGGCGGCATGATCATCCTGACCAGCGGCACCACCGGCACCCCCAAGGGCGCCCCGCGCGACAAGGTGAGCCCGTTCGTCTCGGCCCAGTTCATCGATCGGGTGCCGCTGCCCAACGACGGCACCATGATCATGGCGGCGCCGATCTTCCACGGCACCGGGCTGTCGCAGTTCACTCTCGGTCTGGCACTGGGCAATCGGGTGATCTTCCAGCAGCGCCGCTTCGACCCGGAGCAGACGCTGGCCAATGTGGTGAAATACCGGGCTGATTCGCTGGTCGTGGTGCCGACGATGTTGCAGCGCATCCTCGATCTGGACGAGCAGGTGCTGGCCGAGTATGACCCCTCGTCGATGAAGGTGATCTTCGCCGCCGGTTCGGCCATCGCCCCCGACGTGGTCACCCGCACCCTGGACTACTTCGGCGACTCCCTCTACAACCTCTACGGCTCCACCGAGTGCGCGGTCATGACCGTCGCGACACCGCAGGACCTGCGCAAGGCGCCCACCACCGCGGGCAAGCCGCCGGTCGGGATCAGGATCGTGCTGCTCGACGAGAACCGCAAGCCGATCACCGCACCGAACGTCACCGGCACGATCTTCGTCGACAACGGTTTCGCGTTCACCGGCTACACCGACGGTCGCACCAAGGAAATGGTCGACGGGATGATGTCCAGCGGCGACGTGGGCCACTTCGACGCCGACGGCCTGCTCTACATCGACGGCCGCGACGACGACATGATCGTCTCCGGCGGCGAGAACGTCTTCCCGCTCGAGGTGGAGAACCTGATCGCCGGCCGCGCGGACGTGTTCGAGGCCGCCGTGGTCGGCGTCGACGACCACGACTACGGCAAACGCCTGCGCGCGATCGTCGTCCCCGGCCCCGAGTCCACGCGCGACCCCCAGGAGATCAAGGACTACGTCCGCGAGAACCTGGCCCGCTACAAGGTCCCCCGCGAGGTCATCTTCGTCGACGAACTCCCCCGCAACGCCACCGGCAAACTCCTCCGCAAGCCCCTCATCGACATGCCCGCCGACTAGCCGCTGGACCGTTGATCACCACGCTGTGGTGGCGGATTGTCCGCGAATCCACGCCACTGGAGCGTGGTGATCGAGCGTTCGACTCGGGGTGATGCCTGAGCTGGGGTGGGTGGGAGCACTCGAGTAGGATTCGGGGCGTGATTGTCGGGTTCGAGCGGGGTTCCGCGCCGTCGCGTGCTGTGGGCGCGCGGGTGCGTGGTGCGTGCGCGGGCTCGATGTCGGGGGCGTTGTCGTTGGCCGCGCACGGGGTCGCGTCCGGGGGCGCGCTGCCGGGCAGTACGACGATCGTGTTGCTCGCTGCCGCGTCGGCGGTGGTCGGGGCGCTCGTGGCGGGGGTCGGGTTCCTGCGCCGCGGGGTGCTCTGGTTGGCGGCGGTGCTGGTGGGCGGGCAGCTGATCGGGCACACGACGATGAGCTGGTCGGGTCACGCCCACGCCTCCGACGACACCCTCGGTCTGGGCATGCTCACCGCGCACACCGTGGCCGCGCTGGTGGCCGCCGTGGTCATCGTCGGTACCGAGGCCGCCTATCGGATCGGCAGCGCGCTGCTGTCGCGACTGATCCCGCTGCGGTATCGACCCGCCCCCATTCCCGGCCCCGCGCCCCTGCGCCGGGCCCACCGCGATCGTGTCATCCTGCGCATCCTCGCGACGCGCTCGCTACGCACCCGCGCTCCGCCCATGGCGATCTCGTTCTGACCTTTCCCTCACCCGGTGCACCGACTCGCTCGGGCACTGTCCACGCTCACGCGTGCCTCGCTCACGACCGTCACGGTCCGCTGTCGCGCTGACTCGCCGCACCCTCCGGTGAACGGCGCTCGGTGTGCGTGCCGTGCTGAGTCGACTCGCGACCCGTCGGCCTGATGCCGTCCGCATCCCAACCCGGACGCCCCACGGCTCACGGCCAACAGCTCACGGGCTCGCGGTAGCGGCAACGAGCCAGGGCTAGCGGTCTTCGGGCTCACGGGCTCACGGGCTCACGGGCTCACGGGCTCACGGGCTCACGGGCTCACGGGCTCACGGGCTCACGGGCTCACGGGCTCACGGGCTCACGGGCTCACGGGCTCACGGACCAGCGGGCATGCCGAGTCGACGGTTGACAACGAGTCGACGCACCGGGATCCAGTACTCCAGAAACGACATCATCATGAGCATCACGGAAACCCGTGCGGCCGAGGACAGCCCTGTCTCGACGCCGCCCCCCGCCACCGGTTCGCGCCGGGGTCGACACCTGTACCCGCTGGCCATGCGCCTGCACTTCTACGCGGGGTTCTTCATCGCCCCGTTCATCCTGATCGCCGCGCTCACCGGCGCCCTGTACGCGATCGCGCCCACCATCGAGGGGTTCGTTTCGCGCGATCTGCTCGCGGTCGAGTCCAGCGGGCCCGCGCGGCCGCTGACCGACCAGGTGAACGCGGCCGTCGCGACCCGCCCGGATCTCACGCTGGTCGCCGTGGCGCCGGCCCCGAACGACGGGGACACCACGCGGGTGCTGTTCAACGACCCGAGTCTCGGCGACTCCGAGCGCCTGTCGGTGTTCGTCGACCCGCACACCGCCCAGCCCGTCGGCGAATCGGTCGTCTACGGCAGTGGCGGCGCGCTCCCGTTGCGGGCGTGGCTGAGCGAACTGCATCGCAGCCTGCATCTGGGTGAAACCGGCAGGCTCTACAGCGAATTGGCCGCCTCGTGGCTGTGGGTGGTCGCGCTGTTCGGGCTGGTGCTGTGGGTGCATCGGGTGCGCAAGCGTCGGGAGCGGCGCTCGGGGCAGTGGTTGCTGCGCCCGGATCTGTCGCAGCCGCGGCGGCGAAAGATGAACTGGCACGGCGCGATCGGCGTGTGGATCCTGCCGGTGGTGCTGTTGCTCTCGGCGACCGGCATGACCTGGTCGACCTACGCGGGCGAGAACATCACCACCCTGCGCGAGGAACTGAGCTGGACCACGCCCTCGGTGAGCGCGACCCTGCCCGGTGCCACCGGTCCCGCCGTGACCGCGGGCGGTGACCACCACAGCGCGGGCCACGTCGCCCCGACGCCGGAGGACCCGGCCGCCCGCATCGCCCAGCTCGATCGCGTGTACGAGGCGGCGCGCGCGGGCGGCATCACCCACGGCGCCGAGATCGCGATTCCGGCGACGGCGGGCACGGCGTTCACCGTCAAGGAGCTGCGCCTGCCCGGCACGTACTCGATCGACGCCGTCGCGGTGGACGGCGACACCGGCGCGGTCACCGACAGCCTGGCCTTCGCCGACTGGCCGCTGATGGCCAAGCTGACCAGCTGGGGCATCGCCTTCCACATGGGCCTGCTGTTCGGGGTGCCCAACCAGCTGCTGCTGCTCGCGATCATGCTCGGCCTGGTCGCGGTGATCGTGCTCGGCTACCGCATGTGGTGGCAGCGTCGCCCCACCCGCCGCGCCGCCCTGCCGGTCCCGCCGCGGCGCGGGGTGCTGCGCCGCACGTCGCGGTGGATCACCGTGCCGCTGGTGCTCGCGGCCCTGGTGGTCGGCTGGTTCGCGCCGCTGCTCGGGGTCAGCCTGCTCGGTTTCCTGATCATCGATGTGGCGCTGGGCCTGGCCGCTCGCGCGCCGAGACTGTAGCGCTCGGCCGATCCCCACACGGGCGCGTCCTCCGATCCGGTGACAGGATCGGAGGATGCTCTCCCGTCGACAACTTCTGCGCACCGGCGTGACCGGCTCGGTCGCGGCGCTGATCGGGGTGTCGGCGGTGAGCAGCGCCCGCTTCGCCGCGCCGCGACGGCTCGGCGAACCGTTCTCCCTCGGCGTCGCCTCCGGTGAGCCGACCCCCGACGGCGTGGTCCTGTGGACGCGCCTGGCCCCCGACCCGCTCGCCCCCGACGGCTACGGCGGCATGACCGTCGACCCGGTGACCGTGGAGTACGAGGTCGCGCAGGACGAACGATTCGCGACGGTGGTGGCCCGTGGTTCGGCGGTGGCCACCCGCACGCTCGGCCACAGCGTCCATCCCGAGGTGACCGGGCTGGCCCCGGATCGCTGGTACTTCTACCGTTTCCGGGCCGGATCGGCGATCTCCCCGGTCGGTCGCACCCGCACCGCTCCGCTGCCCGAAAGCCGCACCGAGCGACTGCGATTCGCGTTCGCGTCGTGCCAGTCGTGGAGTTCGGGCTACTACACCGCCTACGAACATCTCGGCGCCGAGGACCTGGACCTGGTGGTCCACCTGGGCGACTACATCTACGAATCGTCGTGGGTGCTCGGTCGACGCGGCGCGACCCAGCCGCCCCAACTCGCCGACGAAGCCGTGGACCTGGCCGGCTACCGCCTGCGCTACGCCCAGGCCAAAGGCGAAGTGCCACTACAGAACGCGCACGCGGCGTTCCCCTGGCTGGTCACCCTCGACGACCACGAACTCGACAACAACTGGGCCGGTGAGCACCCCGGTCTCGGCTTCGACGTGTACCGCCTGCCGCCCCTGTTCCGCCGCCGCAAAGCCGCCGCGCTGCAAGCCATGTACGAGCACCAGCCGATGCGCCTGGCCCAACTCCCGACGGGCCCATCGGCGCTGCTGCACCGCCGCTACCGCTTCGGCGACCTGGCCGAGTTCACCATGATCGACACCAGGCAGTACCGCGACGCCCAAGCCTGCGGCGACGGCTCGGCGGTCACCGACTGCGCCGACCGGTTCGCCACCGATCGCACCATTCTCGGTGCCGCCCAACGGGACTGGCTCGTCGACGGTTTCGCGAACTCCACCGCCCGCTGGCAGGTGCTCGGCAACCAGGTCGCCATGGCCCGCTCCGACTACGACCCCGGACCGGGCGAACTGCTCGGCACCGACGCCTGGGACGGTTACGTCGCCGATCGCAACACCGTGCTCGGCGCCGCCGCCGACCACGCGGTCGAGAACCTGGTGGTGATCACCGGCGACCGCCACGAGAACTACGTGGCCGACCTGCGCCGCGACTTCAGCGACCTCCGATCCCCGGTCGTGGCAACCGAATTCACCGGCACCTCGATCAGCACCGGCGGCGACGGCGCCGACCTCACCGACGCCGGTCGGATGTTGCTCGCGGCCAACCCGGATATCCACTTCTACAACCGGCAGCGCGGGTACGTGCGCGTCGACCTGGATCACCGCCGGTGGCGCAACGATTTTCGCGTCGTCCCCTACGTGAGCCGGCCGGGCGCGCCGATCAGCACGCGGGCGAGCTTCGTCGTCGAGGACGGGGTGCCCGGCGCGACCGAGGCGTAGCACCCGATCCCGGCAATGCGCTCAACGCATCGACAGCGGGGCGGAACTCGTGTCATGATCGAGTGAGTTGTCAAAGGTTTTGAGCGTCGGCACCCGCCGGCTGGGGATAGTGCTCGGACAACAACACTCGGTGCTCTCGGCCGATACTTCGAGTGATTCACCGGCCAGTTCTCGATCGGTGTCGGTCGCGCGGCAAGATCGAGGGGGCCTGATGAGCAAGAGCGTGCTGCGCCATCCGTACCTGCGGTGGTCTCCGGTCGCGCTCGGAGCCCTCGCCGCGCTGGTCGTGCCGCTGGTGGGCGGGCGTGCGGGTCTGTTCCCGCTGCTGCTGGTGATCGCGGCCGGTTCGCTGGCGATGATCGGCGCGGGGGTGCGGCGCCACCGACCCGCGCATCGCGCGCCCTGGTACTTGCTGGCCGCCTCGATCGCGCTGTGCGCCCTCGGCGCCGGGATCAGGGAACTGCACCTGCACACGAGCTGGCACCCGATCGACGACCTGTGCACCCTGGCCGCCTATGTGTGTCTGGGCCTGGCCGCGGTGGGCTGGTTGCAACCGCACCGCCTCGGCGACGCCCGTGACCTGTGGTTGGACTCCACCCTGATCGGCGTCAGCGCGCTGCTGGCCTCGTGGACCTTCCTGATCTCCCCGATCCTGGCCCATACCACCGGTTTCGACGCCGCGCTGGCGGTGACCTACCCGGTGATCCACGCCGCGCTGGCCACCGTGCTCGCCCACACCCTGGCCACGGTGGTGCGCACCCAGACCTCCCTTCGCCTGTTGCAGGCGGCGCTGATCGCGGTGCTCGTCGGCGGGGTGCTCGGCAGTCTCGACGCGGCGGGCGTGCTCCCGCTGCGACCCGAATTCGGCCTGGTGGCCCTGCAATGGGCGTATCTGCTGGCCGGGGTCGCGGCCCTGCACCCGACGATGGGCGCGCTGCGCGACCACGGCGACGTGCACCCGCATCGATCCCGCCAGCGCGCCGGGATGATCGCGGTGGCCCTGGTCGCGGCCTCGCTGGTCAGCGTCGTCGGCACCGATCGGGGCGTGGGCGACCGGGTGGTGATCTGCGCGCTGCTCACCCTGTTGCTGATCGGGGTGCTGGTCCGCAGCGAACGCGCCATCGCCCGCAGTCTGCGCAGCGAACGCCGCGCCCGCTACCAGGCCGATCACGACCTGCTCACCGGCCTGTTCAACCGGGCCGCCCTGTTGCACGCGCCGCAGCGCTATCGCGACCGCTGGGCCGGAAAACCGCTGTGCCTGCTGTTCATCGACCTCGACGGGTTCAAGATGGTCAACGACAGTTACGGCCACGCCGTCGGCGACGAACTCATCGCCGACGCCGCCGCCCGCATCCGCCGCACCACCGACACCACCGACCTCACCGCCCGCTACGGCGGCGACGAATTCGTCATCCTCACCGCCCGCACCCGTGTCGAAGCCGAGACCCTGGCCGAACACCTGCTTGGCACCTTCATCCGCCCCTTCGACCTGAGCTGTGGCGAAATCCCCATCACCGCCAGCATCGGCGTCGCCTGCCTCACCGGCACCCCCGACGACAAGAGCATCTACAACCTGCTCCGCGACGCCGACGCGGCGATGTACCACGCCAAGGAGTACCGCCTCGGTCTGACGTTCCACGAGGACCTGAAGAGCTTGGCGGCCACGCCGAGTATCGCTCCGTCTTCGGGACCGTGGCGAATAGCTCAGTGAGTTCGTCGTTCGAGGTCGAACCACCCGAACCCCCGCCTTTCTCGACCTCCTCGCCGTCCCGACCGGCGAGTGAGAACGGCGCCGGGAATTTAGGATGGCGCGTGCGCGCCGGTGGGTGCGCTCGAGATCGATGAGGAGCCGGTTGTGTCGGACACGTTTGTCGTTGCCGCCCGAATTCCCCTGGGGCGCGACGCATTCGAGCGGTGGTTGGTGACGCCGACGCCGGGAACGGCGGTCATCGAGAATCCCGACGCGATGTACGCGGGGTGGTTCTGGGACGGGAAGTCACCGGATTGGCGCCGAGCCGAGGAAGGGGTGACGCCTCGGGAGTACTTCGCCGACTGCTTCGGGGAGGACACCGGCGGACTGACCTACGTTCTGCGGTATCGGGACGGCGCGCTCGAGGCGTACCTGATGCACTTCGGGTTCTGTGAATCGAACATCTACACCGCGCTGGTGATGCTGGCGGCGGCCGGGCGAGCGAGTTCGGAGGCGGCGCCGAGCACGGTGTTGTTCTGGGCGGAGACGAGCGGGTCGATGTTCGCGGCGGATTCGGACGGGTGGTTGGCGACCCTGCTGGTGGGAGTCGACGGGGCGCGGTTCGTCGCCGAGACCGACCTCACCGCGACGATCGCGGGCCTGCGGGCGGCCGAGGCGAGCTACTTCGACCTGCTCGTCCGGCTGGCCGGGGCGCAGGAATCGACCGGGTCGGGGTTCGCCACGATCGCGCGCGATCCACGGTATGTGGATCCGGTGGTTCTCGTCGAGAGCTGAGTCGCCGCCGGTCAGCGGGTCAGGGCGGCGCAGTTGCCGTGGAAGGGGACGCCGTCGAAACGCTCCTGGAGGAAGGCTTGCGCGGCGGGCACGAACAGGACCGAGGCGGCGAGGTGGTCCGCACCCGGAATCTCCTCCTGGCGCACCGCGATTCCGCGTCGGCAGTAGTCCACGGCCAGCTCGCGCTGATCGGCGGAGAGCATGACCGTGTCGCCGCGACCGTCGGAATTGCCGCCGAAGAACAGCAGCGGGCCCGTGGGGTCGCCGGTGACGCCCATGCGTTCCTGGTCGAGGATCTCGGCCAGCACGGGCACCGATCGCCAGTTCTGGTACTCCGGTCGCAACATCTGCTCGATGCGCAGGCCGGAGAACTGGTGCGAATCGATCAGATCCAGGATGCAGCGATCCGAGACCCGCGCGAACAGTTCCCTACCGTAATCGGACAGATAGGGCGACAGGTCGATGCCATAGCCTCGAGCCATGCCCTGGAGGACGAACGGCAGCAGGATCGGCCAGTCCGGTTTGCCGTTGATGTAGTCGATGGTGTTGGCGAGATCGGGCGCGAAACCACCGACGGCGGTGCCGATGATGGTCAGTTCCGGCGCGTAGGTCGGGGCCAGCTCGGCGGCGAACTCGGTGGGGATCGACCCGCCGGAGAAGCCTGCCATGCCGACCGGAGTCGATGACGGCGCGTCCAGCACCGTCTCCGCCGCGCGGATGCTGTCCAAGGTGGCGTAACCGGCCAACCGGCCGGGCCCGTAGGCCAGCTCGGGACCTTCGTAATCGCTGGTCACCACGGTGAATCCGGCCGCGACCAAGCTCGCGATTGCCAGTGTGTCCTGCGGCACGCCCCGATCCCCACCGCGCAGGGTGTAGGACGGGTTGCAGCGCGCACCGAGTCCGTCATAGGCGGTCTGATACGACACCAGTCGCGGTTGACCCGTGGCACCGGGCGGACGGATCACCGTCGTCACGGTCGCCAAAGGCTCACCGCGCTGGCCGGTGGTCCGGTACAGCACCTGCGTCGCCTCGATCGGCAACGGCGTGCCGGTAGGGGCGAGGCCGACGGTTCGGGTGCGCAACACGGTGCCCGGAGCGACCCCGTCCAGCGACCCGTCCGCTCGATAGAACGGGTCGTCCTGCGGTGGCACCAGCGCGGTTTCAGCGTGCGCGACCGGCCCCGCGACGACGGAGACGATCGGCAGCACCACCAGCGCCGCCAGTACCGCGGCCAACCGCGACCACCGCGTGCCGTGCGAGACCACTCTCACCGTGACCATCCTCCGTTCATGCCGCTGAGCAGCGCGTTGCGCGTATCGACCGAGCAGAGCCTACCCACCGCCGGCCGATTTCGACCGACTGGCGGCTCCCCCTCGCCTCGGTGTCATGGCTGGTGAGAGCCGGTGCCGACTAATCCCCCAACTCGTCCAACAGCTTTCGGGTCTCTTCCAGCTCGGCTAAATGCTGCAACGACGGCACCAACACGATTCCGCTCCTGGCGGCTTCGCGCACCGCAATCAGGTGCCGCGGCGCGGGCGACGGATACTCGCACATCCGTCATAGTCATACTCGGATCGGCCGATGACTGACATGGCGGAGTCGCTTCGGAGCTGGTGCTCGAACATGTTGCCGGAGAACAGGTCACCGTTGACGAAGGACACCGCCACGAACGTCCGGCGACGACCCGAGCCCTTTTGACGCTCCCCGATACGAACGGTAGGGTCCACCGCGAGTCTTCGACTACCTGGGGATCAATAGGTGCCGAACGGAATCGACGTGTACGACATAGAACAGGCAGACAGAAGACTGGCCGCCATCCGTGGCTCTGCACGAGCACAGGACGGATGCATGGGCATCGAGACCGATGTCGGCGGTCGGATAACCGATCTGTGGTTCGCGGATTGGGCGATGGAACAGCACGGTCAACAGTTGGCCGAAATTATTATCGATAGACACCGGGCGGCGCTTGATAGTGCACACGCTGTGGCAACTCGCGAGTTCGGTGGCGCCGAAAATGAGTGAATTCAATGTGGAGCCCGCCAAGATGCGCGACTTGGCCCGAAATGTTCGCTCGAATGCGAGTACATTGTCGACAAAACAACCTGTTGCGAAGACCAGCCGCGACGCGGCTCGGCAAGGAATGTTGAATTCAAACCTCGCGGTCAAAGTTGAAGAATCGCTCCGAGCAATGGATTCTGTCGTCAGATACCACGTAGCTCGTTTGAACGAACATGCCGACACAATCGACAATGCTGCCACTACGTATGAGCAAAGCGATACATCCTGGGCCAAAGACCTGAGTAAACAGGGGGAATGATGGAAGAACTCACTGTTTCTACCGTCCTGGGCTGGGATCTCAGGTATCTGAGCCAATGCGTCACGATCATGATCGAGACCGCGAAATCTATTGAGACCGAGTCCGGCGCGGCCGGGTCCAAGATCGAGCAATCCGAGTCGTACTTTTCCAGCGCCGCCGGAACAGCGTCGCGCAATCGTGGCGCCGTGGACAAGACCGATGCGCTGACCACTTCGGATGTGTTCGAGGGCCTGGCGGCCAGCCTGAAACTGTACGTAGGCGAGCTCGAGTCGAATATCAAAACGATCCGTGAACAGAAAGCGGAAGCGGAAGACTCGGTATGGGATCTATTCGTTACCGAAGATGGCCATGTGAAGTCGCGCACATCCAACTGGGAAACTTTCATCGAATACAACCCCTTTGGGAGTGCTGCGGTGAGCACCAAGGAATTTTGGATAACACGCTACGATAATCTGATATCTGCGGCGCTTACCTGGGTCCAGCGCGTTGACCAAGAGGGCGCCGAGCTGTACATCAAGAATATGGAGAACCTGGCGGACCGGGTCAAGACCGGTGTGACGGCTATGCCGGCCGACCCCGAGCTCGCCAAGATTCTCTTGGATTATCAGACCGATGTCTCAGCAGGAACACCACGGCTCTGGCCAGTCGGAGTGGTCGCCGACGCACTGAAGGAGCGCGGCATCGATATTTCCCCGTCGCTCCTGACTACAGAGGAGATTGCAGCCATGGAAGAGCTGTACCGAACTCGAGGAGTCGATGCGGTAGCGGAGGCTCTGACACTGCCCGATATCGCTGCGGGTGCTGCTTCGGAGTATTCCCCGACCACGATTGCCGATGGCCAGGCGGACGCATATCGGCACATGTATTGGAATGCGCTGATGTCGCAAAAATTCGGTGAAGATTGGGCCGAGACGTACGCCACGGCGCATGAGAAGACCGGCGGAAACATTCCACAACGCGAAGCTATGGATCTTTGGAACAACGAGCTCGGCCGGAAGATCGGTGCCGAGAATCCGAATGCTACGCCTGAACAACTGCAAGAACTTGTCCGGCAAGAGATCGAAAGCGGACAGGCTGTTGTCATCACGGCGAAAGACCACAATGGCAATGCTCTTCCGGCGAACGAGGTTCAGCTTTCGTGGAGTAGGTCGACCGATCAGAACCTGACTGGCTCACCCGCCGGAGTCGGAGTACCCCTTCCTGGCGGGAAATAGATATGTTGAGAATAGCAAGAAGGATTTCGATAGTCACTGGCACGGCTACCGCCCTTTCGGCGTGCCTCGTTGTAGGATGCGGGTCGAGCGACGAGAACGTCACATCGAGCTGTTCCTCGACCTTTGATTTCAAGGTATCAACGGAACCACTGGGCAGCGGAAAAGGACTGAGGCCGGCAGCCAAGGCCGCAGCTTCGGTAGATGCTCCGGTGACAATGCGTGACGTCACCCGGGGAGCCGGACTGAAAGACGATTGGGATCATATGATCGTTGTTCTTCCTGGAACCAAAGAAGCTGCCCTGAATTCCGACGCCGGGGTATCCGGTGTTTGCTGGGAGAACCTGCCGGGTCCGTACAAAGACGACACGTCGCATACCGCATATTATCTCTTTGTTCGCGATGGATCGCCTGTTCAGGCCGTTCAATGGCTGTTTCCGACAGACCGCGAGTTCGACTTTGTATCGTCACGAACAAGACTCGTGCTGCCTGACACTGAGCTTACTCCGGTGCGAACGCCTGGCGTTGACCCCTACTTGCGCCCGGCCGCAGAATAGAGCCCAGTCTCCGTGATCGTGGCGGTCAGTCCCTTCTGAGGTGCGACGGTATGTAAGTAAAGGTCTCATCCTCTTCGTACGGGACCGACGCCGCATGTCCCGAGGTTGTCGAATTCGAGGCCCCGACCGATCGCGGAATAGCTTCGAAAACAGCGACAGCCTTTGCCTCGACATCGTTCATCGCTGCCCGATGCCGATCGACAACAAGAGAGGCGAGGAGGTGTGGTCCGTTGTCCATCGCATAGTCAGCGAGATAGAGGCTGGTGATCCGTCCCGAAGCATCGGTTTCCAGCGCCACACTGCGATCCGCCGACTGGGCGGAACCGCGGAGCTGTGACAGCTGCTCGCCTACCCGGTCGAACTCATCTTGCTGCGCGGCCATCACTTCTCCATCATCCCGCTCATTCGAGAATCCTATTCCCCCAACTCGTCCAACAGCTTTCGGGCCGCTTCCAGTTCGGCTTGCAGCTGGGCGACCTTGGCCTGCTGGGTTTCCCGAGCCGCCTCGAGGATTCCGGCCACGACCTCGGCGACCTCCGGGTGCAGGATCTTCGCGACCTGGCCGACCGCGGCGCTGCTCACGGCCAGGCCCTTGACGCTGCGCTTCTTGCCGTTGACCACATCGACGGTCCACTCACCGTCGGCGGTGCCGGTGAGGGTGACGGTGACCTCGGGCGCCTTCGCCTTGCGGGCGGCGGGAGCCTTGGCGGGACGCGGCTTGGCCGTCTCCTCGGGGGTGAGCGACCTCGGGGCGGACGGGGTGGCGCTCGGGAGGGTGGACGGCTGGGTCACAGGGGTTTCCTTTCGGGGACTCGGAGCAGGAACGTCGGCCGGGACTCGGCCGGACTCGGTCGGTGCGGGATCGGTCGGCGCCGACGGGCTGGTTGTCGCGGGCGGGCTGGTCGAGCGGGAAGCAGCGACCGGGCGGGGCGCGGCGGGAACGCGGGCGGGCTTGGTCAAGGTGACCTCGCTCGGCCCGAACGAGAGCACATCCTTGGACCCGGTCGGGCGCACCTGGAGGAAATCACCGGCCGAGGGATCGTCGAGCGCGATCACCTTGCCCGACTTCCCCTCGGCGACACCGACGGCGGCGGCGGTGAACCACACCATCGGCGGTCGGCCCTGCGCGAGCTCGTCCGCGATGCGCGCGAGTTCGGCGTCGGACAGTACCGGCGGTGCGGATCGGCGGGAGGCGGATTTGGTGCTCGGCGAGGACATCGTGGACTCCGGGGGTTTGGTGCGCTTCATCGTGGTGTGTGCACCGATGATGCCGTAAGGCACCGACAAGTTCTCCCCCGGCCGAACACCCGAGGGCGAGAACTCAGCCGCGCGTGGCGTTCCCGTGCGTGCTGGGCCGAATGTTCTCGCGCACCGCGGCCACATCGCGATACCCGTTCACCGCCATCAACAGGTCCGCCTCGGCGGCGTAACCGCGCAGCAGATGCACGAGCCCGCGCACCCCGCCCAACGCCAGCGCGTACACGTACGGCCGCCCGAGCCCGACCATCGACGCGCCCAGACCCAGCGCCTTCACCACATCGGCGCCCGAACGCACCCCGGAGTCGAACAGCACCGGCACCCGATCGTCACAGGCGGCCACCACCGCGGGCAGCGTCTCGAGCGCGCTCAGGCCGCCATTGGCTTGGCGCCCACCATGATTGGAGCAGTAGATGCCGTCGGCACCGAAGTCGATCGCCTTGCGCGCGTCCTCGGGATGGGAGATGCCCTTGAGGATCAGCGGCAGGTCGGTGAGCGAGCGCAACCAGGTCAGGTCGTCCCAGGTGAGCGAGTTACCGAAGGTCGAGATCCAGTGCAGGACAATCATCTTCGGATCATCTGAGCCCACCATCCGCTGGAAGACCGGGTCGCTGGTGTAGTTCTTCAGCACGTGCCCGCGCAACTGCGGGAAGTTGCCCGACGCCAGATCGCGCGGCCGCCAGCCGGGCACCCAGGTGTCGAGGGTGACCGTGATGCCCGCGTAGCCCGCCGCCTCGGCGCGACGCACCAGACTCTCGGCGAGTTCGCGGTTCTTCGGCGTGTAGAGCTGGAAGAACGAGGGGGTGTCGCCGGCGTGCGGGCGCACCTCCTCGAGCGGGTCCTCCATCAGCGTGGAGTACATCGCCGGCACACCGGTCTGCGCCGAGGCCCGCGCGACCGCGATATCGCCGTGGCCCTGCTCGCCGACCAGACCGATCACGCCCACCGGCGCCAGGAACAGCGGGGAGGCGAAGGTATGGCCGAACGCGGTGACGGTGAGGTCGCGTTCGGTGGCGCCGACCAGCATCCGCGGCACCAGCCCCCAATCGGCGAACGCCTCGGCGTTGCGCCGCTGGGTGAGCTCGTCGCCCGCGCCGCCCGCGATGTAGTTCAGCAGCGAATCCGGCAGCGCGGCAGTGGCTTTGCGTTCCAGCGTCGCGAAATCCATCGGGAATTCGGGTTGGATCCCACCGAGCGCGGCCAGGTAGATCTCGTTCTGATAGTCGGCGAACTGACTCATCGCTGCACTTTCGCACACCGACCGGGGCTCATGAGCCGCAAGGTGGATGTAAGGTGCGTCATACTCGACATTACGAGATTGTGAGTACCCCTGCCGTGACCGTCGTCGACCCCTCGGATGCCTCCGCCGATCCGGACGCCCTACTCGCCGACCGCTTTCATTGCGCTGCCACGCGTCGCCTGACCAGGCTCGCGCTCGGCCTGTCCCAGGACTCGATGGACCTGCTGACCTCGGTCACCGATCGACTCCGCGCGGCCGAGGGCGCCCTGCGCGACCCGCTCACCGCCGACCTCGGCTTCGACTGATCCGCTGATCCCTATCCGCGCCGCACGGTCAGCGCCGCCAGATCGACCAGGCGATGCGCGCGGGCGATCTCGGCGGGCGTGAACGGCTCGTCAGGTCGCACGAAACCCCAGCACCGGCCGTCGAGATCGAGTTCGAGCAGGGTGCCCTCGTCGGGTTCGACGGCCTGCGGGGCACCGGGCGCGAGATAGCGCGCACCGAGCAGTTCGGCCACCGCGAGCGGTAGTTCGTCCGGGTCGCCGACGATGCGCGCGGCGATCGCGAGCGCCTTGGTCTGCCCGTCGATCAGCGACAGCACGGTCGCGGGCCACACCCCCACCTGCGTACCGCCCGCGTGCACGGCGGCGGCGGTCAGCGCCTGGGTGGTGACCTCGTCGGGGGCGTCGACGACGAGTTCGTCGAGGACCGCGCCCTCGAGTTGGTGCACGTGCACGGTGAGGATGTTGGCCCCGCGGTGGGCCAGATGTTTGGCCAGGGTCTCGAGCGCGCCGGGACGGTCGGTCAGACGCACCCGGATCCGCCACAGGGCGGGGGCCTTGTCGATGCGGTCGCGGTGGCGCAGTTCCGGGCTGTGCAGCCAGCCGCCGAGCATGCGCATCGCCGACGGTTCGACCACCCAGATCACCAGGATCGTGGTGGTGATCGTCAGCAGGGCCACCGTCACCAGGTAGGGCGGGTGCCACCGGATCACCAGCGCGTGCAGCGCCAGCTCCACCGGGAACACCGCCGCCAGTTTGGCGAGGGTGAGCCGGGTCCGTCCCGGGTGCGGAAGTCTGCCGCACACCTCGCAGGCCAGGGCCGTGACACAGGGTCGCACCGCGAATCGCCACATGGGGGCCAGCGTGTGCGGCGTTCGTGTCGATCATCGAAGAGGCCGGTAACAGCGACGTGAAAGGCGCCGCGAAAGTTGTTGACCTGCAAGGACTTCCCCGGTGATACCGAACACGCCGCGCGCGCCGCTGTGACCGGCGACACTGCTGTCGACGATACTTCACGGAAACAATTGTGACTCGGCTCACCACAAGTCATTGACAAACCCACACAAGTGGGCATAAAACAACAAGAGTAAAGATTCACCGGAGCCCGGAGGAACCCATGTACGCCGAGGAACGGCAGCAGGCGATCGCGGCGCTGATCGGGCATCGCGGGCGCGTGTCGGTCACCGAACTCGCCGACCAGTACGGGGTCACCACCGAGACCGTGCGCCGCGATCTGGCGGTGCTCGACCGGGCCGGGGTCATCCGCCGGGTGCACGGCGGCGCGGTCGGGTCCGGCGCGCTCACCACCTTCGAACCGGGCACCGTCGAGCGCGAGCAGACCCGCGCCGCGGAGAAGGACCGGATCGCCGAACTCGCGCAGCGGTACCTGCCCCGCTCCGGGGGCAGCGTGCTGTTCGACGCGGGGACCACGACCGTGCGGGTGGCCGCGGCGATGCCGCTGGACGTCGACCTGGTCGCGGTCACCAACTCGCTACCGGTGGCCACCCGACTCACCGGGTTCGCCGGGGTGCGCGTCCACCTGCTCGGCGGGCGGGTGCGCGGGGTCACCCACGCGGCCGTCGGCGCCGAAACCGTACGGCTGCTCGGCGATCTGCGCGTCGACGTGGCCTTTCTCGGGACCAACGCGCTCACCGTGCGCCACGGCCTCTCCACCCCCGACCCGGAGGAGGCGGCCGTGAAACGCGCGATGCTCGCCGCCGCCGATCGGGTCGTGGTGGTGGCCGACGCGAGCAAGGTCGGGCGCGAGGACTTCGTGCGATTCGGCGACGCCGCCGAGATCGACGTCCTGGTCACCGATACCGACATCCCGGCCGCCGCGCACGCGGAACTGGTCGCCGAAGGAATCGAGGTGGTGCTCGCATGATCGTCACACTGACCGCGAACCCGAGCGTGGACCGCACGGTCACCCTCACCGAGCCGTTGCGGCGCGGGCAGGTGCATCGCGCGTCGAACGTGACGTCGCACCCCGGCGGCAAGGGGGTCAATGTCGCGCGCGTCGTCTCCGCCGGGGGACGATCGGTGCTGGCCGTGCTGCCCGGCGCCGAGGACGACCCGGTGGTGCACGGCTTGCGCACGGCGGGAATCGCCTTCCGCACGGTGCCGGTCGCGGGCGGGCCACGGGTGAATCTCACCATCGCCGAAACCGACGGCACCACCACGAAGATCAACGAACCCGGGCATCCGCTGCACGCCCGCGACCTGGCCGAACTCACCGCGCTGCTGGTCGAATTGGCGGCGGGGGCACGCTGGATCGTGCTGTCGGGGTCGCTGCCGCCGGGGGTGCCGGTGGACTGGTACGCGCAGTTGGTCGCCACGCTGTCCACGCTCGGTGGCACCCGGGTCGCGGTGGACACCTCCGACGCGCCACTGCTGGCCCTGTTCGCCGACTCCGTGGGCGCGCTCCCGGACCTGGTCAAGCCGAACTCCGAGGAACTGGCCCAGCTCACCGGGCTCGAACCCGTCGACCTCGACAACCCCACGGCGGCAGCCGAAGCCGCGTCGACGCTGATCGACCGAGGTGTCGGCGCGGTGCTGGCGACCCTCGGCGCGGCGGGAGCGGTGCTGGTCACCGCCGAGGAATCCTGGTTCGCCGCGGCCCCGCCGATCGTGCCGCGCAGCACCGTCGGCGCGGGTGACTCGGCCCTGGCCGGGTACCTGCTCGCCGACCTCGCGGGCGCCTCCCCCGCCGACCGCCTACGCAACGCCGTCGCCTACGGCAGCGCCGCCACCGCCCTGCCCGGCACCGAACTGCCCGGCCCGGCCGATCTTCTCCTCGAGGCCGTGACGGCCCGTCGGCTCACCGTGTCCCGCCGGTCCACGACATGAACGCCGCTCGCGCGGTCATCACGCCACGGGCGCGACTGCCCGCCGACGCGGGGTCCGGTTCGACCGACTCCCGAAGCGGGCACGCCACGGGATCCGATCGCGGTCACCCGGCCCGAGACGGTGGCATTTTCGTGCGACAACGGGCGCGCGAGGCCGAAATACGCGCTCGCCGCGGCATCAGTGCACGTTTTTGCTACGCCGACGCCCCCCGACCCCACTGATCCAGTTACCCCTGCTCCACCCCCACTCCGGAAAGACACGACGATGGCCGATTCGATCATCACCCCCGACCTGATCGCACTGGACGCCGATCTCGGCACCGACAAAAGTGCCGTGATCACCGCCCTGGCGAACAAGCTCGCCGCCGCGGGCCGCGCGACCGACGCCGCCGCGGTGGCCGAGGCCGCCCTGACCAGGGAGTCGCAATCGGCGACCGGTCTGCCCGGCGGGATCGCGATCCCGCACTGCCGATCGGCCGCCGTCAGCACCGCCTCGCTCGGCTTCGCCCGACTCGCACCCAAGGTGGACTTCGGCGCCCCCGATGGGCCCGCCGACCTGGTCTTCCTGATCGCGGCACCCGAGGGCGCCGGTGCTGAACACATGAAACTGCTGTCGTCGCTGGCTCGCGCGCTGGTCCGGCCCGCCTTCGTAGCTGATCTGCGGGCGGCTGCTACGCCCGAGGATGTGGTGGCCCTGGTCGATGGGGTCATCAATCCCCCACCTGCTGCGACCGCGTCCACCGCCACGGCAGGGAGCACCGGATCGAGCGCTGGTGCCGGAACAGGTACCGCCACTGATGCGGCACCGAGCGGCGGTGGCGACGCCGGTGCAGGGGCGGGCTCCGGTGCCGCGGCCGGCGCGGCCTCGGGAGCTGCCGCTGGTGCTGCTGCGGTTGGCGCCGCAGGTTCGGGCGCCGCAGGTTCGGGCGCCGCAGGTTCGGGCGCTGCCGGTTCAGGTGGCGCCGATTCAGGTGGCGCCCGTTCAGGTGACGCCAACGCCGACGCTTCAGGTTCCGCCGGCGGTTCGACCCCCGCCGAGAACGCCCCGGCCGGCGCGGACCTCGCGAAGAAGTCCGGCCCCACGAAGAAGATCGTCGCCGTCACCGCCTGTCCCACCGGCATCGCGCACACCTATATGGCCGCCGATTCCCTGGTAGCCGCGGGCGAACGCGCCGATGTCGAGGTGATCGTCGAGACCCAGGGCTCGAGCGGTGGCAGCGCACTCGACCCCGCCACCATCGCCGCCGCCGACGCCGTCATTTTCGCCACCGATGTGGGGGTGAAGGATCGGGGCCGGTTCGCGGGTAAGCCGGTGATCGAGTCCGGCGTCAAACGGGCCATCAACGAACCCGACAAGATGGTCACCGAAGCCGTTGCGGCCAGCGACAATCCGAAGGCCGCCACGGTCGGCGGCGCCACGCCCGCACCGTCGCAGAACGCGGCCAAGGGCATCGGGTGGGGAACGCGCCTGCGGCAGATCCTGCTGACCGGTGTCAGCTACATGATCCCGTTCGTCGCGGCGGGCGGTCTGTTGATCGCGTTGAGCTTCCTGATCGGCGGCTACGAGATCTCCGACAGCGCCGCGGCGATCGTGCTCGACAATTCGATCACCGACCTGCCCGACGGCGGCCTCAGCGCCTACATCGGCGCGGTGCTGTACCAGATCGGCAAGCTGGCGTTCAGTTTCCTCGTTCCGGCACTGGCCGGATACATCGCCTTCGCGATCGCCGACCGGCCGGGCCTGGCGCCGGGCTTCACGGCGGGCGCCATCGCGATCTTCGTCGGCGCGGGCTTCCTCGGCGGTCTCGTCGGTGGTCTGGTGGCCGGTTTCGCGGCCCTCTACGTCGGCAGGATCCCCGTGCCCACGTGGGCGCGCGGGTTGATGCCGGTGGTGGTGATCCCACTGTTCGCCTCAGCGATCGTCGGCCTCCTCATGTTCGTGCTGCTCGGCAAGCCCCTGGCCGCCGTCAGCAAGGGTCTCACCGACTGGCTCAGCGGTCTGTCGGGCAGCTCAGCGGTCGTGCTCGGCCTCATCCTGGGCGTCATGATGTGCTTCGATCTCGGTGGCCCGGTCAACAAGGCCGCCTACACTTTCGCCGCCGCCGGGCTGTCGTTGACCGACCCCGCCACCCTGCGGATCATGGCCGCGGTAATGGCGGCGGGCATGGTGCCGCCGCTGGCGATGGCCCTGTCGACCCTGGTGCGCCCGCGCCTCTACACCGAGGCCGAGCAGGAGAACGGCAAGGCCGCCTGGTTGCTGGGCGCCTCGTTCATCACCGAGGGCGCGATCCCGTTCGCCGCGGCCGACCCACTGCGGGTGCTGCCGTCGATGATGATCGGCGGCGCGGTGACCGGCGGTCTGGTGATGGCCACCCAGGTCACCCTCAGCGCCCCGCACGGCGGTCTGTTCGTGTTGTTCGCGATCGGCCATATCGGCTGGTTCCTGGTGGCCCTGACGGCGGGCACGGTCGTGGCGGCCCTGTGCGTGACCGTCGCCAAGGAGCTCGGCCGCAAGAAGTCCCCCTCCCCCGTCCTCACCGTTGCGTAACCCATCCACACAAGGAGATATCCCATGGCCAGTACCACCGTCACCGTCGGTTCCTCGGTCGGTCTGCACGCGCGCCCGGCGGCGCTGATCGCCGAGGCGGTCGCCGCGGCGGGCGTGCCCGTCACCATCGCCGTGGCGGGCGGCGACCCGGTCGACGCGGGCTCGGCCCTGATGATCATGACGCTGGGCGCCGGTCAGGGCGCCGAGGTCGTGCTCAGCAGCGACGACCAGCCGACCCTGGACAAGATCGCCGAGCTCGTCGCGAGCGACC
>NZ_JBHSQN010000003.1:250405-380870 GCF_042658545.1 Nocardia lasii
TTCGTTTTGTAGCGGGGACAGGATTTGAACCTGCGACCTCTGGGTTATGAGCCCAGCGAGCTACCGAGCTGCTCCACCCCGCGTCGGTGTGAACCCAACATTACACACAGGTCGCCGTGGGCGCCAAATCGTGAGGTCACACGGCGTTTTCGCCTCGAACTCCACGCGCCGAGCATCAACCGTAGATCAGTGCATGTGACAGTGATCACAGCAGATGGCGACATGCCGAAGCGGTTCCGTTATTCCGTGAGCGCCATCACTATCACCCAGTGATCCCGAACACATAACGGACCAATAACAGACCGATGGTTATCTAGACATTCCCACTGGCTATGCGGTGTAAACCTCGATAAGACGGCTATTTCATTCATAGAATCTGCTCGTTATCAAGATGTGATCGGCATCGATTCATTGGTTAGCGTTCCCCCCATGACTGAGACCCGGAAATTCCGCACCCGTGCCCTTGGCGTCGCCGCCATCACCGGCGCCCTGGTTGCCGTTCCGTTCAGCCTCTCCACCGGCACTGCCGCCGCCGCCAACTACAACTGGGACGGCGTAGCCCAGTGTGAGAGCGGCGGTAACTGGGGCATCAACACCGGCAACGGCTACTACGGCGGCCTGCAGTTCTCGCAGAGCACCTGGGCGGCCAACGGCGGCCAGGGTTCGGCCCACAACGCCAGCAAGGAAGAGCAGATCCGCGTCGCGGAGAACGTGCTCGCCAGCCAGGGCGTCGGCGCGTGGCCGCACTGCGGCCAGTACCTGCAGGCAGGCGCCTCCACGCCCGAGCCCGCGCCGGTCGTGGTCGAGGAGCCCGCCGTGGAACTGCCCGTCGAGGTGCCCGCCGTGGCCAAGACCGAGGTCCAGCAGGCCGTGGAGCAGGCCAAGGCCGCGGGCCGTTCGCTCGCCGAGCAGTACGGTGTCGCGGGCCAGTACCAGGACCTGCTCGACGCCAACGCCCCGCTGATCGCCTCGATCGGCGGCTGATCCACCCGTTCCCCCTGCACGAGAAAGGCCCCGCCTCGGCGGGGCCTTTCTTGCTGTCCGAGCGGGGACCGACTACCGGCCGCCCGCGTCCTGGTACGCCTTCACCGCGGCGTCGAGCTCCTCGAGCGCCTTGCCGAAATCGGTGAAGTTGCCCGTGCGCATCGCCGTGCGCACCGCGTCGATCTTGCGCTCGAGCTCGGCCGCTGCGGCATCCTGGCCGGTCGAACCCGTGGGCGGGGTGGTCGGCGGCGGCGTGGTGCCGTCACCGGGCGGGGTGGCGGTGCCCTGATCCACCGGCGGGGTCGCCCCCGGTTTCGGCTTCACCGCCGGATCGCCACCGAACGGCGTGGCCAGCGCGCCGGCACCTGGCATCACCTGGTTCAGCGCCCCGGCCAACGTCGAGTCGTAGCCGACCTTCACGCTGCCCGCCGCGTCGCGGTAGCTCACCAGCACGCGCAGCAGCTGCGGGAACGTCGACGAACCGGTGTTGCGTTCGTTGTAGAACGGTTCGACGTAGAGGATGCCGCCGTCGGCGACCGGCAGGGTGAGCAGGTTGCCGTAGCGAATCTTGTTCGAGTTCGACAGCAGGGTCTTCTCGCGCGAGACCGCGTCGGCGGTGGTCATCGAGTTCTGGGTCTGCTGCGGACCCTGGGTTTGCGAGTCCGTCGGCAACTGCAGAATCGTGAACTTGCCGTACCCGTCGGGATCGGAGCGCACCGAGATGTAGGCCGAGAGGAACTGGCGGTTGTAGCCCACCATCGCCGAGGTCAGGTTGAACACCGGCTTGGTGGTCTTCGGATCGCCCAGCAGCACGTAGTACGGCGGCTGGTTGAACGTGCCGCCCTCGATCGTGGGATCGCTGGGCACCGACCAGAACGCGTTGTTGGTGAAGAACTCACGCGGGTTGTCCACGTGGTACTTGGTCAACATGTCGCGCTGGACCTTGAACAGGTCCTCCGGGTAGCGGAAGTGCGCGCGCAGTTCGGGCGAGATCTCGCTCTCCGGCTTCACCGCGTCGGGGAACACCCCACGCCAGGCCTTGAGGACCGGGTCCACGGAGTCGGTCTCGTACAGGGTGACGGTGCCGTCGTAGGCGTCGACGGTGGCCTTCACCGAGTTGCGGATGTAGCTGACCTCCTTGCGCGGGATCACCCGGCCGGTCTTCTTGTCGATGCTGTCCTCGACCGCGCCGTCGAGCGAGGTCGGCTGGGCGTAGGGGTACTTGTCCAGCGTGGTGTAGGCGTCGACGATCCAGATGATCCGGCCGTCGATGACCGCCGGGTAGGCGTTGCCGTCGGTGGTCAACCAGGGTGCGACCTTCTGCACCCGGTCGCGCGGACCACGGTTGAACAGGATCTTGGAGTCCTCACTGATCGCCGAGGAGAACAGGATGTTGCGCTCGGCGTACTTGGCCGCGAAGGCCAAGCGGTTGAACCAGTTGCCGATCGGCACGCCGCCGCTGCCGCTGTAGGTGTACTGGGCGGTATCGGAGTCGTACTCGCGCGGGGCCTGGCCCTCGGCGGTGCCGACGATGGCGTAGTCGGGATCGGTCTGGGCGATCAGTTCGCCGTAGTAGATGCGCGGCTGGTCGACCTTGATCTGCTGATCCTCGACCTTGGTGAACAGGTCGCTCACCATGAACAGCGGGTAGCCCGAATCCGAGCCGCCCGCCGCGCTCTGTGCCTCCGACTGCGGCTTGTTCACCCGGTTGGCGGGCGCGGCGACGAAGCCGTTGCCGTGGGTGTAGACGGTGTGCTGGTTGATCCAGTCCTTCTGGTTGCCCGACAGCGCGGCCGGGTGCAGCTCACGCGCGGCGACGATGTAGTCCTGCATGTCGCCGTTGAGGGTGTAGCGGTCGATGTCGAGCGACTCCGGGAAGCCGTAGAAGTTCTTGCGCTGCTGCAACTGGGTGAAGGTGGGCGAGAGGATGTTCGGGTCGAGCAGGCGCGCGTTGCCGATCGTCGCCGCGTCGGCGGGAACGTCGAGCGGGCTCTTGTTCGAACTGCCCCGGTAGTCCTGATACTCGACCTTGTCGTCGGTGATGCCGTATGCCTCGCGCGTGGCCATGATGTTGCGCTCGATGTACGGACTTTCCTTGTCGGCGGCGTTGGGACGCACCGAGAACTGCTCGACGACCATCGGCCACACCGCGCCGACCAGAATCGACGACAGGACGAGCAGCGCGGCCGCCATCGCGGGAACCCGCAGGTCGCGCAACACGATTCCGGCGAAGAACGCGAGCGCGCAGATCACCGCGATCGAGAGCAGGATCAGTTTGGCAGGCAGCACCGCGTTGATATCGGTGAACGAGGGACCACCGAAGGTCGGTTCCTTGCGCGTACTCGACAACAGGTCGTACCGGTCGAACCAGTACGCCACCGCCTTGAGCAGCACGAAGATGCCGGCGATCACCGCCAGCTGCACACGCGCGGCCCTGGTGAGGGTGCCCTCGCGCCCGGCCAGGCGCAGGCCGCCGAACACGTAGTGGGTCACCAGGTTCGCGAAGAACGCGATCACCACGGCCACGAACAGCCAGTTCAACACCATCCGATAGAACGGCAGATCGAAGGTGTAGAAGCCGATGTCGAGACCGAACTGCGGGTCCTGCTGGCCGAACTCGCCGCCGTGCAGGAACAACTGCACCGTGGCCCAATTCGATTGCGCCACCAGGCCGGAGAGCACGCCCAGCAGCACCGGGATGCCGATGCCGAACAGGCGCAGCTTGCTCATGACGGTGGTGCGGTAGCGCGCGATCGGGTCGTTGGGACCGGCGACCGGGACGAACACCGGCCGCGAGCGGTAGGCCAGCAGCAACGCCGCCCAGACCACCAACCCGACGAACAGTGCGACAACCAAGAACAGCAGCACCCGCGTGCGCAACACGCCGAGATACACACTGCGATAACCGACCTCACCGAACCACAACCAATTGGTATAGGCGTCGGTGAAGCGGGGCCCGAGCAACAGCAGCGCCGCGAGGACGACTGCTGTCACAAGCAGCACACGGCTGCGTCGGGACAACGAAGGTAAGCCGGTGGGGGGCCGCATGCCCACGGTGCCACTCTCCATGCTCCGGCGGCTCCGCACCGAGATCGGCGCAGACACCGCAGTCCGAATGTTGCGGGGTGATCCGGAGTCTTGCCACTCACTCGAGGAGCACCTACCGCCGGACCGTTGGCGCCCACTCTACGGAAATCGGACACTGTGCAAGCGGCTGGGCCGAAAATGATTGGATGTGCGGGTGACCGATGACGAGCACGCCGAAGTTCTCCTCGCCCGCTGTGTGCGCGAGGTCGTGGAGTTCGCCGACGCCGAGGGCTGGGGAAATCCGCCGCAGATGTTCGCGTTGGTGCCGACCGCCGACCTGGCCGCGGCCGAACCCGATCTGCAGGATCAACTCGACGACGGCAGCGAACTGACCCCCGTCGCGCAGGAAGCCTTCCCCGACGACATCACCGGCGGGTCGATGGCGCTCGACGAATTCCTGGCCACCACCACCTGGCCGCCCGCGGTGCAGGGGTGCGTGCTGGTGCAGGAGATCGTGGTGCTGCCGCCCGACGCCGAGAACGACCTCGACGAGGCCCTGGTCCCGCTGCTGGCCGACGACGAAGCCGCCGACGCGGCCGGGCGCGCCGCGGCCCTGGCCCACCCCGGCCGCCGCGACGCCCGCCTCATCGCAGGCGTCCTCCGCGAGGGCGCCGCCCTGTGCCTACTCCAAATCCGCCCCGAAGACGACGACGGCTTCGGCGACCTCGACCTACGCACCTACCCCAACCTGGCGCCTGGCCTGGTAGAGGCCTTGCACCACACCCTCGAGTAGCCCCATGCCCCCATGAACCAACCCAGTTCAAGTACCTGAGCCAGGCACACCTGGGTGTTCTCGGCGCGCCTCCGCCTCTGGACTGAGCGGAGGGTGCGACGAAGGAGTACCCGGAGCGAGGGAAGAGGCGGAGTTAAGCGCCGAGAACCGCGGCGCCAGCCGCCAAAAAACACAGCAAGTTAAGCGCCGAGAACCGCAGCGCCAGCCGTCAACATGTCACCGTCTCGCGGCCGGCGTTGATGTCGGCGAGCGAGGAGACCGCGCCGTCGAGGTTCTCGACCTTCACCAACCGCAGCCCCTCGGGAATGCGCTGGCGGGCCTCGTTGCAGTTGGCGGCGGGGACCAGGAAGGTCTCCGCGCCCGCCTCCCGTGCGGCGATCATCTTGTAGCCGATGCCGCCGATCGGGCCGACCTTGCCGTCCTCGTCGATGGTGCCGGTGCCGGCGACGAACCGGCCGCCGTTGAGTTCGCCGGGCGAGAGCTTGTCGATCAGCGCGAGGCTGAACATCAGCCCGGCCGACGGTCCGCCGATGTCGGCGAGGTTGAACTCGACGCGCAGCGGCGGGCGGCTGCCTTCGGTGGGGGTGATGCCGAGGTAGCCCTTGGCCTCGTCGTCGGGGCGGGGTCCCAGGGTGATCGGGCTGGTCTGTTCGGCATCGCCGCGACGGTAGACGACGGTGATCGTGTCGCCGGGGGCCTTGGTGCCGACGTAGTCGATCACGTCCTTCGGCTCGGTGATGGGGGTGTCGTCGATGCGGACCAACTCGTCGCCGACCTCGAGCACCTCGGCGGCGGGGGCGTCCTCGCCGATGCCGCGCACCAGCACCACCGTCGGCATCTTCAGGTAGTGCAGCGCGGCGATCTCGGCGTCGCTCTCGGAGTCCTTGAAGTCCTGCTGGTTGGACTTGTCGACTTCCTCGCGCGACACACCGGGCGGGTACACCTCGGCGCGCGGGACGAGTCCGTGGTCGCCGCTGACCCAGAAACCGAACGCCTCGAACAGATTCAGTCCGTCGCGTACCGACACCGTCGTCATATTGAGGTGCCCGGTCGTGGGATCCAGTGGCGCGCCGGTGACATCGACCACGGGCTTGTCGTCGACCTTGCCGAGGGTGTCGAAGGTCGGGCCGGGGCCGAGCGCGACGAACGGCACGGTGACCACGCTGCCGGTCACGCCGAGCACGAGAACGGGGGCGAGGGCGACGATCAGGGTGAGGATCCGACGATTCACTCCGACCACAGTAGTGATCGGCGGCCGTGACCGGCGGCAGTGGCACGCTTTTGTGGCGCGGACGATCCCGTCGCGATTTCGCGACGCGCGAACACCGGTGCCCGGGTGGTCCCGCGTAACGTAAGAGGTATGAGCGATCTCCCCTTCGGCTTCTCGACCGGCGACGACGACGAGTCCGGCAAGCGTCGCGACGAGGCGAACAGTTCCGGCGGAAACGATCCGTTCGGTTTCGGAGCGATGGGCGGGGCAGGCGGGTTCGATCCGTCCCAGTTGGGCCAGATGTTGAGCCAGCTCGGCCAGATGATCAGCGGCATGGGCCAGGGCATGGGCCCCGGCGGCGCGCAAGCGGGCCCGGTCAACTACGACGTGGCCAAGCGGCTGGCCCGCCAGCAACTCGGTTCCACGATCGCGCCGATCTCGCCGGGCACGACCACCGCGATCACCGACGCCGCCCACCTGGCCGAACTGTGGCTCGACGGCGCCACGGTGCTGCCCGCGGGCGCGACCAGGACCGTCGCGTGGACTCCCAACGACTGGATCGAGGAGACCCTGCCCACCTGGAAGCGCCTGTGCGATCCGGTGGCCGAGCAGATCTCGGGCATGTGGACCGCGCAGTTGCCCGAGGAGGCCAAGCAGTTCGCCGGTCCGATGGTCGGAATGTTGAGCCAGATGGGCGGGTTGGCGTTCGGTTCCCAGCTCGGTCAGGCGCTCGGCCAGCTGGCCAAGGAGGTGCTGACCTCCACCGATATCGGGCTGCCGCTCGGCCCGGCCGGTACCGCGGCGCTGCTGCCCACCGCGATCTCGGCGTTCAGCGCCGGACTCGAGCAGCCCGAGAGCGAGATCATCGTCTTCCTGGCCGCGCGGGAGGCCGCCCACCAGCGGCTCTTCGCGCATGTGCCGTGGTTGCGCCACCAGGTGCTCGGCGCGGTCGAGGACTACGCGCGCGGCATCAAGATGGACTTCTCCGCGATCGAGGAGGCCGCCCAGGGCATCGACCCGATGTCGCTGAGCGACCCGTCCAAGCTCGAGGAACTGCTCTCCCAGGGCACCTTCGAACCGCAGACCACGCCCGAGCAGAAGCAGGCGCTCGAGCGCTTGGAGACCCTGCTCGCGCTGATCGAGGGCTGGGTCGACGTCGTGGTCACCGATGCCGTGGGTGAGCGGCTGCCGGGCGCGAGCGCGCTGTCGGAGACGCTGCGTCGGCGGCGGGCCACCGGTGGTCCGGCCGAGCAGACCTTCGCCACGCTGGTCGGCTTGGAGTTGCGCCCGCGCAAGGTCCGTGAGGCCGCGGCGCTGTGGCGGCGGCTGACCACCGACGCGGGCATGGAGCGGCGCGACAAGGTGTGGGAGCACCCCGATCTGCTGCCCGATTCCACCGATCTGGACTCCCCCGCCGGGTTCATCGACTCCATCATCGGCGGCGGCACCGGCGCTTTCGACGACCCGCTGGCCCAGCTCGCCGAAACCGAAGCGCGCGAACGTGATGCGGCCGCGCGGGAGCACAAGGGCACCGACGAGCCGGAGACCGACCCGGATTCCGGCACCGACAAGTCCTGATCCCCACCGCCGCAAGGGGTCGCGCGAGAAATTTCGTGATCCCGGTGGCGCGACACGGACACGCGGCTGACGATCGCTCGAACACGCCGCGACGACCGGTGGAAACCGAGTTGTTCACAGTTCGAGATTCCGATTCCGACACGCCGAAAGCCTGTGGATAACCAGGCTTTCGGCACGGGTCGAGGTGGGGCCGTTGGTCGATACTTCGAACCATGACGTCCACTTCCCCGCTGCGCGGCCCGATGCTGCACCCGCGCGTGACGACCCTGGTTCGCCCGTCCGGCACGGTCCAACTCGGCTGGGACCCCGAACGCGCGCTGCTGCTCGAGACCACCGAGCACGACACCGGCACCGTGCTCGCCTTCCTTCGCCTCCTCGACGGCATGCAGTCGCGACCCCAGATCATTTGGCGCGCAGGTGAATTCGGCATCACGCCCGACCACACGATGAGTCTGCTCGCCGCGATCGACCAGGCGGGCCTGCTGCTGGAACCCGAGCGCAAACAGGGCCGGGTCCGCGGCATCACCGTGCACGGGCTCGGCCCGCTGTCGGACGCGGTGGCACTCGGGTTGCGGCGCATGGGTTTACGGCCGATCCGTTCGCGCGAATACCGGGCGGGCAAGCCGCTGGGCGCCGAGGCGGGCAGTCTGGTGGTGCTCACCGACGCCCTGATGATCGATCCCGGGTTGTCGGTCGATCTGGTACTGCGCCGGGTACCGCACCTGCAGGTGCGCGTGCGCGACGGGATCGGGGTGGTGGGTCCGCTCGTTCTGCCGGGCGAGACGAGTTGTCTGCACTGCGCCGATCTGACCCGCGTCGGCTTCGACACCGACTGGCCGCACCTGGCCGCGCAGCTGCTCGGGCGCACCGGGCACGCGTCCCCGGCCGGGATCGCGGCGACGACGGCGCTGGCGCTGGGCGAACTGGAGGCGATCGTCGCGTGCTCGCCGCGCCGCGCGCCGCGCACCCTCGACGCCACCGTGGAACTCGACCTCGACACCCACGAGCTCCAGCGTCGCCCGTGGTTGCCACACCCGGATTGTGGCTGTCGCGCCATGACCGCGCCCGCACCGGAGGCCTCGCTGTGAGAGTTCGCATCGGCCGGTGTGAGCATTCCCATGACACGGGGCCCGTGGGTTCGGCCATGATGGAGAGTGTGTCCGAGATCGTGCGCCGCAGTTCCAGCCGCAATGCCAAGCTGGCCAAGATTCCACTCGGCATCGCCGGACGAGCCGCCGTCGGTTTCGGCAAGAAGCTCGTCGGCGGTGACAAGAAGCAGATCAACGCCTCGCTGAACCAGAAGGCCGCCGAGCAGCTGTTCGCCGTGCTCGGTGAGCTCAAGGGCGGCGCGATGAAGTTCGGGCAGGCGCTGAGCGTGATGGAGGCCGCCGTCCCCGAGGAATTCGGCGAGCACTACCGCGAGGCGCTGACCAAACTGCAGGCCGCCGCGCCCCCGATGCCCACCGCCACGGTGCATCGGGTGCTCGATCAGCAGCTGGGCACCAAGTGGCGCGAGCGGTTCCAGTCCTTCGACGACACCCCGGCGGCGTCGGCCAGCATCGGCCAGGTGCACCGGGCCGTGTGGTCCGACGGCCGCGCGGTGGCGGTGAAGGTGCAGTACCCCGGCGCCGACGACGCGCTGCGCGCCGACCTGAAGACCCTCTCGCGGATGACCGGTCTGCTCGCCTCGGTGATTCCCGGCGCCGATGTGAAGCCGCTGCTCGCCGAGATCACCGAGCGCACCGAGGAAGAACTCGACTACCGCATCGAGGCCGCCAACCAGCGCCGCTTCGCCGCCGCGTTCGACGGGCACCCCACCATCACGGTGCCCAAGGTGGTGGCGGGCGCGCCGAAGGTGATCGTCACCGAATGGCTCGAGGGCACTCCGGTCTCGGCGCTGATCAAGGCAGGCGCCGAGGATCCCGAGGGGACGCGCGAGCAGCGCAACCGGATCGCCGAACTGATGGGCAGCTTCCACTTCAGCTCCCCCGAACTGGTGGGCCTGCTGCACGGCGACCCGCACCCCGGCAATTTCCTGATCCGCCCCGACGGCACCCTGGCGGTGCTCGACTTCGGCGCCTGCGCCCCCATGCCCGACGGTTTCCCCGAGGTCCTCGGCCGGATGCTGGCACTGGCCGTGGCCGACGAGCACGCGGCGCTCACCGAGCTGCTCTACGAGCACGGCTGGGTGATTCCGGGCCGCACGGTGACCCACGAGGAGATCGAGGCGTACCTGCGCCCGTTCAGCGATCCCATCCGCACCGATTCGTTCCACTTCACCCGCGCGTGGATGCAGCAGGTGGCGGGCACGGCCTCGGAGTTCTCCAGCCCGGAGATGAAAACCGCGCGCGCCCTACAGCTTCCGGCCGAGTACCTGACGGTGTTCCGGGTGCTCGGCGGGTCCGTCGGCATTCTGGCCCAGCTCGACGCCGAGCTCGGCTTCATGAAACTGGTCCGCACCTGGGTACCCGGCTTCCGCGCCGAACAGGCCTCGTGAGCACCTGAGCAGACAAAACGAACCGCTCACCAGCACGAGGTGAGCGGTTCGCTTGCGGTACAACCCTTTTCCCGGGTTCATGCCATGATCGCGACCTTGCGCGGGCGGCCACGGGGACGCTTGCGGGCGATCACGACCCCCTGGTCGAAGATCTCACCGCCCCATACGCCCCACGGCTCGGCCCGATCGATGGCCGCGGTCAGGCAGCCCTTGCGGATGGGGCAGGCCGCGCACAGTTCCTTGGCCTGCTCGAGATCGGTGGGGCTCTCGGCGAACCACAGATCGGGGTTTCCGGCGCGACAGGGCAGCGTCGAGGTGGCCTGCGCCACGGGTCGGCATGTCACGTCAGCAGTGGCCGTGGGCCAGTCCTGGGCGGTGAACACGTCGTTCTCCTTCATTTCGTATGCAGCGGTGGAATGTTCGGTGTGCGAACCCGGTGCCTACGGCTGAGGAGCCGAAACAAATATGGCCACGGGTTCGCTTCTCGCGATCCGTGGCCAGGAGGTCTGGGGAGGGAGATCCCTACCTAGCTCGACTTCTGTGTCGAGACCTGATCACGGTCGCTGGGCGGACGCGAATGCGGGTTGCGCCGAGGAATGCCGGTGCGTATCCGGCTTCATCGGCGGTTGCTGCCGGTGCCGAGACGGCGGCCGACTGCCAACCCGCGGTGGGCTTGTCCTGGAAACGGGTCGGATGTACGACGCCGACGGACAGACCGGTCCCCTGCTGAGCGAGGACCCCCCGGGAGGCGGACATGACGACAACGTTCACCAGGGCGTGATTGCTCATCGCGCCGAACATGGTGTTCGTGAACGTGGTGTTCGTGTTCATGTGACTGCCTCCCTCCTGAACTCGTATGTGAACAATGACCGCGCACCGCGATCACTCTCGGTGCGTGATGTCCACCATAGGCAATGATCGAGAACCTGCCAACCTATTTTCTACCTGGGGTTTTGTGCCGTGGCTCGCACTCGTGAGGCGACGATGGCCAAGACGTCCGCGCCGTACTGTTCGATTTTCTTCGCGCCGATCCCGGCGATGGCGGCCAGTCCGGTGTCGTCGGTGGGCAGTTGTTCGGCGATGGCGGTCAGGGTGGTGTCGGTGAACACCACGAAGTCGCGCACCCGCAGGGCCTCGGCTTTCTCGGCCCGCCACTCCTTCAGTGCGTCGAGCAGTACCGGGTCGGCTTCGCCGGGACAGCGCCTGCATCGACCGAGCATGGTGGCGTAGGTGCCGATCAGCGGCTTGAGGCAGACCCGGCACAGCGGCCGTGGCGTCTCGGCCCTACCCGGCACCTCGACCGCGATCCGCGAGGCCGCCGATTCGTCGGGAATCAGCCCGTTGAGGAACCGCGACCGGGTGACCGGGCGGTAGTCGCCACCGGCCTGGAGTCGGCGCTGGGTCCACGACAGGCTCAGATGCGTGCGGGCCCGGGTCACGCCCACGTAGAGCAGGCGCCGCTCCTCTTCCAGACCCGCTTCGTCGACCGGCGCGTTCTTGCGGCCGAGGACGTGGAAGATCGGCAGGCTGCCGTCGGTGAGCCCGGCCAGGAACACCGCGTCCCACTCGAGGCCCTTCGCGGCGTGCAGCGAGGCCAGGGTGACGCCGTCGACGGTCGGCGGGTGTTTGGCCTCGGCCCGCGTCGCCAGCTCGCGCAGCAGGGCGCTGAGGTCGAGCTCGTCGTCGTGGCTGACCAGTTCCTCGGTGAGCTGCACCAGGGCCAGCAGCGAGGACCAGCGTTCCTTGGCCTGCGCGCCTGCGGGTTCCTCGGCGGTGAGTCCGACCGGGGCCAGCACGGCGCGCACCAGCGAGATCAGCGAGGCGCCGCTGCGCGCCTCGTCGGGCAGGTCGTCGCGCGCGTCGGCCTTGCGCAGTTCCACGACGGCCTGGCGCACCTCCTGCCGCTGGAAGAAGCCCTCGCCCCCGCGCACCTGGAACGGGATCGCCCGCTCGGTCAGCACCTGTTCGAAGGGTTCCGACAGCGCGTTGGTCCGGTACAGCACCGCGATCTCGGCGGCGGGTGTGCCCTCGGCGATCAGTGTCTGGATCCGTCCCGCGACCGCGACCGCCTCCGCGTGCGCGTCGGCGTACTCGGCGAATTCCGGTTCGGGCCCGTCGGGGCGTTGGCCGATCAGGGCCAGCCGCGTGCCGGCGATCCGCCCGCGCGCCGCGCCGATCACCTGGTTGGCCAGCGCGACCACCTGCGGGGTGGAGCGGTAGTCGCGTTCGAGCCGCACCACGGTCGCGTCGGGGAAGCGTCGGGAGAAATCGAGCAGGTAGGAGGGGGTGGCGCCGGTGAACGAGTAGATGGTCTGGTTCGCGTCGCCGACCACGGTGAGATCGTCGCGATCGCCCAGCCACGCGTTGAGCACCCGCTGCTGCAGGGGCGTGACGTCCTGGTATTCGTCGACGACGAAGCTGCGATAGCGACCACGGAACTCGTCGGCGACGGAAGGGTAGTCCTCGAGCGCGGCCGCGGTGTGCAGCAGCAGATCGTCGAAGTCGAGCAGCAGCCCGTCGGCGGAGGCTTTCGCGGACTCGTAGCCCGCGTAGACCTGGGCGACCTTGTCCACCTCGCACGGCGCGTCACGGTGGTGGCGGGCCGCGGCGGCCGGATAGTCCTCCGGGGCGATCAGCGAGGCCTTGGCCCATTCGATCTCGCTGAGCAGGTCACGCACCATTTCCGTGGACGCGCGCAACCCCGCGCGCTGCGCGGCCTGCGACACCACCGGGAACTTGCTGTCGAGCAGTCGCCACGGCACATCGCCCACCACCTGCGGCCAGAAATACCGCAGCTGACGCAGCGCGGCGGCGTGGAACGTGCGCGCCTGCACCTGCCCCGCGTCGCCGCCGAGCCCCATCGAGCGCAACCGGTTGCGCATCTCCCCCGCCGCCCGCGCGGTGAACGTGACCGCGAGGACCTGGTCGGGCTTGACGTGCCCGCCGGCGATCAGATGCGCGATCCGGTGCGTGATGGTCCTGGTCTTGCCCGTTCCCGCACCGGCGAGCACGCACACCGGCCCCCGTGGTGCCCGCACCGCGGCGGCCTGTTCCGGGTCGAGGTCGGTGAGATCGAGTACTGGCACGCGCACCATCATGACAGCGCGCACCGACAAGCACCGGTGACGCCGCCCGCGCGGAACACCACGGGCCGCCGAGACGTTGCACATCGCGTGACTGACACAACCCCAGACCTGACGATGTACTCGACCACCTGGTGCGGCTACTGCCGACGCCTGCGGACCCAGCTCGACGAAGCGGGCATCACCTACTCGGTGATCGATATCGAAGACGATCCCGCCTCGGCCGAGTTCGTCGGCAGCGTCAACAACGGCAACCACGTGGTGCCCACGATCAAGTACCGCGACGGCTCGACCGCGACCAACCCGTCGCTGGCCGCGGTGAAGAAGGCATTGGCCGCCCAGCAGGTCTGATCAGGCCTCGGCCCAGGACTCGATGATCGATCGCGCGATCGAGATCGATCCTGGGACGAGCAGTCGGGCGCCGGACTGCGTCGCGGTCCAGTCGCCCGCCCCCAGGGCCGCGCGGACCTCCGCGCGGGTGAACCAGTGCGCCTCGGCGATCTCGCCGTCGGAGAACACCAGTTCCTGCTCGGGGTTGCCGATCGCGGCGAAACCGACCATCAGCGAACGCGGGAACGGCCACGGCTGGCTGCCCAGGTAGTGGATATCGCGCAGCTCCACGCCGACTTCCTCGAGCACCTCGCGTTCCACGCACCGCTCGAGCGACTCGCCCACCTCGACGAACCCGGCCAGCAGCGAGAACATCGTCTCCGGCCAGCTCTGCTGACGCGCCAGCAGCACCCGGTCGGCGCCGTCGTGCACCAGGCAGATCACCGCCGGATCGATCCGGGGGAATTCCTCCTCGCCGGCGGCGGTCAGGCGCGACCAGCCCCCGCGCGCCAACGCGGTCACCGTCCCGTCGCCACCGTGAAAGGCGGCGCGGTCGTGCCAGTTGAGCAGCGCGTACGCGGTGGAGAGCAGCTCGGCGGTGAAATCGTCCACGCCGCCGAGACCGCGCAGATCCTTCAGGGTGCCGTCGAGTTCGGCCACACGCACCGCCCACAGGTGGCTGCCGTCGACCACGCCGAGGAACACCGCCGCCTCGCCGGGCCCGTCGGCCACCGACGCGGCCGTGTCCAGGACGAGCTCGGTGCCCTCGACGCGCACCTTGCCGCGCCGGTCGACACGCAGGATCTTCGCCTTGCCCCACCCCTCGCGCAGGGCCTCGGGATCGAGGCGCACGTGCTCGGCCCGATCGATGGTGGAACGCGACAGCAGCGGAACGTCTTTCAGCCGGAATGACACATCCGCGAGCCTAGCTGGCGGTACCGACTACTTCCCGGTACGACGGATATACAGCAGCTTGTCGCCCGACTCGAGCGCGTCGACCTCGGCCTCACCGACCCGGATCAGCACACCGTCGCGCACCACCCCGAGCACGATGTCGCTCAGGTGGCGCGGCGAACCGCCCACCTCGCTGGGCTCCACTTCCCGCTCGGCCACCGCGAAACCCTGCTCGGGGGTGAGCAGGTCCTCCATCATCTCCACGACCGTGGGCGTGGTGGTGGCGATGCCGAGCAGCCGGCCCGCGGTCTCGGAGGACACCACCACGGAGTCGGCGCCGGACTGGCGCACCAGATGGGTGTTCTCGGCCTCGCGGATGGCGACCGAGATCTTGGCCGTCTTGTTCAGTTCCCGCGCGGTGAGGGTGACCAGCACGGCGGTGTCGTCGCGGTTGGTCGCCACGACCACCGCGGCGGCGCGCTGCACCCCGGCCAGGCGCTGCACATCGGACTTGGTCGCCGACCCGTGCACCGTCACCAACCCCCCGGCGGCGGCCGCCTCCAAGGCGACCGGGTCGGTGTCGACGACGACGATGTCGGACACCGAGATACCGTCACCGACCATCGCATCGATCGCGGTACGACCCTTGGTGCCGTAACCGACGACGACGGTGTGATTGCGCACGGTGTGCCTCCATCGCTGAATCTTGAACGCCTGCCGCGACCGTTCGGTCAACACACCGAGGGTCGTACCGACCAACACGATGAGGAACAGGACGCGCAGTGGGGTGATGACGATGATGTTGACCAACCGCGCCGACGGCGTCACCGGGGCGATATCGCCATAACCGGTGGTCGACAGGGACACGGTGGCGTAATACATCGCGTCGAGGAACGACAGCTCGTCGCCGGTGGTATCCCGATAACCGTCGCGGCCGAAGTAGACCACCGTCGCCGCGGTGAACAGCAGGAAGATGGCGAACAGGACGCGCCGGGTGAGCGAGGCCCACGGACTCGACTGCGCCGCCGGAATCCGCAACAGACCGACAAGGGCATAGTCGGGACTGCTGCTCAACCCAGCCGGGTTGCGCGTGTCACCGAACAAATCACCCTCCTGTGTTTATTTGCGGCTGGTGCCGCGTGTTTTCGGCCTGGGTCCCTTGATCTTCCCTCCCGCCGGGCACTCCTTCGTCGCACCCTCTGGTCAGTCCAGATCAAGGCGGCCGAAAACCGACGACTGGTGCCGCGTGTTCTCGGCCAGGTTCCCATGATCTTCCCTCCCGCCGGGCACTCCTTCGTCGCACCCTCTGGTCAGTCCAGATCAAGGCGGCCGAAAACCGACGACTGGCGCCGCGTGTTCTCGGCCTGGGGCAGCCGAAACCGGCGGCGCTCGTCAGCGTATCGGCTCAGGGGGGTTGGGGTGGATCGGTGTCGGTGTTTTCGGGGGCGGCGTCGCGGATGAGGCGTTCGAGTTCGGTGGGGCCGAGGAGGTCGGCCGGGGCGATGGTGCGGCCGGAGCGGATGTAATGGAATGCGGCGCTGATGCGTTGGAGCATGTGGGCTTCGGTGTGGCCGGTGCGGGCGGCCATGAGCCGAGCCCAGGCGAGGCGGTAGACGGCGAGCTGGACGGCGACGGCGGGTTCGTCGGCGGGGCCGGGTTCGGCGCCGGTCTTCCAGTCCACGACGAGCCAGCGGTCGCCGGGTTCGGCGAAGACGGCGTCCATGCGGCCACGAATCACGGTGCCCGCGATGGTCGTTTCGAAGGGCACCTCCACGTCTACGGGGTTGCGGTGCGCCCAGGGCGAGCGACGGAACGACGCCTGCATGGCGGCGAGTTCCTGGTCGGCGCGGCCCATTTCGGTGGTGCTGTCGGCGGCGCCGGGCAGTTCGTCGAGGCCGAGCAGCTGTTCGGTACCGAACCAGGACTGCACCCACGCGTGAAACGCCGTGCCGCGCCGGGCCATCGGGTTCGGCGGATAGGGCAGGGGGCGGCGCAGACGAGCCGCGAGTCGGGTGGGGTCGGCGCGCAGTTCGACCAGGGCGGTGGCGGGAAGTTGACCGGGCAGTTCCACCTGCTGTTCGGCGAGTTCGGCGGCGGTGAATTCGGCCAGGAGCGCGTCGACATCGTTGGCCCAGCCCTCGGGGTCGTCATCGGTCACCTCGTCAGCAGCCGCCTCGTCTGCGAGCGACTCCTCGGAATCGGTTGTGCCGCTGTGTAATTTGTCGAGGGCGGCGCGGACGAGGGCGGCGCCCTGTTCGATGGGGTCGCGGCGGTTGCCGAGGGGGTCGCGTGGCCACTGGGCGGTGGGTGGGTTGTCGGCGAAGGGGTTCACCGCGTCGGGGGCGGGGGCGTCGTCCCAGCGGGCGATGGTGGCGACACCGTAGGCGTCACTGTCGGGGTTCTCGTTGGCTTCTTTGAGTTCGAGCAGGAAGTCCGAGGGTCCCTTCTGCGAGGTGCCGGTCTCGGGCCAGTAGTAGGCCGAAACCAGCAGTACCCGTTCGGTTCTGGTGAGCGCGACGTAGAACAGGCGGCGTTCCTCGTCGAGGCGGCGGCTCTTGAGCGCGGCCTTGTGTCCGGCGATGGCGCGCTCGAGTTCGGAGCGGTCGCTCGCGGTGCTCAGGTCGAGCACGGGTACGCCTTCGGAAGCGTCCGGTTGGGCGCGGTCACCGCGCAGGGTGGTGGGCAGTTCGGTGAGGGCGCCGAGCCAGGTGCTCAGGGCGGTGGTCGACGGGAACACCGTCGCGCTCACGTGCGGCACCGCGACGACTTCCCATTCCAGCCCCTTGGCGGCGTGCACGGTGAGCACCTGCACGCGGTCACGCGCGACCTCCACTTCGCCCGGCTCCAAACCGTTTTCGACCGACTCGGCCGCGGTGAAGAAGGCGAGCAACCCGCTCAGCGAGGCACGCGAGTCGGCGGCGTACCCGGCGACGACCTCGGCGAAGGCGTCGAGGTGCTCGCGGCCGGCGCCGCCGCCGACGATGGCGCGCCGAGCCTGGGTCTCGACGCCGACCCCGATGGTGCGTTCCACATCGGCGACGAGCTCGATCAACGGTTGCCCGCTGCGTTCACGCAGTGCGGTCAGTTCCGCGCTCAGGGCGGCGATGCGCGCGTAGCCGGCGTCCGAATAGTTCTCCGGCGCACCGGGATCGGCGATGGCATCGGCCAGCCCGGCGCGCTCGGTCGGCTCCGGCGCCACCTCCCGCAGCGCCGTCGCCAGTCCCGCCGCGTCGGTGATCTCGCTCGCGTCCGGGCCCGAGGCACTGCTGATGGACAGCATCCGCGCCCGCTGCGCCAACGCCGCCAGGTCCGCCACCCCGATCCGCCACCGCGCCCCCGTGAGGATCCGCACCGCCGCACTCCCGGTCCCCGGCTCCGCGATCAACCGCAGCGTGGCGACGATATCGGCCACCTCCGGCGTCGCCAACAGCCCACCGAGCCCGACGATCTCCACCGGCAACCCCTGCTCCCGCAACGCCTCGGCCAGCGGCGCCGCGTCGGCATTACGCCGAATCAACACCGCCGAGGTCGGCGGCGGCTGATCGTTCTCCCGCGCCGCCACCCACTCCCGCGCGATCCGCTCGGCGATCCACTCCCGTTCCTGCGCAATGGTTTCGGTCACCGCGAGCTCCACCACTCCCGCACTCGCCGCGGGCTTGGCCCGCAACGCGTCCACCGTCGCCCCACCGGCGGCCCGCGCCACCCGGCGCAACGGATCGGCGACCAGGTTCGCCAACGCCAATGCCTCGGGCGGATTCCGCCAACTGGTCAGCAACGGCAGCACCGGCGCCGGAACCCCCGGCGCGACAGGGAAATCCGTCGCGAACCGAGGAAGATTCGCCGCCGATGCCCCCCGCCACCCGTAGATGGACTGCATCGGATCACCCACCGCCGTCACGGCGAGCGCCCGCGCATCAGAGCCCCCACCGCCGTCCCCCTCGGCATCGCGACCAGCAGCGGACAACGCCGCGCGCCGCCCACTTCCGGTTCCGCCGTCATCGCCGCCAGGTCTGCCGACTCGTGACCCCCCTGCCAACCCCGCGGCGTTCGCTCCGACCTCGCCCGCCGACAGTCCTTCGACCCCTTCACCGTCGACGAACGCACCAGGTCCCGCCCCGGAGCCCACTCCACCGCTACTACCGCGCGACCCATCACCCGACAGCTCCGCACCCCGGACACCGCCGAACGAATCATCTTCGAGCCCAGCACTATCCGGCACGGCACCGGTCACGGCAGCACCCGCGCCGCGCCACGACTCCCGGTCGTCCACCGCGAACAACGCATCCACCTCAGCCACCGGCGCCACCCCTCGAATCCGCACCGGCTCCCGAGGTCGATCCTGTTGCACCGCTTCCGCATTGCCGAACAGCGCCGACAACAGCACCCGCTGGGCATGTCCGGTGTCCTGATATTCGTCGAGCAGAACCAGTTTGAAGCGAGCGCGTTCGGCGGCGGCGACCTCGGGATGGTCGACGGCCAGCTGGGCGGCAAGCGACATCTGGGAGCCGAAATCCAGTGCGCCACGCCGGTTCAGGGACTCGGCGAGGCGCTGGACCAGGGGCAGCAGGGCGACGCGTTCACGTTGGGCGTTGAGCACATTGAGCAGAGCCTGACTGGGGCCGCCGCGTTGGCGGGGGCCTGGGGGCAGGGTGTAGACCAGTTTTTCCAGCTCGGCGTGGGCCTCGGCCAGCTGTTCGGGTTCCACGAGGTGTTCGGCGAGTTGGCCGGACAGGGCGAGGACCGCCTCGGTCACCGAGATGGGGGTGCGGTCGGTGTCGAGGTCGCCGTCCCACGAGCGCACCACCTCGTGCGCGAGCTGCCACAGCTGCGTCTGGGTGAGCAGCGCCGCGGACGGTTCCACGGGCAGCAGCAGCCCGTGCGCGGTGAGCAGTCGGCCCGCGTAGGAGTGGTAAGTGCTGATCTCCGGTTCGGCCCCGGCCACGATCGTGCGCAGCGCGCCACTGGGGTCGATCTCGCGCAGCAGCGGCGCGCCCGCGAGCCGGGCCAGTCGGGTGCGGATGCGAGAGGTCAACTGCTGCGCGGCTTTTCGGGTGAAGGTCAACCCGAGTACTTCGTCGGGGGCGACCAACTGGTTGGCCACCATCCACACCACGCGCGAGGCCATCGTCTCGGTCTTGCCCGCCCCGGCCCCGGCGACGACCAGGGTCGGTCCGGGTGGGGCGGCGATGACCGCGGACTGTTCCTCGGTCGGTGGGGGCAGGCCGAGCGCGTCGGCCAACCGCTGCGGGGTGACGCGCGCGGGGCTCACTCGTCGGTCACCTGCCGTCCAGTGTCCTGCACCGGACAACTGCCCGCCACCGGGCAGTGCCTGCACCCGTCGTTGCGTACCGCCAGGTACCCGGGCCCGCGCGTGGCGTCGGCCGCGTCGTGGATGGTCTCGCGCCACTGCTCGAGTCCGTCGCCGTCGAGCGCCTCCTGTGCCCGTTCGGCCGCGCCGGTCTTGGTGCTCGATTTGGCGACGTAGACCAGTCGCGCCCCGCCCGGCTCGCCGGTCTGCTCGTCCTCGTCGAGCGCGCCGTGCGCGGCCGCCACCTGGTAGGTGGCCAATTGCGCGTGCTCGGCGACCGCCTTCGCGCTGACCGGCGTCTTCCCGGTCTTCACGTCGACGATCACGAAGCGCCCCTGCGCATCTCGTTCGAGCCGGTCGATCCGACCCCGGATGCGCACGGCCCGCGCGGTGTCGGTGCGCGCGGGCAGCACGCAGTCCACCGGCACCTCGACCCCCACCTGGGTGAGTTCGCCGCGGGTGGCGCGCACCCAGGCGAGGAAGGTTTCCAGCATGGTTTCGGTGCGGCGCAGTTCCTGGCGTGAGTGCCAGCCCTCGGCCGGGTCGATCGACCGCCACGCCTGGTCCAGCGCGGCCCGCACCTGCGCCTCCGGCACCTCGCCTGCCAGGGCCTGCACGAGCGTGTGCACGAGGTTGCCCTTGACCGCGTGCGGGTTGTCGCCGTCGGTGCCGCCGTGGCGTTCCAGCGCCCACCGCAGCGGGCAGGTGCGCAGCAGTTCGACCGTCGAGGGGGACAGCCCGATCGGCGTGTCCTCGTCGTCGAAGAGTTCGCGCTCGGAGCTGAGCGCGGCGGTGCCGTACCAGTCGCCGGGGTCGGTGCCGGGCACGCCCGCGTCGGCCAGTCGCGCCAACTGGTGCGCGGCCCGTTCCCGCCGTTCGGGCGCGGTCGCCGGATCACACACCACCCCGCGCAATTCCGCGACCAGCGCGTGCATCACCAGCGCGCGTCCGGGATCGGCGACCGGCAGCGCACCGGGCTCACCGTCATCGGCCTCGGCGACGAGCTCGGTGAGAAACCGCGACGGCACCAGATCCTGTTCTCCCGCAGCCGATTCCACGGCGGTGACCAGCAGCGACCGCCGCGCCCGACTGCACGCGACCAGCAGCAGTCTGCGTTCCTCGGCCAGGATCGGCGCGGCCCGGCTCACCGTCGCCCCCGGATCGAGCCCGGCGACCAGATCGACCAGATCCTCGGTGTGCAGCAGCGTGCCCCGCGAGCGCGGGTTGGGCCAGATGCCTTCCTGCACAGCGGCAACCGCCACCACGTCCCATTCCCGACCGGCGGCGGCGTGGGCGCTGAGCAGGGTCACCGCCTCGCCCTCGACGGTCAGCGGTCGGCCCTGCTGCGGAATCTGCTGGTGCAGCAGGTATTCGACGAACCCCTCGATGCTGGCCTTGGGTAGTCGGTCCACGTAAGCCGCTGCGGCATCGAACAATTCGACGGCGGCGTCGAGGTCACGATCGGCCTGCATCCCGGACGCACCGCCGCGCCGCGACTGCCGGAACCAGCGACGTTCCAGCCGCGAACTCGTCCACAGCGTCCACAGCACGTCTTCGAGGCCCTGGCCCCTGGCCTGGGTGAGTTTCGCCTTCTCGATCGCCCGCAGCACCCGGTGCAGCGGTGCCGCTTCGACTTCGGTGAGCCCGTCGAGGAGCCGCGTCTCGCCGACGCCGACGATGAGGTCGCGCAGCACCTCGGCCGAGGACTGGTCGATCAGCGGCACCGCGGGGGTGGGCGGGCGCGCGGGTTCGACGATCGCGCTCACGGCGGGCGGGGTCTCGCTGTCGAGCAGGTCGATGTCGTCGGGCAGCCGCTCGGCGATATCCCAGTCGGATTCGGGTTCCGGGCGCAGCGGATCGTCCGGGTCCGGCGGGGGCAACCACTCGTCGTCGATCGGCTCCGGTTCGGGCTCGACGAATTCCGGTGCAGGCTCGACCTCACCCCAGAGCAGGAACTGATCGTCGCCCCCGACCGCCGGATCCCCCAGTGCCCCGGTGCGTTCCAGCTCGAGCACACTGCGCCGCACGCCACGACGCAACCGCCGCAGCGCGATCTGATCGGCCCCGCCCAGCGGACCCGACAGCAGATCCATCGCGTCGTCGGGCGAGAACATCGCGTCGATCGCCCGCCGCGACCCCGGCCGTGCCGAATCCGCCGCCGACACCACCCGCAGGGCCCCCACCATCCACGCCGCACCGCGCCGCCGCGCCAACGGCTCCGAGACCGCAGGCCGCCGCACCGGCACCCCGGCGGCGAGCAAGGCCCGCCGCAACGGCGCCAACGACAGCGGCACCGACCGCACGATCACCGCCATCCCCGACCACGGCACCCCGTCGGTGAGGTGCGCGCGCCGCAGATGATCCGCGATCAGCGCCGCTTCCTTCGCGGGCGTGGACAGCACCCGCACCCGCACACTCGACTCGTCCCCGACCGGGTCTGCCAGTGGATCCTCGGCCGAGTCCGGCAACCCGGGTGCCTGCCCGGTCGAACCGGGCGCGTGCTCCGGGATTTCGGGAGTAGGCCCCTCGCCTATCCGATGACGCGCACTACCCGGCAACCGCGCCGCGATCCGCGCGGCCGCCACCCGAATCGGCGCCCCACTGCGGTAGTTGTGCCGCAGGGTGATTCGCCGCCGCGCGTCGGTCTCGAGCTCGGTGAGGAAGTGCGAATCCGCACCGCGAAAGGTGAACACCGCCTGGTCGGGATCACCGGTGATCACCGTGCTCGCCCCACCGCCGCCGATCGCGCGCACCAGCGTGGCCGCTTGCGGATCCAGGTGCTGGGCGTCGTCGACGAGCAGGTAGCGGATCCGATCCCGTTCGGCGGCAAGCAGATTCCGGTCACCGGCCAGCGCGTCCAACGCCGCACCGACCAACTCGGCCGCGTCGAGGGCGGGCGCGGTGGCTTCCGGGGCCGCCACACCCACCGACCACCGCAGCATCGACGCCTGCTCGTAGCGCTGGAAGAACCGCCCGGCCGCCACCCACGCGTCGTTGTCGTGCTCGCGCCCGAGCGCCATCAGATCCTCGGGACCGAGCCCGCGTTCGGTGGCGCGCAGCATCAGGTCGCGCAGCTGTTCGGCGAACCCGCCCAGTGCCAGCGCGGGCTGTAGTCGCGGCGGCCACAATCCGCCCGCCCCGTTCTCGATGTCCTCGAGATCGCCGTGCAGCATCTCCCGCAGCACCGCGTCCTGCTCGGCGCCGGTGAGCAGCCGGGGCGGCGGGTTGCCGTGCAGTTCGGCGTGCCGACGCAGCACCGAGAACGCGTAGGAGTGCACCGTCCGCACCATCGGCTCGCGACTCGCGCCGGGAATCCCGCCGACCTCGGGCCCCAGCTGGTGGGTGATCGCGTCGCGCAGCGCGGCGGCGGCCTGTTTGGTGTGGGTCAGCACCAGCACCGAGCCCGCGTCGGCCCCGTCGGTGATGCGGGCGGTCACCAGGTCGATCAGCAGCGAGGTCTTACCGGTGCCGGGCCCGCCGAGGACCTGCCACGGCACCCAACCCGGCCGCGACGGCCCGAGCTGGGCCTGCTCGGCGAACAGCGCGGCGACGGGCGCACCCCAGGCCCGCGGCCGGGGCGCCCGCGTCCTGCGGCGCACGAGTCGCACCGCGGCATCCGATCGCACCACATCGGCTATTGCAACAGACCAGTACGACACTCCGCGCGCCCCCACCGCGCACCCGGGCTGCGCGAGCGCGCGCGACCGGCCAGAATGGCAGTCGTGTCCTCGCTTCATGTGCACCGGTTCGGCCCCGCCGACGGTCCCGTCGTCCTCGCCCTGCACGGTCTCACCGGTCACGGCAACCGCTGGGAAACCCTCGCCACCGAGCACCTGCCCCAGGCCCGGATCGTCGCCCCCGACCTGCGCGGACACGGCCGCTCCACCTCGCTGCCGCCGTGGGACTTCGACACGATCGTCGCCGATCTCGCGCAGCTGCTGCGCGCCGAGACCGACGCGCCCGCGGTGGTGGTCGGCCACTCGTTCGGCGGCGCGGTCGGCGTCCATCTGGCCCGGCGCCATCCCGAACTCGTGCGCGCGCTGGTCCTGCTCGATCCGGCCATCGGCCTCGACGCGACGCTGATGGAACAGATCGCGGCGGCCAATCTCGCCTCGCCCGATTACACCGATGTCGCCGAGGCCAGGTCCGACAAGCAGGCCAGCGCGTGGAGTCCCGACGAGGTCGACCCGGCCGTGCTGGAACGCGAACTGGTCGAACACCTGGTGCCCACCGAGGGCGGCCGGGTGGGTTGGCGGCTGTTCCAGCCCGCGATCACCTCGTACTGGGGTCAGCTCGCGCGCGAGTTCGTGCTGCCGCCCGCCGACCTGCCGACCGTGCTGGTCCGCGCGGCCAAGGTGAGTCCGCCGTATGTGACCCCCGAGTTCCTGGCCGCGCTCACCGCGCACCTGGCCGACCTCACCGTCGAGGTGTGGGATTGCGATCATATGGTCGCCCAGGCCCGTCCCGCCGAGACCGCCGCCTTGATCGCCGGGGTGCTGTAGCCGGTGGCCGCGACGACGGAGGAGCAGGTGGAGCGGGTCCGCGAGCTCGTCGCCGCGATTCCGCCCGGGCGGGTCAGTACCTATGGCGATATCGCCGCCGCGGCCGGGTTGTCCTCGGCGCGCACGGTGGGCTGGATCATGCGCACCGATTCCGCGGACCTGCCCTGGCATCGGGTGCTCGGTGCGAGCGGTCGCCCGGCCGCGCATCTGGCCGCCCGCCAACTGCGGTTGCTCGGCGAGGAGGGCGTGCCGATCGTCGACGGTCGGGTCGATCTGCGCGCCGCCCGACTTCGCTGACCCGCACCTGCGGCGCTCGGCCGCTGTCGGCGCGCCGCCAACTAGCATGACGCTCGTGCCGAATCCGATACCGCGCGAGCTGTTACGCACCGCCGACGCGATCGTGCTCGCCGGTGGGCGCGCCAGTCGACTGGGCGGCGTGGACAAACCGGCGATCGTGATCGGTGGTCGGTCCATGCTCGACGCGGCGCTGGACTCGGTGCGCGGGTGCGCCGAGGTGGTCGTGGTCGGCCCGCACCGCCCCGATCTCGATGCCCGGTTCGGTCAGGTCCGCGAGACTCCGCCCGGTGCCGGCCCGGTCGCCGCGATCGGCGCCGGCCTCGACGCCCTCGACACGACCAACCCGTGGGTGGTGGTCCTCGCCGCCGACATGCCCTTCCTCACCGAGAACTCGGTGGCCGAATTGCTCAGTCGCGCCACCGAATCCGATGCCGTCTTCGCGATCGACGAGTCGGGCCGCCCGCAGTATCTGGTCGGCGTCTGGCGGCGCGAGGCGCTGAAAGCCGCACTGGCGAGCCTGGATTCGCTGGTGAACCAGCCGATGAAGGCGATCGTGCCCACCGAAACAGCCCTGCTGGCACTGCCCGATATCGCCGATTGCGACACCGAGGAGGAGGTCCGGCGCGCCCGCGAAACCCTGGCGACAGACCGTGATTCGGCCCGCCTCGATCTCACCGAAGCCCGCGCGCGCATCTACGCCGGCCTGTCTCCCTTGCCCCCGCACGACGCCGCGCTGAACGAGGTCGCCGGTGCCGCGCTGGCCGCCCCGATCCTCGCCGAGGGCGCCCTGCCCCGCTTCGACGTCTCCGCGATGGACGGGTACGCGATCTGCGGTGAGGGTCCGTGGCGACTGCGCCGCGATATCGGATTCGCCGGTGGCGCAAGGCCGGTCGGCCTGCTGCCGGGCGAGGCGGTGCGCATCGCCACCGGCGCCCACGTCCCCGACGGCACCACCTCGGTCCTGCGTGACGAGTTCGCCTCGCTCGCCGACGACGAACTGTTCCGCCTGCCCGACACGCCATTACGTGGCGATGTACGAAAGCAGGGCGAGGACAGCAACGTCGGCGATCTCGTGGCCCCGGCCGGCACCAGGGTCAGCACCGCCCTGCGCTCGGCCGCCGCCTCGGTCGAGGTCACCACCGCCTCGGTGCGCGGCCCCGTGCGCGCGCGAATCGTCATGACCGGCGACGAGATTCGCAGCACCGGCCCCCTCCAGTCCGGCCAGACCCGCGATTCGATCGGCCCGGTTCTCCCGGACCTGCTCGCGGGCTGCGGTGTTCGCGTCGCCGACAGCGTGCACCTGCGCGACACGGCCAACAGCTTCGACGACATGCTCACCGACACCACCCGTTTCGACCTGCTCGTCGTGGTCGGCGCCACCGGCGGCGGGGCCGCGGACCAACTCCGCACGGCACTGGCCCGAGCCGAGGCCACGATCGTGGTCCCCCGCCTCGCCCTTCGTCCCGGCGGTTCCACGATCGTCGCCGAACTTCCCACCGGCGCAACGGTTCTCGGCCTGCCCGGCAACCCCTTCGCCGCGATCGCGGTCCTGCTGGCGCTGACCCCCACCATCGTGGCCGCCCGCACCGCCACCGCCGCCCCGCGCCGCATCCTCGGCCCGCTGCACAACGCCACCGAGATCGCCGCTCCGGTCCACCGGATCACCCCCGCCCGCTACGCCCCCGAGGGCGGTTTCCTCGGCGACGCCAGCGTGCGCACCGCGCATCTGGCCGGCCTGATCGGCCGGGACGGCCTGGTCGTCGTCGCCCCGAACACCGGCGACGGCGGCACCGTCGAATTCCTGCCCCTCGCGCACTGACACGCCGTGTTCGTGCCGGTAGAGCACCTATTTTGGGTTCAGCTCTACCGCCCCGCCGTTGGGGTGCCTATGGTTGGTCGAGTCAGGCGTGGAACGCCCCGCACGCGAGGTGGATTGCGTCGGACAGTGCGTTGAAGGCTTTTTCCTCTATCCCTCGGAAAGGACCGTGCGGAGATGGCAGAGAAGTCGAAAAAGGCGCCGAAGAAGATGCCCAAGCAGATGCCGCGTCAGCAGCAGGAACAGCGGCAGGAGCAGGGGCAGCAGGACTCGCAGGGCATGACGCGAGCAGGTCAGGACGATCGGCGCGAGCAGCAGCGCCGCCCCGGCCATCACTGATATACGTGTGTCGACGAGCCGCCGGTGTGCGCACCGGCGGCTCGTCCACGTCATGCCCCGATCGGCTGCGGCGCGCCTGCCGCGGATCCGGCCCGCCCACGACGCGCCGTCGCGGGATCGGGTGCGGGCACCGCGTCGAGCAGGCGGCGGGTGTACTCCTGAGCCGGTGCGGCGAATACCGCGCGCACCTCGCCGGTTTCGACGATCCGGCCCTGCCGCAGCACCACAACCCGGTCGGCGACCTGGTGCACCACGGCCAGATCGTGACTGATGAACAGGCTCGCGAACCCGTACTCCGCGCGCAGATCGGCGAAGAGTTCGAGCACCTGGGCCTGCACCGACACATCGAGCGCACTGGTCGGCTCGTCGGCCACCAGTAGGCGCGGGGCCAGGGCCAGCGCCCGTGCCAACGCCACCCGCTGACGCTGTCCGCCCGACAGTTCCGAGGGCCGCCGCTGCGCGTAATCCCGTGGCAGCCGCACGGATTCGAGCAGGGTCTCGACCTTGGCCCGCGCCAGCGCACCGGTGGCGACCCGATGCACCTCGAGCGGTTCGGCGATCGCGTCACCCACGCTGCGCCGCGGATCGAGCGAGGCACTCACGTCCTGATGCACCAGCGCGACATGCTTGCGCAGTCCACGCAGTTCGCGACGCGACAGCCCCTCGAGCACCACACCCTGCAATTCGACCCGACCCGTGGTGGCGGGCACGAGCCCGAGCGCGGTGCGTCCCAGCGTGCTCTTCCCGGACCCGGATTCCCCGACCAACCCGAGCACTTCGCGCGGGCCGAGGGTGAGCGAAATATCGTGCAGCGCTGGGAAAGACGCGCCGCCGTTACGTCCGGGGTACACCACCGACAGATCGTCGATGCGCAACACGTCGCGGTAGGTGGGCTCGGCCGAACCGCCGCCCTTCTCCGCCACCACGGCGGGCCCGCGCACGACCACCCGCCGCAGAATCCGCCGCACGGCGGGCTCCGAGGACGGTTCGTCCGCGTCCGCGACACCGGGCTCCACGGCGTCATCGCCACCGGCCGCCGTCGCCGAAGCGTCCGTCGTCGGGTCCGCTGTCGCCGCGGCCGCCCCTGAATCGGCGTCAGCGCGCGCACCCGCTTCCGGGGGCGTGGCGGCGTCGGAGCGATCGCCGACGCTCGCGTCCCCGTCGCGAGCGTGCTCGGCCTCGCCACGTTCGGCACCGTCGACATTCCAACCGGCACTGTCGACGCCATGGGCCCGGTCGATCTCGTCGCGTTCTCCGACCGAACGCACCCCCGCCGTCACCACGGGCAACCTGGGTACCGCCGCCAGCAGTGTCCGCGTGTACTCCGCCGACGGTTCGGCGAACAACCCGAACACCGACTGCTCCTCCACCACCTCCCCCGCCCGCATCACCACGACCCGGTCCGCGATCTCCGCGACCACCCCGAGGTTGTGGGTGATGAACAGAATGGCCGTGCCCCGCTCCCGCTGCAACGAGCGCAGCAGGTCGAGGATCTCGGCCTGGACGGTCACGTCCAGGGCCGTGGTCGGCTCGTCGGCGATGAGCAGTTCGGGCTCCCCCGACAGGGCCAGCGCGATGACCACGCGCTGTTTCTGCCCGCCGGAGAGCTGATGCGGGTACCAGTCGAGTCGTTTCGCCGGCTCGGGAATGTCCACGGCCGTGAGCAGCTCGATCGCCCTGGCCCGCGCCACCGCCTTGTCGGTGATCCCGTGCGCCCGCAGTGCCTGCGCGATCTGGGTGCCGATCTTCTGCACCGGGTTCAGCGCGGTCTGCGGTTCCTGGAACACCATCGCGGCCCTGGTGCCGCGCAACTCCCGCAACCGCGACTCGCCGGCCCCGATCACCTGCGTGCCCGTGAGCTGAATCGACCCCCGCGCCCGCGCGGTGTCGGGCAGCAGCCCGAGCACCGCGCGCGCCGTGAGCGATTTGCCCGAGCCGGATTCGCCGACCAGCGCGACGACCTCACCGCGCCGCACCTGGAAACTCACCCGGTCGACCACCGTCTTGTCCCCGAACCCGACAACCAGGTCGGCGACGTCGAGCACCGTACTCATACCGACCTCCTTGCCCGGCCCAGTGCCTGAGCGATCAACAGAAATCCGAGGGTCAGCCCGGCGACGACGACCAGCGGACCGACCGCCATGAACGGGTTGTGCTCGAGGTTGGCGATCGAATCACCGATCAGCGACCCGAGCGACGGATCCGGCGGCCGCACCCCGATGCCGATGAAACTCATCGCCGCCTCGATGAACACACCCACCGACAGCGACAGCGCGAATTGCACCACCAGCGGTTCGACCACATTGGGCAGCACGTGCTTGCGCAAGGTCCACCAGGTGTCGGCGCCGATCACCTCGGCGGCCTCCACGAACGGCTGTTCGCGCACGGCCAGCACGGCGGTGCGGATCTGGCGTCCGAAGATCGGGATCTCGGCGGCGACGATGACGATCACCACCGCGTGCCAGCCCGGCCCGGTGATCGCGGCCAGCGCGATCGCGAAGATCAGCGTCGGGAAGGCCAGGATCAGGTCGAACACCCGCTGCGCGGTCACATCCGCGATCGGATTCACCGTGGCCGCCAAGCCGACCAGCGACCCGATCAGCGCGCCCAGCGGCACCGCCGCGAACACGATCAGCAGGTTGATCCGGATGCCGGTAAGCACCCGCGAGGCCACATCGCGATTGATGTGGTCGGTGCCCAGCCAGTGGTCGGCGCTCGGCCCGACCAGGTTGGCGCCGGGAATCTGGACCAGCGGGTCGTAGGCGCTGAGCACCCCCGCGAACACCCCGGCCAGGGCGATGACACCGATCAGGATCACCCCGGCCAGGCCCTGTCCACGGCGCAATGCCTGGAGCGCACCGGCACGCGACGGCGGCACGGCGACCGGCGTTGTCGTCACCTCGAGTGTCATGACCGGCCGCCGATCCTGATCCGCGGGTCCAACCACGCGTGGGCGATATCGGTGATCAGCTGGATCACCACGAACACCGCCACCGACAGCAGGAGCAGCACCTGCACGACGGGATAGTCGCGGCGGCTGATGCCCTGTTCGATGAGCTGACCGATGCCGGGCCACACGAACGCGGCCTCCACCAGCACCGCGCCGCCGAGCAGCTGCCCGGTCTGGATGCCGAGCACGGTGAGCATGGTCGGCAGGGCATTGCGCAGCGCACCACGGGTGACGATCTCGCGATGGCTCACGCCGAGCGAACGTGCCGTCAGCACATACTGTTTCGTCAGTTCGGTGCGCAGCGACTCGGTGAGGAACCGGGTCAGCGCCGCCGCCACCGGCAGCGCCAGGCAGATCGCGGGCAGCAGCAGGTACTGCACGGCGATATCGGGGCGCGCGATGAACCCGTCCGGCGGCACGCCACCCGAGGGCAGTACCGGAATCGCGATCGCGAACACGAGCACCAGCAGCGGCCCGACCACGAAGGTCGGCAACGCCACCGCCACCGTATTCGCCGCCGCGACAACGGTATTGAGCCACTTGCTCGGCCACAGCACCGACGCCACCGAGACCAGCAGACTCAGCACCACGGCCAACACCAGCGCCGACGCGGTGAGTACCAGCGTGTTGGTCAGCCCGCGCCCGACCAGCTCGGTGATCTCACCGCCGAGGATGTAGGACCGACCCAGGTCCAGGGTGAACAGGTCGCCCAGCCAGCTCAGGTACTGCACCGGAATCGCGCGGTCCAGCCCCAATTGGTGGCGGATGGCCGCGATCGATTCCGGTGTCGCGTCGTTGCCCGCCAGGATGGTCGCCGGGTCGCCCGGTACCAGCCGCAGCAGCAGGAAGATCAGCACCGACGCCCCGAACAGCACCAGCAGCGCCGAGGGGAGCCGGTGCAGCAGGTAGCGCGTCATGACAGGAAGGTGTCGGTGAACAGGGTTTCCCTGCGCTTAGTCCAGGCCGCGCCGTGCACCTTGTTCGAGCTGGCGTACTGCTGGAACCGCACGGCGATCTCGATCAGGAACAGGCCATCGAGCAGCTGGTCGCTGAGTTCGTGGTAGGCGCGCACCGCGTCGGGGCCGGTGGTCTGCGGCAGCTTCCACGCGGTGTCGGCGGCGGCGGTGTAGGCGGGTGATTCGTAGCGCGAGGCGTTGCGGCGGGCGTTGAACGGGTAGGCGCTCACCGTCAGCGTCGAGGGCACGAACTGCGCCCACGAGTGATCGGTGACCCACAGGCCGCGGAACTGCTGGCCGGTGAGCTGCTTGACGAAGGTGGCGGGATCGACCGGGTCGAGCTCGACCTCGATGCCGACCTCGGCCAGGTTGGCCTGCACGACCTGGGCCAGTTCCTGGTGCGGGGTGGCGAAGGTCAGCGGCAGCTTCGGCGGCTTGCCCTGCTCGAGCAGCTGCTTGGCCTTGGCGATATCGCGGGTGTAGCGGGTGTTGCGCTGCTCGTCGTAGGCCGGGGAGGTCTTGGGCCACGGCACATTGAGCGGGTAGCCGGCGCCGCGCAGGACCTCGTCGACGATGCGTTCGCGGTCGATGGCGTAGGCGATGGCCTGGCGCACGCGCACATCGGCCAGCGCGGGCTCGGTGACATTGACGCCGACGTAGAACTGGAGCTCGGCGCCCTCGACATTGCGCACCTGGTAGCCGCCGGACTTGCCCAGGCTCTCGGTGTCGCGGTAGGCGAGGTCGATCGCCAGGTTGACCTGGCCGGACTTGAGCGCGTTGAGCCGCGCCTGGTTGTCGGGGATGATCGCGACCTCGACCCGGTCGAGGTAGGGCCGGTCGGGCACCCGGTAGTCGGGGTTCTTCTCGAACACGATCTGCGAGTTGGGAACTCGCTGGGTGAACCGGAACGGGCCGGTGCCGATGTAGGTTTCGCCGGTGCCGAGCTTGTCGGCGGTCTCGCTGTCGAGGATCGGCACGGTGTCGAGCAGGTCGAAGATATTGGCCAGCGGGTGCGCGAACTTCAGCACGATCCGGGTGGGCGAGACGATGTCGAAGCCGGTCACCGCCGCCGCGGTGCTGCGCAGCTGGGCCGACCACTTGGCGTCGGCGTAGGTGCGGATCGCGAATTCGACGTCCTTGGCGGTGAACTGGCGACCGGAGTGGAACTTCACGTCCGCGCGCAGGTCGAGGGTCAGCGAGGTGCCGTCGGCGGCGAGCTGCCACGACTCGGCCAGCGCGGGCTGGGGTTCGAGCTTGTCGTTCGGGTAGCGGGTCAGGGTCTCGTAGACCAGGCCGATGAGCACCGGTGCGGCGCCGGTGTTGGTGAGCAGGTTCGCGGGGACCAGGTCCTGGCTGAAGCCGACCTTCAGGGTGCCGCCCTGCACGGGAGTGGCGTCGCCGCCGCCCTCCTTCTGCTCCGAGACCGCCGAGGTGCAGGCGGCCAGCGCCGCGCCACCGAGGATAGCCGCCGCGGCGATGCCGCTGGTGCGCAGGAAGTTACGGCGATCGAAGCCGCCGGGGGTAGAGCTCATCGTGAAGATCCTCGAGGACGCGTCGACCCGCTCGGGGCCGAGAAGGGTGCCACGGCACCGCAGGGGAAGGGAACATCGGCGCGGCCGGAACGTCGGGGCGTTCGTCAGCCGCGCGGGGCGCGACACGAACGACAGCAGGGCTGATTCGTGGGCATGGGCAAGGACGCTAACAAGTTGCGGGTGCTCGGTCACCGATTCCACGCACCCTGCACATAACCCTGGTGACCAGGCGATACGTGGCCTTTACTCCGAGAATGTCTGTTCCACCCGCTGCGCGCGGTTACGAATCCTTCGGCGGCTCGGTCGGCCGCACCTCCACCGACTCCACCCCCGAATGGACCTACCGACCGACCGCGCCCGCGGACGCGCCCAACATCGTGGTCGTGCTCGTCGACGACATGGGCTACAGCGATATCGGGCCGTTCGGTTCCGAGATCGAAACACCGACCTTGGATCGCCTTGCCGCGCAGGGTGTTCGGCTGTCGAACTACCACACCACCCCGCTGTGCTCGCCCTCGCGCGCGGCGCTGCTGACCGGAATCAATTCCCACCGTGCGGGTTACGGCTTCGTCGCCAACGCCGACCCCGGCTACCCCGGCCTGCGCCTGGAACTGGCCGACGACGTCCTGACCCTGCCGGAGATCCTGCGCGACAACGGCTACGCGACCTACGCCGTGGGCAAGTGGCACCTGGTGCGCGACGCCACGATGAACCCGTCGGCCCACCGCGATTCCTGGCCGACCCAGCGCGGCTTCGACCGCTACTACGGTTCGCTCGAGGGCCTGAACTCCTTCTACTACCCGAATCAGCTGGTCTCGGACAGCTCGGTGGTCGACTTCGAGGAGTACCCGCCGGACTACTACCTGACCGACGACCTCACCGACAAGGCCCTGACCTACATCAAGGACCTGCGCGCCCACGACGCGGACAAGCCGTTCTTCCTCTACTTCGCCCACGTGGCGATGCACGGACCGCTCCAGGCCAAGGCCGAGGATCAGGCCAAATACCGGGGCCGCTACGCCGAGGGCTGGGACGAACTGCGCCGCCGTCGCTTCGCCGAGCAGTTGGCCCATGGCCTGTTCCCACCCGGCACCGAGCAAAAGCCGCGCAATACCGAGCCCGGTTACGAAGCGGCGGAGTGGGATTCGCTGTCGGCCGACGAGCAGCGCCGCTACGCCAAGTACATGGAGGTGTACGCGGGCATGGTCGACAGCATCGACCAGAGCCTGGGACGCATCGTCGATCTGCTCGAAGACCTCGGCGAACTCGACAACACCATCATCGTGTTCACCTCCGACAACGGCGGCACCGCCGAGGGCGGACCGGAGGGCACCCGCTCGTACTTCGCCGAGTTCGCCCAGATCGACGACCCGGACTGGATCGGTGACATCCCGCACGACGAGGACCTGATCGGCACCGCGAAGCTGGGCGTGCACTACCCGCGCGGGTGGGGTCAGGCCTCGAACACGCCGTTCCGGTTCTACAAGGGGCAGACCTTCGCCGGCGGGGTGCGGGTGCCGCTGGTGGTCTCGTGGCCGAAGGGGTTGCCGCGCGGGGCAGACGATTCCGGTATCCGCCACGAGTACGCCTACGTCACCGATCTCGCGCCGACGCTGCTCGAGCTGGCGGGGCTGGCGCGGCCGTCGGTGCGTAACGGGCTGCCCGCCAAGGACTTCGACGGTGTCTCGGCGGCGGAGCTGCTCCGCGATCCGGCCGCGCCGACCCGGCACACCGAGCAGTATTCGGAGATGACCGGGCATCGCGGCTTCTACCGCGACGGCTGGAAACTGTTGTCGCTGCACGAGGCCGGGACCGATCTCGACGCCCCGGACTGGCAGCTGTTCGACGTGCGCACCGATCCCACCGAGCTGCACGACCTTTCGGCACGGTATCCGGACAAGGCCGCCGAACTCGCCGCCGCCTGGGACGAATCCGCCTGGAACAACACCGTTTTCCCGCTCCTCACCCGCGCCGACCTGTTCCGCCGCCGCCCGGAGGAAGCCCGCTTCGCCGCCCCCGTGCGCCTGCTCCCCGGCACCCCCACCCTCGAGCGCTACCGCTCCCAGCGCCTGATCGCCTTCCGCGACTTCACCATCACCGCCGATCTGACGGGACCTCGCCCGGCGCGTTCGTCGGACCGGGTGGCCGACCCGTCGACCACCACGGGCGGTGCCGACTCGGCCCCCTTCGAGGAGGGCTATCGCCCCGGCGACGAGGGCGTGCTCGTCGCGCACGGCGACCCGCTGGGCGGATACCTGCTCTACATCGAGGACGGTGAGGTCGTGCTCGGCGTGAACAGCTACGGCCGCTACGCCTCGGTCGGGGTGCCGCTGCCGACGGGGACGCGCGAGATCACCGTGCGCGCCACCATCCAGCCGCACCTGCGCTGGGACTTCACCATCGAGTTCGACGGCACCCCGCTCGCCGAACTCACCGACCAGGTGCAGCTCGTCGGCATGGCGCCGTGGACCGGGATCTCGGTGGGCATCGACGCGCGCGGCCCCGTCGCGTGGGACCTGCGCGAGCGGCGCGGACCGTTCCGCTACACCGGCGGCCTGCGCGCGATCACCTACACCCCCGGCCCGGTCCAGGTCCCCCAGCGCACCATCGACGCGGTGGAGCGGGAGGCCGAGTACGCGGCCGAGTGAGCGTCGGGCGCGGGCCCCCGGGTCCGCGCCCCGACCAGGTCGGATACCGTTTACCAGCCAGAAATGCCGCGCAGACAGGACACACACCCGATGGACGACAGCTCCCTGATCTGGGACGACGGCGCGCTCGTCACCATCGACCAGCGCGGACTGCCGCACGAGGTGCGCGAACTGCGCCTGCGCACCGTGGACCAGATCATCGACGCCATCACCACCCTCGCCATCCGCGGCGCCCCCGCCATCGGCATCGCGGGGGCATTCGGCGTAGTCATCGCGACGCGAGCGCACACGCGCGGGCACGACGCTGCCGCCGCCCCGTCGAGCGAGGCCCTCGGAGAATCCGTCTCGGGCGGCGCTGCCCATGACGGTGCGACGCGGGACGCGTCCGGCTTGGTGGCCGACGAATCAGGTGGTCGCGGGCTCGTCGATGTCGCGGCGGTGCAGGCCGAGGCGGACCGGATCGCGGCGGCGCGGCCCACGGCGGTCAATCTCGCCTGGGCGGTCGAGCGGGTGCGCGGGCGGGTGGCCGAGGGCGCCGACGCGGTGTTGGCCGAGACCCTCGACATGCTCGCCGAGGACGGTCGGGTCAACCTCGCCGCCGCCACTCACGCCGCCGACCTGGTCCAGCGGCTGTGCGGGGACCGGCCGTTGCGGCTGCTCACCCACTGCAATACCGGCCGGCTGGCGACCAGCGCGGTCGGCACCGCGATCGGCGCGCTGCGGGTGCTGCACGAGCGCGGGGTGGTCGAGGACGTGATCGTCGACGAGACCCGCCCGCTGCTCCAGGGCGCCCGACTCACCGCCTGGGAGCTTGCCGAGGCCGGTATCCCGCATCGGCTGACCATCGATTCGGCCGCGGCCTGGGCGATGGCGACCGGGCAGGTCGACGCCGTGCTGGTGGGCGCCGACCGGATCACCGCCAACGGCGATGTCGCCAACAAGATCGGCACCTTCACCCTGGCCCTGGCCGCCCGCCACCACGGCATCCCCTTCATCGTGGTCGCCCCCGAGTCCACCCGCGACACCGCGATGGCCACGGGTGCCGAGATCGTGGTCGAACAGCGCGCGGCCGCCGAGGTCACCGGCTTCGGCGGCGTCGCCACCGCCCCCACCGACACCGCCGTCTTCAACCCCGCCTTCGATGTCACCCCCACCGACCTGGTCACCGCCGTGGTCACGGAAAACGGTGTCGTCTACCGCAATTCGGACTCCTTCCCCCGGCAGTCCGCCTTCGCCGCACAGGGTCGCGCCGTCGCCGACATCGCCCGCCAGCTCTACGGGCGCGGGTGGATGCCGGGCACGGCGGGCAACATCTCGGTGCGCGTGGACGCGAGCACGGGACAGGCCACCACCGCAGGCGCGGACGCGCTGATCACCGCCAGCGGACTGTCCAAAGGCGAACTGGCCGAAGGCGATACCGTCCTCGTCGCCATCGCCGACACCACCGCACGTCCCGGCCAGAGCCGTACACCGTCCGCCGAGACCAGCATTCACACCGCCGTCTACCGCACCCGGCCCGCCGGCGCGGTCGTGCACGTGCACTCGCCGTTCGCCACCGCCCTGGCCACCACCGCCGCGAAACCCGGTGACGCCCTGCGGATCAGCGGCTACGAACTCCTCAAGGGCTTCGGCCTGGCCGACCCGTCCACCGTCGACGTGCCGGTCTTCGCGAACTGGCCCGAGGTCGCCCGCATCGGCGCCGACATCGAGACCTATCTGCGCGACAACCCCGGCACCCCACCGATTCTGTTCATCGCCGCCCACGGCATCACCACCTGGGGCGACACTCTTGCTCAGGCGCGCGATCGCGCCGAATGCCTGGAAGCCCTGTGCGAGTTGATCTCTCGCACCGGAAGCACCGACGCCACCTCTCTCGAGATCGGACCGACATGACCCTGCTGCAAGTGATGGCCGCCGACAACGCCGCCGATGTCCGGGTGCGCACCACCGACCCCGCCGAGATCGGCGCGGAGCTGGCCCAGCACGGCATCGCCTACTCCCACTGGGACACCCTGGCCGGGGCGACCGCCACCGACTCCGACACCCTGCTGGCCCACTACGCCCCGCAGATCGCCGAACTCAACGCGTCGGGCCGCTACGAGCACATCGACGTCGCCCGCATCCACCCCGACGACACCAACCCCGACTGGCCCGCCACGGCCGCGGGCGCGCGCGCGAAGTTCCTCGACGAGCACCGCCACGCCGAGGACGAGGTGCGCTTCTTCGCCGCCGGCCAGGGCTGCTTCTACCTGCACGTGGGCGACGCCGTGCTCGCGACCGTGTGCGAGGCGGGCGATCTGCTCTCGGTCCCCGCGGGCACCCTGCACTGGTTCGACATGGGCACCCGCCCCGACTTCATCGCCATCCGCTTCTTCGAGGAGGCCGACGGCTGGGTCGGCGACTTCACCGGCGACAAGATCAGCGCGAACTTCCCCACCCTCGACGAACTGCTCGCATGATCCGCGCGATCGTCCTCGACATCGAAGGCACCACCAGCCCCACCGACTCGGTCCGCACCGACCTCTACGGCTACACCGAGCAGCACCTGCCGCAATGGCTGGCCGACAACGCCGCCGGCGCCGCCGAATCGGTGATCGCCCAGACCCGCGAACTCGCCGACGAACCAACCGCCGACACCGCCCGTATCGCCGACATCCTCACCGGCTGGCTGCGTTCGGACGTCAAGGCCGAACCCCTCAAGGCCGCCCAGGGCGCCATCTGCGCCGAGGGTTTCCGCGCGGGCGAACTACACGGCCGCTTCTTCGACGACGTGGTCCCCGCCCTGCGCACCTGGCACGCCGAGGGTCTGCCCCTCTACATCTACTCCTCGGGTTCGGAACGCAACCAGCGCGACTGGTTCACCTACGCCGCCCCCGGCAACCTGGCCCCCCTGATCACCGCCCACTTCGACCTCGTCACCGCGGGCCCCAAACGCGACCCGAAGTCCTACGCCCTCATCGCCGACCGCATCGCCGTCCCGCCCGAGCAGATCCTGTTCCTCTCCGACCACCCCGACGAACTCGACGCCGCCGTCACCGCGGGCTGGCAGGTCGTCGGCGTCCGTCGCCCCGACGAACCCAACCCCGCTCGACCGCCCCACCACTGGGTGAGCACCTTCGCCGACATCGAGGTCACCAACACTGCCCACCGGCCGTCCCGGGCGCGGAGTCAGTCGTCGGACCCGCGTACCCCCAGGTAGTACTGGATGCGCCCCGGGTAGGCGACCGAGTCGAGGCGGAACAGTTGCACGTCGACGGTGTAGTACTCGCCGGTGTGCAGATCGCACAGCCGCATGGCCGTGTGGTCGCGTCCGTAGGCGGTGTCGCCGTCGTCCCAGATGCGGCGGAAGTCGCGGTAGTCGGCGAGTTCGTCGAGCAGTTCGGCGGCCCAGTCGGCGCCGCCCTGCTGGCCGATCAGGCCGCGTAACCAGTGCACGGTCAGGGTGGACTCCTTCTCCCACTCGACCATCACCTTGCGTGAGAGCGGATTGCTGAAGAACCAGCGCAGGATGTTGACGTCCTCGACCAGGCCGGGGAAGGCCCGGTCGTAGCTCTCGTTTCCGGCGAGCACGTTCCAGCGGGTGTCGACATAGGCGGCCAGATTCGGTTCCTGGAGCGCGATGGTGCGGCGCATCTCGGCGGTGATCTCGGCGCGCAGATCCTCGATGGTCGGGTTGTCGACGGGGGTGAGCCCGGCCAGATCGAGCAGGTGTCGCCGTTCGATATCGGTGACCGGCGAGATCCGGTCGAGATAGCGCACGAGCGCGTCGACCACCGCGCGCGTGGGGTGATCGCGGTCGCCGCTCTCGAGGTGGGTGATGTAACTCGAGCTCACCCCGGCCGCGAAAGCGAGTTTTTCTCGGGATAACCGGCGCTCGTCACGCAGGCGCCGTAGCAAACCACCGAGCGTCGGCGCTCGCGGCGGTGCGTCCGGCCCGTCCGAGGATGTCTTCGATGTCACCAGAGCCCTCCCTACCTGCACGGGCCCATCCTGAATGACGTTCCAACCAGGTACCGACAACCGAACGGAAAAGATGCCGATTCTTTATCTTGCCGCCGGTAAATTCGGGTAGCTACCAAGGGGCAATTCGCGCACGAACCTGACCGGTGCGGCCGTGACCGCCCGTCGTGAGACCACCATAGTTGTGCCGGGGGTCACATTCGCGCTGTTCAGCGGTCGCGCCGAGTGTGTAAACAAATGTAAACCGCGGGAGAACCGGTCGTTTCCGAAGCATCACCGCCGACCGGCCGACACACCCCCCGATCACCGCATCGGGCCTGTTCGGGATCGATTCACCCTGGTGAGCCCCTGATCGCCGAGCCCGCCGCGCCCACCCCGGGTGACCACGACATTGCGCCGACCTCACAGCTCACCGAGCCCCGAAACCGGATGTGAAAAGTTCGTTTTGCCGATGGCTGCGGCCTCCCTACAGTTCCCCGCAACAGCCCGTTTTCACCTGCTCGAAGGGGGCGTCGTGGTTAATTCGCGCACGCAAGGTCCGTCGCCCGCCGATTTCGGCGACACATTGCTGAACCTCGGCAAATATTTCCAGAAGGGCGAAGTTTCACCCGACAACCGCTCGATCTACAAGGTCGGTGGTCGCGATGCCGACGAGTTCTACCGGGACCGTTGGTCGCACGACAAGGTGGTGCGCTCCACCCACGGCGTGAACTGCACCGGCTCGTGCTCCTGGAAGATCTACGTCAAGGACGGCGTGATCACCTGGGAGTCGCAGCAGACCGATTACCCGAGCGTGGGGTCGGACAAGCCCGAGTACGAGCCGCGCGGCTGCCCCCGCGGCGCCTCGTTCTCCTGGTACACCTACTCCCCCGCCCGCGTGCGCTACCCGTATGTGCGCGGCACGCTGCTGGATCTGTACCGCAAGGCCAAGGCCGAGCTCAAGGATCCGGTGCTGGCCTGGGAGTCCATCGTCGAGGACCCGGCCAAGGCCAAGGCCTACAAGCGGGCACGCGGCAAGGGCGGCTTCGTTCGGGCCGAGTGGTGGGAAGCGGCCGAGATCGCCGCTGCCGCACACGTTTACACGATCAAGCAGTACGGCCCCGACCGGGTGGCCGGCTTCTCGCCGATTCCGGCGATGTCGATGGTCAGCCATGCCACCGGCGCGCGGTTCGTGTCGCTGATCGGCGGCTACATGCTCTCGTTCTACGACTGGTACGCCGACCTGCCGGTGGCCTCGCCGCAGGTGTTCGGCGACCAGACCGACGTGCCGGAATCGGCCGACTGGTTCGACGCGGGCTACCTGATCATGTGGGGCTCCAACGTCCCGGTGACGCGAACCCCCGACGCGCACTACATGACCGAGGCGCGCTATCGCGGCCAGAAGGTCGTGGTGGTCTCCCCCGACTACGCCGACAACACCAAGTTCGCCGACGAGTGGGTGGCCGCGCGGCCGGGAACCGATGCGGCACTGGCGATGTCGATGGGGCACGTGGTGCTCAAGGAGTTCTTCATCGAGAAGCAGACTCCGATGTTCACCGACTACATCAAGTCCTACACCGACCTGCCGTACCTGATCTGCCTCGACGACAACGACGGTCAGGCCACCCCCGGCAAGTTCCTCACCGCCGCCGACCTCGGCCACACCGGCGAGGGCGTCGAGCACAAGCCGGTGCTGCTGGATCAGGCCGGAAACCCGGTGGTGCCCAACGGATCTCTGGGTCACCGCTTCGGCGAGGACGGCACCGGCAAGTGGAACCTCGACCTCGAGGGTGTCGACCCGCTGCTCACCCTGCTCGGCCACTGCGCCGACGCGCCCGCGACCATCGCCCTGCCGCGCTTCGACACCGATGTCGCCGGAACCATCACGCGCGGCGTACCCACCACAGTCATTGCGGGCAAACGTGTCACGACGGTTTTCGACCTGCTGCTCGCGCAGTACGGCGTCGGCCGCGACGGCCTGCCGGGCGAGTGGGCCACCGGCTACGACGACGCCTCCTCGCCCTACACCCCGGCTTGGCAGGAAGCCATCACCGGCGTGCCTGCCGTGCAGGCCGCGCGCATCGGTCGCGAATTCGCCGACAACGCAGAGCGTTCCGGCGGTCGCTCGATGATCCTGATGGGCGCGGGCACCAACCACTGGTTCCACTCCGACCAGATCTACCGTGCCTTCTTCACCCTCACGCTGCTCACCGGCTGCCAGGGCAAGAACGGCGGCGGCTGGGCCCACTACGTCGGCCAGGAGAAGTGCCGTCCCGTCACCGGTTGGGCCACACTGGCTTCGGCGAGCGACTGGCAGCGCCCGCCGCGCCAGATGCAGGGCACCGTGTTCTGGTACCTCACCAACGACCAGTGGCGCTACGACCCCTTCACCTCGGACTCGTTCGCGTCGCCCCTCGGTAAGGGCACCTTCGCCGGTCGCACCGCCGCCGACAACATCGCCCTGGCCAGCCGGCTGGGCTGGATGCCCAGCTACCCGACGTTCAACCGCAACCCCCTCGACCTCGCCGACGAGGCCGCCGAAGCCGGCAAGACCCCGGCCGAGCACGTCGTCGACGGGTTGAAGTCCGGTGACCTGCGGTTCGCCTGCGAGGACCCCGACGCCCCGGAGAACTTCCCGCGCGTGCTCACCGTGTGGCGCGCGAACCTGCTCGGTTCCTCGGGCAAGGGCAACGAGTACTTCCAGAAGCACCTGCTGGGCTGCGGCTCCAATCTCCAGACCACCGACGCCACCGGGGTGCGCCCGCAGGAACTGGAATGGCGCGAGGACGGTGCCGAGGGCAAGCTGGATCTGCTTCTCGCACTGGACTTCCGGATGACCAGCACCACCCTGTTCGCCGACATCGTGCTGCCCGCCGCGACCTGGTACGAGAAGCACGACCTGTCCTCCACCGACATGCACCCCTTCGTGCACGCCTTCTCCCCCGCCATCTCCCCGCCGTGGGAGGCCAAGACCGACTTCGAGGCGTTCCACCGGATCGCGCGCGGTTTCTCCTGGTTGGCCGAAAAGCACCTGGGCACCCGAAAAGACATCGTCGCGGTGCCGTTGCAGCACGACTCCCCCGATGCGCTGGCGCAGGCCGGCGGCAAGGTGCTGGACTGGAAATACGGTGAGTGCGAACCGATTCCGGGCAAGACCATGCCCAAGATCGTGGAGATCGAACGCGACTACACCCAGATCGCGGACAAGCTCGCCGCACTCGGCCCACTGGTGGAGAAGCTGGGCCTGACCACCAAGGGCATCACCACCTTCCCCGATGAGGAAGTGGCCTACCTGGCCGGACAGAACGGCACCATCGTCTCCGGCGTCGCCGCGGGTCGACCGTCGCTGGCCAAGGACACCCACTCGGCCGAGGCCATCCTGTCGCTGTCGGGCACCACCAACGGCCGTCTCGCGGTCGAGGGGTTCGAGGCGCTCGAGCGACGGACCGGCACCGAACTGGCCGACCTCGCGAAAGAGGCCGAGGGCAAACGGATTACGTTCGCCGACACCCAGGCGCGGCCGGTGCCGGTGATCACCTCGCCGGAGTGGTCGGGCAGCGAGTCCGGTGGCCGCCGGTACAGCCCGTTCACCATCAATGTCGAGCGGCTCAAGCCCTGGCACACCCTCACCGGTCGCCAGCACTTCTACCTCGACCACGACTGGATGATCGAACTCGGCGAGCAACTGCCGATCTTCCGTCCGCCCCTTGATATGTCGGCGCTGTTCGCGGAGCCGAGCATCGGCAATGTGAGCGGCAACGGGCTGACCGTGCGCTACCTGACCCCGCACTCCAAGTGGTCGATCCACTCCGCCTACCAGGACAACCTGCACATGCTCACGCTCTCGCGTGGCGGTCAGACGATCTGGATGTCGGATGTCGACGCGAAGAAAATCGGTGTGGCGGACAACGATTGGATCGAGGCCATCAACCGCAACGGTGTGGTCGTGGCCCGCGCGATCGTGTCGCACCGCATGCCCGAGGGCACGGTCTTCATGTACCACGCCCAGGACCGCGCGGTCGACGTGCCGCGCATCGAAGGCGCCGAGGACACGACCTCCGAAGCCAAGGGCAAGCGCGGCGGTATCCACAACGCGCTCACCCGGGTGCTGATCAAGCCCTCGCACCTCATCGGCGGCTACGCCCAGCAGTCCTTCGCCCTGAACTACCACGGCCCCACCGGAAACCAGCGTGACGAAGTCACGACGATCCGCCGACGCAACCAGAACGTGGAGTACTAACCATGCGCGTAATGGCTCAACTTGCGATGGTCATGAACCTGGACAAGTGCATCGGCTGCCACACCTGCTCGGTCACCTGCAAGCAGGCCTGGACCAACCGTGGCGGCACCGAGTACGTGTGGTTCAACAACGTGGAAACCCGTCCCGGACAGGGGTATCCGCGCCAGTACGAGGACCAGGAGAAGTGGAAGGGTGGCTGGACGCTCAACAAGCGCGGCAAGCTCACCCTGAAGTCCGGCTCGCGGTTCAAGCGCCTGATGAACATCTTCGCCAACCCCGACCTGCCCACGGTCGACGACTACTACGAGCCGTGGAGCTACGACTACGACAACCTGCTGTCGTCGCCGCCCATGGACACCACCCCGGTCGCGCGGCCCAAGTCGCTGATCACCGGCGAGGACACCAAGGTCACCTGGGGTGCGAACTGGGACGACGACCTGGGTTCGGGCCCGGAGCAGGTCGGCAAGGACCCGATCCTCGGCAAGCTCGAGACCAAGGTGAAGCTGGAGTTCGAAGAGACCTTCATGTTCTACCTGCCGCGCATCTGCGAGCACTGCCTGAACCCCTCGTGCGCCGCCTCGTGCCCCTCCGGCGCGATCTACAAGCGCGAGGAAGACGGCATCGTGCTCGTCGACCAGGACAAATGCCGTGGTTGGCGCCAGTGCATCACCGGTTGCCCGTACAAGAAGATCTACTTCAACCACAAGACGGGCAAGGCGGAGAAGTGCACGTTCTGCTACCCGCGCGTCGAGGTCGGTATTCCGACCGTGTGCTCGGAGACCTGTGTCGGGCGGCTGCGCTACATCGGTGTGATGCTCTACGACGCCGACGCGGTACAGGAAGCTGCCCAGGTCACCGACCCGCAGGACCTCTACACCTCGCAGCTGGGCGTGTTCCTCAACCCGCACGACCCGCGCGTGATCGCCGAAGCCGAGAAGGCGGGCATCTCCTCGGATTGGATTCAGGCCGCCCAGGATTCGCCGGTCTACAAGCTGATCGTCGACTACCAGCTGGCGCTGCCGCTGCACCCGGAATACCGCACGATGCCGATGGTCTGGTACGTGCCGCCGCTGTCGCCGGTGGTCGATGTGCTGACCGAGACCGGGCACGACGGCGAGGACGTGCGCAACCTGTTCGGCGCCATCGACGCGCTGCGCATTCCCCTGGAATATCTGGCCGAGCTGTTCACGGCCGGTGAGATCGGGCCGGTGCGCTCGTCGTTGCAGCGGCTGGCCGGGATGCGCTCGTTCATGCGCTCGGTCAACCTGGGTGAGGAGCCGGAGCCGCACATCGCGCCGTCGATCGGGCTCGAGCCCGAGGAGATCGAGGCGATGTACCGGCTGCTCGCCATCGCCAAGTACGAGCACCGCTACGTGATCCCGATGGGCGCGACTTCCAAAGCGCACGAACTCGATTCGCTGGCCACCGGGTGCAGTCTCGACACCGACGGCGGACCCGGCATGACCGCGTTCGACCAGGTCGTCGAGAAGTTCTCGCTCTCCGATGTGAATCAGGCCGCGCCCGAGGAGAAGTCGGGCCGGATCAACCTGCTCAACTGGGACGGGCGCAGCACCAGCGGACTCCTGCCGAACACCAACGGCGACAAGACCGGCAACGGCGCCGGTCACGGTAACGGCAGCAACGGCGCTGCCGTTACCGACACACCCGTCAGCGGTGTCGCGCCATGAGCCTGCTCTCCATTCGCAAACGGCCCCAACCGGTTACCGAGATGCCCGAGCGCGATCGCCTGGTCGTGTGGCGGCTGGCGGCGTTCCTGCTCGACTACCCGGGCGAGCAGACCCTGGCCATGCTCGACCAATTGTCCGACGCCGCAGCGCGATTGCCCGACGACGTGCGGGCGCACTTCGCCGAGATCCTCGCCTACCTGCGCGACACCCCGGCGATCGAGGTGGCCCAGAGCTACGTCGAAACCTTCGACATGCGCCGCCGCGCCAGCCTGCACCTGACCTTCTACGCCTTCGGCGACACCCGCAAACGCGGCATGGCGCTGCTGCGGTTCAAGCACGCCTACCGCCAGGGCGGCGTCGAACTCGGCGACGAGGAACTGCCCGACCACCTGCCCGTCCTGCTGGAATTCGCCGCCACCATCGATCCCATCGGCGGCGAACGCCTGCTCGGCGAACACGTGCCGGTGATGGAGCTGCTGCGACTGTCGCTGGGCGACAACAACTCTCCCTACAGCGGCGTGCTGGCCGCGGTGCTCACCACGCTGCCCCCGGTGACCACCGCCGACCGCCGTCGCATCGCCGAACTCGCCGCCCAGGGTCCGCCCGAGGAAGAAGTCGGCCTCGAGCCCTACGCCATGGACCCCGCCCTCTTCGAAGCAACAGAAGGCCGCCGATGAACGCAACCATCCCCCTGCCCGAAGGCCTGTGGCTGATCCTGCCCTACATCGCGGCGACTTCCTTTGTGCTGGGCCATGTCTGGCGCTACCGCTTCGACCAGTTCGGCTGGACCACCCGCTCCTCGCAGATCTACGAATCCAAGCTGCTGCAACTGGGCAGCCCGCTGTTCCACTTCGGCATGCTCGGGGTGTTCTTCGGGCACGTGATGGGCCTGCTGATCCCCGAATCCTGGACTGCCGCGGTCGGTATCTCCGAACACGCCTACCACCTGGTCGCCGTCGGCGCGGGCTCGATCGCCGGCCTGATGGTCGTCGCGGGCGTAGCGATCCTGTGCTACCGCCGCATCGTCATCCCCGCCGTGCGCAAGAACACCAGCCGCAACGACATCATGATGTACACCCTGCTCACCCTGGCCCTGGTCACCGGCCTGCTCAACACCTGGGGCTCCAACCTGCTGTGGGGCACCTACAACTACCGCACCACCGTCTCCCCCTGGTTCCGCAGCCTGTTCTCCATCAACCCCGAACCCGGCCTCATGGTCGGCGTCCCCTGGACCTTCCAACTCCACGGCCTGGTAGTCCTCGCCCTGGTCTTCGCCTGGCCCTACACCCGCCTGGTCCACATGTTCAGCGCCCCCATCGGCTACCTCACCCGCCCCTACATCGTCTACCGCCGCAAGGAAGTAGACACCAAGGACAAAACCCGCTTCGCCAAAGCCTGGGACGCCCCGGTCACCCCGGATCGGTGGTAGTGCGGACAGCTGGGCTACCGACACCGGATCGGTGTCGAAGCGCATCAGCTCGTTGCGCACGCTAGCGACCTCCGTCGCCAAGTCGATGACGAGTTCCGTAGCTGGGCGGCGCTGTGGGCACGTGGGATGCGAGAAAGCGGGCCGCCGGAGCGTGGTGATCAGCTGTCCAAGGCTGTGCGGATGGTGGTGAACCAGGCTTGGGTGGCGGGGAGGCCTGCTTCGATGTCTTTGCGGGACTTGGTGAAGCCGAAGAGGTCGGCGGCGTAGCGGGTGAGGACGGTGCCTTCGGTTTCGTCGAGTTCGGTCAGGACGGCGGTGTCGCCCAGGACGTAGGCAACCACGGCGATCTGGCCGGGCGACCACTCGGTGCGGTGGTCGGCCCAGCCGTCGGCGCGGACCGCGCGAGCTCGGGTGAGCAGGTCCTCGCGCAGGGCGGCGCGGTCGGTGTCGGTGGGGTGGCGTGGGGCGCCCCAGGTGATCCGTTTCGCGTCCGACATGTCGAGTCCTCTCGCTGGTGTGGTCCTATTCGGCGCGCAGGAACTCCCCCACCCGCTCGGTGCCGAGCGCAGGGTCGGCCTCGCCCTCGCCGAAGACGTAGCGGCCGTTGACGAAGACCGCGGTGACGGTGGCGTCGTTGCGGTTGACCATGCGCGAGAGGTTACCGAACGACTCGATCGGGTTCTCGGCGTAGGCGTCGAGCGTCTCGTCCAGGTGGGCCGGGTCGATCACGACGGCGTCGGCGCGGTCACCGACGCGGAGGTGGCCGGTGTCGAGGCCGTACCAGTCGGCGAGTTCGCCGGTGAGCCGGTGGATCGCGTGTTCGACTGTCATGAACGGCTTTTCGGTACCCGCGGCGTCATTGACCCGGCGCAGCAGGCGAAGGCCGAAGTTGTAGAAGGCCATATTGCGCAGGTGCGCGCCCGCGTCGGAGAAGCCGAGCTGCACCGACGGGTCGGCGGCCAGCACGTCGGCCACCTCGGGGCGATGGTTGGAAATGGTGGTGCGCCACCGCAACTTGTCGCCGTGCTCGACGACCAGGTCGAGGAAGGCGTCGACCGGGTGCAGCCCACCACGGTCGACCCCCACCTCACCGAAGGTCTTGCCGAGCACGCTCTCGTCGGGGCAGGCCACGATGTCGGCGTCGAAGAAGTCGCGGTGCCAGGCGCGCGGCCCGTACTTGTTGTCGTAGTCCTTGCGGAACGAGCGACGGTATTCCTCGTCCTGGAGCAGATGGCGCTGCTCCTCGATCTGATCCGCCAGGTGCAGCGCCGCCGCGCCGGACCCGAATTCCTCGAACACCGGCAGCGAGATGCCGTCGGAGTAGACCTCGAACGGCACCGGCAGATGCTGCCAGCGGAAATTGCCGTTGAGCCCGTTGATGATCTTGCCGACCACCGGGAACATCTTCGACGCCCCCGGCACCGCCTTCACATCGGCGGCCGAGAGCAGACTCACCTTGAGCGGCTTGCGCAGCACACCGATGCCCGACACCGCCATCGACACCAGACTCGTCGGACTCCCGATATCGGGACCACCCTGCAACGCGCGACGGCGCTTGCGCAGGATCTTGTTGAGCCGGTGGCGCTCCTTGCTCGGAGCGTAGGTCGAGGGCAGCGTGCGCGAACGGCAGGTCACCCCGTCGAGCTTGTCGAAAAGCAGCTGCTGGGAAGACATTCCGACGAAGCCGGCGTCGAGGGCCTCGGTGAGCAGGCGCTCGATCTCGGCGAGCTCCTCACGGGTCGGCTTGACCTCCTTGCGGGTGGCGCGGTCCAGACCCATCACCGCGGCGCGGATATCGGAGTGCCCGATGAACCCGGCCACGTTCGGACCCAGCGGCAACCGCTCGAGCGCGTCGATGTATTCGCTTGCCGCACTCCACGTTCGGTCCGCGTTCAGCGCGCTGACCACGTACTCGCGCGGGATCGCCTCGACGCGCCCGAACAGGTCACCGGCGGTCTCACCGTCGACGTGCACGGTCGACAGCGAGCAGGACCCGACCAGGATGGTGGTGACGCCGTGGCGCACCGACTCCGACAGCGCGGGCTCGAGCAGCACCTCCACGTCGTAATGGGTGTGGATGTCGATCATGCCGGGCATGACCCACTTGCCCTCGGCGTCGACCACACGGGCACACCCGGTTTCGTCGAGCGGGGTCTCCGAGACCTCGGCGATCTTCCCGTCGCGGATGCCGAGATGGCGAACGGCGGACGGGGCGCCGGTGCCGTCGAACCACCGGCCGCCCTTGATGATGCTGTCGAACATTGACTGACTCCTCTTACATCACGAGCTCGCGCCGTGTGACCTTACCGGTTGCGTTGCGTGGCAGCTCGTCGGAAGTGATCCGCCACCGGGTGGGAACTTTGAAATAGGCGAGCCGGGCCGCGACGAACGCGCGCAGCTCCTCGATGTCGAGGGTGTCGGGCTCGGCGACGACCAGCGCCGCCACCTCCTGACCGAGGTCGGCGTGGGCGACCCCGAACACCGCGCAGTCGGCGACCGCCGGGTGGGTGGCCAGGACGTTCTCGATCTCGGTGGGGTACACGTTCTCGCCCCCGCGCAGGATCAGATCGGTGCGCCTACCGGACACGGTCAGCCTACCCTCGCGGACCGTGCCGAAATCGCCGGAGCGCAACCACCTTTCGTCATCGATCGCGGCCGTGGTCGCCGCCGGGTCGTCCCAGTAGCCGAGCATCACATACGGGCTGCGGATACAGATCTCGCCCTCCTCGCCGTCGGGGACCACCTTGCCCTCGGCATCGCGGATCCGCACCTCCGCCGCGAGGATCGGCCGCCCGACCGAGGCGTCGTCGACCGCGAGGTCGAGCGGGGTGGCCACGGTCGCGGCGGTACCACTCTCGGTCAGCCCGTAGCTGGTGGTCAGCGAGAACTGGAGCGCCGGGATCTTCGCGCGCAGGGCGGCGAGCAGCGCGGGCGAGGTGGGCGCGGAGTTCAGCGACAGCGCGGTCAGCGAGGACAGATCATGCTGTGCCACATCGTGTTCCAGAAGTCGGGCCGCCATGGTCGGCACCGCCGCCCAGTTGGTCACCTTCTCGCGTTCGACCAGGCTCAACACCCGGCCCACCTCGAAGGCGCCGTGCGGGAACACCGCCGCCGCCCCGGTCGCCAACCGGGGGATGACCAGGTTGTGCAGGCTGGCGATGTGGAACAGCGGCGCGGTGACCAGGTAGCGGCGGTCACTGGGGGCGTCACCGACCTCCTGCCCGAGGAAGGTGGCGAGCATGGCATCGGTGAAGCGGTGATAGTCGCTGATGGCCACCAGGTTCCGCTGGGAGTGGACGACGCCCTTGGGCCTGCCGCTGGTGCCGCTGGTGTAGAGGATGACGGCCGGGTCGTCTTCGGCGATCGGCGTGCTGGGGATCTCGCCGCCCCCGAACTCGGCGATCAGGGCGGGCAGCTCCGCGGTGGTGAGCACGGGCAGCTCGGTGCCCGTTTCCGCCAGCAGCGCAGCTCTTTTCGCGTCCGCGATCACCACGGTCGGGGTGGTGTGCGCCAGGCCGTAGGCGATCTCCGGGGGCGCCCACCAGGCGTTGTAGCCGACCGGGATCGCGCCGAGACACTGCGCGGCCCAGAACGCGATCACCCAGTCCGGGCCGTTGGCGGCCAGGATGCCCACGCGGTCGCCCTTGCGCACGCCGTAGTCGGCGGCCAGCGCGGTGGCCAGCGCGCCCGCGGCGGCGGCGTGTTCGGCGAAGGAGATCCGGCGGTCCTCGGTGACGAGGTAATCCCGATCGCCCCACTTGCGCGAGTCCTCCAGCAGTTCACGCAGGGTGGTACGACGGCGCGCGAGCACCGGAATGGGCACGCCCAGAACGGGTTCGACGGTCAGCTCGAACGGTGCGCCGGGCGCGGTGAGGCCCGCGGCGACCTTGGCCACGAATTCCTGGGGGTCTACAGCTTCGGTCATGTTCTTCTCCATCAGGGAATGAGGACGGCGCGTCCGCGGATCGCGCCGGAGTCGAGTCGGTCGAAGGCGGTGCGGGCGTCGGCGAGGTCGAACAGTTCGACCTCGGCGCGGACCTTGCCCGCGGCGGCGAGCGCCACCACATCGATCAGGTCGGTTCTGGTGCCGCCGTAGGACTTTCGCACCGTCGCACCCCACGGCAGGCCGGGTCCACCGGCCGGGCCGGAGTCGATGCCGGGGTGTCCGCCCGCGAGCCCGACCATCCGGTAGGCGCCGTTCGGGGCGACGGTCTCGACGGCCAGCTGCGCGGTGGCGTCGGCGCCGACGAAGTCGAACACCGCCTCCGCGCCGCGTCCGCCGGTGAGTTCCAGCAGGGTGGCCGCGATGTTCTCGTCGACCTTCAGCGCGAGATCGGCGCCGCATTCGGTGGCGAGGGCGAGCTTGTCGGGGTCCACGTCGACCGCGATCACCGTGGTGTCGGTGAGCGCCTTCAACAGTTGGATCGCGACGTGGCCGAGTCCGCCGATGCCGATGGCGACCGCGGTGGCGCCGGGCCACAGCTGGTCCATCGCGCCACGGATGGCGTGCATGGGCGTCAGGGCCGCGTCGGCCAGCGGTGCGGCGTGCGCGAAGTCCAGGTCGTCGGCGATCGGCACGAACGAGCGCGCCGTGATGCGCACGTACTCGGCCATCCCGCCGTCGGGCCCGAGGCCGGGACACGGCGGCATCGCGGTGCGACCGGCGGCCAGACACACATTCTCGTTGCCGCGCAAGCACTCTCGGCATGCACCGCACGACCAGCAGAGATACACGATGCCCCGCTCACCGACCCGACGGCCGTCCACCGCCGCGCCGAGCGCCTCGACGGTGCCGGCGATCTCGTGGCCCAGCGTGAGCGGCCGCTCGCTCAGCGGGAACGGCAGGGCGAGCACGAACGAATCCGAATGGCAGATCCCGGCCGCGCCGACCCGCAGCAGCAGATCGTCGGGCCCGAGCTCGGGGATGGGCACGGTGCGCACCTCGAGGGTGCCGGGAGCGGTCAACTGCACCGCACGCATGGTCATCGAACCTGCCCTACCGTGTCGAAGGTGGCCGCGAGATAGCTGTCGCACCGATCGGAGCCGATCAGGCCGGTGGCCATCCGATTCATGGTGTAGGCGAAGGTGATTCGACGATCGAGGTCGTTGACCACCATCGAGCCGCCGTACCCGGCCCACCAGCAGACCCGCCCCTGCGGAATGTGCGGGAAGGTCGACGGGCGCGGCAAGCCGTAGCCGATGCCGAAGCGCAGCGGGACGAGCAGGGCCAGGTCGAGACCGTCGGCCTGTTCGCGGAAGATCAGCTCGATCGTGGCGGGCGAGAGGAACCGCCTGCCGCCCAGTTCGCCCCCGTTGGCGATCAGCGACTGCACGCGGGCCACCGAGCGGGCGTTGCCGTGCCCGTTGATGGCGCCGATCTCGGCGGCTCGCCAGGCAGGCGTGACCGTTTCGGAAACCTCGAGCCAGGGGCTGGTGAGGGTCTTGATCAGCACGCTGTCCTGGTCGAGAGCCGACAGATCGAAGTCGGGCAGCTCCGGCGCGACCAGGGTGGCGATCCGGTCGGCGTGCTCCGGGCCGGTGCCGATGTGGAAATCGGCGCCGAGCGGTCCGGCCAGTTCGTCGGCGAAGAACCGGCCGAGCGACCGGCCGGTGATGCGGCGCACCAGCTCACCGATGAGGTGGCCGTAGTTGATGGCGTGATAGCCCGAGGCGGTGCCGGGCTCCCACCATGGCGCCTGCGTGGCCAGGCGGGCCGCGGCGGCTTCGGTGTCGTAGATGTCGGCCAGCTCGATCGGCTTGTCCCAGCCCGACACACCCGAGGTGTGCGAGAGCAGGTGCCGGACTTCGATGTCGGCCTTGCCGTTCGCCGCGAACTCGGGCCAGTAGTGGGCGACCCGGCGGTCGAGGTCGAGTTCACCGCGGTCGACCAGCAGCAGGGCACACAGCGCCGTCATCGTCTTGGTGACCGAGAAGACGTTGACCAGGGTGTCGGCCGCCCACGGAATCGTCTGCGCGGGGTCGGCGTAACCACCCCACAGATCGAGAACGGGGTCGCCGTCGACGGTCACGCACAGGGCCGCGCCCAGTTCCGCGCCGGAAGCGAAGTGTTCGTCGAAGACCGCACGCACACCGGCGAATTCGTCCCGACAGAATCCCGAGGAGGTGCTCATCGCGCCACCCCCGCCTTCGCCCGCGCGGGGACCGGCAGGGTATTGCCTACGGCCGCAGCTCGTTTCGCCCCGCGCGCCAGCTCCTTGGTCAGCTCGCGCACGTACGGCTCGAACTCGGTCTGAATCGTGTGGCGGGGCGAATCGTAATAGCGCCCAGCACGTTCGGCCTCCTGCGCCGCCAGCACCTCGTCGATCCGCGTGCGCGACGGCAGGTGGTAGCGGCCGGTCAGATACGCGGCGACGAGCTTGCTCTGCTGCTCGGCGAAGTTCACCAGTGTCGGCATCGGCTGCGCCAGACCCAGATAGAACAGGTTGTCCACCCCGGGCTTCACCATCAGCTGGAACAGCGGGAACCGGTTGGCCGCGTCCGGCACGAGTTCGGAGTCGGTGAAGAACGGGAAGCTGATGTGATAGCCGGTGGCACAGACGATCACGTCGATCCGCTCGCTGCTGCCGTCGGCGAAATGCACTGTCTCACCGTCGAGTCGGGTGATCGCGGGCTTGAACGCGATATCGCCGCAGCCCGCGCGGTGCAGGAACTCCTCGCTGGCCGACGGGTGCGCCTCGAACGGTTCGTGATCGGGTTTCGGCAGGCCGTAGTTCGTCATCTCGCCCCGGTTCTTGCGCACGAACCGCTGCTTGAGCTTGAGCGCCAGCTTGGCAGGCATCCAGGACGGCACCGACTGACGGTCGCCCACTTGGCCGTTCACGTACTTGGGCAGCACCCACACGCCCCGTCGCGCCGAGACGAACAGCTTCTCGGCGATGAACCGCTGCGACAGTTCCGAGGCGATATCGAGGCCCGAGTTGCCCATCCCGACCACGACGATCCGCTTGCCGCGCAGGTCGATCGGATCGAACGGGTCGTTGTAGGTGTGGCTGTGCAGGAGCACGCCGTCGAATTCGCCCGGGTAGTCGGGGAATCGGGGATTCCAGTGGTGGCCGTTGCAGACGATGAGCGCGTCGTAGACCTCGGTGCGGCCGGTGTCGGTGCGCACCCGCCACAGTCCGTCGGCGTCGCGGTCGGCACCGATCACCATGGTGTTGAACGTGATTCGATCGCGCAGGCCGAAGTGGTCGACGTAGTCCTTGAAGTACCGCAGCAGCTGGGAGTGATGCGGGAAATCCGGCCAGTCCGCAGGCGCCGGGAAGTCCTCGAATTGCAGGCGATACTTCGAGGTGTCGATATGCAGGCTCTGATAGCAGGCCGACATACCGTTGGGATTCTTGTAGTACCAGTTGCCGCCCACCTCGTCGGAGGCTTCATAGCAATCGAACGGGATTCCGTTCTCGGCCAGCCGTTTCGCGGCGGTGATACCCGATGGTCCGGCGCCGATGACGCACACCCTGGGCAATTCCGGTGTATCCATGCACAACTCCTGAGCGGCCCGATCGTCGATGACCGGAACCAGGTGACGTAGGACACAGCGTAGCGGCTCGCTAGACATCATGTCTAGTGAATGAGCGGATCGTCTAAACTGAGCCCATGACGACCGAACCCGCCCGCCGCGGATCGCTGCGCGAGGAACAGAAGCGCCTGACGAAGGCGCGGATCGTCGAGACCGCGCGCACCCTGTTCGAGACCCAGGGCTACTCAGATGTCCGCGTCGACGACATCGCCGCCGCCGTCGGGTGCAGCCGCGCCACCTTCTACCTGCACTTCACGAGCAAGGGCGAGGTGCTGCGCGCCATCGCCGAGGAAGGCACCCTCGCCAGCGTGCGTGACTTCTACGCCGACCTGGACCGAGTCCTCACCATCGGCTCGCGAGAAGCGTTCGCGGACTGGATGTCTCGCGCGATCGACTGGTTCTTCGCCAACAAGGACATGCTCCCGGCCTGGGACGAGGCCACCGCGCTCGAACCCGAATTCCGCGCCGTCGCCCGCGAGGGCATCATGACCCTGGCCGACAGCATGCCCGCGTTCCTGGCGCGCTGGCCCGAGGATCGCCGCGACGAGGGCAGGCTGCGGATCGAACTACTGGTCGCTCAGCTCGAGCGCTTCTTCACCCGCTGGGCGACGCACGGCACCATCGAGGTGTCCGCGCAGCAGGCGGCCGCGGTGCTCACCGACGTCTGGTTCCCGGCCCTGCGCACGCCGGACTGAGCTCACAGCAGCCCGTGCGTGCGGGCGGCGGCGATGGCCTCGGCGCGGGCGTTGACGGCCAGCTTCTGATAGATGCCGCGCAGGTGGGTCTTGACGGTGTTCACCGAGACACCGAGGTCGGCGGCGATATTGGCGGCGGTCATGCCGGACGGAAGTTGGCGCAGCACAACGTGTTCGGCATCGGTGAGCGGTGGGGTGCCGGTGACGGTGGCGCGGTGGGCGCGGATGCGGTCGACGAGCACGTCGTAGCGGCCGAAGCGCGCGCCGAGCCGGTCGAGAAGTTCGGCGGCGGCGGGGATATCGAGGAACGGGCGGGTCAGTTCCTCGGCCTGCGCGCACGCGAGCGCCTGCTCGCACGCCTCGTCGGCCTTGCGGGGGCGATCGAGGTGGTCGGCGGCGACGGCGACCAGCAGCCACGCGGTCACCCTGGTACTCGCCACGAGCCCGCCTGCGCGCGCCAGCAGCGGTTCGAGCAGGGTCAAGGCCACGGCGGGGCGATGCGCGTGCAGCGCCAACCCGGCTTCGGCGACGGTCGTCTCCGGGGTCGGACCGAGCAACCGGATCGCATGGTCGACCAGCTGTTGCGCATCGGTTTTCGCGTGCAGGCGCAGCAGCAGCCACACCACATCGGTGACCAGTTCCTCGGTCCCGACCAGCGCCGGCGCCTCGTCGAGCAGGCGGTGCAGTTGCTTGCACAGGGCGATCGCGGTGCCCGCCCGATCGGGATCCTCGGCGACGGTCAGCAGCCCGGCCATGATGCTCATCCGGCGCACCGGCGCGGGCACCATCGTCTCGTCGGCCGCGATACAGGACAGGCTCGGCACCGGCCGTTCGGCCTCGATGCCCTGCCGGTAGGCGCCGAAGGCCGCGATCACCCTGGCGTGGACGGCATCCGGCGAACCGGTCAGCTCGTGACGTTCGGCGCACTCGATGGCCTGACCGGCCAGCGCGCACAGCTCACCGAGTCGACCCGACATCCCCGCCGCCACCGCCGCCGCCGTGCGCGCGCGGACCGCGACCCGACCCAACCCGCCGCGCTCGGCGTGCACCAGGGCGTGGCGCACCGCCGAGATGCCGGAATCGAGGTGACCACCGTAGATCTCGGCGCTGCCGCACTGCAGCGCCGCGTAGCAGTCGAGATCGGACTGCCCGGTCGCGGGCGGCAACGGCCAGCGCATCGAGGACGAATCCCCCGCCAGCACAGCGACTCCCGCGCTCACCGCGTGATCCAGCACCGAGGACCACTCGACCGGCACCAGCGGCGCGCCCGCGTCGGGGCCGACGTGCGCGGCCTCGAGATAGACCTCCGCGGCGGCGATGTCGCCCGCTTCCACGGCCACGGCGGCCCGCAGCAATCGCACGAAAGCGTCCTGCTCGGTGAGGTTTTCGAGCGCGGCGACCAGGATGTGCCCGGTGCCGTCGAGCACCATGCGCAGGCCCCAGTCCCGCAGGAACGCCACCAGACCGGGGGCGCCGGGTTCGGCCAGGACGTGCTCGAGCGCGGGCGCGGGCATCGCGGCGGCGGTGAACCAGGCCGCCACCCGGCGATGGCCGTCGGGCAGGCGCTCGGGCCTGGTGTGGGCGCTCTCGGCGAGCAGGTAGGCGCGCAGCAGCGGGTGGTAGGTGTGCCAGAGCCGACCCGCGTGCGCGACGGTGTGCAGGGGGAAGTTGACGCGCAGGAGTTCGTCGAGGATCCGCGGCGCGTCCGCACCCACCAGGTCCTCGGCCATCGGCAGGCAGAACCGCGTGGGAATCGCGGTGGCGAGCAGGAATTCGAGGGTCGGCGCCGGGAGCGCGGCGAGCAGTTCGGCGACCAGGAAATCGGCCACGGCGTGCGCGGGCCGGGCCAGGGCCGTCAGCGCGGTGTCGCGGTCGGTGCCGGTGGTCGACAGGCAGATCGCCGCGATCCGCACCAGCGCGGGCCACCCCCTGGTCAGGTTCTGCACGATCGCGAGCTCGGCGTCGTCGAGGCGGCACCCGTGCTGGGACAGCAACTGGGCGACGCGTTCCGGGGACAGGGCCAGATCGGGCGCGCCGATCCGGCTCAGCCTGCCCGCCAGGTCGAGGGCGTGCCAGCGCAGCGGCGGATCGAAACGGCCCGCGATCAGCGCGGTGACGTGCGCGGGCAGGTGCGTGAGCAGCACTTCCACGGCCGCGAGCTGCAACGGGTCGGTGAGCAGATGGGCGTCGTCGAGCACCAGCACCGTCGGTTCGCCCTCGCTCAGCGCCGCGACGAGATCGACCGCGCGATCCATCGGCGTGCGCAGTCCGGCGGCGGTCACGAAATCGGCTGCGGGGTCGAGGATTCGCAGGATCTCGGCCGGCAGGTCGAGCTGGTCGGTGGCGGTCAGCCAGACGACGCGGGCCGGGCCACGGCGGCGCGTCCAGTCGACCAGCGCCACGGTCTTGCCGCTGCCGGCCGGACCGCACAGCAGCACGGTGTGTCCGCCGGCGGCGTGCGCGCGATCCAGTCGGGCGAGGACCTCGAGGCAGCGCACCGGCGCGAAGGACAGCTCGGGCAGACCGGCGCCAGCAACCACCGAGCCGCCACCGGAAACATCAAGGGAACGCGACGACAAAGCCATCTTCACCCTCCTGAGCACGCTGTTCACCGCCCGGTGGCCGACCTCCACACCCACCTGACGGTAGGCCAAGCGACGGCTGCGCGGTTGCTGGTGGGACGCGGGCAGCGGGCTCGTTATCAGATCGTCGTCGTCTCGTCGGCGAACGCTCAGTCGGGCAACTGGGACATGCTCAGCAGGGTGAGGCCGAGGGTGTCGATGCGGGCCATCACCCCGCGCATGGCGGTGCTGTCGGCGACCAGGCCGTAGAGGGTGGTGGTGCCGGTGGGCGAATGCGCGCTGGGGCGCAGCTCGGGAAACGCGGCGAGCACACGCTCGGACAGTTCGCCCTCGATGACGAACTGATAGCGCAGCGGGCCCGGCGTCGACATGTGCCAAGTGTCGCGGCCGCGCACCGGCGGGCGCCTCATCCGCTCCGGGTGAAATCGCCCGCCACCTGCGGTGAAACCACTCGTCCTGATTTTAAACATCACTATTTCAATTTCCGGGACACGGACGTTTCAGTTGTCTAATCTCACATCCACCATCAGCGTGAACAGGAGAACATCATGAAGACCTTCCAGGCCCGGCGTGCCGGTTTCGGAGTTTCCGCCTTCACCGCGGTCGCCGCGGCCGTCGTGCTGGCAGCACCGCAGGCCTCGGCACTCGTGCAGGGGGTCACGGTCAGCGGCAGCGCGCACACCGTCGGCACCTCCTACACCGTCACCGCCGATGTCACCTCCACCTCGTTCCTGTTCAAGGTGACCTTCACCGACAACGGCACCCAGATCGGCGACCCGGTCTCGGTGTCCAACGGCAAGGCCACCATCACCTGGACCCCCACCACCGCGGGCTCCCACGAGATCAAGGCCGTCCAGGAGATCGTCAGCTCCAAGACCGTCACCATCCAGGTCGCCGAGAAGCCCACCAACCCCGGCGGCGGCGCGTCCTCCGGTTCCGCCGATCTGGGTGGGCTGCTGACCGGCTCGGCCGGCTAGCCCCACCCGCACGACGGCCGCCGCATCTCCCAGCGGCGGCCGTTTCGCGTTTCTAGACGCCCAGCGCGGCGGCGAACATCGGCCAGGAATCGTGCACGTCGTCCTGCCAGTACGGCCACGCGTGGGTGCCCGCGGGACGGAACCGCACGTCGGCCGGGATGCCGAGCTGGGCGAGACGGCCCGCCAGCGGCGCCGAGCAACTCCCGACCACGGCCTCCATCACACCGCCGACCAGCAGTCGGTCAAGCAGGACGCCCACATTGCCACCGATGCTCGGGGCGTTGATGGCCTCGTGCGGGCCGGGCAGGCCGTTGCCGGAGGACAGGTAGATGGCGGTGCCGCGCAGACGTTCGGCGTGCAGCATCGGATCATTGGCCGCCCAGGCCGGGTCGCCGGGCAGGCCCCACATATTGGTGGCGTCGGCGCCGAAGGTGGCCAACTGCGAGCGGACCAGGGTTTCGGCGAGGACGTTGCTGGTCTGGGTGCACCCGCTGAACGCGCCCACCGCGCGGTACAGGCCGGGCGCGGCGATCGCCAGATTCAGGGCCGAGGTGGCCGACATCGACAGGCCCGCCACACCGTTGGCACCCGACATCCCGAAGCGGTCGTTGAGCAGCGGGGGCAGTTCGGCGGTGAGGAACGTGGACCACTTGTTGCGGCCCAGGGCGCCGTCGTCACGCTGCCAGTCGGTGTACATGCTCGCGCGACCACCGATCGGCACGATCACATTGACGCGCTTGTCGGCGAAGAAATCGACCACATCGGTGCGGCGCATCCACGGCCCACCGTTCTCGCCGCCGTCGACCGCGTTGAGCAGATACAGCGCGGGCGCACCGGCCCCCGGATGCGACATCCACAGGGTGATCGGGCGATTCATCGCCGCCGAGTACACCACCACCTCGAACTGCCTGCCCCCGAGCGAGCGAACATCGAGGATTCCCGATTGCGCCGACGCCGGGGGCGAGACGACGAATCCACAGCCGAGCAGCACGAGCAGACAGCACACAAGCCGACGCATGCGACGTAGTGTGCCGCATGACCCCGCAAATATCCGGCATTACCCCGATCGTGTCCCTAATGTGCGAGTTCATCCGAGAAATGCGCGCGCAATTCGGTGATCGACAGGGGGCCCGCCTCGGGGACGTGCATCCGCTCGGCAATCGCGGCACGCAATGTCCGGGGCAGGCCGGGGGCGTAGCGGGCCAGGTAGGCGGCGAGCCATTCCGGGCTGCCCACCAGGAACGGGAAATCGGTGTTCATCATCGGGCGGATCACCAGCATCGGCAGCGGGGCGTGCAGCGGGCGGTAGTCGCGATTCCACAGGCCCGCCACCGGGCAACCCGGATAGAACTGGCCCAGCATGGCGCCTTCACGCACGATCGCGCTCTTGCGGGCGGCATGGGCGGCATCGATGCGGTCGGTGTCGTCGAGGTCGGGGAAGACGGTGATCACGGCCGCGGTCTGGTCGAGGGTGCGGCACAGGTCGAAGGCGTCATCGACGGCCACGGGGATGTCGGTGGCCGAGGGCAGTTCGGCGATCCACAGGTTGTGTTGGGCCACAGCGGGTTTGACGAATGGGCAGATCGGGCCCGGACGACCGAGGTCGGGGTCGGGGAGCATGAGAGTGTCGGTAAACCAGTCGAGCAGGGGTGCGGTGCGCGGATGTTCGGCCGACCAGCGGACGGGGTCGTCGTAGACGGACCACCAGGTCGCGCCGGTGCGTTCACCCCGTGCGCTGCGCAGGGTGCTCATCGCGGGACCGCCACGGTTTCGACGGTGCGCAGGTGGTGATCGAGGATCGGGCCGATGCGCGCGACGACATCGGGGTTGGTGAGTTGGGCGTGGGTGGTGTGGACCCGGTGTTCGGTGAGGTGGCCGGTGACGTAGGGGCGCCACATGCTCGCGTCGAGGAAGGCGGTCTGACCCTCGGTGGCGCAGAAGTACAGCAGGTCGCCGTCGAACAGGTCGGGGCGGTAGCCGTGGGACAGGCGGACACCGTCGGCGTAGGCGGCGTGCAGGTCGGTGAGCTGTTCGGGGGTGAGACCCTGGCCGAGAGTTGGTCCGGCGGCAGCCAATTCGGTTGCTGCCTCGTCTGCGGAGAGGTCGGGTAGGGCGTCGGCGTCGCCGGGTTCGTCGCCGAGGAGGTGGGTGAGCAGGTCGCGCATGCGGGGGCGCGGGGGTGGGTCGGCGTGGTCCGGGAGCACGACGCTGTCGAGCATGGCGAGGGTGGTGACGTCGCGGCCCTCGGCGCGCAGGCGGATGGCTGTCGCGTGGGCGAGTTGGCCGCCGAGGGACCAGCCGAGGAGGTGGACGGGGCCGGTGGGATGCAGGCGGTTGATCTCGGTGGCGTAGGTGTCGGCGAGGAAGTCGACCGTGAGGTTTCTCGCTGTGCCCGACGGACTTTCGCCTGCATGTGCGGGGTCCGAACGAGAGGTTGAGCACGTCGCCGCTGTTCGCTCATCCGAGTGCGAGGTGAGCGTCGGCGCTTGCAAGCCGTAGACGGGGCGGTCGGTGATGTGCTGGGCCAGGCCCGTGTAGCACCAAGCGAGCGGGACGGCCGAGTGGACACAGAACAGGGGTGGACGGGTGCCGGTGGTGCGCAGCGGGAGCACGGTGGCGAGGGCGTCGGCGCCGGGATCGGTGTCGGCGCAATGGGTTTGGATGCGATGGGCCATGGTAGCGACGGTAGGTGCGGTATAGAGCCAGCGCACCGTGATCGGAATGTTCGTCGCTTCGGCCAGCTCCGCTGAAACACCCACTCCGGTAAGGGAATTGCCGCCGATGGCGAAGAAGTCGTCATCGATGCCGACGAGGTCGAGTTCGCAGGCGGCGGCGAAGGTCGCGGCGATCAGGTGCTCGAGCGGGGTGCGCGGTGCGCGATACGGGGTGATGTCGGGCGCGGGAAGTGCGGCGCGGTCGAGCTTTCCGTTCGCGGTGAGGGGGAGTTCGTCGAGGGTGATCAGGGTGGCCGGGACCAAGGCTGCGGGGAGGATGGTGCGTAGGCGGGCCATGGCTGCGGCGCTGTCGAACGCGGCGGCCATATCTGGCACTGCGGATGCCGAATCGGCATCGGATTCCGTTGTAGCCGAATCTGACTCGGCAGCTCCACTGCCCGGCGTCTCGCTCTCGCCGGTCATCGCAGTGGCGTGGACGGTGGGGACCACACGGATTGATTCCGCTGCTGGTGAGCGCTCGGGGAACGGCGTCCCGAATTCATCGGTCGGCGCGATGGAGCCGGGTACCGCACCGATCAATTCCGTGACCGGCAAGGCCTCGGAACCCGGTATCCCGAACTCATCGGCGGACGCGGTGGGGGTTGGGACGATGTAGGCGATGAGGCGGGCGGTGGGGGTGTTGGGGGTGGTGATGTGGACGGCGGCCTGGGCGATGGTGGGGTCGGTGAGGAGGGCTGCTTCGATTTCGGCGGGTTCTATGCGGCGGCCACGGAGAGACAGTTGGGTGTCGATGCGGCCCAGGAATTCGTAGCCGCCGTCGGGGCGGGGGCCGACGAGGTCGCCGGTGCGGTAGAGGCGGGTGCCGGTGCCTGTGGGGTCGGCGATGAAATGGGTTGCGGTGGTGGCGGGGTCGTCGCGGTAACCCTGGGCGAGGCAGGGGCCGCCCAGGTACAGCTCGGCGCGGGCGCCTTCCAAGACCGGGCGTAGGCGTGAATCCAGCAGGCATGTAACCACTTCCGGTAGCGGGCAGCCGATGGTCACCGGCTCCCCCGCCCGCAGCGGTGCCGACTGCGTCGCCATCACGGTGGCCTCGGTGGGGCCGTAGCCATTGTGCAAGTTCACCCGTGAGGCCCAGGTGCAGACCAGTTCCGGTGGGCAGGATTCGCCGCCGACGACCACCGTGGTCAGGGTCGGCACCGCATCGGGGCGCAGGGTCGCCAGGACGGCCGGGGTGGTGAGCAGGTGGGTCACTCGATGTTCGGCGAGCAGGGCGGTGAGCTCGGCGCCAGCGACGACCTCGGGCGGTTCGATCACCAGCCGTGCACCGGCGGCGAAGGCGGCGAGCAGTTCGAGGAGGTGGGCGTCGAATGCTGGTGAATGTGCGTGCAGCACCGTCGAATCCGGTGTGGTGGCGTACCGGTCGAGCAGATGGCGGGTCAGTGCGCCGAGACCACTGTGGGTGACAACCACACCTTTGGGCGCCCCGGTCGTGCCGGAAGTGTGGATCAGGTAGGCCGGGTGCGCGGGCATCAGCCGCCCGGCACGATCCGCGTCGGTCACCGGAGCGCTCGACTCCGCAGCCGCGCGCGCCACCATCGCCAGATCATCCAGCACCAACCAGCTGATCCCCTTTCCCACACCCACCCCCGACAACACCGCCGCCCGCGTGGTCAACCCCACCACCGCCCCCACCCCCGCGACGATCCGCCCCACCCGCTCCCCCGGATCCGCCACATCGACCGGCACGAAACAACCCCCCGCCGCCGCGACAGCCCGCACCGCCACCACCGACTCGAGCGACCGAGGCACCGCACTCACCACCGAACTCCCCGGCCCGACCCCACACGCGAGCAACACCCTCGCCCACCGCGCCACCACCTCCCCCAACTCCCGATAGGTCATCGCCCGCCCACCCTCCACCACCGCAATCGCGTCGACACCATCGAACCTGCCGAACAATTCCCCCAGCATCGCGCCGTCCGTGGAGTCCGCACCGTTGGCACCGACCACGCCGCCCGCGCCCATGCCGACCACTGCGTTCACGGCGGCGGTGGTGTCCGTCGCGACTGTCGCCTCGGTGCCGACTGTGGCGTTAGTGGCATCCGAGGTATTCGCGCCGACCACGTCGTTCACGCCGACAGCGGTGTCCGCGCCAACCACGGCGTTCGTGGCAGTCACGCCGTTCGTGCTGGTCGTGCAGGTCGTGGCGGTCACGCCGTTCACACCGACAGCGGTGTCCGCGCCAACCACGGCGTTCGTGGCAGTCACGCCGTTCGTGCAGGTCGTGGCAGTCGTGCCGATCGTGGCGGTCACGCCGTTCACGCCGACAGCAGCGTCCGCGCCAACCACGGCGTTCGTGGCAGTCACGCCGGTCGCGGCGTTCGAGGCGTTCGAGGCGTTCGAGGCAGCCGCACCGGCCATGGCGGTCACGCTGTTCGCAGCGGTCGCAGCAGTCGCGGCGTTCGAGGCGGCCGCGCTGGCCGTGGCGGTCACCCCGTTGGCGGCAGACACGCTGTTCGCAGCGGTCGCAGCGGTCACGCAGTTCGCAGTGGTCGCAGCGGTCGCAGCGGTCACGCTGTTCGCAGCGGTCGCAGCAGTCACGCTGTTCGCAGCAGTCGCAGCGGTCGCAGCGGTCGCAGCAGTCGCAGCGGTCACGCTGTTCGCAGCGGTCGCAGCGGTCGCAGCAGTCGCGGCGTTCGAGGCGGCCGCGCTGGCCGTGGCAGTCAGCCCGTTGGCGGCAGACACGCTGTTCGCAGCGGTCGCGGCGTTCGAGTCGGCCGCGCTGGCCGTGGCGGTCAACCCGTTGGCGGCAGACACGCTGTTCGCAGTGGTCGCGGCGTTCGAGTCGGCCGTGGCGGTCAACCCGTTCGCGGTGACCACCCCGTTCGCGGCGGTGTTGGCGGACTTGGCGATCGTGGCGGGCGTGGCGGGCGTGGCGGGCGCGGAAGGCGTGGCGGTCGCGGAGGGCGTGGCGGTCGCGGAGGGCGTGGCGGTCGCGGAGGGCGTGGCGGTCGCGGAGGGCGTGGTTGGGGATAGGTCGGTGATGAGGGTGGTGGGGTGGGTGGTGAGGAAGGTGGTGTACCAGGTGAGGAAGAGGTGGTGGTACCAGGTGAGGGTGGTGGGGGTGTAGCGGGTGGGGTTGGCGTGGAATTCGATGGTGGCGGTGGTGTGGTCGGGGCCCAGTTGGTAGGCGTTGACAAGGAGGTCTTCGACGGGGCCGAGGCTGAGGAGGTGGGCGTGGCCGGTGGCGGGGCCGAGGGTGAGGGGGGCGGTGAAGCCGAGGAGGTTGAGGACGGGGCCGAATCCGCCTCGGGCGAGCTGGGTTTCGCCGCGGTCGCGCTGGATGTCCTCGTAGCGGTAGCGCTGGTGGCGCAGGGCGGCGATCACGCGCAGGCGGACCTGGGTGATCAGATCCTCGACCGTCATGGTGGTGAGGCCGCGTAGGCGCAGGGGGACGACGTTGGAGACCGAGCCTGCGGAACGGCGAAGGGCGGCGGTGGGACGGGCGGCCACCGGGAGCGAGACCACGATGTCGTCGGCGCCCGACATTCTGGCGAGGAAGGCGATGAAGGCGGCGGCGGTCAGCTCGGGAAACGTTGCGCCGTAACGGCTTCTGGCTTCGGTGAGCAGTTTCGCCGTGTGCTCGTCGAGCCTCGCGGACACACGGTGCGGTCGCGCGGAGGCAGCAGCGGCGACTCCCGCGAGCCCGACCGGATCACCCAGACCGACAACCTCTTCCGCCCAGAACTCCCGATCCGCCGCAGCACGAGGCGAACCTCGGTAGACACGATCCTCGTCGACCAGCTCACCAATCGACAGCGGCACGCCCCGATCGAAACCCACACCACCCGAATAGATCTCGGCCGCACGCCACATCAACGCGGCGGCCCCGACCCCATCGAGCACCAGATGATGACTCCGCAGGTACAGCAGATACCGATCCCCCTCGACCCGGTACAGCACCGCGACGGTGATCGAATCCGCGCACAGATCCAACGGCGCCAACCGATCGGCCTCCATCAGCGAAAGCGCCTCGGCCACCGGACCTGAACGCCCACCCTCGGTCGGCGCGGACCCGTCGGCACACCCACGACCGATTTCGGCTGACACTCCTGCCACCGGGTGCCCAACAGTGAGATCGACCTCGACGAGCTCGCCGAAAGCATTCGGGTCGAGATACTGCTGTGGTTGTCCCTCGACCAATCGCAGTCGCACATACGGTGATTGCAGTCGTGTGCCGGCTCGGCGGATCGCCGCTCCGAGTCGTGGCGCGTCGACCGGGCCACGCAGGTCCAGGTACAGGGCGATGGTGGCGGGGACCTCGGGGGCTAGTTGATGGGCGACCCACCAGCGTAATTGGCTGGCGGACAGGGGAATCGGCGCAGATTCCGACACGGTCGCGGGGTCGCCCGCGTGCACACCACTCTCGTCTCGCCGCACCGGGCCTCCCGGGATTCGCGCAACCGTTGACTGGTTTCCTCGGCAAACCTACGGCATCGGCACCGCGTACAGCACGATTACCGGCACGGCCACGTCGGATCGCGCCGGGGGCGGATCAGTACGGTGCGACGGGCGGATAGCCGGGGTAGGGCTGGTATCCGGGCGGCACCGGCGGCGCGAAGAACGCCCGAGACTTGCTGCTCCACAGCAGGATCACCGCAGCCAGCCCGATCATCAGGACGACCGTGCTGAACACCAACTCCAGCCCGGCCGTGGACGCGATCAGCGCCGCCAGCAAGGCGAAGACGTAGAACAGCGCGTTGATCCCGAAGAACACCGTGCCCGTGATCCGGCCCCAGTTCTTGCCCGCCCGGCACACGAACGCCATCCAGATCCACAACCCGGCCGAGATCAGGGCACCGGCCGCCGCACCACCCATGGTGCCCGCGACGAGCAAATCCAGGCTCTCCCCCCGGAACTCACCGTTGGACGCGTCGAGCGCGTTGCTGCGAATCCGATCGATCGTGGTGAACGTGTACGCGAGGCCGAGCAGCGTGGCCGCCGCACCCGCCAACATGAGATAGAAAGCGTTCTGCACGGTCTGCGGAAGAACGCGCGGCCCCGACGCGGTCGGCGGCGGAAACCCACCTGCCGAATAACCACCCGGGTACGGCTGCGGCGCCATCCCGGACTCCGGCACCGCCCCAACCGGCTGTCCCGGTGCCTGTCCACCTGGCTGCCCATAACCCGGCGCCTGCCCACCGGCCTGCCCATAACCCGGCGCCTGCCCACCTGGCTGCTCATATCCCGGCGCCTGCCCATAACCGGGCGACTGCCCGCCCGGCTGCCCATAACCCGGCACCTGCCCGCCCGGCTGCCCGAATCCCGGCACCTGCCCATAACCAGGCACCTGCCCACCCACCGCCCCGCCCCCGAACTCCTGCCCAGTCGGCGGCTGCGGAATCGGCGTGACCTCTCCGGGATACGCCGTCACCCCATCATCCTGCGACGAATACCCGTGACCATCAGCGGAACCGGACAAAACACTCCCCTTCGTTCGAGATATCAACCCTAACCCTCGAACACCCCGACCCCCATGCCTACGACGTCCGTCACCGCCCACGCACCCGAATTCCGGGCTGGAGCACAGGACCCCGGCACCTACCGAGCCCGAGCCCCCACCAGTTCTCGAGCCGCACTCCGATACCGCTGCGCGATCAACCGCACCACCCCGGGATGCACCCCGATCGGTTCGGCCACCCCGTCGGCACCCGCGTCGTGCAGTCGCTGATGGAACAGCCCGTGCGCCAACAGGTACGAGGCGATGAACACCCGCTCGGCACCCGATTCACGCAGCGAGGCAACGACTTCGGGCACGCGCGGCGTTCCGGTCGCCACGTAGGCGATCCGCACCGGCGCACCGAGTTCCTCGGCCAACATCCCGGCCGCGCGCCGAACATCGTGGCGCGCACGCGAATCCGAGGATCCGGCGGCGGCGAAGACGACCGCGTCGCCGGGCCGCCAGCCGGCGGCCCGCAATCGCACGGCCATGATCGCGGCCAAGACCGGATCCGGCCCCATCGCGGCCGTCACCGCGACAGCGGGATGACCGCTCTCGGCGACTTCGCGCGGAACATCCTGGTACACGTGATACCCCGAGGCGAGAAACGCGGGAACGACGACCGCGGGCCCGTCGAGATCGCGCAGGACCTCCGAGGGCGAGGGCCCGAGCACATCGACGAACGCGGTGCGCAGCGCGGCGTTCGGCGCCGCGGACACCGCGACCCCGAGCTCGACGGCGACGGCCTCGGCCAGCGCCGCGATCATCTCCACACCACGCGCGCTGCGGGTGCCGTGCGCGACCAACACCAGCGCCGGATCACCCGGCCGCGGCGTACTCACCACACTCCGATCGCGCGAGCGGGCCGGGGCGAGCGAGCGGGCGTCCCGATCCCCGAGGTCGGCGGGGCCTGGACGGCACCACGGATGGGGGTGTCGGAGCAGTCGGCGGCGTCCAGCGCCAGCCGGTACCCGCGCTTGACCACGGTCTGGATCGCCTTGGGCGTGCCGAGACCGGCCCGCAGTCGCGCGATCGCGGTCTCCACGGCGTGGGTGTCGTCGCCGCCACCGGGCAGCGCGGCCAGCAGGTCCTCGCGCGAGACGACCCGGCCGGGCTGGCGGGCCAGCGACCGCATCAGCGCCATCGGCGCGGGCGCCAACTGACGCACCTCGTTGTCGACGACCACGCAGCCGCCGCGCACGCTGATCAGGTGACCAGCCGCGTAGATCCGATTGGCCCGACGCGGCAGTTCCTCGGCCACATGGCGAGCCAACGCGCCGAGTCGCGCGCGACCGGGCATCGTGGTGGGCACGCCGAGTTCTTCCAGCGGGGCCGCGGTGATCGGGCCGACGCAGGCCGCGAGCACGCGCCCACGGAAGGCGTGCAGCACCGACTCGAGCAGCCCGGTTTCCTTGGCGCGCATCAACATCGACGCCACCGCGGGCGCACTGGTGAAGGTGACGCAGTCGAGGCTGCCGGAGATGATCGACTCGATCATCGCGTCCATCGGGCCGCGATCGGCGGGCGGTTCCCACCGGTACACCGGCACCGGGACCACATCGGCGCCCGCGCAGCGCAGCACCTCGCAGAAGTCGGGAACCGGCTCCCACTCGGTGGTGGCGCCGTGCAGCTGCACCGCGATCCGCACGCCTTCGACGCCCTCGGCGAGCAGGTGATCGAGCACCTCGGCCGAGGACTCCGAGGCCGGTGACCATTCCTCGCGCAGTTCGGCGGCGCGGATGGCGCCCTTGGCCTTGGGGCCGCGGGCCAGCATCCGGGTCGAGGCGAGGGTGTCGCGCAGGACCTCGGCCAGCCCCCAGCCCTCGGCCGCTTCCATCCAGCCGCGGAAACCGATGCCGGTGGTGGCGACGGTGATCTGCGGCGGATCGGCGATCAGCTGTTCGGTGACCCGTTCGAGCTCGGTGTCATCGGCGAGCGGGATGATACGAATGGCCGGGGCCGAGGACACCGTGGCGCCCCTGCGGGTGAGCAGCGTGCTGAATTCCTCGGCACGACGAGCCGCGGTGACGCCGATGGTGAAGCCGGCCAGGCACGGGCCGGAATCGGTCGGAGAAGTCATGTGGTCTGCACCGGTTCGTTCGAGACCGCGACGATGCCGCCGTCGAGTCGTACAGCGTACACCGGGAGCGTTTTGGTCTCGTCGTCCAGGCAGTGACCGTCCAGCAGCGAGAACGCCTGCTTGAGCAGCGGCGACGCGACGACCGGAACGCCGCCGCGATCGCCGACGAGCCCCCGCGACATCACCGCGGCCATGCCGAACGGGTCGATATTGCCCACCGCGGCCAGCGTGCCGTCGGTGAGTCGGAACAGGGCCGCCTGCTTGCCGCCCGCCAGGAGGACGGCGACGCCGCGTCCCGGGATGAGGAAGTCGAGACGACAGGCCTGAGTCCAGGTCAAGGTCTCCGTGGTGATGGTAGGTGTATCGATAACAGTCATCGGTTCTCCTCCGAACGCCCTACCTATTGGTACAGGCGCCCTGTTTCCGCAGGGTTAAGTGCTTATTTCCCGACCGCTGCTGTGTCGGCGCCGACACCGGCTCCGACCTGCGGCAAGCCCAACAGCACTGGTACCTTGCGTTCTCCGCTGTCGTCGAAGGCGATCGTGGGATCGGCTTGGTCAGGGGCATTGACGAAGGAGACGAAGCGCGACAGCTTGTTCTCGTCCTCGAGCACGGCGGCCCACTCGTCCTTGTAACCCTCGACGTGCTTGGCCATCGCGGCCTCGAGGTCGGCGGCGATGCCGAGGCTGTCCTCGCACACGACGGCCTTGAGGTAGTCGAAACCGCCCTCGAGGGCCTCCTGCCACGGCGCGGTGCGCTGCAGACGGTCGGCGGTGCGGATGTAGAACATCAGGTAGCGGTCGATGTAGCGGATCAGGGTCTCGTCGTCGAGCTCACCGGCCAGCAGCACCGCGTGCTTGGGGACGAGGCCGCCGTTGCCGCCGACGTAGAGGTTCCAGCCGTTCTCGGTGGCGATCACGCCGACGTCCTTGCCGCGGGCCTCGGCGCACTCGCGCGCGCACCCCGACACCGCCAGCTTGATCTTGTGCGGCGAACGCAGACCCCGGTAGCGCTTCTCCAGCAGCACGGCCATGCCGACCGAGTCCTGCTGGCCGTAGCGGCACCAGGTCGAACCGACGCAGCTCTTCACCGTGCGCAGCGACTTGCCGTAGGCGTGGCCGGACTCCATGCCGACATCGACCAGGCGCTTCCAGATCAGCGGCAGCTGCTCCACGCGCGCGCCGAACAGGTCGATGCGCTGACCACCGGTGACCTTGACGTAGAGGCCGAACTCCTTGGCGACCTCGCCGATCACGATCAGCTGATCGGCGGTCACCTCACCGCCGGGCATGCGCGGCACGACCGAGTAGGTGCCGTTCTTCTGCAGGTTGGCCAGGAAGTGGTCGTTGGTGTCCTGCAGCGCGGCCTGCTCGCCCTCGAGAATGTGGTCGCTCGAGGTCGAGGCCAGGATCGAGGCGACGGTCGGCTTGCAGATATCGCAGCCCGAGCCCTTGCCGTGCTTGGCGATGAGCTCGGAGAAGGTGCGGATGCCGGTGACGGCGACGATGTCGAACAGCTCGGCGCGCGACTGCCCGAAGTGCTCGCACAGCGCCTTCGACATCACCACACCGGACTGCTCGAGCAGCTTCTTGATCATCGGCACACAGCCACCGCACGAGGTGCCGGCGTTGGTGCAGCCCTTGACCTGGGCGATATCGCAGGCGCCCTCGGCGATCGCCCCGCAGATCGAGGCCTTGTCGACGTTGTTGCAGGAGCAGATCTGGGCGTCGTCGGGCAGCGCGTCGGCGCCGAGCTCGGCACCGGCCGGGGAGATCAGCGAGGCCGGATCGGCGGGCAGCGGGCGACCGACCAGCGGGCGCAGTGCCGCGTAGGCGGTGGCGTCGCCGACCAGGATGCCGCCGAGCAGGATCTTGGCGTCGTCGGAGACGACCAGCTTGGCGTAGGTGCCCTTGGCCGCGTCGTGCAGGACCACCGACAGCGCGCCCTCGGTGGTCGCGTGCGCGTCACCGAAGGAGGCCACGTCCACGCCCATCAGCTTCAGCTTGGTGGACATGTCGGCGCCGGGGAACTCGCCCTCCCCGCCCAGCAGGCGGTCGGCGACGATCTCGGCGGTGGTGTAGCCGGGGGCCACCAGGCCGTAGCAGACGCCCTCGATGGCCGCGCACTCGCCGACGGCGTAGATGTCGGGGTCGGAGGTGACCATGGACAGGTCGGTGAGGATGCCACCGCGCGCGCCGAGGTCGAGGCCTGCGTCCTTGGCGACCGCGTCGTGCGGGCGGACACCGGCGGAGAACACCAGCAGCGAGGCGTCGATCACGGACTCGTCGGACAGGGTGACCTTCAGCCCGCCGTCGGCCTGCTCGATATTGGCGGTGCCGACGCCGGTGTGCACGTTCAGGCCGAGGTCGGTGACGAGCTTCTCCAGCACCGAGCTGCCGCCGTCGTCGATCTGGGCGGGCATCAGGCGGGGCGCGAACTCGACCACGTGCGGGGTCATGCCCAGCAGGCGCAGCGCGTTGGCGGCCTCCAGACCGAGCAGACCACCGCCGACGACCACGCCGTGCGCGCCGGGTCCGGCGGCCTCGGCCGCGGCCCGGATGCCGTCGAGATCCTCGATGGTGCGGTAGACGAAGCACTCGGGCAGGTCGTGGCCGGGCACCGGCGGCACGAAGGCGTAGGAGCCGGTCGCCATGACCAGCGCGTCGTAGGCGATGACCTCGCCGGTGGAGCTGGTGACGGTCTTGGCCGCGCGGTCGATCGCGGCGCCGCGCTGGCCCAGTCGCAGCTCGACCAGGTCGTCACCGACATACTCGTTGCCGGGCAGGGCCAGCGCGGCGGGGTCCCAGGCGCCGACGTAGTAGGACAGCCCGACGCGGTCGTAGGCGGGCAGCTTCTCCTCGGACAGGATGATGATCTGCCACTGGCCTGCCTCGTCGCGCGAGCGAAGGGCTTCGACGAAACGGTGTCCGACCATGCCGTGGCCGACCACGACCACTGTCTTACGGGTGCTGTTCATGAGAGTGACCTCCTTGGTTGTGGTCGGTTGTCAGCGAGCCGACGACGTGGTGGTGTGCTCGGCCTCGAGGACCAGGGATTCGGCTTCGACCACGACAGCGGAGTCGGAGGTGACGCGGGGACGGCGCAGGAACACCGTCCAGGTGACCGCGGCGCAGACCACGTAGAAGGCCAGGAAGACCCAGAACGCGGTGGTGGCCGAGGCGGTGTTGGCGTAGGAGCTGCGCAGGACCATGTTGATGCCGACGCCGCCGAGGGCGCCGATCGCGCCGACGAAGCCGATCAGCGCGCCCGCGGTGTTCTGCGACCAGGCCGCCTGTTCGGTCCGCGAACCCGGCATCGACTTGGACTTGGCCTCGAACACCGACGGGATGATCTTGGTGACGGCGCCGTTGCCGAAACCGGACAGGATGAACAGGGCGATGAAGCCGAGCACCAGCAGGGTCATGGTGGAACCGGTGGCGACGCCGTTGTTGCGGTCGGCCAGCGAGGAGGCGGTGATCACGATCAGCGCCGCGCCCATCATCGCGCCGAAGGTGGCAATGGTGACCTTGCTGCCGCCGATCCGGTCGGCCATCTTGCCGCCGTAGGGGCGGGCCAGTGAACCGAGCAGCGGGCCGATGAAGGCGATCGAGGCGGCGTGGATGGCGGCCTGGGCGGCGGTGTCGCCACCGGCCTTGAAGCTGATCTGCAGGATCTGGGCGAAGGCGAAGCTGTAGCCGATGAACGAACCGAAGGTGCCGATGTAGAGGAAGGCGATGGCCCAGGACTGCGGCACGCGCAGGGCCTTGACCATGTAGGACATGTCGGCCTTCTGGTTGGTCAGGTTGTCCATGTAGAAGGCCGCGCCGACCGCGGTCAGACCGACCAGGACCAGGTAGACCGCGCAGATCACCGAGGCGTAGTCACCGCCGAGGGTGACCAGCACCAGCAGCCCGAGCAGCTGGATCACCGGCACGCCGATATTGCCGCCACCGGCGTTCATGCCCAGAGCCCAGCCCTTGAGCCGCTGCGGGTAGAAGGCGTTGATATTGGTCATCGAGGAGGCGAAGTTGCCGCCACCGAAGCCGGCGAACGCGGCCACGATCAGGAAGGTCGTGTAGGAGGTGCCGGGCTGGTTGACGAAGTACAGGGTCAGCAGCAGCGGGATCAGCAGCAGGAACGCGGAGAAGATCGTCCAGTTGCGACCGCCGAAGCGGGCCGTGGCCACGGTGTAGGGGATGCGAAGGAACGCGCCGACCAGCGTGGGCATGGCGACGAGGAAGAACTTGCCCGCCGGGTCGATGCCGAACTTGTCGGTGGGCATGAACAGCACCATCACCGACCAGATAGACCACACGGAGAACCCGATGTGCTCGGCGATCACCGACCAGATCAGATTGCGCTTGGCTACGTCCTTGCCGCCGGCCTCCCAGGCCGCGACATCTTCGGCATCCCAGTGCTCGATGTCGTGGTTCCGCTTCAGCGTGCTCAACTCAGGGCCTCCCAAAAGTGCGATGGCCCAACGGTAGGAAATGGGTATTGCCGAAATGCTGCGGGAAATGTCGCGCGAATCAACGGTTTCTCACCTGCCGCGCTCGGGGTAGGTGAGATCAGCCCCTTTGTTTCGGGCATGTGTCACAACGATTTCCGCAGGTAAGCAACCAGCGAGAATTCGGTGGAAACCCTCGTGAGGGTGTGACGTGCGCCGCTCGTTCGTCATTTTATGACAGAGTCACGCGCATCGCACTTCGTCGAGAAAGGGGCTGTGAGATTTACGTCTCGGCGATTACCAGGTGTCTTCGAGCATGCGCGGTTTGCAGGCTTGCCAGGCACCGGCCAGCAGCACGCCGATGGCGAGGAACAGCAGCCCGAACGGGGCCAGCCAGCCGCCGGTCGCGGAGTGCAGCACGCCGAACAGCAGCGGGCCGACGCACGCGACCGCGTAACCCACGCCCTGGGTGAAGCCCGACAGCGCGGCCGAACCCTGGGGTGTGCGGGTGCGCAAATTGATCAGGGTCAGCGCCATCGGGAAGGTCGCCGGGCCGAGGCCGAGCAGCAGCACCCACAGCACGGTCAGGTGCATCGGCGCCACGAGCAGGCCGACGAACGCGATCGCGAACAGCACCATGCAGCCCACGACGACGGGGAACGGATTGCGCATCCGGGCGACGACGGTCGGCGCGCCCAGCGCGGGCACGAGCCCGATCAGCGCGAACAGCCCGACCATGGTGCCGGCGAACGCGGCGCTCGCGCCCGCGTCGGACAGGATCGTGGGCAGCCAGGCGAACATCGCGTAGGTGGTCAGCGAGGTCATGCCGAACATGCCCGCCATCCCCCACGCCACCGGCGAACGCCAGACCTTGCCGGTCTGGGGTGTCGAGGCGGGCAGCGCGGTGGTGTCGACGGTGTCGCGACCTCGACGATCGCGCAGCACGACCAGCCACGGCACCGCCGCGGCGAACCCGAACAGCGCCCACACACCCATCGAGATCCGCCAGCCGTGGGCCTGGGCCAACGGCACCGCGACGAACGCCGGAATGACGGTGCTGAGCTGCACCATGACGATATAGAGGGAGCTGATCGAGGCCAGGTGATCCCCGAAATACCGCTTGACCAACGGCGGAATCACCACATTGCCGATCCCCATGCCCAGCAGCGCCACACCCGACAACGCCAGCAGCTCACCGGTCCCGGACGAGAACACCCGCGCCAGCGACCCCGCACCGGCCGCGAGCATCGCCATCAGCACCGTCCGCTCGAGCCCGAACCGACGCACCAGCACCGGCCCGACCAGCCCGGCCAGCCCGAACATCGCCGTCGGCAACATCCCGAACACCCCGAGCGTGGCGGTGCCGTACCCGATATCGGCCCCGATCGTCTCGGCCAACGGACTGAACGCGGTCACCGCCGCCCGCAACGTCAACGCCGACATGACAATGGCCGCCAGCACGAGCAGGCGACCCTCGATCAACGACCGCCGAGTGATCTCCGGAGTACTGACGGGACCAACATCGTCCCGCCGGTCGCCGACAAGGGTCGACCCCGCACTCGGGTCTGACCCGAGATCACGGAGAGGCAGCTCAGCGCCTGGCTGAAATTCGCGGAGTGGTGGCACCGGAGAATCATAGGATGACCCGATGACTATGCCAAGCGGGTGTGACCAACCTCCAAACGCAGGGACATGGGTAACTCACCGGGTACGGGCTGACGGAACCGAGATCGTCCCGCCGGCCGCCCACCCGACATCGACCCCGCACCCTGGTCTGGCCCGAGAACACGGAGAGGCGGACCAGTACTCTTGCTGGGTGCAACCCGTCCGGCGAACCAGCCTCATCGCTCAGGTCACCGAGCAGCTTCGGGCCGAGATCCGTTCCGGCCGTTGGCCCGTAGGTCAGCGGATTCCCACCGAACCCGAGCTCACCGAGCTCACCGGGACCGGCCGCAACACCGTGCGCGAGGCTGTTCAGGCCCTCGTGCACGCGGGCATGCTCGAACGCCGCCAGGGTTCGGGGACCTATGTGATCGCCACCTCCGAGGTCGGCGGCACCCTGGGCAAGTACTTCGCCGACGCGCGCGAACGCGACATCCTCGAACTGCGCCAGGCCCTCGACGCCACCGCGGCCAGCCTGGCCGCGCGCCGCCGCGACGAGACCGATATCGCCACCCTGCGCCGCCTGCTGGCCGAGCGCAGCAACCGCAATTGGGCCCAGGCCGACCCGGTCGCCATCGCCGCCGATGTCGAATTGCACCGCGCGATCGTCGTCGCCAGCCACAACGCGGTATATCTGGAGTTCTACGATTCGCTGCTGCCGATCATCGAGCAGGTGATCCACGCGCGGACCGCGAAATCCGACGACGCCTACGACACCGAGCACGAGGAACTGGTGCAAGCTGTCATCGATGGTGACTCGGAACGAGCCGTGCAGGCGGCCAATTGCTTCCTCAGCTCGCTCATCGCGGAATATCCGGACCGCTGAGCAGCCGAAATCCGCGGTTCCTAAATCCAGGTAACCGCGGGGTCACCGCACGGGAATTCGCACGGTGAGCCCTAGTTGGCTCGAACGTCACCTGAAGCCATTGTCACGCAACAACCGGCTCCTACCTTTAGCTCGACACCGCATACGCGCTCGATCGAGAGGAAGCCGATGACCGCAATCGCCGCCACCGGCCAGGCGACGGAATCCCCGTCGTTCGAATATCAGAAGAAGGGCCGCTGGCTCACCCAGTGGGAGCCCGACAATCAGAAGTTCTGGGAATCGGGCGGTGAGCGCACCGCCAAGAAGAACCTGTGGTTCTCCGTGTTCGCCGAGAATCTGGGCTTCAGTGTCTGGGTGCTGTTCGGCTCCATCGTGACCGCGATGGGCGCGGCGGGCTTCACCTTCCTGGAGGGGCTCGGCAAGGGCAACCCCACCGCCGTGGCCAACGCGCTGCTGTTGACCTCGGTGCCGACGCTGGTCGGCGCCACCCTGCGCATCCCCTACACCTTCGCGGTGCCCAAGTTCGGCGGTCGAGCCTTCACCGTCTTCAGCGCGGCGATGCTGCTGATCCCGACCCTGGGCCTGGCGTTCTTCATCAACCAGCCCGGCACACCGATGTGGGTCTTCCTGCTGCTGGCCGCGCTCGCCGGCGTCGGTGGCGGTAACTTCTCGTCCTCGATGGCCAATATCTCGTTCTTCTTCCCCGAGGGTAAGAAGGGCGCGGCACTGGGCATCAACGCCGCGGGCGGCAATCTCGGTGTGGCCCAGACCCAGTTGGCCGCGCCGCTGCTGATCACCCTCGGCACGCACCTGTTGGCCAAGGACGCCGCGGGCTACCGCTTCGGCCTGACCCTGGCCATCCTGGTCTGGGTGCCGTTCATCCTGATCGCCGCGTTCGGCGCGCTGCGCTACATGGACTCGATCGTCTCGGCCAAGGCCGACGGCAAGTCCTACAAGCTGGCCCTGACCAACCCGCACACCTGGATCATGTCGTTCCTCTACATCGGCACGTTCGGTTCGTTCATCGGCTTCTCGTTCGCCTTCCCGACCCTGATCAAGGCCAACTTCCCGCACCTGGCCTCGATCGGCTGGATCAGCATGGTCGGCAACCTGGCCTTCCTCGGCGCGTTCGTCGGTTCGTTCAGTCGTCCGGTGGGTGGCTGGATCTCCGACAAGGTCGGCGGCGCCAAGATCACCGTGTGCGTGTTCACCGGCATGGCGGTGGCGGTGGCGCTGATCATGGCGGCGCTGTCGCTCAAGAGCTTCCCGCTCTATCTGGCCGCGTTCCTGCTGCTGTTCGTGCTCACCGGCGTCGGTAACGGCTCCACCTACCGGATGATCCCCTCGATCTTCGGCGCCACGGCCAAGAAGTACGCCGCCGAGCACGGCATGGAGATCACCGAGGCCCAGGCCTCGGCCCGGCGCCAGGCCGGTGCCGCGATCGGTGTGATCGGCGCGGTCGGCGCCTTCGGCGGCTTCATCCTCCAGCAGGCACTTCGCCTGTCCAACATCAACTTCGGCACCATGGCCCCCGCCTTCTGGGCCTACGCCGGCGCCTTCCTGCTGATGGCGGGCGTGACCTGGTGGTTCTACCTGCGCTCCTCCTTCGCCACCGACAAGCTCCCGTCGCTGGCCTACGCCAACGTCTGATCGACACCGGAAGACCACGTTCGGAACTCAGGTTCCGGACGTGGTCTTCTGCTGTGTACCAACACGTTTCGATACGGTTGTCGACCACGCGCACCGCCGCGACCGCTACTGTCGAGGGCGGACTTGCACCGGGGCGGGGAGGTGGACGCGAGATGTACGACGGCCACGACCGACCGGGTGAGTTCGTCGCCTCCAAGACCACCCTCATCCGCAGGCACGCCGATGCCTACGCCGACGAGATCGACGAGTTCCAGCGCGGGCACAGCAGCCGCGACGAGTACCAACTGCTCGACGATCTCAATCACCGGGTCGAGCAGTTCCTCGCCGACTACGTCCCGCCCTCGACGCGCCGGGTCGGCGACAGCCTGGTGTTCGCGCCGCTCTACCGTGACGCCGACCCCGACCTGCCCGCCAACGCCGGCCGCCAGTTCTCCAGCGAGACGGTGCTGACCGCGCTGTTCGCCGCCGAGGTGGAGTTCCGTGGCCCGCTGAGCCTGAGCCGCACCCAGTCGACCCTGCTCGCCGAGGTCTACGAGGAACTGGGCGAACTGCTCTCGGCGCACGGGCTGCCCGCGCACGCGGCGCTGGCCTACCGGCAGGCGTATCGGCTGCACACCATCACCGAGAACCCGCGCGGCCAGGATCGCTGCGGGTTGCACATGGCGCGGGCGCGTACCAGGGCCCGCACGCCGCGCTGGCGGCGACTGCCCGGCGTCGCCTCGGATCTGTTGTGCGGCTACGGGTATCGACCGTTTCTGCTGCTGGCCTGGATCGCCGCGGAGATCGCGGTGTTCGTCGTGGTGTTCTACGTAGCCAGTTCCGGGATCGGCTTCGAGACGGCGCTGCGGGTGTGCCTGGTCAACTTCCTCGACCCCGCCGACACCGACGAGTTCGGCCCGCTCGGCGCGCTGGCGCGGTACACGCTGATCGTGGAGTCGTACGCGGGCATCGTCTCGACATCGGTGTTCTTCGCGCTGCTGGTGCGCCAACTGTTCCGGCTGTGATCACCAGCGCGACTGGGTGCGGTTGAGCGCGCCGAGCGTGGCCACCGAGATCCGGTCGCGCAGCTGACCGACGCGCGCGTTCCACTGCGTGCTGAAGCCCGGATCGGCCTCGAGCCCCGTCCACAGTCCGCGCAGTACCGGGGGCGTGAACGCGCCGGGCAACCACAGGTGGACGAGGTGTTCGAGCAGCGGGGTGAGCACCTGGGCGGGCGAGCTGTGCGAGAGCTGCGCCATCTCGGCCTCGTCGATCACCTCGGTGAGCACCGTGAGCAACCAGTCGTGCGTCGCGAGGTCTTCGCAGAAGCGTTGCACCGCACGCAGTTCGGTCTCGTCGCCGACCACGACCGAGGCCAGCCGCGTCTCGTCGTCGAGCAGGACGAACGACATGCTCGGCGCCTGCCCCGCCCGGATCCGCGCGGCCCAGCGCAGCCCGCACGCGGCGGTCTGGATCGGCGGGCGCTGGTCGAGTATCGGGTCGGTGCGCACGCGGGTGTGCAGGCGCGCCGCGATGGCGCCGGGGTCGAGGGTGGGGGCCACGAGATCGGGCGGCCCGAGGAACCCTTCGACCAGGTGACTGCCGAGGTTCGCCGTGGTGCGCGTGAGGATTTCGACCACCCCGATTCGCCCGAGGTAATGGCCCCACCCGCGACGGTGATTGCCCTGCGCGGGCACCACCGTGGCCTGCGCCGAGCTCTGGAGGATCCGCCCGCCGCGCACCACGGCGTGGGTGGCGACGGTGCCGACGCCGCGCACCCTGGCCCGCTGGGGCGTGGCCAGCCGACAGTCGACGCCCTCGGGGATCACCGGCGACTGAGCCCAGCTCAGTGGCCGCTCGCGCGACTGCACGTGCCGACCGCGGACCAGGGTGAGCAGTTCCGCCGCCGAACCCCTGCTCAGGGCCGCGGATTCGGGAAGCAGTCCGGTGCGCACCTCGCCGAGAAGCGCCAACGGTGCACCGCGCAAAGGCATTTCGTCAGCGTATCGGGTCACACGCCACTGAGGAAGTAGTGCGAGAGCCGGTCGGTGACGAACTCGGTCATCGGCACGCCCTGCTGCCGCGCCCGCGCCGTGATCATGCCGACCACCACCTCGTCGAGCGCCACGTGCTCGACGATCGTGCGCACCGCGTGCTCGATGCCGAGGTAGCGCTGCGGCAGCAGCGACAGCGAACGGAACGCGGCGAACGGGGCCGCGTGCTCCTGCACCCGGATCACGCTCGGGAACTGCTCCCAGCGCGCAGGCCACTCCTGCGCTGGATCCCAGTAGTCCGCTCGCACAACGGCTTTACCCTCATCGCGCAACATCCCCAGGCGCAGCAGCTGCCACACCGAGGCCAGGAACGGGCACGACCACAGCACGTCGCGCTGCTCACGCGCACGCCACATCTCGATATCGAGGAAGATCGAATGGTTGTGCGCCGAGAACTCCACCGGCGGACGGTAATTGACCTCCATCGCGTGGCCGGGCTCGTGGTCGCTGGAACGGCTGCCGTTGCACAACCACCCCGACTCCGCCGTCGGCGGGCGACGGCCGGTGCTGCCCGGCGCCGGTTCGGCCACGATCGAGTCGGCGACCATCTGCGCCAACGGAACCCGCACCTCGTCGTGCAGGCCGCGCAGGTGCTTGTCACAGCCGGCTTCGCTGGCGAGGTAGTCGATCCGCACCCCGCACTCGGCGGCGATGCGCAGCAGCTCGGGCACGACCTCGCGGGGGTCGCCCTCGTTCTGGAAGTAGTCGTCGAGCAGCAAGCAGGTACTCACCCGCACCTTCGACGCCCCGCCCGCCGCCTCGGCGAACTCCTGGCGCGCCAACTCGGTGAACGCGGTGAGAAGCGGTGCGACCCGGCGGAATTGGGCGGCGATCGCCTCCTCGCCCGCGAGCAGGTCGGACATGTAGAAATGCCCGACCTCGATCGACACGTGCGACAGCGCGACATCCTCGACCCGCGTCGAAGCCGTCGCCTCGGTGTAGGCACTGGTCACCTCGGGCACCCTACACACGCACCCAGGTCGAGCGGTCCCACAGGCGCCGCGCCAATTCCTCGAACGCCTCCACCGTGGCCCGATTCGCGATGCCCGCGTTGACATCGGCGTCGAGCACGATCTGCTCGCGCCACTGCAACACCGGTTCCACCGGGGTCTCCCCCAGCAGCGCGCCCGCGCCGAGCCGGAATTCCGCGGCCAGCGACCGCAGCGTGTCGTTCTGGCGGATCAGCCAGGCCGCCTGCGGTCCGCCGCTGGCCGCGAACTCGTCGGTGACCCGGGGAACGGCGGTGCGCACGTAGCGAATTCGCGCGAGCATGTCCTCGGGCGCGTACCCGAGTTCGGCGCCGGTCTCCACCAGCCCCTTCGGTCCGTGCACCAGGCCGTGGGCGGCCATCAGGTGCTGGCGGGTCCAGCGGTGATACACCAGCCAGCTCACCTGCTTGCCCGGCATGTCCTGGGGCCGAGTCGCTTCCAGCGCGAGCTGCATCGCCACCGAGCGCCCCGCGCTGAGGTCGACGATCACCACCTTGAAGGTGCTGTCCAGGTCGAGCAGCAACTCCCGACAGCGCCGCACCACCTGCTGATCATTGGCCGACATCGCCTCCCCGCCGCCCTCGTCACCGGGCAGCAGCACCAGCTTGCCGCCCCGGGATCGCTGGCGGCGCAACCCTTCCCGGTTCGTGCTCGCCCGCACATCGACGCGCAGCGGCACACTGTCGTGGCCGCGCAGATACGAGTGCAGGCCGTTGCCCGCGCGGGTGCCGCGTTCGACCGAACCGATTTCGAACAGCGCCCCCGCGGTGGGCGAGCCGAAGTCGAAATCGAGGTAGGCCGTGCTGATTCCGCGCATGCCGAGCCGGTAGGCGAGATTGCAACTGGTCACCGACCGGCCCGTTCCGCCCTTGTCGGAAGTGGCGAACACGATCATCGGCTCAGCTGCTCCTTGTCGCGTCGAGGCGCGCGTAGGCGAGCCGGTCGAGTTCGATCAGCGCGGCCGAGGCCAGGGTGAACGCGGTGCCCGGTTGGACATTGACCACCTGCCTGGCCCTGGCCAGCTGTCCCTCGACGCCGTCGAGGGTGATGCGGTTGGCCGAAGTGTCGGCGATGCTGACATTGAGCATCTCCTGATTGAGCAGGTGCTCGGCCTCGTTGAGCAGTTCCACCGCGCGCCCGACCATCGCCGGGGAGCGCAACGGCACCTCGCGGAAGGTGCGATCGGCGGTCACCAGGCATTCGATCACCCGCTCGGTCATGTACCAGGACGGCCGCACCTCGTCGGAGGTGGAACCGCCGAACACCGCGCCGGGCACGTCCCACAGGCCCGCGGCGGTGCCGTCGGTGATCATCCGCCGGTCCAGGTGATCCATCACCTCCTTGGCCAGCTCCATGAGCCGGTCACGGGCGGGGATGGTGTTCGACAGGCGCGCGGCCTGCAAGCTGCGCTTGAGCAGCACGGGGGCGAAGTCGGAGGCGATCCACGCCAATCGTGTTCCGCCGTCGACGTTCTCGCTGCCGTGCAGGCTGATCCGCACGCCGGGGTGGTGCAGGGCGGCGGCCGGGTCGTCCATGGTCGGCCGTCGCACGATCCGGCCGCGTCGGGCGAGTTCGTCGAAGATGCCGATCGCGCGGGTCAGGTCGTCATCGGAGGCCGTGCGCGCCACCAGTTCCTGGATCAGCACCGCCGAGACGAGCAGGCTGAAGTAGTCCGATTCCTCGCCGTCGGTGGTGCGCCACGGAATGTCCTCGAGCGGCCAGGTTCCGGTGCCGAATCGCGCGACGGTGGCCCAGTAGCGCTGGGTGATGTCCCAGCGCACGCGCAACGCCTCGGCCAGGCGGTACTGGGTGTCGTCGAGCAGGTCGAGGTCCCTGGTGCGCTGGGAGAGCACGTCGTTGATGCCGTCGAGGGCGACGATGGTGAAGTACAGGTACGGGCGCGGATCGGCGTAGCCGACGCCGGTGCCGAGCTCGGGGGCCACGTAGTCGACCTCGTCGGCGCCCGCCACCACGCCCCAGCTCCACCCGCATTCGAACAGCAGGTCCTCGTCGTCGAGTTCGGATTCGGCGGTGTGGCCCAGCGAGACGTCGTCGCGCAGTCTGGCCCGCACGCGTTCGAGGCTGCGGGCCACCGAGTCGGCGACCACCCGGTCGGGTTGGCCCGACTGGTTGAGCATGCCGATCAGCACCTCACCCTCGGGCGAACGCGCCGACATGGTGTTGACCACGAAGCTGCGCACCAGCCCGGTCATGGCCGCGGTCAACCGGGCGCTCATCCCCTCGTTCAGCACGGCGATGCGGGCGCTGATGTCCTTGCGCCGTTCGGTGCGCGCCCAGCGGTCGAAGACCCGGGCGAAGCCGAGCGCGGCGATGCACAGGGTCACCGACATCGAGTAGCCGTCGACCACTTCCAGTCGCTGCTGCGCGGGGGTGGGCGGGTGGTCACCGCGCAGGTAGCTGCCCGCGTCGAAGCGGGGCAGGCCGACCTCGTCGGTGTTGCGTTCGAGGTATTCCTCGAGCAGGCCGAGCACGGTGATCCCGATCCTGGTCTGCCCGCCGAAGGCCTCGAGTACCGCCATGACGTCGTCGGACATCGCCTCCGGGCGGTCCAGTGCGAAGCTCTCGATCTCGGTGGCCGGATACAGCAGGCACAGCAGCTGTTCGGAGTCGCTGATCGAATTGGCGGCGAGCACGCCGTCCCAGTGCCACTTCTCGTCCCGGTAGCAGGCCGAGAGCATGGCGCCCCAGATGTCCAGGATCTGTTGTCTCGGCTGGATTCTCACCCGCAGCAGTCCTCACCACTCGTGACGAGCCGCGCTGGTTCCCCCGGTCCGGCGCAGGACACATGGCGGCGATGCCCGACGAACATAGCACGGGACTACCTCGAGAAAGGTTGAGTCCCAATGCCTTTGGTCAGGCAGCGACTAGAGCGAGAGACGGACCATATCGGCGGTGCGGGCCAGGCCGGGGAAGGCTTCCGGGGTGGAGCGGGGGTGGAGCGCGTGGACCGCTAGTCGGAAGATCAAGGCGCGCAACAACATCTGCGGCCATTCCGGCAGCGTGGACCAGCGGTCGAGCAGACCGTCGTCACCGCCACCCCACGCCAGCGCGTCGACGACCACCACACCGGCGGCCCAGACGGCGGGGCGCCAGTAGGGGGTGATGTCGGTCAGGCCGGGGGTGTGGGCGCCGGTGAACAGGACGGTGCCGAACAGGTCGCCGTGCACGAGCTGGTCGGGGCTGCGCACGGGTTTGCGCAGGGTGGAGAGCTGGCCGATCAGTTCCAGGGAACGCTGACCGTCGGGGGTCGTGGCGATCGGGGCGCCGCCCGCGCGCAACGTCCGCAGCGGGATCGATTCCCAGGCGGCACGATCGGCCGCGACGAACACGTCCACGTCCACCCAGGGCGCGACCGGCGGCTGAACCAGGAAGCGGGGCCGATCCAGTTCGGCGGTGGCCTTGTGCAGGCGCAGCGACACCGAGACGACTTCGTCGTGGCGCGGCTCGGGCGCACCGTCGACATAGGTGTCGGCCCGCCACCCGGACACCACATACCGGCCGTCGGTGGCCCGCACCGGACGGGCCACCCGCAGCCCGTCGACGGCGAGGTGTTCGCGGATCTTGGCCGACCACGCGGCCCGCGCGTGATCGGCCACGGGGCTGAGCACCACATCACCCATGCGCCAGCCACCGTCCCAGTCACCGAGCGGGACCGGTGTCACTTCGCGAAGCCCGAATGTGGCTCGCACATGCTCGGGAGGTTCGACTGAGGTCACGGGCCGTACCGTAACCCCGCGATCACCGATGACGGCCCGAGGCACGCTGTGACTGTCCACTTCGCGACCTCACCGCAATCTACGGCGCGCGCGGATCAGTAGATCGGCAGCGACGGGTCGACCTGCTTGGCCCACGCGACCACGCCGCCCTGCAGATGCGTGGCGTCGGCGAACCCGGCCCGCTTGAGCGCGGCCAACGCCTCGGCCGAGCGGATGCCGGTCTTGCAGTGCAGCACGATCGGCTTGTGCTGGGGCAGTTCGGCCAGCGCCTCACCGGACAGGATGCGGTCCTTGGGGATCAGCGTCGCGCCCGCGATGTGGACGATGTCCCACTCCACCGGTTCGCGCACGTCGATCAGTTCGACCTTGTCCGCGTCGAGCAGGTCCTTGAGCTCGGCGGCGGTGACGGTCGACCCGGCCGCGGCGGCCATGCCCTCCTCCGACACCACCCCGCAGAACGCGTCGTAGTCGATCAGTTCGGTGATCGGCTGACGCTGCGGGTCGCGACGCAGCTTGATGGTGCGGTAGTTCATGTCGAGTGCGTCGTAAACCATCAGGCGGCCCAGCAGTGTCTCGCCGATGCCGGTGATGAGCTTGATCGCCTCGGTCACCATGATCGACCCGATCGAGGCGCACAGCACGCCCAGCACGCCGCCCTCGGCGCAGGACGGGACCATGCCCGGCGGCGGGGCCTCCGGGTACAGGTCGCGGTAGTTGATGCCGCGACCGTCGGGGGCGTCCTCCCAGAACACCGACACCTGACCCTCGAAGCGGTAGATCGAGCCCCACACATAGGGCTTGCCCGCGAGCACGGCGGCGTCGTTGACCAGGTAGCGGGTGGCGAAGTTGTCGGTGCCGTCGACGATCAGGTCGTACTCGGCGAACAGTTCGACCGCGTTCTCGGGTTCGAGGCGGATCTTGTGCAGGTTGACCGTGAGCCCGGAGTTGATCTCCAGGATGGAATCGCGCGCACTGTCGGCCTTGGGGCGACCGATATCGGATTCGCCGTGGATGATCTGGCGCTGCAGGTTGGACGCGTCGACCTCGTCGAACTCGACGATGCCGAGCGTGCCGACCCCGGCCGCGGCCAGGTACAGCAGGGCGGGCGAGCCGAGGCCGCCCGCGCCGATCACGAGCACCTTGGCGTTCTTCAACCGCTTCTGACCGTCGACGCCCAGATCGGGGATGATCAGGTGCCTGCTGTAGCGGGCGATCTCGTCCTTGGTCAGTTCCGCCGCCGGCTCTACGAGCGGCGGCAACGTCCCATGGGAAGTCACGTAGGAACTCCTGTGTTCATTGGCGGCTGGCGCCGCAAACCGATGGTCGTTCTGCTGACTACAACCAGACCCGCCGCGCTGTTCTTCCCGCCCATGGTCCCGCATGGGCCACGCCACTACCCGCGCGGGTAGGGCCAGGGGTTGAACCGGCAGCTCTTGCCGTCGGCGGGGACCACACCGTGCGGGTCGAGCGCGGCGATGTCGTTGTTGTCGGTGCCGAAGGTCTGCTGCATCATCACCGGGGCCAGGCCGCCGTCGTTCTCGCACGGCTGGTGGCCGTGGTAGCCGATGGCGTGGCCGACCTCGTGGTTGATCTGGTACTGCCGGTAGGAGCCGATGTCGCCGTCGAAGGCCAGCGCTCCGCGCACCCAGCGGACCTCCGAGAGCACCACGCGGTCGAGGTCGGCGTTGTAGCAGGAGGAGTCGATCGGGATCTCGAAGCCGCACGAGGCGCGGGTGGTGTCGCGGGAGGTGAGCGAGAGGCGGAAGTCGACCGGGCCCGCGTCCACCCGCTGGAAACCGAACTTGGGGTCGTTGGTCCAGCTCTTCGGGTTGGCCAGGGTGGTCTCCACCATCTTCGCCACGGCGATGTCGCCGCCGAACGGGGTGGTGTCGATCCCGTCCTCGACCTCGACGGTGTAGCGGAACACGCGTTCACGGCCGAGCCCGACCTGCGCGGTGGTGCCGGGCACGATATGCCAGGTCCCCGCGGCCCGTTCGACGAACTCGCCGCCCTCCGGCAGCGCGCCCAACGGCAGATTCGCCGGGAACTTCCCGTCGCCGGGCGGTGCGCCGATGATGCCCGACTGGGCCACCTTCGGACTCAGCGTGCCGAAGCCGGGATCCAGCGGCGCGGTCAGCGGACCGGTGCGCACCGCGTCCACGACCACGATCGCGGTGATGGCCAACAGCACCGGCAGCGCGTAGGCCCGCCACCCGTAGGCGGAGACGAATCGACCCAGCGCGCTCTGCTTCTTGGCGTCGCGCTGCGGGCTGCGTGGGCGCCCGTTGTCGCTGTCGGTGGGGTCCCAGCGGGCACGGAGGGGCTGGCGAGAGCGGTCCGCGGGCTGATACAGCCCGAGCGGGTCATAGACCTGCACTTCCCGACCCTGCGGCGCCGAGGAGTCGGCACCGGATTCGGAGGGTTGCGTGGGACGAGCGACATCGCGCCCGCCGCCGGGATGGTCGTCCGCGCGGTCGGTCACCGCACCAGATTCTCACAGTGGGCAAATCGACCGTGCGGGCGGTGCGAGGTAGTTCCCCCGGTTACGGCCCGGCGAACTCCCGGGCCTGGTAGGACATTTCCAGGGCGAGACGCAGGGTGAACACGTTGCGAGTATCGTTCTTGGGATACCCGAGGCCCACATCGGCGGCCGCGGGAAACGACTAAGAGAGCAGAGATGACTGACCTCGTGGACCGCATGCCCTCGCGCCGATCGGTGCCGGAGACGGTCCCGGCCAAGCGCGGCACCCGCCTGCCCCGTGACGAACGCCGCCAGCAGCTCCTGCTCGCCGCCAGCGAGGTCTTCGTCCAGCGCGGGTACCACTCGGCCGGTATGGACGAGATCTCCCAGGTGGCCGGCGTCAGCAAGCCGGTGCTGTACCAACACTTCGCCAGCAAGCTCGAGCTGTACCTGGCGGTGCTGCAGAACTACGTCGACATCCTGGTGTCGAGCGTGCGCCAGGCGCTGCGCTCCACCACCGACAACAAGCAGCGCGTGCGCGCCGCCGTCGCCGCCTACTTCGATTTCGTCGACAACGAGATGCAGGGCTTCCGCCTGGTCTTCGAGTCCGACCTCACCAGCGAACCGCAGGTCCAGCGCCGCGTAGAACAGGCCACCGAGGCCTGCGTCGACGCGGTCTTCGACCTGGTAGCCCACGACTCGGGCCTCGACCCCTACCGCGCCCGCATCCTGGCCGTGAGTCTCGTTGGCGCCAGCCAGTTCTCGGCCCGCTACTGGCTCGAAGCCGACCGCCCCGTCCCCAAGGACGAAGCCGTCGACACCACCGTCTCCCTCGCCTGGGGCGGCCTCAAGCACGTGCCGATCCGCCTCTCCGGGGATTCTGCCGACAGCTGAGAGCCGCACCACGTTCCCGATCGGTGCTGCGGTATCGCGCGGGTCACGTTCTGGGCGTACCCGGCGAGTTACCCATGTTCGTATGGAATCAGTTGTCGCGTACCGGGAGCGACAGCGGCCGCGTCGGCTGAGTCTGGCTGTTCACATGCCCGGCAACCCGGCGTCCGCCGCGCCCTGATGCTTTCCACAGCGACCCCCGCCGGTGGCGACGCCGCAGCGCTTGCCCTTGGCATTCAGCGCACCACATTGCAGCGCGGGATCGTGCAGGTGGCACAGGCCGGACGGGTTGGCCCCGATCCCGCAGGGCGCACCCCTTCTGGTGACCGCACCGCACGAACCGGATGACGGGGTACCCGCCGCGGGTTTCGGCGTCTTCGGGCGGTCGTTGCGGGGCGCGCGGCCCGGCTGCTCCGCGGAGCCTCCCGCTTCGACGGAACCGCGGACAGCGAGGCGGTCGGCGTGTTCGTTGCCGGGATCTCCGGCGTGGCCTTTGACCCAGCGCCATTCCACGTCGTGCTCGGCGCATACGGCGACGAGTTCGCGCCACAGATCGGCGTTCTTCACCGGTGCGCGCGCGGAGGTCATCCAGCCGTTGCGCTGCCAGCCGTGCACCCATTTGGTGATGCCGTCGCGCACGTAGGTGCTGTCGGTGTAGATGATCACCGTCGAGCGGCGTTTCAGTGCCCGCAGCGCTCGCAGCGGGGCGGTGAGTTCCATCCGGTTGTTGGTGGTGGGCCCGGGGTCGGAGCCGTAGAGCTCCTTCTCGTGCTCGCCGTGACGCAGGACGGCGCCCCATCCGCCGGGGCCGGGGTTCGGGCTGCACGCCCCGTCGGTGTAGATCACCACATCCACCGCACGAGGATAACGCCCGTGCGAAATCCGTTGGCGCGACGGCAGAGAGAACTGTGCCCCGTCATCGCGGTCGATGACGGGGCACAGTCGACGCTCGGGTATTACACCGTGGCGAAGCCCACGCGGCCGGTGGCCGGGGAACCGATCTCCACGTAGGCGACCTTCGCGGCCTGGATCAGGAACTTGCGACCCTTCTCGTCGGTGAGCGACACGACGCCGGCGGAGCCACTCAGCGCATCGGAAACCAGCGCCTCGATCTCGTCAGGGGTCTGCGCACTGTTGATGACGAGCTCTCGCGGGCTATCCGAAATACCGATCTTGACCTCCACGGCCAACCTCCGAACGTAAGAGTCCTGTGTTGTCGACTCCCAGGTTAGTGCAGGGGTCCGAAGCCGGTGTGAGAGCCGCCTGCGCTGTGAGCGAACGAGATCACGCGGGCTCGATCAGTTCGATCTCCAATTCGATCTTCACGGTGTCCGACAGCATGCCCGGCATGGGAACGCCGACGCCGAAGTCGGAGCGCTTGATGGCGCCGGTGGCGGAGAAGCCGGCGTGGCGGGTGCCGTCGGCGAAGTCGGCGACGCCGCCCCATTCGACGTCGAGGGTCAGCTGCTTGGTGATGTCGCCGAGGGTGGCCTCACCGGTGACGGTGAAGGTCTCCGCGACCCGAACCGGTTGGGTCGCACGGAAACTCAGGGTCGGGCGGTTGGCGACGTCGAGGAAGTCGGCCTGGCGGATGTGGGCGTCGCGGTCGGGGTTGGCGGTGTCGAAGGAGTCGAGGTCGATGGTGGCGCCGAGGGTGGCCGCGCCGGTCTCGTCGACGACGAACTCGGTCTCGAACCGGGTGAACCCGCCGCGCACCTTCGCGATGCCGAGGTGGCGCACGGTGAACGAGACCGAGGAGTGGGCGGCGTCGAGCGCCCAGGATCCGGCCGCGAGCTGCTGGGTCTGTGTCGAGGAAGTCATGACTCCACCCTGACCGGACCGCGGTCCGTTAGCCAGACCGCGACTATCCTGGTCCTGGCAGGGCGTGGCTGGCAGCGGCCGCGACGGGCACTATCGAAGCATGGCAGGCGAGGACATGACGGATCGGACAGCGGCTCGTTCGGCGTTCGCGGAACTGCTCATCGCGCGCCGGGCCGAACTGACCCCCGACGAGGTCGGCCTACCCGGCGGCGGCAGGCGACGCACGCCCGGCCTGCGGCGCGAGGAGGTCGCGGTGCTGGCCGGGGTGAGCGCGGACTACCTGGCCCGCCTCGAACAGGGCCGCGACACCAATCCGTCGATGTCGGTCGTGGACGCCCTGGCAGGCGCCCTGCGTTTCAACGACACCGAACGCGCCCATTTCGGGTGGCTCGCACTGACCAGCAGTTGCGAAGCACGCTGCCCCAGTACGGCTTTCGACCCCGAACTCGATCGGGTCCCCGCTGCCATCCGCGGCGTCCTCGACTCACTCACCCCCACCCCCGCCTTCGCGCTGGGCCCCCGCGCCAACGTCCTCGCCTGGAACAGCGCGTGGGCCGACCTGGCCACCCCACTGGGCCTGCTCGACAACCCCGACCAGGTCAACCTGGCCGTCTGGACCTTCCGCCACCCCCTGGCCCGCACCACCGTCACCGACTGGCCCCAGTTCGCCGACCACCTCGCCGACCAACTGGCCCGCACCCGCCTACGCCGCCCCGACGACGAACGCGTAGCCGACGTCATCACCACCCTGCTCACCGAACCCGAATTCGCCCACCGCTGGCAACCCCACCGCCTGGCCGAAGACACCCCCACCCTCCTCGGCTTCGAACACCCCACCCGAGGCACCCTCACCTACACCGTCCAAACCCTCGCCGCCGAAAAAGACCAACAGGTAGTAATCTGGCTCCCCCGCGAAACCGCCGCCCGCACAACGGAATTGCGCCTGATCCACCACCGCGCCTCGGGCGAGTAGTCCGCGCGAGGTCGAGGCAGAAACAGCACGGACCGCTGCGCACGTGAATTCTCACGTGGGCAGCGGTCCGTGGTTGCGCGATGGCGCCGGAGTGACGACTCAGGCGTCGACGGTGGCCGTGGACTCGGCGGTGGCGGAGTCGGCGGGCTTGCGGCGACGGCGGCGGCGGGCCGGTTTGGGCTGGTCGTCGCCTTCGGCGGGGGCCTGCTCGGGTGCGTCGGTCGAGGCCTCGGTGGCGCCCGATTCGCCGTTCTCGGCGGGCTTGCGGCGGCGTGAACGCCTGCGGCGGGCGGGCTTGTCGCCGTCGGCCGTGTCGTCGGAGGTTTCCACCGTGTCGGTGGTCGACTCCGCACCCTCGGTGATCGGGGTGCCCGCGCGGGTGCGACGGCGGCTGCGGGTGGACTTGGGGCGCTCGGTGCGCTCCTCGACCACGGCGTCCTCGTCCCGGGCGGGGGCCTTCTTGCGGATCACGCCGGTGATGCCCTCGGGGATGCCGAGGTCGCTGTAGAGGTGCGGCGAGCGCGAGTAGGTCTCGGCGGGGTCGGACATGTTCAGTCCGAGCGCCTTGTTGATCGACTCCCAGCGGTGCAGCTCGTCCCAGTCGATGAGGGTGATCGCGACACCCGTGCGGCCCGCGCGACCGGTGCGGCCGATGCGGTGCACGTAGGTCTTCTCGTCCTCGGGGCACTGGTAGTTGATGACGTGGGTGACGTCGTCGATGTCGATACCGCGCGCGGCCACATCGGTGGCGACGAGCACGTCGATGCCGCCCTTGCGGAACTTGGTCAGCGCCTTCTCCCGGGCGATCTGGCCGAGGTCGCCGTGCACGGCGCCGACATTGAACCCGCGCTCGGCGAGATCGTCGGCCACCTTCTGCGCGGTGCGCTTGGTGCGGGTGAAGATCATCGTCGCGCCACGCGACTCGGCCTGCAACACGCGCGCGACCAGTTCGGCCTTGTCCATCGCGTGGGCGCGGTAGACGAACTGCTCGGTGCGGTCGTGCACCGCGGAGTCGTTGGCCAGCTCGGCGCGGATGTGCGTCGGCTTGGTCAGGAAGGTGCGGGCCAGGGTGATGATCGGGCCCGGCATGGTGGCCGAGAACAGCATCGTCTGACGCTTGTCGGGCACCATCGACAGGATGCGCTCGATATCGGGCAGGAAGCCGAGGTCGAGCATCTCGTCGGCTTCGTCGAGGACGAGCACGCCGATCTTGCCGAGGATGAGGTGGTTCTGGTTGGCCAGGTCCAGCAGGCGTCCCGGGGTGCCGACGACCACGTCGACGCCGTCGCGCAGGGCGGCGATCTGGGTGTCGTAGGGGCGCCCACCGTAGATGGCGGCGACCTTGAGCGGGCCCTTGTGGTTGGTCAGGTACTTGCTCGCGTTCTCCAGGTCCTTGCTGACCTGGATGCACAGCTCACGGGTGGGCACGATGACCAGCGCGCGGGGGGTGCCGTCGAGCGGGGTGGTGCCGGTGTCGGCGGTGGCGACGCGGTGCAGCAGCGGCACGCCGAACCCGAAGGTCTTGCCCATGCCGGTGCGGGCCTGGCCGATGAGATCCTCGCCGGCCAGCGCCAGCGGCAGGGTGAGTTCCTGAATCGCGAAGGTGCGTTCGATCCCGATCTCGCCGAGCGCGCGCACGATTTCTTCGCGCACGCCCAATTCGGCGAAACTCGGCGGGATATGAGTGGTGTCCAGTTCGGCCGTCAGGAGTGTGTCGGCCACGCCGGGTTCCTGTTCGACAGTGATCTTGCTCAGTGTTCGTGCCTTCCTCGTCATTGCATCTCGCACGCACGAGGTGGGGCGGGCCGGTCGGCCCGCGACGACCACATATCCGCCTGTGATATTCACCGGGCCTGCGCCGGATAACCATCGCCGACCAGGGGTTATAGGTGGTCGGTCCGACGGTGTCATCGGCGCGGCGCTGCGGTGATGCGGATCCGTTGCGCGCACATTTTCTGCGACATTGCTGTCTGCGGACTACGCCTCGGTCCGCCTGCGGGTTATGCCCACGGCGACGAAACTAGCGTTGTCCATGGAGATTGTAGCGTGATAATGTGCGCAATCCGAATTTCGACGTGGCTCGATGTCACCCGAAATCCGCTGCGCCGGACAAATGCCTGCGCACGGGCGGTGTCGCGCAGCACAATTCATGATCGGCGATTTCTCCAGCCCGGCCGGGGTGTAATCGAGCTCACTGGGAACCGGCGGTACCGGATGTGAGACATTTCTAGGTGTGAGCATCACCGACACCGTCACCACTGCCGCGCGCAACGCGTGGGCGCTGAGCTTCGGCGCGGGCATCGAGCCCGTCGACCCGGCGCCCTCGACCGTGCTGTGGGATGAGCCGCACCGCCTGCTGCGTCGCTACGACACCGAATTCCAGTCCGCCGCAAGCGATTCCGCTGTGCTATTGGTGCCGCCGTTGGCCGCTCCCGCCACCTGCTTCGACCTGCGTCGCGATCAGAGTCTGGCCCGCTACCTGGTGGAGACCGGCCGCTCGCCCTACCTGGTCGACTACGGCGAGATCTCCTTCGCCGACCGCCGGATGGGCTTCGAGGACTGGGTCACCGACATCCTGCCCGAGGCGATTCTGCGGGTGAGCGCCGATCGCGGCGGGGTGCCGGTGGATCTGATCGGCTGGTCGGTCGGTGGCATGTTCTCGTTGCTCACCGCCGCCGCCAACCCCGAATTGCCGATCCGTTCGGTCACCGGCGTCGGCCCGCCGCTGGACTACGACAAGATGCTGGGCATCCCGCAGTTGCGCGCGGTCGCCAAGTTGACCGGCGGCCGGGCCTCGACCGCGCTGGTCCGCGCCGTCGGCGGCATTCCCGCGCCGCTGACCAAGCTCGGCTACCGGCTCGCCGCCTACGACCGCGAACTGGCGCGTCCGCGCTTCATCGCCCGCAACATCACCAACACCGAGACCCTGGCCAAGATGGAATCGATCGACCGTTTCCAGGCCGCCATGCCCGGTTACCCCGGCCGTTTCTACAACCAGCTGTGGGGTCGGATGATGCTGGCCAACGACATCGGCAAGGGCAAGCTCGAACTCGCCGATCGCACCATCGAGCTCGCCGACGTGCGGGTGCCGGTGCTGCTGATCGGCGGCAAGTCCGACGTGATCACGCCCAAGGCCGCCGTCGAGGCGGGTTTGCGCACGCTGTCGGGTTCGCCGTCGGTCACCTACGAGGTCGTGCCGGGCAGCCACCTCGGCATTCTCACCGGACCCGAGGCCCGCGAGACCACCTGGGCGCACCTGGACAAATTCCTGGCCGAACGCGACTGACCGTCGATCAGGACTAGAGTTGACAGTCATGGGAGCCCAGACCTCTGCGCCGGAATTCTTCACCACCACGCCGCTCGCCGCGGACCACCCGGGAGTGACCGAGCTGTTCGCGGTCCTCGCCTACGGTGAGCTCTCCGCGTTCTATCGGCTCGCCGAGGAGGCCAAGCAGGCGCCGTCGTTGCGTGGGCGGATCGGGGTCGCCAAGATGGCCGCCGCCGAACTCGCGCACTTCGAGACCCTCGAGGCGGCGCTCACCGAGCGCGGCGCCGACGCCGAGGCCGCGATGGCCCAGTACCAGGGCGCGCTGGACTCCTACCACGCCTCCACCGACCCCTCGACCTGGCTCGAGTCGATGGTGAAGTTCTACGTCGCCGACGGTTTGGCCGCCGACTTCTACACCGAGATCGCCGGCGCCCTGCCCGCGGAGGTCTCCGACGTGGTCCGTGACGTCCTCGCCGAGACCGGCCACTCCCAGTTCGTCGTCGACGAGGTCCGCAGCGCCGTCGCCGCCAGCCGCTCCGAACGCGACCGCCTCACCCTCTGGGGCCGCCGCCTGCTCGGCGAGGCCATCACCCAGGCCCAGTTCGTCATGGCCCAGCGCGACGAACTCGCCGAACTCGTCCTCGCCGCCACCGGCGACCTCAACGGCATCGCCACCCTCTTCGACCGCATGCAGGAACGCCACGCCGCCCGCATGGCCGAACTGGGCCTCTGACCTCGACTTTCACCAGGAAACCGGCTCGTTCTCCGCACTGAACGGGCCGGATTCCAGCAGTCGATACGACAGCAGCCGATCGACCGCGCGCTCGTCACCCAGCTCGGGACGCAGTGCCGGGTGCTCGTGATAGAAGCGCAGGAGTTGAAAGGTCGCGGCGGCGCCGACCGAGAACCGTTCGGCGTAGACCGCCCGCCGCACATTCCGCTGCCCGCGCGGTCGCCGGACCTCCACCCGGATCACCGCACCCGCCAGCGTCGACTGCCCCACCTCCACGCTCCGCACATCCACCCAGCGAATCCTGCGCTGCAGGAACATCGGGCCGGGCAGGATCAGCAGTCGCGGGGTGAGGGTGAGCGAGCGGGTTCGCCGCGTCCCGGCGTGGACCGCGATGGCCCCACCCGCCCACACCGCCACCGGCAGACCGAAGATCGTCGGCGTACATGTCCCACCGTGCCCCCATCCCCACCATCTATTCCGTAGCACCCGACGCACTCTCGCGAGGCCGGTACGCCGCCCGGATCGATGGTAGTCGCTGCCGGGCACACCGCCCCAGCCGTGCCGTCCGGTCGCCGGTTACATACACTCGCCCTCGTGCTCGCACCCGAACGGCGGACGCGCGCCGACATCGTCGTAGCCGGAGTCATCGCCGCCACCCTGGTTGTGGCGGCGTTCGTTATCTGGGCCAGGGCCGATGCGACCGGGACCGATTCGGTCACCGCCGCGACGCCGGCCGCCACCATCACCGCGGCTACCGAGCTGCCCACCTCGCTGCAGGAGAAGTGGCATGCGGCCGATTCGTCGAGTCGGCGGGCGTTGACCTCGGGGAATGTGGTGGTGACCGGGGATTCGGGGACGGTCAGTGGGCGGGATCCGGTGACCGGGAATCAGCTGTGGTGGTATCGACGGGATATGCCGTTGTGCGCGGTGGAGTCGCAGTACGGGACCGTGATCGCCACCTTCCGGGATCAGCGTGGGTGCAGTCAGTCGGTGATGCTCGAGGCCGATACGGGGCAGCGGCGGGTGGCCAGGACCAGCTATATGGACGACGAGATCCGGGTCTCCGGGGACGGCACGTATCTGCTGGCGCTCGGGCCGCAGCGGCTCGAGGTGTGGCGTTCGGATCTGGTGCGCACGCTCGAGTACGGGTACGTGGATGCCCCGGTGAATCCGAACACGCAGCCGCGCAAGGGATGTGAGTTGCGGTCGGCGGCGTCGAGTTCGTCGCGGCTGGCGGTGCTGGAGCGGTGTCCCGGCGACGCCACCAACCGGTTGACGGTCCTCAACCCGGCCCCGAAGGAGTCGACGGCCCCGGAGGAACACGGTTCGCGGGTGCTCACCTCGCCGGGCGCGGAGTCCGGTGCGGTGCGGGTGATCGCGGTGTCGGACAACAAGATCGCCGTCTACTACCCGCCGACCGAACCCACCGCCACCGAACCCGGCCTGCCCGCCCGGCTGATCGTGCACGACGGCACCGGCAACGAGCTCGCGACCTACCCGCTCCCCGGCGAATGGGACAACCGCGCCACGGTGACCCGACTCGGTTCGGCCATCTACGCCTTCACCGGCACCAGCCTGATCGCGTTGAGCGCCAACACCTTGGAACCGGCCTGGACCGTGCCCGGCGCGCTGGGCACCCCGGCGCTGATGGCGGGCAGGCTGCTGGTCCCGGTCGCGACGGGCCTGGCGGCGGTGGACAGCGGCAACGGCTCGACCGTCGCGCAGATTCCCGTGCAGCGCACCGACTATCAGGGCGACACCATCTCCACCGCCGTCCTCGGCGAGACCGTGTTCGAGCGACGCGGCGGCCAGCTCTACGCGCTCGACTGAGACCGCACTGCCATGATGGACCCATGTCCACACCCGACGCCCGTCTGGTCCTGCTGCGCCACGGGGAAACCGAGTGGTCGAGCCGGCGCAAGCACACCAGTTTCACCGACCTGCCCCTGACCGAACTGGGCCGGGCGCAGGCCCTCGACGCCGGGCTGGTGCTGCGCTCGCTCGAGCTGCGCGATCCGCTCTGCTTCACCAGTCCGCGCCTGCGGGCCCGCCAGACCGCCGAGTTGGCGGGCCTGTCCCCCGTCGAGGTCGACGACGATCTGGTCGAGTGGAACTACGGGCAGTACGAGGGCATCACAACCGCCCAGATCCGCGAGACCGTGCCGGGGTGGACGGTGTGGACCGCGCCCGTGCCCGGCGGTGAGACGGCCGAGCAGGTGGGCGCGCGGGCCGACCGGGTGCTGGCCGGGGTCGAGCCGGAACTGCCGCGTCGCGATGTGGTGCTGGTCGGGCACGGGCACTTCTCGCGCGTGCTGATCGCGCGCTGGGCGGAGTTCGCGGTGCGGGAGGGTCGCCGATTCGCGATGTCGACCGGCGCGGTCAGCGTGCTCGGCTTCGACCACGACGCGCACACCATCTGGGGCCACAATCTGACCGTCCGCACCGAGCCCGCCGAAGGAGCCGCCCGATGAGTGTCCGCCGCGCCACCCCCGCCGATGTGCCCGCGCTGGTCGGGCTCGTGCACGACCTGGCCGAGTACGAGAAGGCGCCCGCCGAGTGCACGCTGACCGTCGAGCAGTTGCGCTCTTCGCTGTTCGGCCCCGCTCCCGCGCTCTTCGCGCATGTCGCCGAGCACGAGGGTCGGGTGGTGGGTTGCGCGATCTGGTTCCTCAACTACTCGACCTGGGACGGCGTGCACGGGATCTGGCTCGAGGACCTCTACGTGCGCCCGGAGGCACGGGGCACCGGCCTTGGCCGCGCGCTGATCGCCGCACTGGCCGCCGAGGCCGTCGAGCACGGCTACAGCCGGGTGGCGTGGTCGGTTCTCACCTGGAACACCCCGTCGATCGCGTTCTACGAGTCCCTCGGCGCCGCCCGGCAGGACGAGTGGGTCGGCTACCGACTCTCGGGCCCCGAACTGACCGCCATGGCGCTGAACTGACCTTCATGCGGATCGAGTTGCCGTATGAGTGGCCGCGCACACCCGAGCAGGCCGTCGCCCTCCAGGACGAACTCCACCCGCTCGTCTCCACGGAAAACCTTGTGCCGCCGCCATTTTCGACAGCGGCCGGAATTGATTCGGCCTATGCCGAAGACGGCACTGTCGCGACCGCCGCCGTAATTCTCGACATGGTGACGATGGAAACGCGGGAATCCGTCGTCGCTCATAGCAATTCGCAATTTCCTTATGTGCCGGGACTTCTCGCGTTCCGCGAACTTCCCGCCACGGTCGCCGCATTGGAGAAACTCACTGCCACACCGGATCTGCTGGTGTGCGATGCACAGGGTCGCGCGCATCCGCGTCGATTCGGACTGGCGTGTCATGTCGGATTGCTCACCGGAATTCCGACGATCGGGGTCGCCAAATCGGTGTGGGGTGATTACGCCGAACCCGGTCCGAGTCGGGGTGCGGGCAGCGATGTCACGATCGACGGCGAGGTCGTCGGACGCGCGCTGCGCACCCGTGACGAGGTCAAACCGCTGTTCGTCTCGGTCGGCCACCACATCGACCTCGACACCGCGTGCGCGCAGGTCCTTGCCCTCACGCAGGGGTTCCGACAGCCCGAGACCACCCGCCGCGCCGACCGCCTGTGCCGGGAAGCTTTACGCGCGGTGACCGGCTGATCAGGAATTCCGCCGTATTCCCGCCCTGACAGCCGATAGTGCTCCGAATCACTTTCGACGCCGTCTGTGCCCGGCAGCTATCAGTACTTGTCTTCTCCGGGAATCTCGCCATAGTCCTGGGCCATGAACTGGCTGGTCGCCGGGGCGAACAACGTGCCGAGACCGGCCACCGCCACGATCCCCACCACGGTGCCCCACAGCGGCTGATGCGAGTCGGTCAGCAACGACCAGGCGACCGGCAGCAACAGCACGTTCGCGATCACGGCGATGGCCCGTCCCCAGCGTTTGCCACGCAGCAACCCGACCCCCGCGGCGAGCACGCCACCGAACAGCACGCCGAACCACAGCGCCGTCCCGACCCCGCTGGCCTCGGACTGGTCGTGCCCGGTCAGCGCCCGCACGATCAGCACGATCGCGATCACCACGCCGACGAGTCCCTCGAACGAGACGAGCCCGCCGGCGACCCGCACCGTCATCGGGATGCCGGTCGACCCCTGGTCGTCGCTCGCGCGCTGTTCATCGCCTGTCACGTCCTGCTCTGCCACGTACCCCAGCCTACGACGAAGCGTCGTGGTCGCGGCGGGCGCCGGTTGTTCGCCGGTGCGCACTAGGCTCGACCCGGTGCGGACGCTGCTCATTGTCAACCCCAATGCCACCTCGACGACCCCGGCCACCCGGGATCTGCTCGCCCACGCGTTGGAGAGCCGAACGCAGCTGACCGTTGCGCACACCCAGCATCGCGGTCACGCCGCCGAACTGGCCCAGTGGGCATCGACGCAGGAAATGGACCTGATCGTCGTGCACGGTGGCGATGGGACGGTCAACGAGACCATCAACGGCTTCCTGCCGCTGCCCCAGGTCGGCGACGACCAGGTGTGGCGCCCGCGCCTCGGCATCATCCCCGGCGGCTCGGCCAACGTGTTCGCGCGCGCCCTCGGCATCTCCCCCGACCCGGTGACCGCGACCAACCAGCTCATCGACCTGCTGGCCAGAGACGCCGACCGCCGCATCGGCCTCGGCCTGGCCGACGACCGCTGGTTCACCTTCAGCGCCGGCGTCGGCCTGGACGCCGATGTGTGCGAGGCCATCGACGCCGCCCGCGCCAAGGGCCGCAAGGCGACTCCCGCGCGCTATCTGCGCACCACGGTGCGCCAGTTCTTCCGGGCCAGGCGCCAGGATCCGCGCGTCACTGTCCAGACCCCAGGACGAGATCCCGTAGAGGAGGTCTATTACGCCTTCGTCACGAATTCGAGTCCGTGGACCTACCTGGAGGATCGTCCGGTTCGTACCAATCCCACGACGACCTTCGAATCGGGCCTCGGGGTGTTCGCGACGAAGTCGATGAGCGTGACCCGCACCCTGCTGCTTGCTCGACAGTTGCTGGCGGAGAACGGAAACCCCAAGTCACCGATACTTTTCCGAGCCGACGACGTCCCGTCGGTGCGCGTGGAGACCGACTCGGAGATCGGCCTGCAAATCGACGGCGACTTCATCGGAAAACGCAAGATGGTGCATTTCACATCTGTACCCAGCGTCTTGGACGTGGTGGCTCCCAAGCCCTCCTGAGTCCGCTGACACGAAGAAAAATCTCCCGGTTGGGGTGCGAAAACCCCCGGACGCGAGTACAAAGGACCGGGCAGGTCCCCCATGCGGGGACCTAGAGCGTGATCTCCCCCACGGTGCGCCGGAGACCTATTGACATCTACGGTGATCGTGAAAGCATTCACAAGCAACCGTGCGGAAACATTCGAGTCGCACAAGTGAACGATCCACTAACTAAGGCGCCCTTTGTGGCGCCCTCGCAAAGGAGCAGAGGAATGGACTGGCGCCACAAGGCCATCTGTCGCGATGAGGACCCTGAACTGTTCTTCCCGGTGGGTAACAGTGGTCCTGCGCTCGCGCAGATTGCCGATGCCAAGCTGGTCTGCGCCCGCTGCCCCGTCACCGCCGATTGCCTGTCGTGGGCCCTGAAGTCCGGTCAGGATGCCGGCGTGTGGGGTGGAATGAGCGAAGACGAGCGTCGCGCGCTCAAGCGTCGCAACGCGCGCACCCGTACGCGTACCTCCGTCTAGTAGACGGCTTCGGCGTTGCCGGGCCATCAGCCCCCGGCCCGGTAACGCTTGTGTGAGAGCCCGGCACCTGACAGGTGCCGGGTTTATTGTTGCCCCACAGCGGAATTCAGTGTCCGACGCGCGAATCTCAGCGTCCGGCACGGCGTCCGAGCGGCACCCGCAGCACCGCGTCGGTGCCCACATCGGCGCCCGGGTGCAACCCGATCGAACCACCCAGTTCCGAGGTCACCAGGGTGCGAACGATCTGCAGCCCCAACCGATCCGAGCTCTCCAGGCTGAACCCGTTCGGCAGTCCACGCCCGTCGTCGCTGATGATCACGTCGAGCCAGCGGGCCGAACGTTCCGAGCGAATCGTCACGGTGCCGTTCTCGCCCGCGTCGAAGGCGTGCTCGATGGCGTTCTGCACCAACTCGGTCAGCACCATCACCAGCGGAGTCGCGCGCTCGGCGGAGAACACCCCCAGCGAACCCGCGCGACGCACCTTGATCCGCGCGGTGTGCACGGTGGCCACATCGGCCATGATCGGCAGCAGCCGGTCGATGACCTCGTCGAGGTCGACTTCCTCGTCCACCGACATCGACAGCATCTCGTGCACCGAGGCGATCGAGGTGACCCGGCGCACCGATTCCGTCAGCGCCACTTGGGCTTCCGGGTTCTCCGTGCGGCGGGCCTGCAGCCGCAGCAGCGCGGCCACGGTCTGCAGGTTGTTCTTCACCCGGTGGTGGATCTCGCGGATCGTGGCGTCCTTGCTCAGCAGCGCGCGGTCGCGCCGCTTCACTTCGGTGACATCGCGCACCAGCACCGCGGGCCCGGCCAGTTCGCCGCCGGGGCGCAGCACCAGCGTGCGCAGCAGCACCGTCGCCCCGCGCGCCTCGACCTCCATCCGACGTCCGGTGCGCCCGGCCAGGGCGGCCTGGATATCGGCCACCACCTCCTGGGCGTCGAACGGGTCGGTGATCAGCGAGCGGGTGGTCACCGCGAGGTCCTGGCCGACCAGGTCGGCCTGCATCCCCATCCGGTGATAGGCCGACAGCGCGTTCGGGCTCGCGTAGACGACGGTGCCGTCGGTGTCGAGCCGGATGAAACCGTCACCGGCGCGCGGGCTGGAATGGGTGGCCGCGCGGTCCTCCGGGGTCGGGAAGCTGCCGTCGGCGATCATCTGGCACAGGTCGTCGGCGCACGAGACGTAGGCCGTCTCGAGCGTGCTGCGCACCCGCGAGCGCGCCAGATCGGAATCGCGGCTCAGCACGGCGATCACGTCGTCGCCGCAGCGCACCGGAATGGCCTCGCGCACCGCGTGGACGGGGCTGGGGTGGTAGACCCCACTCACCTCGACCTCGGTGTCGGTGCGCACGGTGTTGCCGGTGAGCAGGGCGTCGAAGACCTGGGGGAAGTCCGCGCGCGAGGCGGTGGTGTCGACCTTGTCGTCGAGGTGCACCGTCGGCGCGGTGGTGGGCCGGATCTGGGCGACGCACACCACATCGGCGCCGTTGTCGACCGGGCCCGCCCCCACCCACAGCAGCAGATCCGAGAACGACAGGTCGGCGAGCAACTGCCAGTCGCCCACCACCCGCTGTAGATGGTCCACGGCGATGCCGGGGAGGTCGGTGTGTTCGGCCAGGAGCTCGCTCAGTGTTGCCACGCTGGATCTACCGCTTCGTTTCTTCGGATCTACGCGATGGTGGCGATGAGGTCGCCCGCCTGCAGTACCTGGCCGGGACTCACGTCGACCGAGGTGAGTACACCTTCGACCTCGGTCAGCACCGGGATCTCCATCTTCATCGATTCGAGCAGCACCAGTGTCTGGTCCACCTGGACGTGTTCGCCCACGCTGACCTCGACAGCGAGCACGGTCGAGACCATCTCCGCGCGCACTTCTTCAGGCATGGCACCCCGTTCCTAGTCGTGCGGCCACCCCGTCGACGGCGGTGGCCGGTATCCGCCGAAGATACAGCCAACCACACATGAAACAATGGCTCTCGACCAGTCGAAGAAGGGAGCTACCCCATGGGTAAGCGTGGACGTAAGAAGCGCAGCCGTAAGGGCAACGCCGCAAACCACGGCAAGCGTCCTAACGCTTGAGTCGTGCCACGGCACAGACACAACAGCACGCCCTCGAACGAGAGCGTGCTGTTGTCGTCTTCGGGGGCTGATCAGCCCTCGGTGGTCTCGATCCTGGTGACGGTGATCGAGCGGGAGATCTCGAGCTTCAACCGGTCACGCAGGCCCTCGGGCGCGTGCTCGCCACCGCACTTGCGGCTGAGCAGGCCCTTGATCTTCTCCTCGATGCCGTAGGCCTCGATGCAGGGGCTGCAGTGGTCCATGTGTTCCTGGAGGCGTTCACGGGTGGCGCTGTCGCACTCGTTGTCGAGCATGAGCCACACATCCGCGAGGACCGCGGTGCAGTCCATGTCCAGATCCGGATCGTCACTCACTTCGAAACCTCCTGGCGTTCCCCACGGTCGAATCCACGTTCGCGCGCCACGTCGGCGAGCAGGCCCTTGAGCTGCTTGCGACCGCGGTGCAGCCGAGACATCACGGTACCGATGGGGGTGCCCATGATGTCGGCGATTTCCTTGTACGGGAAGCCCTCGACATCGGCGTAGTACACCGCCATCCGGAATTCCTCGGGCAGCTGCTGCAGCGCGGACTTGATCTCGTCGTCGGGCAGGGCGTCCAGTGCCTCCACCTCGGCCGAGCGCAGACCCACCGAGGAGTGTTCGGCGGTGGCCGCCAGCTGCCAGTCGGTGATCTCGTCGGTCGGGTACTGCGCGGGCTGGCGCTGCTTCTTGCGGTAGGAGTTGATGTAGGTGTTGGTCAGGATCCGGTACAGCCAGGCACGCAGATTGGTGCCCTCGCGGAAGGACTTGAATCCCTGGAACGCCTTCACGAACGTCTCCTGCACCAGGTCCTCGGCGTCGGCCGGGTTCCTGGTCATGCGCAGCGCGGCGCCGTAGAGCTGGTCGATCATCGGGAGCGCGTCGCGCTCGAACCGGGCCGCCAGCTCGGCTTCGTCGACTTCCGCGCCGGACTGCGCAGGCACCACGTCGTCGTCGCTCGTCACACCAATCCCTTCGATCGCCGTAGTCACCGAATCTACCGGCACGGCGGAATCGAGAGGCACTCGCGCACCCTGTGGCAGAAGAGGACGCTCCTCGAGCAGCAGTGTCACTATCTCTCCTCTCCCTGTCGTGGCGTGTCAACTGTGTGCAACAGGGGGCCGGGCACCGGTGTTCCCGGACCGTGGGAAAAGTGGTTGCCGACCCGGGCGTGGTGGCCGTTAGGGTCGGGCGCATGTCGACTCCCGCGATCAAGGCACTCGGCGATATCGCGCACCGGGTGCACGCCTACGCCCACGACCCGCGCGCGGAGTCCTATGGCGACGAGGCGGTCGACGCGCTCGGCGCCGAGCTGGGTGTGGTGGCCGAGCAGATCTTCAAGACGTTGGTGATCGAACTGTCGACGGGCGCGCTGGCGGTCGCGGTGCTGCCGGTGCCCGCGCGGTTGTCGTTGAAGGCGGCGGCCGCGGCGCTGGGTGCGCCGAAGGCGAGCATGGCCGACAAGACCAAGGCCCAACGCACCACCGGCTACGTCCTGGGCGGAGTGTCGCCGCTGGGCCAGCGCAAGAAGCTGCCCACGGTGATCGACGCCTCGGCGCTGGAATGGGATCGGGTGCTGTGCAGCGCGGGCAAGCGCGGGCTGGAGATCGAGGTGGCGCCGGCGGATCTGGTGCGCGCGTGCGGGGCCGTGACCGCCGAGATCACCGGCTGAGTCCATCCGATCCGCGCGCGGCTCCGAATTCCCTGCGACGCATTCCGCGCCCGGTACGACCGATTCGACCCGAGGATGTGATGCGAAGATGTCCGCTCGCTCGACGATCGCCGCCCTGTCCGGCGCCGTGCTGATCTCGCTCGGCGCTCCCGTCGCCGTCGCGGCGCCCCAGATCATTCCGCCGTCGCAGGCCGAACCCGGCGACTATCCGCTCAACGGTCCCGGCACCGCCCCGCGCACCGGACCCGGCGTCGACGATCAGGCCGACAAGGCCGAGCGCTTCGGCGGCGGGCTGGCCACCGAGTTGATCGATCTGGCCACCGGGATCATCAAGTGCGGTCTGAACCTGGCCACCGATACGGTGCCCTGCCCGCTCTGAGCTCCCGGTCCGGGCGAACCGGGTGGCCGGGTGTGGGCGGTCCCGGTACGGTCGGGTGGGGTAACGCACGGTGGCCTCGGCCTGCTGCGGTTGTAGTCAAGCCTATACTTTGTGAACGTCAACACAGTATGGCAGCAGAAGAGGTTGGTGAGAGAGCTGTCCACGTTCCCCCTCAGCGGTGCGACTCGGTTGTCGTGGCTCGACGTTCTCCCCTGGCTCGACGAACACCGCTCCGGCCCACCGCTTCTCGGCGAGGGTGAACTCACCGCCAATGCCTGGATGTCGACCTCGGCGAACGGCTCGGTGCCCGCCGAGCACCTCGGCGAGGTGTGTCGGCGCCTGGCCACCGTGTTCGCCCGCGACCACCGCGACCTGCCGCTGGCCACCGCCTTCCCGTACGCGCCGCGTCCCGGCGCCGACGATCGGTCGGGACTCTCGGATCGGATCTCGGCGCTGCTGCGAACCGCGGGCGTGACCGATCTGGGCGCGCTCACCGTCACCGATCTGGGCGGGCTGCGCGGGGTCGGTCCGGCTTCGGTCGCCGAGATCGTGGCGGCCCTGATCCGCGCGAGCGCCACCGTCGAGGCCGAGGATTCGCACGCCGCGGCGGAGTTCGACGAGCTGGTCGCCGCCCTCGGCGAGCGCGACCGCTACCTGCTGACCGCCCGCATCCTCACCGACCAGCGCACCACCCTCGCCGATTGTGGTGCGGCACTGGGCATTTCCCGCGAGCGGGTGAACCAGCTCGACAATCGACTGCGCGATCGCGTGCACGCCGGGTTCCATTCCTCGCCGCACCTGCGCGCCGCCGCCGACCGGCTCGCCGACGCCGCGCATCCGGTCGCGGCCCTCGACCGCTTGATCGCCGCCCGGCCCGAGCTGGCCACCCCGGTCGGCGAGACGCAGGCCCCGCTGTGGTTCGTGCTGGCCCGGCTCGACGGCCGTTTCGACGTGATCGACGGCTGGGTCGTGGTCGAGACCATGGACAGCGCCCGCAACCGGGTCCGCGCGGTGCTGGCCCGGCTCGCCAGCGACGAGGGCCTGGTGAGCCTGCCGGTCGTGGCCGCCGAACTCGACCTGCCCGAGGCCGAGACGGCGACCTGGCTGCGCTACGCCGGCTACCGGGTGCTCGACGGTCACGTGCTGGTGCGTTCGACCTCGGTGCACGACAACATCGCCGCGGTGCTCGCCCTGTCCGGGGAACCGATGACGATCGACGACATCCACGCCGCGATCGTGCCGACGCGGTCGCTGTCGAGCGTGCGCAACGCGATGGTCGCCGACGACCGGTTCGTCAAAACCGACCGGGCGCGCTGGGCCCTGGCCCGCTGGGGCGCCTCGCGCTATGTGCCGATCCACCGGCAGATCGGCGAGGTGCTCGACGCCACCGGCGGCAGCATCGGGATCGAGGAGTTGGTGGCGCGACTCACCGGGGCCTTCGATGTCAAAGAGTTCAGCGTGCGCACCTATGCCGCGTCCGGTGAGTACATGACCGTGGACGGAAAGGTGTCCCGCCGCAAGCAGACTCAGCGCGCGCGCAAGTCGCCCGGCAAGACCCGTCACCTCTACCGCGACGGCGCGGTGCTGCGCCTGCGCACGACGATCGTCGCACCGCACATGAAGGGTTCGGCGTTCAATCTGCCTGCGGCACTGGCGGGTCTGGTCGGCGCGGGCCCCAACAGGTCGGTGGAGTTGACCAGCAGGCTGGGTCCGCAGTCGATCCTGTGGGTGGCGGTGCAGGCCCGCTCGGGCACCATCAAACGGTTCATCGACGATCTCGGGCTGGTGCCGGGCGAGGAGGTGTTCCTCGAATTCGCTCCCGAGGCCACCGATCGACCGCAGTTCGATGTCGTGCGCGCCGCGTCGGACGCCGAGGGTAGTGCGCCGCGTCGGGTGCTGGCGGCGACCGGCGATCCGAGGGCCGCCGCGCTCGACGAAAAGGACCTCACACCGGCACTGGCCCAGGCACTGTGGTTGCCCGCCGACGCCGACACCGCGACTGTCGCCGCCACCTTGCGCGCCCGCAAAGAGGACGCGCTGGCCGACCTGCTCGAGTCCGCCTGATCCTCGCTCAGTCGCTGTCCCGAGTGGCACACGCCGAGGCCCGTCGCCCCGAACGCGCCGGACGTGATCGGGCGGCGTCACTGCCACCGCGCGGTCGACACAGCGGCGCTTCGGCAACCGGGACAGCGGGCGTGGGAGCTTCGGGCGAAAGGGCAAGTACCCGAACCGCACTCGGCACTCCGAGCCCGGCGGCGCGCAGGGCGCACAGTGCCTCCGACGAGCACGCCAGCACCGTGGCATCGTCCTCGCCCAACTGCTCGGCGACCAGCACCGGATCCACCCCCGAGTAGCGGCGCAGCGACAGACACGCGCCCGCCCGCACGGCCGCGAGCACAGCGGTGATGGCGGCGCGTTCGGTGAGCGGCGCGGTGACCGCGACGACGTCCTCGGCCGTGATCGGCAGGTCGGCGCACAGTTCACCGGCGGCCGCGGCCAATGTCGTGCTGCCCACGGTCATGGCACCGGCGCTGCCGGGCAGGCAGAACGCGAAGCCGCCCTCGCGATGGGAGGGTGCCACCCGCTGGGAGCGCCACAGCCGGATCAGGGTGTAGTCGTCGGCGACCGTCACCACGCTGGCGCCGGTGGCGACCGGGTCCTCGGCGAGTTCCTCGACGAGGTCACCGTCGCCGACGTGCCCGATCAGGTGGTCGGCGCCGGTGGCGTGCAGGGTGCGCACGGCGTGCTCGACCGGGCCGAAGATGTCCAGCGGCACCGCGACCGCGCCGAGGTGTTCCACCGCGAGCAGGGTGAGCAGCGATTCGTAGCCGGAGCCGATGTAGACCGCGACCCGCTGACCGGCCCGCACGCCCGCGGCGTCGAGTTCGGCCGCGAAGAGCCCGACAGCTTCCCACAGCGTCGCGTAGTCGTGCAGGCAGTCGCCGTCGAGCACCGCGACCCGATCCGCGAACACCGACGCCGTCGACTCGACGGACCAGGACACATCCGAAATGCGCATACCCGCACCCTCCCAACATCCATTGCCTACGGCAACGAGTTCCGCGGCATCGCCATCCTGTCACAAAGGAAAGGCAAACCTAACTTCTATGTCGGGGTGGGCTGGGTCACATCTGTTCGTCAGGCCACCCGCACCTGGCGAAGTTCGTGCTCGATCGCGTCGGTCGTGGTGACCACACCGCAGCGTCGCGCCGCGTAGTCCATCGCCATGAGGTGCTCCTCGCGGCTGAAATCGGCGGTAGCGTCGAGCACCACGAAGGGGCGCACATCGCTCATGAAAGCCTCTGCCGCGCTGAGCATCACGCCCATGTGCGCGTACACACCCGTGACGATCAGCTGATCGCGGTTGTAATGACTGAGCAGTTCGCGCAGGTCGGTGCGCTGGAACGCCGAGTAGCGCCACTTGGTGACCTGGATGTCGCCGCGCTGCGGGGCGAGCTCGGGCACCACCTCGGTGTCGATGCCGGTCTCCAGACCGGTGCCCCAGAAGTCGGCGAGGATGCCGCGCCGCGAGGGGTGCTGGTCGCCGGGCTGCATCGTGTAGATCACCGGAATGCCCGCCCCGGTGCAGATCCGGCGGATGCGCGCGATATTGGCCAGTGTCGAGGAGATCGGTTCCTGTTCTCGCTCATAGGCATTGATGAAGTAGCGCTGCATGTCGTGGATCAGCAGGGCGGCGCGACCCGGATCGATCGACCACGACACCCGGTTCTCGGCGACCTCCTCGGGCGCGGGAATCGAATACGGTGCGATCGGCGGAATTGCCACGGTGATCTCCAGCTCAGGGGGTTGGGACAGACAGGAACGGTCGGCGGCGAGCGCCTCACATATCGAGGGTGGCGCCGCCGTCGACGCGCAGGTCGTGCAGCGTGATGTGCCGCGCGGCGTCGGAGGCCAGGAACAGCACGGCCTCGGCGACATCGGCGGAGTCGGCGACCCGGCGCAGCGGGATACCGAGTTTGTAGCTGCCGGGATCGCCCGCGACGATCCGGTCACGGGCGTCGGCGGCGAGGGCCCCCGAAGCCGCGGACCACATCACGCGCAGCATCGGGGTGTCGGTGGAGCCGGGCGAGACCAGGTTCACCCGCACGCCACGGCCCGCCACCTCCAATCCCAGCGCTCGCGCGAACGACGCGGCGGCCGCCTTGGAGGCGCCGTAGGCCGCCATGCCCGCGCGCGGGGTCGCGCCCGCGTTGGAGGTGACCACGACGATGGCGCCGCCGCCCGCGTTCACCAGTTCGGTGGCGGCGCGGCGGGTGACGTTGACGGTGCCGGTGGCGTTCACCGCGAGGCACCGATTCCATTGCGCCTCAGTGAGTTCCGCGACCGGTCCGGTCTCGAGCACCCCGGCCGCGTGTACGACGACGGCGGGTGCGCCCAGCGCGGCGACGGCCTCGTCGAAGACGCGGTCGACCGCGTCGCGATCGGTGACATCCACCACCCCGGCGTACCCGTCGACGCCGAGCTCGGCCAATACCTTGTGCACCGCGGGGTCGTGGTCGAGCAGCGCGATCGGTGCGCCGCGGTGGGCGAACGCCGCCGCGACCGCGGCACCGATACCCCCTGCGGCACCGGTGATCACGACCGGCCCGAATTCTTCCGCGACAACTGGCATGCTGTTTAGCCTAAACTAACCTAACTGACGATTACAACGCCAATTGGAAGGTTCGATGTTGGACACCCACCTGCCCGGCTTCACCCCGTGGCCCGCCGCCGAGGCGCGTAAGTACCGCGAGCTCGGACTGTGGACCGGCGAGACCTTCGATGATGTGTTGCGGGCCCGCACCGCCGAGAATCCGACCGCGCTCGCCGTGGTCGATCAGGCGCGACGTTGGACCTATGCCGACCTCGACGCGCGCGTGGACGAATCCGCCTGTGGCCTGGCCGAACTCGGCATCGCGGCCGGTGACCGGGTGCTGGTACAACTGCCCAATATCGCCGAGTTCGTCGAGGTGATCTTCGCGCTGTTCCGGCTCGGCGCACTGCCGGTGTTCTGTCTGCCCGCGCATCGTCGAGCCGAGTTGGTGCCGATCGCGCGGGCCGGCCGTGCGGTCGCGATGATCACCTGCCATCACCATCAGCTCTTCGATCACGCGGCGCTGGCGGCCGAGGTTCGCGCCGAGGTTCCCGCGCTCACCCGGCTCATCGTGCTGCCCGATCGGGACGGGACCGCCGTGCCCGAGTATGCGATCAACTTCTCCGAACTTCGCGGAGCACCAAGGAATTTCCCGCGCGCCGACCCCTCCGATGTGGCGTTCCTCCAGCTGTCGGGTGGTTCCACCGGCATCCCGAAGCTGATTCCGCGCACGCACGACGACTACCTGTTCAGCGTGCGTCGCAGTGCCGAGCTCTGCGAACTCGACACCAGCACTGTGTATTTGGCCGCGCTGCCGGTCGCGCACAACTTTCCGATGAGTTCGCCGGGGATCCTCGGCGCGCTGTGGGCGGGCGGGACCGTGGCGATGGCGGCCGATCCGACCCCGGCGACGGCCTTCGCGGCGATCGAGGCGTTCGGTGCGACCATCACCGGCCTGGTGCCGCCGCTGGCCCGCCTGTGGGCCGAACGCGCCGAAGCCGGTGGGACGCCGGATATCTCGTCGCTGCGGGTGCTGCTGGTGGGCGGGGCCCGCTGCCCCGACGAGTTGGCCGCGCGGCTGGGTCCGGCACTGGGGGTGACGTTGCAGCAGGTGTTCGGGATGGCCGAGGGGCTGGTCTGCTACACCCGGCTCGATGATCCGGCCGAGGTGATCATGTCCACCCAGGGCAGGCCGATGTCGGAGCACGATCTCGTCGCGGTGGTCGACGAAGAAGGCGAGCCGGTACCGCCGGGCACCGACGGACTCCTCCGGACCAAGGGCCCCTACACAATTCGGGGCTACTACGACAATCCTGCCGCCAACGAGCGCTCGTTCACCGCCGACGGCTGGTACCGCACCGGTGATGTGGTGTGCCTGCGCCCGGACGGCAATCTGGTGGTCAAGGGTCGCCAGGACGATCGGGTCAATCGCGGTGGCGAGAAGGTCTCCGCCGAGGAGCTCGAGGAGCATCTGCTGGCGCATCCGGCGGTGCGCGACGCGATCATCGTCTCGGTGCCCGATTCCCATCTGGGCGAGCGGACCTGCGCGTTCGTGCTGGCCACCGATCCCGCCTTGCCGCCGACGCTGCTCAGTGTGCGCAAGTTCGTGCGGGAGCGCGGGGTGGCGGCGTGGAAGCTACCGGACCTGGTGGAAGTGGTGGACAGCTTCCCCGAGACCGGGGTCGGCAAGACCAGCAGGCGCGCGCTGCGTGCGGCTCTGCTGACCGCCTCGAACCACGGAAACGCCTCGTGAGCGCGCCGCGGCGCAGCCGGATCAGCGACATCATGCCGCTGACCCCATTGCAGCAGGGTCTGCTGTTCGTCTCCGGGCTCGGCACCGAGGTCGACGTCTACACCGTGCAGGCGACCATCGAGATCACCGGCCCGCTCGACGGTGACCGGTTGCGGTCGGCCGCCCACGCGGTGCTCGAGCGGCACCCGAACCTGCGGGCCTGCTTCCGCACCCGCAAGACGGGCGAACCGGTCGCGATCATTCCGTCGAGTGTCGAGATACCCTGGCGCACGGTCGATCTCACCGAGCTCGCCGATGCTGCGCTGGCGCAGCGTTGGTCGGCGGTGCTCGACGCGGACCGCGCCGACCGGTTCGATCCGGCCACCCCGCCGCTGCTGCGCTTCACCCTGGCCACGCTCGGCCCCGACCGATTCCGGTTGCTGCTCACCAATCACCACCTGCTGCTCGACGGGTGGTCCTCACCGCTGTTCGTGCGCGAATTGTTCGCCCTGTACCCGGATCCCGATCCGGCGGCGCTGCCCCCGGTGCGCCCCTTCCGCGATTTCCTGCGCTGGCTCGACGACCGCGACGACACCGCCGCCGTCGCCGCGTGGCGCACGGCGCTGGCCGGTATCCCCGGCCCGACGCTGCTTGCCCCGACCGGCGCCACCCGCAATGCTGTTCGGCCACAACGCCATACGCTGCCGTTGAGCGCTGCGGTCGGTGCCCGACTCGGAGAGCGGGCGCGGGAATTCGGCGTCACCGTCAATGCCATCGTGTCGGCGGTGTGGGGCCTCACGCTGGGTCAGGCGGTCGATTCCGGCGATGTGCTGTTCGGTTCCACGGTGTCCGGGCGCAGTCCCGAACTCGAGGGCGTCGAGTCGATGATCGGCATGTTCCTCGGCACCTCGGTCGTGCGGGTCCGACAGGAGGCGGGCGACGATCTGGTCGAGGTGGTGCGGCGCGCGCACGAGTCACAGACCGCGACCATGGACCACCAGCACCTGGGCCTGCCCGCCATCCAACAGGCGGGCGGCCACGGCGAATTGTTCGACACTCTGCTCGTTTTCGAGAGCTACCCCGATGCGCGCGAGGCGATGCGAGCGGTCACCGAAGCCGCCGGCCTGACCATCGAATCGGTGCAGCCGCGCGACTCCACGCACTACCCGCTCACGGTCACGGTCATCCTGGAACCGACCCTCACCGTGCACCTCTTCTACCACGACACGGTGTTCACCCCAGCCGATATCGACACGCTCGCAAGGCATTTCACGACCCTGCTCACGCTCGTGGCCGACGAGCCGAAAACCCGCCTGGCCGAGCTGGACCTGCGCACCCCCGCCGAGCGCGCCGACCTCACCCGCTGGGGCCGGGGCGCGTCCCGCACCACCCGTCCCGCCGATGTCGCCACGGTCATCACCGCCCGCACCGACGACGCCGTGGCGATCCGCAGCGCGGGCACCGACTGGACCTACGCGCAACTCGCCGACGCCACCCGCCGCCTCACCGCCGAACTCCACCGCCGTGGCATCACCGCCGAGGACCGCGTGGTCGTCGCCCTCCCCCGAGGCTTCGCCTTCGCCGCCGCCCTCCTGGCGATCCTGCGCACCGGCGCCACCTACGTCCCCCTCGACCTCGCCTACCCCGCCGACCGCCTCGACTACATCCTCACCGACGCCGCCCCCACCCTGGTCATCGGCGACGTCGACGCCACAGCCCCACACCTACCCGTGGACCGACTGACGACCCTCCTCGCCTCGAGTCACCCCGGCGACCACCCGACGCCCCCCGTCGCCCTCGAACAAACCAGCGCCCCTGGCCGACTCGACACCCTGACACCCGGCCCTCCTGCGGACCAGCCCAGCGACACGCAGACACCCGGTACCACCACGGGACTGCCCAGCGACTCGCCGACGCCCCCGTTCACCACGCGCCACGGGTCGGACACCGCGACCATCGACCCGAACCACCCCGCCTACCTCGTCTACACCTCCGGCTCCACGGGCCGCCCCAAGGGCGTGCTCGGCACCCGCGCGGCGCTCAACGGCCGGATCGCCTGGGCTGTCGAGGACTGGCAGCCGGGGACCCCGGATGTGCGCCTGTCGAAGAGTTCCTTCGCGTTCATCGACGGCACCACCGAGCTGCTCGCGGGACTGGCGGCGGGCGCGCTGGTGGTGATCGCCACCGACACCGAGCTGCGCGATGTCTCGGCGCTGGCCGCCCTGATCGACGCCGAGAACATCACCCAGCTCACCGCCGTACCGACCCTGGCCACCGAACTGATCACGCACGCCCCCGCCCTGCGCGACCGGATCACCACCTGGATTCTCAGTGGCGAGCGCACCAATCCCGCGCTACTCGAACAACTTCGATCCGCCGACAGCCGAATCATCAACTCCTACGGCTCCTCCGAGGTCGCGGGCGATGTGACTTGGCAGCGGATGCGCGGCGATGATGTCGCGATCGGCCGTCCCGTCCCCGATGTCGAGCTGGAAGTGCTCGACCGGTTCCTGCGCCCGGTGGCCCCCGGCGCGGTCGGCGAACTGTACGTGCGCGGCACCCAGCTGGCCCGTGGCTACCACGGCAACCCGGCCGCCACCGCGACCCGTTTCGTCGCGGGCCCCGGCGGTGAACGCCGTTATGCCACCGGCGATGTGGTGCGCTGGCGGCGCGACGGTGTGCTCGACTACCTGGGTCGCGGCGACCAGCAGGTCAAGATTCGCGGTAACCGGGTCGAACCCGGCGAGGTCGATGCCGCGCTCAGCGCACTCCCTGGCGTCCACGGCGCCGCGACGGTGGCCGTGCCCGACGGAGTCGGCGCGATGATGTTGCGTTCCTTCGTCATTGGGCCCGACCTGGACGCGGGTGCGCTACGCCGCGCCCTCGCCCAGACCCTTCCCTCGTACCTGGTTCCCGCCATCGAGCTCGTGGCCGAGATCCCCCGCCTGCCCGGCGGCAAGGTCGACAAGCGCGCCCTCGCCGCACACACCGGCCCCACCACGGGGTCCCGCGCGGCGAACACCGAACTCGAGTCCGACCTTGTCACGATCATCGCCGAGGTCCTCGGACTCCCCGAGTTCGGCGTCGAGGACGACTTCTTCGCTCGCGGCGGCCATTCACTACTGGCGGCCCGCGTCGCCATCCGAGTCCAGGCCGAACTGGGACACCCCCTCTCCGTACGCGACCTCTTCGACCACCCGACCGTCGCCGACCTGGCCTCCGGTCTGGAATCCCACACCCTCACCACCATCGCGCTCCCCCCGATCACCCCCACCGAACACGGTGGCGCCGTTCCCCTTTCCCACGCCCAGCACCGCCTGTGGGCGGTGGAGCAGATCGCGGGCGCCACCGGCGCCTACAACCTGCCCTTCGTCCTCGAACTCCACGGCACCCTCGAGATCGACAGCCTCCGCGCGGCTCTCACCGACCTCGCCAACCACCACCCCGCCCTCCGCACCCTCCTCACCGACACCGACGGCGAACTCACCCAGCGCGTCCTCGCACCGGGCCAACAGATCCCGTGCACCATCGCCGACCTACACGACGTTCCCACCGGCCACCCACCGGTGCGGCACTCTCCAACTACCGGGACCATCGGCGAACACACCGAAGAGATTCCCGCCGCTGCCCACGAGGAGCTCACCGACTCCGATGCCGTGTCCAGCGAACTCCCGAGCATCGCGGTGATGGCCGAGATCGAACGCCTGGGCGCCCTCCCGTTCCGCCTCGACACCGAGCTGCCGATCCGCGCCGCCCTCCTGCGCACCAGCCCGGATTCCGCCCTGCTCCAGGTCTGCCTGCACCACCTCGCCGGTGACGAGTGGTCCACCCCGATCCTGTTCCGCGACTTGTCCATCGCCTACCGCAGCCGCGTCCTCGGCAGTGCCCCGACCTGGTCACCCCCGCGCCTGACCTACGCCGACTACGCCAGCTGGCAGCGAACAACAGGTGACGCCCTGGCCCCGCACCGCGAGTTCTGGTCGAACACCCTGCGAGGCGCACCGGAAGAACTCGCACTCCCCTACGACCGCCCGCGCCCAGCCCAACCCGATTTCACCGGCGCGGCAGTCGATTTCACCATCGCCCCGATCCACACCATGGCCCTCGCCGAGCTGGCACGCCAGACAGGCACCACCGGCTTCATGTTGGTCCACGCCCTGGTCGCCACCCTGTTGGCGAAACTGTCCGGCAGCCGCGACATCGTCGTCGGCACCCCGGTCTCCGGCCGCACCGTGGCCGGGGTCGAGGACATCGTCGGCCTGTTCACCAACACCGTGGCCCTGCGCACCGACCTGTCCGGCGACCTCGATTTCACCGAACTCCTCCGCCGCGTCCGCACCACCGACCTGGCCGCCTTCCAACACCAGGACCTCCCGTTCGACGTTCTTGTGGAACTCGCGGACCAGGAGCGCGTCACCGGCCGTACCCCGCTGTTCCAGACCATGGTCCAGTACCGCACCCCCATCACCGCCCCGGATTTCGCCGGTCTGCGCGCCGAGATCCGCCACCCGAACGTCACCTCCGCCAAGTTCGACCTGACCTTCGACTTCCTGGAACACCAGGGCGGCGGCATCGCGGCCCGCATCGAATATTCCTCGGCCCTCTTCGACCGCTCGACCGTCGAGACGATCGCCCAGCGTCTGCGCCACCTCATCGACACCGTCACCGCCGACCCGTCGATCCCCCTGCGGACGCTGTCGATCCTCGATCCGTCCGAACACGACCAGCTCCGCCACTGGAACGACACCACCGCCCCCTTCGACCCCCACCTCGACCTATCGGCCCTGATCGCCGACACGTGCCGCACCCACCCCGACCGAACCGCCCTGATCCTGGGCGACCGCACCATGACCTACCGCGACCTCGATCGCGCCGCCACCGTGCTGGCCACCGAACTCGACGCCCGAGGGGTGGGCACCGACGACATCGTCGCGATCGCCCTGGACCGCTCGTTCGCCCTGCTGGTGGCGGTACTCGCCATCCACCGGGTCGGCGCCGCCTACCTGCCCGTCGATCGCGGCTACCCGGCCGACCGCATCGAGTACATGCTCACCGACGCCCGCCCGTCGGTCCTGATCGACGATCGCCCACACACCGCGATCGAGGGCGTGGCGTCCCTGCTCGTCGACGAGAACGGCGCACCGGCGGTCCCGACCACCACCGGCCGCACCCTGCCCGCGCGCACCCTCCCGGCCGCACGCGCGGCCTACGTCATCTATACATCAGGTTCGACCGGCCGCCCCAAGGGTGTGGTCGTCGCGCACGACGCCATCGTCAACCGCCTGCGCTGGATGCAGCACGAATACGCGCTGACCCCCGACGAACGCGTCCTGCACAAGACCCCGATCAGCTTCGACGTCTCGGTGTGGGAACTGTTCTGGCCCTTGACCATCGGCGCCACCCTCGTCCTCGCCGCCTCCGACGGCCACCGCGACCCCGCGTATCTGGCCGAGCTGATCCGCCGTGCCGAGGTCACCACGGTGCATTTCGTGCCGTCCATGCTGAGCGCGTTCCTCGCCGAACCGAGCCTGGGCGGGCTGCCCGGTTTGCGCCGAATCCTGTGCAGCGGTGAGGCTCTCACGCCCGCGCAACGCGACCGCTGCCACGAACTCCTCGACGTCGAACTGCACAACCTCTACGGCCCCACCGAAGCCGCCGTCGACGTGACCGCCACGGCGGTTCCGGCGAGCGCGGACCCGACAGTCCCCATCGGCGCACCCGTCTGGAACACCCGCATCCACATCCTCGACCGCGACCTCACCCCGGTCCCGATCGGCGGCTTCGGCGACATCTACCTCGCCGGTGTGCAGCTCGCGCGCGGCTACCTGCACCGCCCCGGCCTCACCGCCGAACGATTCGTCGCCGACCCCCGGTCCACCGACGGCGCCCGCCTCTACCGCACCGGCGACATCGGCCGCTGGAACACCGCGGGCCAGGTCGAGTACGCGGGCCGCTCCGATTTCCAGGTCAAGATCCGCGGCCAGCGCATCGAACTCGGCGAGATCGACGCGGCCCTGCACGCGATCGACGGCGTGGAACGGGCGGCGACCCTGGTGCACACCTACGACGACGGCCGACACAACCTCGTCGGCTACGCGGTCTCCTCCCGCGATGGCCGCGCCATCCGCACCGACCTGGCCACCACCCTGCCCGCGCCCATGCTGCCCGTCGCGATCATCGTGGTCGACGAATTCCCGGTGACCCCCAACGGCAAACTCGACCGCACCGCTCTGGCGAAACTCGTTCCCGCCGAGGACGAATCCGCGATCGAACCGCTGGATGACCGCGAAACCCTGGTGGCACAGGCGATCGCGGAAGTCGTCCGATCCGTCGCGATCGAAACCCTCGGCCCCGACAGCGACTTCTTCGCCCTCGGCGGCGACAGCATCGTCGCCCTGAGCCTGGTCGGCAAACTGCGTAAACGCGGCCTCGACCTCACCGCCCGCGCGGTCTTCGAGCACCGCACCCTGCGCGCCATGGCCGCCGCCGCGACCGCGGCGGGCACCGTCGCCGACGACGACACCGTCGGCCCGGTCCCGCTCACGCCGATCGTCAGCGCCCTGGCCCTGCGCACCGGCCCCAGCACCCGGCTCAACCAGACCGTGGTCGTCCGCGTCCCCGCGAGCACCGCCACGACGACGACCCAGCAGATCATCACCGCACTTCTCGCCCGCCACGACGCCCTGCGCCTGCAGGCGACCAAGGTCGGCGATCACGTCTGGACCCTGCACACCCGATCCGCCACCACGCTCGACGCGACCACCCTGCTCGACACAGTGGAAGTCCCTGCCGCCCAGGATGTTCCGGCGGCACTGGCGACACTGGCCGACGCCGCCGCCGAAAAACTCGATCCCGAATCGGGCGTGGTCATCCGCTTCACCCACGCCGACCGCGGCCCCGGCGAACCCGGCTACCTCGTCATCGTCGCCCACCACCTGGTCGTCGACGGCGCCTCGTGGCGGATCCTCCTCGACGACCTCGACCAGGCCCGCGACCGCGAGCTCGACCCGGTCCCGGTCTCCCTGCGCAGCTACGCGACCGCCCTGACCACCCAGGCCAACTCGCCCCAGCGCATCGCCGAACTCCCCCACTGGCGGTCGGTCCTGGCTCCCGGCGCGAATCCCCTTGCCCCCGGCCCGTATTCGGGCACGATCGGCGACCTGTCCGAACTCGACATCGAAGTCGGTGACGAGGTGGCCGCCACCATCACCGCCCCGGCCCGGCCCATCCCGACCACCGACCTGCTTGTCGCGGCCCTGCGCCTGGCGGTCACCCGCTGGCGCGCGGGCACCGGTGACCTGACCGTCGACGTGGAACGGCACGGCCGCGACGGCTTCGGCGATCTCGATCTGACCCGCACCGTCGGCTGGCTCACCAATGTCACCCCCGTCCGTCTCCCCACCGGCGAGGACCCGGACTCCGCGGTGCTCACTACCGCGGCCGCGATGGCGGCGGCCCCCGACGGCGGCATCGGCTTCGGCATGCTGCGCTACGCCAACCCGCGCACCGCCCGCGTCCTCGCCGCCCTGCCGCGCCCGCAGGTGCTGTTCAACTACCTGGGCCGCGTCGAATTCGGCACGGCGGCGGACTGGCGACCGGCCCCCGAGGCCCGCGCGGTGTCGGCGGCGGCCGACGCGGACCTGGCGGTCGACTACCCCCTCGAGATCAATGTGCGGGCCGAGGCCGCCGGCAGTCAGGTGCGGTTGCGCGCCCGATTCACCTACCTGCCCAGCGCCATTCGGCACAGCGATGTCGCGCTGCTCGCCGAACTGTGGGCGCAGGCGCTGACCGAGGTGGGGGAACTGACAAAGCCGACCCGATCGGGTTAGATAAGCCTATCCCAACAAAGTGCAATGAATGGAACAACAATGAGTAGGCTTTCCCTCGCGCGTATCCGTCCGGGTGCCCGCGCCGTCGTCGCCGCCCTCGCGGTGGCCGGTCTCGTCGCCGGCTGCGGCGGGTCCGATTCCGGCAGCACGGATTCGACCAGTGCCGCACCGGAGACCCGCGTGGTGACGGGCACGGCGCTCGGCGATGTCGAGGTTCCCGGCGAGCCGAAGCGAGTGATCGCGGGCTGGCTGGTCGGCACCCTGCTGGTGGACAACGGCATCACCCCGGTCGGCATGTTCGACGATCTCAAGCTCAATGCCAGCCCGACCGCGCTGGCGAAGGTCAAGGACGTGCCCTCGGTGGGCGGCGTCGAGACCTCGGTCAACCTGGAGAAGATCGTCGAGCTGAAGCCCGATCTGATCGTCACCATGGTTCGCCCCGGCATGAAGGGCATCGACCTCGACGCACTGAAGGACATCGCGCCGACGGTCGCGATCGAGATCAACGACCCGACCGGCGTGTGGGCCAACTACGGCAAGGTCGCCGAGGTGGTCGGGAAGGGCGCCGACGCCAAGCAGCGCCTGTCGGACCTGGACAAGACCTGGGCCGAGATCGCCATCGCCAACAAGGACAAGATCGCCGGGATCGGCGAGGTCGTCTACGCCGAGGGTTCCGCGCAGGCGGGCAACTTCCAGATCGGGACCAACAAGGCGCTGTCGTATGAGCGCCTGACCAAGTCGGGTCTGACCTACTACACCGGCGCCGACCCCAACCCGGCCCGCTACAACCAGCAGATCTCGCTCGAGGACCTGCCGCGCCTGGCCTCGGCCAAGGCGATCTTCTTCGAGGCCGACATCACCGGCAAGCCGACCGCCCGCACCCAGGCGCTGCTCGACTCGCCGGTGTTCAAGGCGCTGCCCGCCGTCGCGGCGGGCAATGTCTTCGCGCTGCGCACCCCCTACGCCTACACCTTCGAGGCGGCGGGCCTGCAGGCCGAGGACATCAGGAACGCGATCACGACGTTCAAGTCCGCGGCGTAAGCCGTTCGACGACGGCACCGGCGCCGCGTTCGCGCGCGCCGGTGTCGTCGGTGTTTTCCGCGCGTACGCGCCACATTTCGACCGATGGGAAGTGCTGCCAGTGACCGATAACGCGACGACGACCGAAACCCGTGGCGTCGGCACCGCTTTCGCACTCACCTCGGCCCAGCAGGAGATCTGGATCGGTTCGGCGCTGATCGCCGACGCCAGTGGATTCACCGCGGGCGCGCTGGTCGCGGTCACCGGGCCGGTCGACCTGGACCGATTGCGCGCATCGATGAAATCCATACTGGCGGTGGCTGATCCGCTGCACATCAGCATCCGCGACGACGACGGTGGCTTCGCCCAGGAGCACAGCACCGAGCCGGTCCCGCTGGTCACGGTCGACCTGTCCGACCGCCCCGATCCCGATGCCGCCGCACGCGCGTGGATCGAGACGGACATGCACGTGCCCTACGACCTGAGTCACGGCCCGCTGGCCCGCACCGCCGTGCTCGTGCTCGCGCCCGACCGGGTCCTGGCCTACCTGTCGGTGCACCACATCGTCGGCGACGGCATCTCGATCGCGACCGTGCTCGCCGCCGTCATCGACGCCTACTACCGTGGCGGTTCGGCCGCGCCGCAACCGAATTGGTCCGCCGAGGCCCTCAGTGAGGCCGACCGTGCCTACCGGGAGTCGCCGCGCCTGGCCATCGACACCGAGTTCTGGAAGAGCTTCGTGGCCGCCGCACCGCCCGCCGGTGCGCTGTGTGACACCTCGATCATTCCGGTCGGGCAGCCCGCCAACGTGGAAGTCGAAGTCTCCTACGAGGTTTCGCATCGACTGTTCGGGCTGGCCGAGCAGTGCGGGGTGGGGACCTCCCGGGTCGTGTTCGCCGCCGCCATCGGCTACCTGCACTCGGTGACCGGACTCTCGGACATGACCGTCGCCGTGCCGATGTCGGGCCGCACCACCGCTCCGCTGCGCGCCAATATCGGGTCCACCTCCAACGTCCTGCCGTTCCGGGCGCGACTGCTCCCCGGCGACACCGTGCGCACCCTCACCGCACGCCTGCATCGCGAACTCGGTGCGATCAAGCAGCACAGCAACTTCCGTGGCGAAGCGGTGAGCAGGCTCGCGCGTTCGAGTGGGCGCACCGAGCGCCTGATGGGCGCGGGCATCAACATCCTGCCCGCGATCCCGGTCCTGGCCGCCGGTGAGGACCTGCGCTGGACCGTCGACCTCGTGTCGGCGGGCCCGGTCGGCGATATCGAGATCCTGATCCACGTCGACCACGCCGCCAAGGTCATCCGCAGCACCCTGCGCGGCCCCCGCGCCGCGGCCGCCGACCTCGACCACCACCGCCGCGCCTTCGCCGCCTACCTCACCACCATCCCCACCGACGCCGACGCCCGCTTCGGCCCCGCCTTCGCCACCCCGGTGACCCGCCCCGCCCAGGCCACCGGCCCGCTCGCGCCCCTGCCCGGTGTCGAGGACCTGCTGCGCGCCGGGGCCGACGCCCTCCCCTCCGCCGCCGTCACCCGCCTGCCGGTGCCCGCCGAACTCGGCGAAAATGCTGTTCACGCGGTCGTCCAGGCGCTGGTCGACCGCCACGACAGCCTGCGCCTGCGCGCCGAGGAACTCGCGCCGGGGTTGTGGGACCTCGAGGTGCGCCCCGTCGGCGAGGTGGTCGCGGCATTCACGACCGACCCGATCGACCCCCGCACGCTGATCCACGCCGAGGAAGGCGTAGTCCTCGCGGCCACCTTCACCCCCGGATCGGCGCTGCCCACCGAGTTCGCGACCGGAACCCCCGCTTCTCGTGACGTGAACACCACCTCCGACTCCCTCGGTGGACTAGACACGGTAGCCGGAGCCGACGACAGTTCCGATCCCGAACCGGGCCCCATGGAGACTCCCAGCGCAGCAGGCGAACTCGCCCTCGCGATCCACCCGCTCGCCGCCGACGCCTTCTCCTGGCCGGTCCTGGCCGCCGAACTCGCCGCCTCCTTCGCCCAACTCCTGCGCGGCCAACCGATCGCCCTCCCCACCCCCGCCGCGACCCTCCGCGATTTCGCCGAAGCCGCCAACACCGAGGCCACCTCCCCGGAGTTGGTCGCCCAACTCCCCACGTGGCAGCGCATCCGCACCTCTTCGACCCGCCCGTTCACCACCTGGTCCCCAGACCACGCCCCGCGCACCGAGCCGATCCAACCCACTGCGGAATCCGATCCATCGGATGCGCCGCCCTCTGCCGATGGCCCCACCCCGGGCGAATCTGCCGCCAGCCCACTCGATGACCCGACCCACACCGAGCCGCTCGCCGCCCCACCAACGCTCACCACCGCGCCGGGGTTTGCGAACGCGGGGACGCTCGCCACCGCGACGGGCGGGGCCGGCACCGATTCGGTGTGCTCCGAACCCGTGCGGTTGCAGGTGCCCGTGGAGCAGTTCGCCCGCGACCTGGCCGCGCTCGCGGTGTGGATCGAATCGGCGGTGCTCGCCTCGATCACCCTGGCGACCGGGGAGATCTGTGGCATCGGTCGGCCCGACGCGAGCATCGTCGTCGATGTCGCTCGGGATGGGCGCACGCTGTCCGAGATGGACGCGGCGGGCCAGGTCGGACGGTTCGGTATCACCGCGCCGGTCGCGCTGCGGGTGCAGACCGACCCGGTGGTCGCGCTCGCGCAGGCCCGGCAGCGGCTGCGCGAACAGGACGCCACCGCCACCGGTTACGCCCTGCTGCGCCACCTGAACCCGCAGTCCCAGCTCCTGCTCGACAGTGTCGACCGCGCGGACTTCGCCCTGTCGGTGGTCGACCACAGCGCCCTCGGTTCGGCCACGGTCGACCTCCCGACCGCACCGCGCACGGCACCGCTGAGCATCGACATCGTCGTGCGCGATCTCGACGCCCGCCGCACCCTGGATGCGACGATCACCGCCGACGACACCGTGCACCCCGACCTGCTCGCCGAGTTCGCGCGGGTCTGGGCGAAGACCATTCGGGAACTGGCCGAGCTGGCCGCCGACCCGGCCAACCGGGTGAATCTCGTGCCCGCCGACCTGAAGCGGATCGAGCTGACGGTCAGCGAGGTGACGGCCGTCGAATCCGTCAGTCCCGCACTGCTGCAGGACATCTGGCCACTCTCACCCTTGCAGCAGGGCCTGTTCTTCCAATCCGCCTACGCCACCGACGCGTCCCCCGACATCTACACCGCCCAGTTCACCCTCGAATTCGACCGCGCTCTCGATCCGGTGCCCCTGCGACAGGCCCTGACCGACCTGCTGCGCGCCCACCCGGCGCTGCGGGCGGGTTTCGTGGACGCCGGGCTGCCCGAGCCGGTGCAGATCGTCGCGCGAGATCCGCAGGTTCGGTTGCGGGTGGTGGATCTGAGCGCGCTGTCCCCAGCCGAGAGTGCCGAGCGGGTCGAGGCCGCACTGGCCCAGGATCGCGCCACCGGTTTCGAGCTGGCCGCGCCGCCGCTGTGGCGAGCCACGCTCTACCAGCGCGCCGGGGCGGGTTCGCTGCTGGCGGTGAACCGGCAGTTCATGCTGTGGGACGGGTGGTCCAACGGCCCATTCATCGGCGCGCTGCTGGCGGGCTATGCCGCCCACGCCGCCGGCGAGACCCCGGTTGTCCAGCAGCACTATGCCTTTGCCGAGTACCTGACCTGGACCCGAGGCCAGGACATCGAAGCAGCCCGCCAGTACTGGCACACCTCGCTGGCCGAGTTGACCGAGCCCTGCCTGGTCCGCCCGGACGCGACCATGCAGGTGGCCGTGAGCCCCGAGGTCCGCACGGTGTCTCTGTCGCGGGAGAACTCCGCCGCCCTCGAGCAGGTGGCCGCCCAGCATTCGGTCACGGTGAACACTGTCCTCAATGCCGCCCTCGCACTGACCATCTCGCGCCTACTGGGCCGTTCCGACATCGTCTTCGGCAATACCGTCGCCGGGCGTCCCCCGGAGATCCCCGACATCGGCACCGCGATCGGCATGTTCCTCAACACCGTGCCGGTACGTGTGCGCCTGCGCCCCGACCTGACGCCCGCCGAGCTGTTCGCCCAGGTCCACCACGACCGACTCGACCGCATGGAACACGAGCACCTGCCCCTGTCACGGATCATCGAATCCACCAGTCACCGCCAGCTTTTCGACGTGCTGTTCGTCCTCCAGAACTTCATCGACGACGCCACCCTCGGTGCCGAACACGGCATCATCGGCGGCACCAGCCTCGACCACACCCACTACCCGCTGACCATCGTCGTCACCCCCGGCCCGCAACTGACGGTGAAACTCGAGTCGCGCCCCGACCTGGTCGAAGCCGAGCAGGCACAGCGCTTCCTCGACGAATTCACCGGTCTACTCGATCTTTTCGCCACCGAGTCGCTCACCGCGCCCCTGGCCACCGTCGACACCGGCGCGCTGGCGGGTGCCACGATCGCCGGGCACGTCTGCGAGGTCGGCACCGACAGCATCGCCGACCTGCTGGCCGCCCAGTCGCTGCGCACCCCCGACGCCGAGGCGCTCGTCCTCGGCGAGCGCACCCTGACCTTCGCCGAACTCGACGCCGAGATCAACCGGTTGGCCCGGGTGCTCAACCGCACCGGTGCCCGCCCGGAAACCTATGTGGCGCTTGCGATCCCGCGCACCATCGAGATGGTCGTCGCCCTGTTCGCCGTACTGCGCACCGGTGCGGGCTACGTTCCGCTCGAGCTCGAGCACCCCGACGACCGTCTGCACGCCATCCTCACCAAGGCCACACCGGGCGTGCTGCTCACCACCGAGTCCGCCGCCGACCGTTTCGATGTCACCGTGCCCGCGCTGGTGCTCGACAGCGAGAAGGTCCTGGCCGAACTGGCCGCCACCGATCCGTCCCCGCTGGCCGACGCCGAACTCGGCACCTTCGCCCGCACCAACCCCGACCGACTCACCCACCCCGCCTACGTCATCTTCACCTCCGGTTCCACCGGCGAACCCAAGGGCGTGGTGACCCCGTACGCCGGGTTGACCAATATGCAGCTCAACCACGAGCGGGAGATCTTCGCCCCGGCCATCGAACTCGCCGGTGGTGGGCGGTTGCGGATCGCGCACACGGTGTCGTTCGCCTTCGACATGTCGTGGGAGGAACTGCTGTGGTTGGCCTTCGGGCACACCGTCCACGTGTGCGACGAGGAGTTGCGCCGCGACCCGACCGCCCTGGTCGATTACTGCGACACCCACCGCATCGACGTCCTCAACGTCACCCCCACCTACGCCGAACACCTCATCGCCGAGGGCCTGCTCGCCCACGATCCGGCGACCGGCAAGCACCGTCCCGCCCTGGTCCTGCTCGGCGGTGAAGCCGTCGGTGTCGGCGTGTGGGATGCCTTGCGCGACACCGAATCCACCTACGGCTACAACCTCTACGGCCCCACCGAGTACACCATCAACACCCTCGGCGGCGGCACCTACGACAGTCCCACCCCCACGGTCGGTCGGCCGATCTTCAATACTGATGCCTACCTGCTGGATTCGTGGTTGCGTCCCGTGCCGGACGGTTCCATCGGCGAGCTCTACGTCAGCGGAATCGGTTTGGCACGCGGCTATCTCGACCATCCGGCACTCACCGCCGAACGCTTCGTCGCCGACCCGGCCGCGCCCGGACAGCGCATGTACCGCACCGGCGACCTGGTGCGTCTCGACGCCGCGGGCAATCTCGAATTCCACGGCCGCAGTGACGATCAGGTCAAGATCCGGGGCTACCGGGTGGAACCGAGCGAGATCGCGGCCGTGCTCAGCGGACTGGCCGATATCGAGCGGGCGGTGGTCATCGCCGACAAGTCCGAGGACTCCGCGCGCCTGCTGGCCTTCGTGGTCCTGACCCCCGGCACGGCCGCCCAGCGCACCGACGCGATCCGCGGCGAACTGGCCGGACTGCTGCCCTCGTACATGGTGCCGTCCAGCGTCACCGCCCTCGCGACGATCCCGATGACGGTCAACGGCAAGCTCGACGTGTCGGCGCTGCCGATCAGCCGGGCCACCGGCGGTGCCTCGCGGCCTCCACGCACCGTGCTCGAGCGGGTGCTGTGCGAAACCTTCTCCGAGGTGCTGGGCCGGGTGGCCGGGGTCGAGGACAGTTTCTTCGATCTGGGCGGGCACTCGCTGCTCATCATGACCCTGCGCCGGGCCCTGCGCGACCGCCTCGACCTCGACATCCCCATCGCCGACCTGTTCGGCTACGCCACCCCGGAGACCCTCGCCGCCAAGATCGAGGGCGGGGGCGGGGTCGCCAAGATGACCGCGCCGGTCCTCACCCTGCGCCACGGCGACGGCGACCCGGTCTTCTGCCTGCCGCCCGGCACCGGATTAGGTTGGCAGTACACCCAATTGACCCGCTATATCCCCGAAGACGCACCGGTGCACGCGATTCAGTCGCCGTTCATCACCGGCGAACGCGAGGTGAGCACCGACCTGGCCGAATTGGCCTGCCGCTATGCCGATCTCGTCGTGGCGACCGCACCGGACCGCGACTACCGCCTGATCGGCTGGTCCTTCGGCGGCAATGTCGCGATCGCCGTGGCCGCCGAGCTGCGGGCGCGTGGCCATCGGGTGCCCTCGGTCGTGCTGCTCGATTCGGCCGCCGAAGTACCGCGTGAGTATCTCGAGCGGGCGGCCTTGGTCAGTCCCGCTGCGGCAGCACTCCTTTCGCTCGGCATCGCGGTGCCGCCGACCGAGTTCGAAACCCTCGGCATCGCCGACGCCGTGGCCCGGGTGCGCGCCACGGAGAACTTCATGGCCCATTTCGACACCGACACCATCGAAGCCGTCATCCACGGCAGCGCATGGAGTCTCACCGTGATGACCCACGCGCAGTACCCGGTCTTCGACGGCGACGTGCTGTTCGTGCGCGCGGCCGCCGGCGCGCGCGTGCTCACCGCCGAGGCCGCGCGCCGCTGGGAACCCTTCGTGGGCGGTGCGCTGCGCCTGGTCGAGGTCGAGGCCACGCACGCGCAGATGCTCGACCGCACGGTCGTCGACGCCTACGGCCCGGAACTGGAACGGGAGCTCACCCGATGACAACCATGGTCGCCGCCACCCCGCTGCCGCTGTCGGCGGCGCAGAGTTCGATCTGGTTCGCCCAGCAGCTGCAACCGCGCAACCCGATCTTCAATATCGCCACCGCCGTCGAGATCGTCGGCGACCTCGATCACGGGGTGTTCCGGCGCGCGACCGAACGCACCATGGCCGAGGCGACGTGCCTGAGCATGAACATCGCCGAGGGCGAGTTCACCCAGCGTCCCGGCGACCCGATAGCACCGCTGGGCGAGATCATCGACCTGTCCGGGGCCGAGGATCCGTGGGCGGCGTTCCACACGTTCATGCACGACGACGTGACCCGCGTGCACAGCCTCGCGCAGGGCCCACCTTTGCGCCACGAGCTGATCCGCCTCGCCTCCGACCGGCACCTATGGTTCCTGCGCTGCCATCACGCGCTCATCGACGGCTACGCGGTGAACCTGATCTTCCGCCGGGCGGCCCTGGTCTACACGGCCCTGGCGGCGGGTCGCGAACCCCGCGGCGGCTTCGGCGAACTCGCCGAACTCCTCGACGAGGAGCAGCGCTACCTCGACTCCGATCAGCACCGCCTCGACTCCGATTTCTGGGCGTCGGAGTTGCGCGGCGTCGGGCCCGGGGTGGTGTTGCAGCCCGGTGCCGAGCGATTGGCCCGCCGCGTGCGATTCGCCGAAATCACGCTCGGCACCGACACTTTCGCCTCGGTGAACCAGTTGGCCGAGCGGACCGGCTCGAGCTGGGGCACCGTGGTGACAGCTGCCTTCGCCGCCTACCTCGCCCGGCGCACCGCCCGCCGCGACATCACCGTCGGCTACCCCGTGATGAACCGCCTCGGTTCAGCGGCGGCCCGCATCCCGACGATGAACGTGAACCTGCTGCCGCTGGTCTTGGCTGCGGACCCCGCCGCGACCCCCCGCGACCTGGTTCTACGAACCCACGCCGCCATCACTCGAATGCAGCCACACCAACGTTTCCGAGGCGTTCCGGTCGGCGACGGAACCCGCCTGGCGAGCGGTTTCAGCGACCGCATCGGACCGGTCGTGAACGTGAAGCCGTTCGGCGACGAGGTCCGCTTCGGTGCCCTGCACGGCACCATCCACTCGCTGTATCGCGGCCCCGTCCAAGACCTTTCGGCCACCATCTCCGCGACCACCGGCGGCGACCTCAAAATCCAGTGCGACGCCGACGCCGACCTCTACACCGCCGAAGACCTCGACCACCACCTCCAGGCCCTGCGCCGCTTCTTCCACGCCTTCGCCGCGCCGAACACCGATGAGGCGGCCGTGACCGTGCGGTCGCTGCCCCTGGACGATCCGGCCGAGATCACGCGGCTGCTCACGGAGTGGAGCGGTGCGGGCGTCGGCGCACCGAGTGTTCGCCCGGTCTCGCCGGTCGAAAGCATGGTCGGCGAACCGATTCCGACGGATGCCTCGGCCACCGACCGAGCTGTGGCCCTGCCCAACAGCGCGACTCCCGCGCTCGACAGCACGGCGCCCAGGCTCGACAACGCGACTCTCACGCTTGACAGCACGGCTCCCGCGCCCGACAGCACGGCTGCCGCGCTCGGCGCCGTGGGGTTCGATCACCCGGGCCCGGCCGAGGTGGCCACCACCCTGGTCGACCAGTTCGCGACAGCGGTCCGCGAGCGTCCGAACGGGACCGCAGTCGTCGTGGACGGCCGCCCCCTGTCCTTCACCGAACTCGACCTGGCGTCGAACATCCTGGCCCGCAGCCTGATTCACCGGGATGTTCGCGTGGACGACCGCGTCGCCCTGCACCTGACCTCCAGCATCGAGATGGTGATCGCCATCCTCGGCGTGTGGAAGGCGGGCGCGGCGTACGTCCCCGTCGACCCGACCTACCCCGACGACCGCGTGCGCTACATCCTCGAGGATTCCGCCGCGGCCGCGGTCCTGACCGCCGCCGATATTCGCCGTGCTGCGTTTGCCGACACCGAGGTCCCCGCCGCCGACATTGGCGGTGCGGAGTTCGCCGACACCGAGGTCGAACGGCGCGGGGCGCTATCCGCCGACAGCGCCGCCTACGTCATCTACACCTCCGGCTCCACCGGCAAGCCAAAAGGTGTCGTGGTCCCGCATCGCGGCCCACTGAATCTCCTTCGCTCCCATCGGCGTTACACGATCGACGCCGAGGCGGCCCGGGCGCTACGGGTGCTCAACACCTACAGCTTCTCGTTCGACTCCTCGATCGGGCCGCTGATGTGGATGCTCGACGGCAACGAACTACACGCCCTCGGCCGGGACGCGGCACTGGACGCGAGCGGAGTAGTCGAGTACGTGCGCAAGCACCGCATCGACTACATCGACGCCGTACCGGTGCTGATGGAACAGTACGTCGAACTCGGACTTCTCGACCCCAGCGCGCATCGCCCCGGACGCCTGGCTGTCGGCGGCGAGGCTGTGCCACAACGCTTCTGGACACGCCTGCACGCCGAACCCGACCTGCTGGCGTTCAACCTCTACGGCCCCACCGAGGCCAGCGTCGACTCCGGTTTCGCCGTGGTCGCCGACGCCCCCGAACCCACCATCGGACGCCCCACCTACGGCGGCCGCCTCTACGTCCTCGACCCCCTACTCCTCCCGTGCGGTGTCGGCCGCGCCGGTGAGCTCTACATCGGCGGCCCCCAGCTGGCGCGCGGCTACCACGACCGATTCGCTCTCACCGCACAGCGTTTCGTCGCCGACCCGTTCGCACCCGGCGAACGCCTCTATCGCACCGGCGATCTCGTCCGCTGGCGCGCCGACGGCCAACTCGAGTTCATCGGCCGCGCCGACGACCAGGTCAAGATTCGCGGCTACCGCGTCGAACTCGGCGAGGTGGAGAGCGCACTCGCCCGTCACGTCGACGCCGAACGCGTGGTGGTCGACGCCCGCAGCGGTTCCAACGGTTCCGTGCGCCTGGTCGCCTACCTGGTGCGCCGCGAAACCTCTTGGACCGCCACCGAATCCGACGAACTGCGTCGCGTCCTCGCCGACGAACTCCCGGACTACATGATCCCGTCCGCCTTCGTCGGTATCACCGAACTCCCTCTGGGCCCCAACGGCAAGGTCGACCGGGCCGCCCTCCCCGAACCACAGCGCGCCACCGGCCACCACACCACGACCGCCGACGACCGTATCGGCGCGATCTGCGCCGTCTTCGCCGAAATCCTCGCCCTCCCCAGCGTCGGCCCCGACGACGACTTCTTCTCCCTCGGCGGCGACAGCATCGTCTCCATCCGCCTCACCACCCACCTCAAACGCATCGGCGTCCACACCACCCCCCGCGACGTCTTCGAATGCCGCACTCCCGCAGCCCTCTCGGTGCGCGCCGAAGCCACCACCGTCACCCGGATCAGCGAACCCGACGGCTACGGCATCGGCCCCATCCCCCTCACCCCCATCATCACCCGAGTCCTGGGCCACGGCGGCAACCTCGACCGCTTCTCCCACGCCATGGTGCTCCACGCCCCGACAGACCCCGACCTCGCGACCCTCGCCACTGCCGTTACGGCCTTGCTCGATACCCACGACATGCTGCGAGCCCGCCTGCTCGATGTGCCCGGCCCGCCAACCACCGGCGACCGCAGGCTCGATGCGGCCGACCCGACGATCCATGCAACCGGCACGACAGCCCCGCATATCAGCGCGCTGAGAGGCTCCGCCCACCACGGCCTGCTCGACGCAGCGGAGACAGCAATTCCGAACGCGTCCGAACGCGACTCGTCCGGACAGATCGGCCACACCACGAGCCACCGTGCCCAGCGGCTGCTCGTCGTACATCCCGATGAATGCGATTACACGGGAACGGTTTCCGAGCACCTCCTCGACCACCCCGGCGGCGAGCAGTCCGTCCTGGACACCCTCGCCGACGAACTCACCCCCACCACCGGCACCCTCCTGCGCGTCGCCCTCCTGCGCTACCGCGACGACACCGCCCCCCGCATCGCCATCCTCGTCCACCACCTCACCATCGACGGCGTCTCCTGGCGCATCCTCCTCGACGACCTCACCACCGCCTACGACCTCGCGGCAACAGGCGCCCCGATCACACTCGACCCCGTCCCCACCTCCTTCCGCCGCTGGGCAGAATCCCTGAACGACCTGGGCCGCACCGGCGCCCTCACCCCCCAACTCCCGTATTGGACCGAGACCGCGACCACCCGCACCGCGAGTTCCTTCGGCCGGGAACTGGACCCGACCCTCGACACCGCCGCGACAGCCCGCAGGCACACCGTCGAAGTCTCCGCCGACATCACCGAAATACTCCTCACCGAACTCCCCCACCGCTTCAACGCCGGCATCCAAGACGCCCTCCTCGCCGCCCTCGCCATCGCCTACGCCACCCTCGGCACCCCCGACGTCGTCGTCGACGTGGAAGGCCACGGCCGCGAAGAACACATCGTCCCCGACGCCGACCTCTCCCGAACCCTCGGCTGGTTCACCAGCTTCTACCCCGTCCGCATCAACCTCACCGACGTCGACCCCACCGACCCCGGCACCATCCTCAAACTCACCAAGGAAAGCCTCCGAGCCGCCCCCGACAACGGCATCGGCTACGCCATTCTCACCGAACTGGACCCCACCGCAACACAACTCGCCCACCGCCCCCACCCCGAAATCCTCTTCAACTACCTAGGCCGCCTCTCCACAACACCGAACCCCGCCCCCTGGACCCCGGCGGACCCCACCACCCCCCTCCAGGTCCGCCACCACCCCACCATGCCCACCACCCACCCCCTGATCATCAACACCATCGCCCTACCCACCCCCACCGGCACCACCCTCCACGCCGAATGGACCTATTCCCC
>NZ_JBHSQN010000004.1:0-236280 GCF_042658545.1 Nocardia lasii
AGGCCGCCGCCGACCGCGCCGACGGCCGCTGCCGGGATTCCGGCGGCCGCGGCACCGACCAGGGCACCGCCCACGGTCGCCGCGGCGATCTTGTCGGAGCGGCTCGGGTCGATGCCCACCGAGCGGCCCTGGGTGGCGATGGCGGCTTCGTCGTTCGCGGCGTCGTTGGCGGCGCCGTCGAGCAGGTCGTCGGGGACCTCGGCCGGGACGGGAGTGGTGAAGTCGCCGACGCGCAGGGTGCGCTCGGGCGGGGTGATCGGGGCGACGGGGGCGACCGGCGCGGGCAGGTGCAGTTCCTCGACGACGATCGGCGGCGCGGGAGTGGCGTACTCGGGCACCGGGCGCGTCTGCGGGCGCTCGGGGGCGAGGTGGGCCAGCGAGTCCGGGGCGCCGGGCTTGGTCAGGTCGGAGCGGCCGCCCTCATCGGTGGCCAGCGGCGCGGTGACACCGGGCTGCACCGGACCCACGTTCCCGCCCGGCTGCGGCACCGCGATGGCCACACCGGCACACGCCACGGCCAACGCCATCGGCAGCACGCCCACGGCCGGGCGGGCGATCCGCCGCACCGTCGAGGAGTTCACATTCATATTCCGACGGATCACGTCGACACCCACTAACCACACTCACAGGACAGCGGCACGTCCCCGCGTGCCGCCCGGCGAACTCTAGCGGTAGCCACGAGATCGCTACAAGCTGGCCCGTCTCCTCGCCGATCGATCAGCACACCTGTCAGCTCGACTTATTACCGTCCGACACACTCGAAAGATCGATGGCTGAAAGGTGTCTGGGAGCCGCTCTGATCGCCAATGTCGTTCAGCGGGTGGCTACCTCGAAGATTCCCGGCACCGAACGAAAAAGTCCGGCACCGAAACTCGGTGCCGGACTTCGCCGTCGACATTCAGCCCGGCATCACGCCAGTACGTCGTGCCGCACGATCGTCTGGTCGCGGCCGGGGCCGACGCCGATGCACGAGATGCGCGCACCCGAGAGTTCTTCCAGGCGAAGCACATACGCCTGCGCGGTGGCGGGCAGCTCCTCGAAGGTGCGCGCGTGGGAGATGTCCTCCCACCAACCCGGCATCTCCTCGTAGATGGGCTTGGCGTGATGGAACTCGGTCTGGGTGGTCGGCATCTGCTCCACGCGCTTGCCGTCGATCTCGTAGGCCACGCAGATCGGCACCGTGTCCAGACCCGACAGCACGTCCAGCTTGGTCAGGAAGTAGTCGGTGACACCGTTGACGCGGGTGGCGTAGCGGCTGATCACCGCGTCGAACCAACCACAGCGACGCGCGCGCCCGGTGGTGACGCCGACCTCGCCGCCGTTCTTGGCCAGGAACTCACCGAAGTTGTCGAACAGCTCGGTCGGGAACGGGCCCGAGCCCACGCGGGTGGTGTAGCACTTGAGGATGCCCAGCACCGTGTCGATCTTGTTCGGGCCGATACCCGAACCCACCGCCGCGCCACCCGCGGTCGGGTTGGACGAGGTGACGAACGGGTAGGTGCCGTGATCGACATCGAGCAGCGTGCCCTGCGACCCCTCGAGCAGCACGGTGTCGCCGCGCTCGAGCGCCAGGTTCAGCTCCAGGCGGGTGTCGGAGATGCGGTGCTTGAACGACTCGGCCTGCTCGAGGACCTCGTCCACCACCTGCTGCGGATCCAGCGCGCGGCGGTTGTAGATCTTGACCAGCACCTGGTTCTTGAACTCCAGCGCGGCCTCGACCTTCTGGGTGAGGATCTTCTCGTCGAGCACATCGGCCACCCGGACGCCGACGCGAGCGACCTTGTCCTGGTAGCAGGGCCCGATACCGCGACCGGTGGTGCCGATCTTGCGGTTGCCGAGGAAGCGTTCGGTGACCTTATCGATGGCCACGTGATACGGCATGATCAGGTGCGCGTCGGCGGAGAGCAGCAGGCCGGAGGTGTCGACTCCGCGCTCTTCCAGCCCGGCGAGCTCCTCGAGCAGCACACCGGGATCGACGACAACACCGTTGCCGATGACGTTCTTGACACCCGGGGTGAGGATGCCCGACGGGATCAGATGCAGGGCGAACTTGTCGCCGTTGGGTAGCACCACCGTATGACCGGCGTTGTTGCCGCCTTGGTATCGGACCACCCACTGCAACCGCTCACCGAGCAGGTCTGTAGCTTTGCCCTTACCCTCGTCGCCCCATTGGGCGCCGATGAGGACGATTGCCGGCATTTCGGAGTCTCCTACAGATCGACGGCAGCACACGCAGCGCTGCAGCTACCTGCCGTACTGAGGCGGTGGCCGGAGACACAGTCTAGCCGACACCTGTTCACGGCCCGTCGACCTGCCCCGTCGAGGCCCTCGGGGCCGCGAGGTGGCCCTGATCGGTTACGGTTACCAGTCGGCAGTGAGTGTGCGTGACCGAGGAGGGTGTAGGCGTAGTTTTGAGTACCCACGTTCTCCGATGCGGCGATATGCCCGTGCCGATCGCGCTGTCCTCGCTCCCCAATACCCAGACCGCCATCATGCCCGACGTCGCGGTGATCGATGAGCTGCTGCCGGTGCTGGCCGCCGACAGCCTGCCGCGCCTGATCGTGCTCGGCGCCGACGCCTCCCTCGCCGTGGTCCTCACCCACCTCATGCGCACCGAACGGTTGCACGTGGAAGTGGGATTCGTACCGGTCGACCCCACCTACGCCTCGAAGGTCTATCAGACCGGCACCGGCAACGCCGCCGCCAAACGCGCGGTGGAGGGCAAGGCGATCGAGACGCCGCTGATCCGCGACGACACCGGCACCGTGCTGGTGGGACGCGCGAGCATCACCGGCGTCGACGGCGCCAAGCTCGTCGGCGAGGCCTACGTCGACGACACCAAACTGTTCACCGGCACCGTCACCACGATGCTGATCTCGCCCACGATGACCATGCCCGGCGTGCGCGCGCGCGTCCGCAAGGGACTGCGCAAACGCACCTGGGTGTCCGGGCGCGCCGCGCAACTCGGCACCCCGGGCGCGGTGGTGACCCGCGACGGCGTCCTCGCCGACCGGACCGTGCCGCGCTCGACCTTCTACCGCTTCGAACAACCCTGGCTGCTGGTGCGATGACCTATTCCTTCCCGTCGGATCGACGCACCGGACACGGTGCCGTGCGGCCGAGCCCGGTGTTCCTGCTGATCGTGCTGATCACCGTCGGGTGCGGTGCGCTGGCCTGGGACGCCGGGATCGACTCGGTGCGCGCCAAGGTCGCGGTGTTCGGGCTGGTGGTGTTCGGCTGGATCATCAGCCTGTGCCTGCACGAGTTCGCGCACGCGTACGTGGCCTGGCGGGCGGGCGATCACGAGGTGGAGGTGCGCGGGTACCTCACGCTCAACCCGCTCAAGTACAGCCACCCGGTGCTGTCGATCGCGCTGCCGCTGCTGTTCATCGCGCTCGGCGGAATCGGCCTGCCCGGTGGTGCGGTGTATGTGGACACGACCCGGTTCAAGACGAGCGTGCAGCGGCTGGTCAGCGCGGTCGGGCCCGCATCGAACGCGCTGTGCGCGGTGGTGCTGCTGATCGTGATCCGGGTGTTCGGGTCGGTGGCCGAACATCCGGTGTTCTGGACCGGGCTCAGTTTCCTGGCGTTCCTGCAGATCACGGCGTTCCTGTTGAACATTCTGCCGGTGCCGGGACTGGACGGGTACGGGATCATCGAACCGTCGCTGAGCTACCAGACGCGCCGCGCGCTCGACCAGTTCAAGCCCTACGGGATGCTGATCCTGTTCGCGCTGATCTTCTTCACCCCGCTCAACCAGGTGTTCTTCAACGCGGTCTACGCCCTGTTCGAGCTGTCCGGGGTGCCCGACAGCTGGGCCGCCTACGGCAGCCAACTCGCCCGCTTCTGGCGCTGATCACTCCTCCGGGGTGACATACGGGTTCGGCACGGTGGGCGGGAGCAGGGCGATCGCCGAGATGCGCTGCATGCCGCACACCACCATCAGATCCACCACGATCGAGCGGATCTGGGCGAACACCACGTGCGCCGACAACCCGGCCCCGACGACGAGTTCGGGGCGCGCGTTCTTGGCGACGCTGCGCAGGGCCCGGGTGGCCTCGGCCTGATCGGGTTGCTCACCCGGATCGGCCAGCATCATCTTGCGGACCACGTCGGTGGCGTGCCCGAGTTGGTCGACCAGGTCGATCAGGCGCGGATCGAGAACCTCGTCGTCGCGGACCAGGGTGAGCGAACGGCGCAGCAGGACCCGGGTGTTGCGCACGGCGTTGTCGAGCGGGTCGGCCGCGTTGTGCAGGCGTTCCAAGCGTTTTCGAGAGTTCCAGTACAGCGGCGATATTCGACTGACCTCACGCCCGCCCGCGAGCGCGTCCCGCAGCGAGTCGATCTGGCTCTGGGTGTTGCGCACCGCCGAGAGCGAATCGGCCACCTTGTTCGAGTTCTGTTCGAGCAGGCCGTCGGCGCAGGAGATCATCGACTTGCTCATCACCGAGAGCACATCGGCGGCGTGCTCGCGAGCGCGACGCACCGGATGCAAGGGGATCAGCGCGACCATCAGCACGCCGACCAACCCACCGATCAACGCGTCGATCATCCGATTGGGGCCCTCGGCGGGCGCCTGGTTCAACGTGGAGATCAGCACGGCCGAACCGGCCGCCTGCATGGTCATCAGCGCGCCGCTGCCCAGGAACACCGACACCGCCATCGCGCCGCCGACCACCAGGGCCACCTGCCACACACCCGTACCGACCTGGGCGATGAACAGGTCGCCGATGCCGATGCCGACCGCGACACCCACCACCAACTCCACCGACCGGCGCACCCGCGCGCCGAACGAGACACCGATGGAAACCACCGCGGCGGTCGGGGCGAAGAACGGTTCGGGATGGTGGATGACGTCGTGGGCGATGAACCACGCCAGCGAGGCACCGAGCGCGCACTGGACGATCGGGATCGTCGACAGCCGCAACCGCGCGACCGACGCCCGATACCGGTCGACGGTGCTCACCTTGGCCGCCGCGACCACCGGGGTCGCGACGGCGGTGAATGGCTTGTGCTCGCTCACCTCGGACTCGGATCCGACCGGCGGCTCAGTCCAAACCGAGCTCGGCCGCGGCGCGCGAATCGCAATCCTCGAGCAGGTCGAGGCAGCGCGCGTACTCCTCGGTCTCCCCGATCGTCTGCGCGGCGCGCGCCAGGGCGGCGACGCTGCGCAGGAAACCCTGATTGGGTTCGTGGCTCCACGGGACCGGGCCGAAACCCTTCCAGCCGTTGCGGCGGAGCAGATCGAGGCCGCGGTGGTAGCCGGTGCGGGCGAAGGCGTAGGCGGCGACGGTGTCGTGGTTCACCTCGCCGTTGGCGCGCTGCAACGCGTTCTCGGCGAGCTGGGCCCAGGCGATCGAGGCGGCCGGGTACTTCGCGGCGACATCGACCGGGTCGGTGCCCGCCGCGATGGCGTCTTCGGCGTCGGTCAGTTCGGGAAGGAGGACCGGCTGCGGTCCGAGCAGGTCACCGAAGGAGGTCATGGGTTCATTGTGCACCGAGGGTCCGACAGGTGTCGTACGGCCCGCCGCAGGTGATCGCGTACCGGACTCGGGAACGCTGCGCGCACGCGCCTACTAGGCTGAGTGCGGAGTGCAACGTTCGAGCCTGAGCGAGGGGTACAGAGGTGTCCGACCCGACCGACGAGAACAACCCGACAGCAGAGCCTGCCGGTCCCGGCGCGTCCGCGCGCGACACCGACGCGTCCGTGCCCCCTCCCGGCGGACCACGGTCGGTCACCGAACCCGACCGGGCGGTGCCCGGCGGGGGTGAGACGGTGGTGATCCGACGTGGCGACCTACCCGGCGCTCCTGCTGCGGGGCAGCGGGATTCGAGTGGGCAGCAGTCGTGGGGTCGGCCCGGGTTCACGCCCGGTGGGGTGCGGCCCGGTGGGCCCGCGCCTCGGGGTAACGCTGGTGCGCAACCGAATTCGGGCGACGGTGGGTGGCGTCGGGTCGACGGTCAGGGTCAGCCGGGTGAGGCTCAGGGTCGGCCGGTGCGGGCTCAGCCGGTGGGGCGGCCGGGAGCGCCGCGGGTGAGTGGGCCCGGTTCTGTTGGGCCGCAGGGTAATCCGCCTGCTGGGCAGGAATCGGGTGGCGGGTCGCCGCTGGCCGGGTTGTCGAGGGGGTTGCCCGGAAGTGAGCGGCCGGTCGACGGTCCTCGCGGTGAGCGTGTCAACCCCGCCGCTGCTGATGCGCCGACGACGGCTATGCCGATTCCGGGGCGCAATGTCGGTGCGGGACAGGGGGGTTCCGAGGATCGCACGGTGAAGTTCGGGGGGTCGCGGGAGGCTCAGAAGGATATTCCGACCGGGGCTATGGAGCAGGCTGATCGGCCCGACGCGGGGGCGAGTGCCGATGCCCGTGTGGCTGATGGTGCTGATTCCGCTAGCACGACGAAATACTCTGTGGCCGGGGCTGCTTCGTCCGGTGATGCTGCGGACGGGGGTGCATCGGAATCCGCTGCTCCCCCGGCAGAGTCGGGTTCGGGACGTTCCGCTGCGGCTGGGTCGGCGACGACGGCTGACGCGGAAGTAGGTGGGGGCGCTGAGGGCGGTTCCTCGGCAAGAGAATCGGGTTCGGGGACGGATGGTGCTGCGTCGGATTCGGGCGGTCTGGGTAAGGCTGTGGGCGCTGCGTCTAGTGGGCTCGGTTCGGCAGCAGCTGGTGCAGGCTCGGCCGGTGCAGGCTCGACCGGTGCGAGCTCGGCTGGCGCAGGTTCGACCGGTGCAGGCTCGGCTGGCGCAGGCTCGGCTGGCGCAGGCTCGGCTGGCGCAGGTTCGGCCGGCGCAGGCTCGGCTGGCGCAGGCTCGGCTGGCGCAGGCTCGACCGGCGCAGGCTCGACCGGCGCAGGTTCGGCCGGTGCAGGTTCGGCCGGTGCAGGTTCGGCCGGTGCAGGAGCAGGCGGTGCGGGTTTGACCAAGGGTGGGGCAGGTTCGGCTGGTGCCGCCGGTGCGGCTGCGGCGGCCGTGAGCATCGGGAGTCGCGATAGTGGCGCTGCCGGAGGCGCGGGCGATGAGGGTGGAGCTGCTGTGGGAGCGGGTGATTCGCGCGGCGGTAAGTCGTTCGACGCTGATTCGACCGAGCGGTTCCAAACCAGCACGCCCCAGGGCGGTCCCGATTCGGAGGATCGGACCGTTTCCATGCGGACGGCGAGTTCGTCCGATGTGCCGACCACCGCGATGCCCGCGCAGCGCGCACCGGGCGGAACCGATCGGGTGGTGCCCCCTGCGGGCGGACGCCCGGCGATGACACCGCCGCCCAACACCCCGCGCGGTCCCGCCGGCCCTCGCCAAGCCGGTCAGCAGGGTCCTGGCGGACCCAACCAGCAGGGCCCCGGTGGACCCGGGCCGCAGGGTCCTGGCGGTTTCGGTGGACCCGGTCAGCACGGACCCGGCGGCCCCGACCAGCGCGGCCCAGTCGGACCGGGCCCGCAACGGCCCGGCGACAACGAACAGCAAGACATCGACGAGCTCGGCCAGCAAGCGACGACCCGATTCGGCGGACCCGGCCAGCGTGGCCCAGGCGCTCCCGGCCAGCAGGGTCCCGGCGGACCCGGCCAGCAGGGCCCCGGCGGACCCGGACAACAGGGTCCCGGCGGACCCGGACAACAGGGTCCCGGCGGACCCGGACAACGCGGAGTTGCTGGTTTCGGGCACCCCGGTCCCGGTGGACCCGGACAGCGAGGCCCCGGCGGATTCGCCGGTCCCGGCCCGCAAGGTCCGGGCGGTCCCGGCCAGCAACGTCCCGGCGGTCCCGGCGAGCAAGGTCCCGGCGGATTCGCCGGTCCCGGCCAGCAAGGCCCCGGCGGTCCCGGCCAGCAACGTCCCGGCGGTCCGGGCGAGCAACGTCCCGGCGGTCCGGGCGAGCAAGGTCCCGGCGGACTCGGCCAGCAGGGTTCGGGCGGACACGGCGAGCAGGGACCTGCGGGTCCCGGCCAGCAAGGTCCGGGCGGTCCCGGCCAGCAGGGCTCCGGCGGTCCCAGCCAGCAGGGCTCCGGCGGTACCGGCCAGCAGAGCCCGAGTGGGCTCGGCCAGCACGGACCAGGTGGACCCGGACAACAGGGGCTCGGCGGTCCCGGACAACAAGGACCCGGGCAGCGTGGGCCGGGCGGGCCCGCGCAGGGGCCTGCTGGTTTCGGGCAGCGTGGGCCTGTGGGGCCGGGGCAGCGTGGAACCGGGCAGCCGGGTAATGCTGCGCAGCAGGGGTCTTTCGGGGCCGGTGAGCATGGGCCTGGTGGCGGGCGGCAGGATGCTGCGGCTCGTGGGCAGTACGGTGCGGCGGCGCTTGGACAGCAGGGATTCGACGGGTCCCGTGGTCCGGGGTTCCAGGGTCCGGCAGGTCCGGGGCAGCGGGTTGATGGTGGGGCTCAGGATGAGCTCGGTCAGCGGGATCAGGGGTCCGGGAACGGGCCTGTGGGTTTGAGTAAGGACGGCGCGGACGGTTCGCGGCCCGGCGGGCCGGGGCAGCAGGGTGGTGGGCACGGGCCTGCCGATGCTGGTGAACGGCCGGGCGGGCCGGGACAGGCTGGGCTCGGGGCGGTCGGGCTCGGTAAGGACGGGGCCGACGGCGGGCCGGGTGGGCAGTCCGGCTGGCAGGGTGGCGATTCCGAGGGAGTCGAGCAGACTCAGCCTTCGCCGCCGCGGGGGGCCGGTGGTCCGGCTCGGGTGCCCGCTTCGGCGCCTTCGCCCGCGGATGTGCAGCCGACGCGGCCCGCGGTGCACCTCGCCGACGGGCAGCAGCGGCCGGTGGCGGCGCCGCAGCGGGTCGGCGCGGCCTCGGGTGCGTCCGGGGAGTCGGGCGCCAAGCGGTCGAAGAAGTGGCTGTTGGCGGCGGTGGGCGCGGTGGTGTTGGTCGTCGCCTTGATCGCGGCGGCGGTCGCGTTCTTCGGCGGCGCGGACAACTCGCCCGAGGGTCAGGTGCGCGCGGTGATCGAGGACTACACCGAGGCCCTGCGCGCCGGTGACCTCGAGGCGTTGCGCGGCAGCACCTGTGGCGAACTGAACCAGTTCTATACGGGCATCACCCCGGAACAGTTCACCGGCGTGCACCAGGTTTCCACCGAACGCGGGTCGATTCCGGTCGTTTCCAGCGTGGACGCGGTCCGCATCACCGGCGATACCGCCCTGGCCGAGGCCACCGTGCACACCGCCGCGGACCCGAACAAACGGACCGCGCGGACCTTCGACCTGCAGCGCACCGACGGCAGCTGGAAGGTCTGCGACCCCGCGGGTACCCCGTAGTTCGACTCGGCCCGTCGTAGCGGACTTTCTGTCTGCTATGACGGGTCACACATAACTGGTGATCCAGATGGGTAAACAAGTAAAGTCTTCCGGATCATGAGCAGGGAACAGTCAGTGGAGCAGTCGGACATCGATACTGTGGTCCCGGATGCGACGCTGGTTGGTCAGCGCTTCGGCTTCCGCGATCACTACGAGGTCGGCCGCGAGAAGATCCGCGAATTCGCCAGGGCCGTGCAGAACCTGCACCCCGCCCATCAGCACGAAGTCGACGCGCGCAAGCTCGGGTACGACGGCGTGGTCGCGCCGCCGACCTTCGCCTCGGTGATCGGCATGAGCGCCACGCGCGCCCTGCTCGACAGCGTGCTCACCGAATACGACCTGTCGCAGGTACTCCAGACCGACCAGGTCTTCGAGCTGTTCCGCCCGATTCTGGCCGGCGACCGGATCAGCACCGAGATCGAGATCGAGTCGATCCGCCAGTTCGGCGACAACGACTTCATCAACGTCGGCTTCAAGCTGCGCAACCAGCACGACCAGGTCACCGTGCAGGGCACCACCACGATCGTGGCCCGCCGCGGCGTGGAGGTCGACCCCAATATCGTCGAGGCCGTCGAGAACATCAGCATGCACGCGCGCCCCGACACGATCGCCGGCGTCGGCGCCGACGACCTGCTGATCCGGCGCACCGGCCCCGCCGCCGAGCTGCCGCAGCGCGAACTCGTCGCGGTCAACACCGCCCCCGAATTCGACACCCTGACAAAGGGATTCGAGCTCCCCCCGGCCACCGCCCGCCTCACCCGCGGCGACCTGGCCAACTACGCTGGTGTGTCCGGCGACCCCAACCCCATCCACTTCAGCGACCGTGCCGCCGAACTCGCGGGCCTGCCCACCGTCGTCGCGCACGGCCTGCTCACGATGGGCCTGGCCGCGCAGTACCTGACCGACTGGCTCGGCGACCCGACCGCGATCGAGAAGCTGAGCGTCCGCTTCTCCGGCTTCGTCCCCGTGCACCCCACTGAAGCGGGCGTCATCGAATTCTCCGGCAAGATCAAGTCGATCGACCCCGACCGCCGCGCCGCCACCGTCCTGCTGAGCGGAATCTCCGAGGGCCGCAAGCTCTTCGGCCGAGCCGCCGCCGAAATCCGCCTCACCTAGGCACTGGACAGTTGATCACCACGCTGTGGTGGCGAAATCTCCCTGATTTCCCGCCACCAGAGCGTGGTGATCTTGAAATCACGCCACGGCGATGAAGATCAGGACCGTTCCGCCGATGCGGATGATGTCGCCGTCGGCCAGCAGGGCGCCGCTGTCGATGGGGAGTTCGTTGACGTAGACGCCGTTGGCGGAGTGCAGGTCCTTGATCAGCAGGCCGGCGCGGCTGGGCATGATGTGGGCGTGGTAGCGGCTGGCCTTGGGGTCGTCGAGGACCAGTTCGTTGTCGGTCATGCGGCCGATGCGCAAGCCGCCGTGCGGAATTGGCAGGGTGCGGCCGTCGGCGAAGCGCAGGTTTCCGTTGCGGATGGACTGGGGAACCTCGGTGACGGTCTCGGTCATCGCGGCGGCTACCTGGTCGGATCGCTTGGCGGCCAACACATTCAGCGGTTCCTGACGCAGGACCTGGCGTTCCAGCTCGAGCAGGCCCGCGCCGGGATCGATGCCCAGCTCCTCGGCGAGCACGTTGCGTACGCGGCGGCACGCTTCCAGCGCGTCGGCCTGGCGACCCGACAGGTACAGCGCCGTGATCAACTGGCCCCACAGCGGTTCGCGCAGGGGGTGCTCGTTGGTCATCGACACCAGTTCGCCGATCACCGAAGACGCACGCCCGCAGGCGATTTCGGCGTCGACACGAGCCGAGGCGGCGAGTAGTCGCTCCTCGTTCATCGCGGTGGCGAAACCGTCGGCGAACTGCAAGCCGACGAGGTCGGCCAGGGCGCGACCGGACCACTCACGCAGGGCGGCGCCGAAAAGATTGCTCGCGCCGGGGTGATCGCCCAGGTCCAGGCAGCGTGAACCGGCTTCGCGCGCGCTCTCGAAACGGCCGAGATCGCAGGCGGTGTCGGGGATTTCGAGGCGATAGCCCGCGCCCTCGGTCCGCAGCACCTGCGCCGAGTCGATGCCCGCGTTGCGCAGGGCCTTGCGGATGTTCGATACGAACACCTGCAGGCTGGCGGCGTAGGAATCCGGCGGATCCTCGTTCCACACCATCTCGGCGAGCACCGCCGAAGACACCGCGCGCCGCCGGTTGACGGTGAGCGCGGCAAGCAGAGCGCGCGGCTTGGGCCCGCCGACCGCTACCGGCTCACCACCGACCAGCAGTCGAACGGGCCCGAGCACACGGACATCAAGACTCATGAGCTCGGGCCCCGTTTGTCGACGAAAATCAGGAACCGCTGACCGAACGACCAGCCGACTTCAAGTCGTTGCAGGCCTCGGTGACACGCTCGGCCATCGAGGTCTCGGCCTTCTTGAGGTAGCTGCGCGGGTCGTAGACCTTCTTGTTGCCGACCTCGCCGTCGATCTTGAGCACGCCGTCGTAGTTGGCGAACATGTGACCGGCGACCGGGCGGGTGAAGGCGTACTGGGTGTCGGTGTCGACGTTCATCTTCACCACGCCGTAGCGCAGCGAATCCTCGATCTCGGACTTCAGCGAGCCCGAACCACCGTGGAAGACGAAGTCGAACGGCTGCGCGCCGGGCTCGAGGCCCAGCTTGGCGGCCGCGACCCGCTGACCCTCGGCCAGCACCTCGGGCTTGAGCACCACGTTGCCCGGCTTGTACACACCGTGCACGTTGCCGAAGGTGGCGGCGAGCAGGTACTGCCCGTTCTCACCGGCGCCGAGCGCGGCGATGGTCTTCTCGAAATCCTCGGGCGAGGTGTAGAGCTTGTCGTTGATCTCGGCCTCGACACCGTCCTCTTCGCCGCCGACGACGCCGATCTCGACCTCGAGGATGATGTTGGCCGAACGACAGGCCTTCAGCAGCTCCTTGGCGATCTCGAGGTTCTCGTCGATCGGGATGGCCGAGCCGTCCCACATGTGCGACTGGAACAGCGGGTTCAGCCCGGCGTTGACACGGTCCTGCGAGATCGCGATCAGCGGACGCACGTAGGTGTCGAGCTTGTCCTTGGGGCAGTGATCGGTGTGCAGCGCGATCGTGACGTCGTAGCGCGCGGCCACCACGTGCGCGAACTCGGCCAGCGCCACCGCACCGGTGACCATGTCCTTCACGCCGAGGCCGGAGGCGAATTCGGCGCCACCGGTGGAGAACTGGATGATGCCGTCACTGCCCGCGTCCGCGAAGCCCTTGATGGCGGCGTTGATCGTCTCCGACGACGTGCAGTTGATAGCCGGGAACGCGAACGAGTGCGCCTTGGCCCGGCCGAGCATCTCGGCGTAGACCTCCGGGGTCGCGATAGGCACAGCAGTGACCTCCGTGTTGTGGGGAGCAAAAACCAATTCTGTCAGGCCACAGCCTAAATTAGGAAGGCGAGAGCGGGATCACCCGGCACTCATCTCACGGGTCGGACCGGTACTGTGGGGGCCGTGACTTTGCTGGCGGTATCGGATGCGGTGACGAGCAACTTGGCGTTGACCCAGTTGCTGGACCCGATGTATCTGCTCCAGGAGACATGGCTGAAGAACGCGGTTCTCCCGGCCATCCTGGCGATTGTGTTCATCGAGACGGGGTTGCTGTTCCCGTTGCTGCCCGGTGACTCGCTGCTGTTCACCGGTGGCATGTTGGCCGCGCAGGGCAGTCCGAGCATCTGGGTGCTGGTGCCGCTGGTGATCGTGACCGCGTTCGCGGGTGATCAGTGCGCGTACTGGATCGGTCGCAAGATCGGCCCGGCCATCTTCAAACGCGAGGACAGCCGCTTCTTCAAGAAGCAGTACGTGGTCGAGACGCACGAGTTCTTCGAGAAGCACGGGCCCAAGACGATCATCCTGGCCCGGTTCGTGCCGATCGTGCGCACGTTCATGCCGGTGCTGGCGGGCGTGTCGAAGATGAGCTACCGCAAGTACGTGGCCTTCGACATCGTCGGCGCGGTGCTGTGGGGTGGCGGCGTGACGATCATCGGGTACTTCCTCGGCAACGTCCCGTTCATTCGGGAGCACGTCGAGGCGATCTTCCTGCTGATCGTGTTCGTGTCGATCCTGCCCGCGATCATCACCGTCGGTAAGAAGGTGCTCGACCGCCGCAATGCTCCGGCAGTCCCGGTGCAGGGCGAGCTGGCGCCGTCGACGAACGAGACGCACTGATCGCTGTGACCGCAGTACCGGCAACCCTGGCAGTGGGCACCTTCGATCCGTTGATCTCGGCGGGTCCGGTGGTGATCTGCGCGGTGGTGCTCGTTTTCGTCTTCCTCGAGTGCGCGTTCATCATCGGGCTGTTCCTGCCCGGTGATTCGATGCTGATCACCGCGGGCATCGTGCTGGCCTCCCACGCCAACGGCGAAACGCAGGTGTGGGCGTTGTCGGTGGGCGCCATGATCGCGGCCATCGCCGGTAATCAGGTGGGCTATGTCATCGGGGCGCGCACCGGGCATCGCCTGGTCGCGCGCAAGAACGGGCGATATATCAACACCAAGAACCTGGCCAAGGTCACCGGCCTGTTGGAACGACACGGATTCCTGGCGGTGCTGGTGGCCCGCTGGATCCCGTGGGTGCGCACGCTGTGCCCGATGGTGGCCGGTGCGGCCAAGATGGACCATCGCCGCTACACGATCGCCAGCACGCTCGGCGCGATCATCTGGGCGCCGGTGCTGCTGCTGATCGGGTACTACGCGGGCGAGTTCCTCGAGCAGGTGCCGTGGCTGATGCCCGCGGTGATCGGCACGCTGATCGTCGGCCTGATCATCGGGACCATCCTGGGGCTGCGGCACTACCGCCAGGAGATGGCCAAGCCCGCCGAGGAGTACGACCTCGAACCCAGCGTGGCGGGCGAGACCGAGCGTTAGAGCCCGGCCGCGGTGACCTGGTAGGCCGCCTCCATCAACATCCAGCCCGACAGCTGCACCGACAGGTCGCGCTCGGGCACGGCCGAGGCGGTGACCGAACCGCCCGCGGTGAACTTGCCCGCGCCCGCGCTGCCGCCGGGCAGCCTGGCCGGTTTGTTCCAGTCGAAGCCGAACAGCGGTTCGCCCTCGACCTCGAGGCGGTTGGCCCAGGCGGCGGTGGCCGAGGCCTTGACGATGGCGGCGGCGGTGCGCCGGTTGGTCTCGGAGATCTTGTCCTCGCCCGGCAGCATCAGCGCGACCACCGCGAGGTAGCGGGCCAGGATGCCGTTGAACAGACCGCCGTCGCCCCCGCCGCCGCCGTTGATCACCAGGCGGGTGGTCATGTGCTCCTCGACCGCGGCCAGCAGCGAGCCGACCCGCGCGGCGTGGCGCTCGTCGTCGGTCTGCACGGCGAGTTCGGCTTCCAGGCCGAGCACGACGCCCTGGCAGTAGCTGAACACCGGGCGTTCGATCTCGCCCGCGGGCAGGTGGATGCCGTCGAGGATCAGGCCGGATTCGGGGTCGCGCAGGGTGGCGTCGAGCCAGTCGGCCATCTGCTGGGCGCGTTCGACCCGGCCAAGGCGCAGCAGCGCGATGCCGGCGGGACCGTTGGCGGGGGCGTTGAAGAAATCGGACTTGATCCGCCACGGGATGCCGCCGCCGACCTCGGGATCCCACGCGCTGTAGAGCTTGTGTTCCAGGGCGAGCAGACCGCGCCGGGCCTGAGTGAGTTCCTGGGTGCGTTCGGCGCGCTCGAGGGCGATGGCCAACCAGGCCATGTCGTCGTAGTAGCGGTTGGTCCAGCCGGTGATGTTGCGCATGCGGATGCCGCGGGCGATGGCGCCGATGCGGCGACGACGCGCGGGGGTGGGGACGCGATTGGCGGCGTCGACCGCGACATCGAGCAGGTGGGCCTGCCACCAGTAGTGCCAGCCGACGAAGGCCCGTTCGCGGCGGGTGGCCGGCCAGCCGACGACACCCAATTCCGTTCCGGGACAACCCCACAGCATCCGTAGATGCCGCGAGATGATCGCGGACTCGGCCATATCGGCACGCTCGGACCACAGCGCCGGGGTGGGCACGGATCCGGCGCGATCTGCGGGCTGTGGGCGCCGGCCGCTGCGCGAGGTCATGCCTCCATGGTGCCAGGTGGCACCGACATTTCGTGCTCGTTCCGTTACCAGGCCACGGACAGATCGGCGTGTTGGCGGATCCAGGCATGCATGGCGATGCCCGCGGCGACCCCCGCATTGATACTGCGGGTGGAACCGAACTGGGCGATCGAAACTGTCAGGGCCGCTGCGTCTTTCGCATCGTCGCTGACACCGGGGCCTTCCTGGCCGAACAGCAGCAGGCAGTTTCGCGGCAACTCGGCGGTCTCGAGCGGCACCGCGCCGGGCACATTGTCGACCGCGACCACGGTCAGTCCCTCGCGCGTGGCGAACTCGCGCAGTTCGGCGAGGTCGGCGTGGTGGACCAGGTGCTGGTAGCGGTCGGTCACCATCGCGCCGCGCCGGTTCCAGCGCCGTTTGCCCACGATGTGCACCGCCGCGGCCGCGAAGGCGTTGGCGGTGCGCACGACCGTGCCGATATTGGCGTCGTGGCCGAAGTTCTCGATGGCCACGTGGAAGGGGAAGCGGCGCGCGTCGATGTCGGCGACGATCGCCTCGCGGGTCCAGTAGCGGTAGGCGTCGACGACATTGCGGCGGTCACCCTCGGCGAGCAGGACCGGGTCGTAGCGCTCGTCGGTGGGCGCGGCGGTGCCGTATTCCTGCTCCCACGGACCGAGTCCGTGCGGGTGCTCGCCCCACTCGGTCGGGCCGGGGAGTTCTGCTTCGTTCACCCGGCAATGCTAGGTGGGGCCTCAGTACGAGGAGGAACCGGCCGACACCACCATCAGCAGCACCGCGCCGACCACGATCAGCACCGACAGCGCGAGCATGCAGGTGCCGATGATCCCCATGATGTAGCCGGCGTTGGCCTGGGAACGACCACCGACTCGACCGCCGCCCGCGTCGATCTCGGCCAGGACCTTGCGGCCCTTGATCCAGGCGAACGGGGCGCAGACACCGCACAGGCTCAGACCGAGGATTCCGAGGATGAGCGCGGTGTTGGCGTCGGGGTGCTCGGGTGGCGGCCCGTAGTAACCCGGGGGTGGGGTGCTCGGATAACTCATGTGGCGCAGCGTAATCGGGTCGGCGGGAGTCCGCCGGTCGGTCGTGCCTCGACGGCCACCGACTCGACCGACGCGCGCCGGACGGGTCGGCCCCGTCAGGCGTGGCGCGACCCTGTGGCCCGGTCAGGCGGGTGCGGACGCCACGTCGGAATCGGTGGTCACTTCGGACGTGGGTGACTCGACGGCGTGCGACGGCCCTTCCAGCGGGACAGCCGCCGGTGCGGGGTCGGCTTCCATGGTGGGCAGCCCGACGATGGGGCGGCCGCGACGCAGGGTGCGCTGCCAGCGCAACGGGTCGAACACGGCCGGTTCGGTTTCCTCGATGAAGGAGTGGATGAGCTTCACGAAGCGGTCGGGATCGAAATGGTGCGGGAAATGGCCAGCGCCGGTGAAGATCTCGATGCGGCTGCCGGGGAAGGCGCGGTGGGCGCGATCGGCGTGGCCGGAGGGGATGACGGTGTCGCGGGTGCCGCCGATGACCAGGGTCGGCAGGTGCGCGGCCAGGTAGCCGCGATCGAGCATGGTGATGGTCTGGCCGCGCCGGTCGGCGGCCGAGCGGATGGTGCGCAGGAAGGCGTTGCGGGCGCCGGGTTCGGCGAGGTGGCCATAGAGGCGGAGCACGTACTCGGCGTCGGGGCCGAGACCGAGACCGCCGAGCGCGGTCACCACCGGGATGGCCGCGGTCACCGCGGTGCGGACCGGCCAGCTGGTGATCGCCATCAGCGCGGGACCGGCACCGGCCAGTGTGGCCAGCCGGAACGCCGGATGCACGCCCGCGCCCATGCCCGCCGGACAGACCAGCGCGATCCGCTCGACCTTCTCCGGGAACTGGTAGGCGAACTGCATGGCGACCCCGCCGCCGAGCGAGTGCCCGACCACGGTGATGCGCTCGATCCCGAGCACGCTGAGCAGATCGCGCATGCCGTTGGCGTAGGCGGCCACGGCGTAGTCACCGCGCGGTTTGGCGGATTCACCGTGCCCGAGCAGGTCGGGGGCGATGACGGTGTAGTGCTCGGCGAGAGCGTCGAACACCGGCGCCCAGGTGCCCGAGCTGTCGGTGATGCCGTGCACGAGCAGCAGCGGCGGGCCGGTTCCGGCCATCCGGAACGCCCTGCGGTAGCCGTGCACCTCGATGTACTGCGTATCCCCGCTCATCTTCGAAGCGTGCGCGCCGGTTGTTGCGGGTGAAGAACACCAGAGTTAACTGTTCTTTCCGCCTCCCCGCGATTCTCGGCCGGACTCAGGGGTGGACGCGGCGAGACTCCGAAAGTGGGACAGTCAGCCCGTCCCCGGCGAGTTACCCATGTTCTTGCGAGATCAGGGCCGGTTTTCGCGGAGGACGTCCACCAGGAGGTACTGGGCGGTCGCGTAGGTCGTCAGGATGACGCCCTCGGTCAGGCGGCGGGTTCGGTCGTCGTGGGCGAAGAGGCGGCGCGCGACGATCAGGGCATCGGAGAGGGTGAACAGCAGCGCGCCGAGGCCGAGGCGGGAGCGGGGGTCGGCGTTCGGGATGTTCAGGCCCGCAACGGTTTTCGCGTCGGGAGCCAGCGACGGGTCCGAGGCGAGGGTGGCGGCGGTGCCGAGAGTGGCGCCGTAGGCGGTGAGCGGGAGGGTGAGGTGGGGAGCCTTGGCGCGGAGCAGGGCCGCGGCGCCCAGCCAGGCCGCGACGCGCGGGAGGGCGATATCGGGACGGGGGCGAGCGCCGCGACGCCACCACAGCAGCGAGTAGCCCGACTGCATGACCGCGAAGGACGAGGCGCCCGCGATGAGGCGGCGGTCGTCGTCGGGGTCGAGCAGCAGGACATCGCCGACCGTGGCCGCGGCGAGCGAGCCGAGCAGGACGGTGCGCTCGGCCGGCGCGAGGTCGCCGCCGGCCACCGTGTCGGCGGCCAGCAGCGGCATCAGCAGGGGCTTGGCGACCCACTGGAGACGGTCACGGCCGGTGACGGCACCGAGAACGGTGACCGCCGCCGCCGCGACATATGCGACGCGCAGCCCTCGCATGTCAGAAGCTCGGTTCCTTCGGCGCGGGCGGCAGGGTGACGACCTGGCCCGCGTAGCTCAGCCCGGCGCCGAAGCCGAGCAGCAGCGCGACCTGACCGCCCTTGGCCTTGCCGGTCACCAGCATCTCCTCGATCGCCAGCGGGATCGAGGCCGCCGAGGTGTTGCCGGTGTTCTCGATGTCGTTGGCCATCGGGATCCCCTCGGCCAGACCGAGGTTCTTCTTCATCAGCTCGTTGATCCGGGCGTTGGCCTGGTGCGGGACGAAGACCTCGATGTCCTCCTTGGCCACGCCGGAGTTCTCCAGCGCCGTCGACAGCGCGCGCGGCAGGGTGACCGCGGCCCACCGGAAGACCTTCGGGCCCTCCATGTGCAGCGACATCCGGCCGATCGGCTCGACGGCGGGATCGGTGCCCTGCATGGCCTGGGCCTTGTTCATGTAGGCCAGGAAGTCGACATCCTGGGAGATGGCTTCGGCGTTCTCGCCGTCGCTGCCCCACACCGTCGGGGAGATGCCGTTCTCCTCGGCCGGGCCGACCACCACGGCGCCCGCGCCGTCACCGAAGATCATCGCGGTGCCGCGGTCGGTGGGGTCGAGGCCGACGGTCATCGTCTCGGCGCCGATCACCAGCACGTAGTCGAACGAACCGGCGCGGATCAGGTCGGCGGCGACGCCGAGCCCGTAGCCGAAGCCGCCGCAGCCGGAGGTGAGGTCGAACGCGGCCACACCGTTGAGGCCGAGATCGTGGGCCACCGAGGGGGCGCCGTGCGGGGTGAGCTTGAGCCAGCTCGAGGTGCACAGGATGACCGCGCCGACCTTGTCGCGGTCGATCGGCGTGTTCTTCAGCGCCCGCTCACCGGCGGCGGCCGCGATCGACTGGATCGTCTCGTCGCCGCTGATCCAGCGCCGGTTGTGGATGCCGGTGCGCTCGAAGATCCACTCGGGCGTCGAGTCGAGGGTCTCGCACACTTCGGCGTTGGAGACGATGCGCTGCGGACGGTAGGCACCGATCCCGAGCATCGCAACGTTGTCGCGACCTTTGTTTACTGCAATGCTCACCACAGGTGACTCACACGTCCTTCAGACATTCCGGACAGACCACGTCGTCGTCCGGGGTTGGCGCTGTTCAGGCTAACCCAGGGCAAGATCATCGAGACCGAGGATGGATCGATATTCCAGGCCCTCCTCGGCGATCACCTGGTCAGCACCGGTTTCCCGGTCCACGACAGTGGCGACGCCGACCACGATCGCGCCCGCGTCACGCAGCGCGCGCACCGCGGTGAGCGGCGAGTTACCCGTGGTGGTGGTGTCCTCCACGACCAGCACCCGCTTGCCCACGACGGTGGGGCCCTCGATCTGACGCTGCATGCCGTGCGCCTTGGCGGCCTTGCGCACCACGAACGCGTCGATCGGGCGACCCGGCGCGTGCATCACGGCCATCGCGACCGGATCGGCGCCCATGGTGAGCCCGCCGACGGAGTCGAAGTCCCAGTCGGCGACCAGCTCGCGCAGCAGCGACCCGATCAGCGGGGCGGCCTGGTGGTGCAGGGTCGCGCGACGTAGGTCGACGTAGTAGTCGGCTTCCTTGCCCGAGGACAGCGTCACCTTGCCGTGCACGACCGCGAGCTCGCGCACGAGGGCGGCCAGCTGGTCGCGATCGGCCTTCGTGAGCGCCTGACGTGCTTGGTCGATCATCTAAGTCATGTCCTTCCGCGTGCGTTGAAGAGTCCGCGATTGATCCGGGCCACCAGGGTGCGCGGGACGAAACCCGCGACCGCGGTGAGCACCTTGTACTGCACGCCGGGCACGCTGATCACCCGGCCGGAGTCCAGATCTTGCAGGCACCCGTCGACCACCTGGTCGACGTCGAGCCACAGGCGCTCGGGCAGCGAACTCATCTCGATGCCGGCGCGCTCGTGGAACTCGGTGTGCACGAATCCGGGGCACAGCGCTTGGACGCGGACACCGGTGCCCGTCAATCCACCCGCCAAACCCTCCGAGAAGGATACGACGTAGGCCTTGGAGGCCGAATAGGTCGACCCCCTCCCCGACAGCAAACCGGCCACGCTCGCCACATTCACGATCGAACCGGAGCCCGCCGCGACCATCGCGGGCAGCGCGGCGCGGGTCAGTTGGAGCACCGAGGTGACGTTGACATCGAGCTGGGCCTGCAGCTCGGCGGGGTCGAGGGTCCAGAACTCCCCCGAGTGCGCGAATCCGGCGTTGTTGACGAGGAATTCGATCCCCTCGGCCGCGCGATCGGCCACCCGCGCGCGGTCGGCGTCGTCGGCCAGATCGGCGACGAGGACCTCCGAGGCGGTGGCGAAACGGCGGGTCAGCTCGTCGGCGAGTTCGCGCAGCCGGGCTTCGTTCCTGGCCACCAGGACCAGGTCGTAGCCGAGGGCGGCGAGGCGGTGGGCGAAGCCGCGACCGATACCGGACGTCGGTCCGGTGATCATCGCGACGGGACGGACAACGCCGGGCAGGCGCACGGGACTATCAGACATCGCTGGTCGATTCCGGTCGAGGAGATGGTCGCGACGACGACCGCCGCGACCGCGCGATCACTTGGGCACAGGGCCCTGGTACGGGCGGAAACCGGGGTGGAAGGGACCACCCGGCTGACCCGGTTCCGCCTCGTCGAGGGGCGGTTCGGTGCGGGGACGCGGTTCGGGGACGACGGCCAGCGAGGGACGCTTGGGCTCGCCGAGGGGGCGGCGGCCGGGGGCGGGCTGGTCTTCGAACTCGGGGTCGTCCAGGTCGGGGTCGTAGTCGTCGGGGCGGGCCGGGCCGCGACCGAGCGGGGCGCGGTCGGCGCTGCGGGAGTCGTCGTCCGGGAAGCGCGCGGCACCGCGGGGCTCATCCTCGGGAAATCGGGCGCGCGGGGCGTCGTCCTCGGCGAAGCGGGCGGGCGGAACGCGCGGGGCGAAGGAGTCGTCGAGTTCGTCGGGGCCGGGGAAGCGGGCGCGGCCGCGTTCTTCGGCGTCGGCGAGTTCGTCACGGCCCGAATCGAATTCGCGCGCGTCGTCCTCGTCGTCGTACTCGGGACGGAAGCCGGGCGCGAGATTGGCGCTCGATCGCGGGCGGGTGAACTCGTTCGGCTCGGCCACCGGCGGCAGCACGTGCAGCAGACCCGACAGGCGCAGCACCACGTCGATCGCGGTCTCCCAGTCCTTGGGGCCGCTGCCGACCGGGAGCATGCCCAGGGTCCAGTTGCCCTCGCTCCACAGCATCTGCACGGTGTCGGACAGCGATTCGATGAACCCGACCATGCGCTGGTCGACCGCGTGGCGGGCGATCTCGGGATCGGTCGCGAACACGACCCGGTCACCGATCGCGCCGAGCAGTTCCAGGTCGTGGTCCTTGGGCGGCGCCGCGGTCTTGAGCCGCATGTCGACGTCGATCTCCGAACCGATCTGGCGGCGCACGGCCACCAGGGTCGCCGCGTCCTCGAGATCGAAGAGCACGAACTTCTCGCCCTTGCGAATCCCGGACACCACATCGACCGCGGACAGGTACCCGAGCTTGGCCAGCGCACCGCGCCGCCAGGTCGAGGGAAGCGCGGGCTCGAGCGACACATAGGTGTAGCCCTGGGACTTCGCCCACACCTGCCGCGCGTGCCCGGTGCGCTGTCGCTGCACCCGATCGAAATACAACAGCACGATCGCACCCACGAGTGCGATCGCTGCTAACCCGAACCACATAGCCGTCATCGTCGCCTAGCCTATCCAGCCGTCGCCGTGATTGCCCGGTAGCACCGGGGTTTTGACGCGCGGGTCGCTCATCGGGGGCCGCTCGGTAACGCCGTACTGATGATGATCTTGGCGTGAATCGACCCGTCTGGGTTCTTGTCGCCCTGCACCATAACCATGTCGCCGACCGGAAGCTCGCTCGCCTTCGTGCTGGTCAGCGAGATCACCTGGGTCGCATCGTCGATCAGCACCCGGATATCGGAGCCGCCGAGGGTGCTCATGGTGATCTCGGTGCCGGTGTTGGCGGTGATGCTGCCCATGGTGGCGCCGAGATCGTCGGTACCGCCCAAACCGGGCAGGCCGGGCAGGCTCGGCGGGGAACCCGGGGTGGTCGGGCTCAGGGTGGGCGGGGCGAGCGGTTGGGTGGTGGTCGGGGCGGCCACGGTGTCGCCGTCGTCGGCGGAGTTGCCGGTCAGGACCAGACCCGCCAGCACGCCGCCGACCGCGATCAGCGCCACGATGCCGAGGACGAGCGCGATCCACAGACCGGTGTGGCGCTTGGGGGGTTCTTCGGGTGGGCCGCCGTCCTGCGGGCGGTATCCGGGCGGCGGCTGTGGTGGGACCTGGCCGTAGCCGGGTTGCTGGGCCTGCTGCCCGTACGGGGGTGGCTGCGCCCCCGGATACGCGCTCTCGTAGTCACCCCACTGGGCGTCGTGCGGCGGCAACGCCTGGGTGGGGTTCGACGGTTGTCCCCATTCGTCGAACGAACTGCCGCCGTAGGGCGCGGTCGACTCGGAGCCCGGCGAACCCAGCCGTTCGGTCGGCGAATCGTCCGGGCGTTGCCCCCACGGATCCTTCGGGTTCGTCATGGCTCCAGGGTAGGACAGGCCGGTGCGTTTGGGAGGTCCCTACGCACCGGCCTGTGGATAAATCTAGGAGCTGTGGATAACTTCGCGTTCGACCACGAGTTTGTCGGTGGCGTCGTCCACACTCACCTTCACCGTGTCACCGTCGGCGACCGCGCCGGAGAGCAGCTCCTTGGCCAGGCTGTCCCCGATCGCCTGCTGGATCAGCCTGCGCAGCGGCCGCGCGCCGTAGGCGGGGTCGTACCCGCGCACGGCCAGCCACTGCTTGGCCTCCTCGGTGACATCGAGGGTCAGCCGGCGCTGCGACAGGCGCTTCTGCAGCTGTTGCAGGTTGATGTCGACGATCGACTCCAACTGTTTGGCGTCGAGCGCGTGGAACATCACCACGTCGTCGAGCCGGTTGATGAACTCCGGCTTGAACGCCCGCCGCACCGCCTCCATCACCTGATCGCGGTCGCCACCGGCACCGAGATTCGAGGTCAGGATCAGGATCGTGTTGCGGAAATCGACCGTGCGACCCTGGCTGTCGGTGAGCCGTCCCTCGTCGAGAACCTGCAGCAGAATGTCGAACACATCCGGGTGCGCCTTCTCGATCTCGTCGAACAGCACCACCGAGTACGGCCGCCTCCGCACCGCCTCGGTGAGCTGCCCGCCCTGGTCGTAGCCGACATATCCGGGCGGCGCGCCGACGAGCCGAGCCACCGAGTGCTTCTCGCTGTACTCGCTCATGTCGATGCGCACCATCGCGCGTTCGTCGGCGAACAAGAAGTCCGCCAACGACTTCGCCAGCTCCGTCTTACCGACACCGGTGGGGCCGACGAACAGGAACGAGCCCGTGGGCCGGTTCGGATCCGCGACGCCCGCGCGCGCCCGACGCACCGCGTCCGACACCGCCTGCACCGCTTCCTCCTGGCCGACCACGCGCCCGGCGACCTCGGTTTCCATCCGCAGCAGCTTGGCGGTCTCGCCCTCGAGCATGCGCCCGACCGGCACCCCGGTCCACGCCGAGACCACGTCGGCGATGTCGTCGGGGGTGACCTCCTCGTTGAGCATCACCTCACCACTGGCGGCGGTGCCGCTGGCGGATTCGGCCGTGGTGAGTTCCTTCTCCAACGCCGGGATCCGGCCGTAGCGCAGCTCCGCGGCCTTGCCGAGATCGCCGTCGCGTTCGGCCCGCTCGGACTCCCCGCGCAACGCCTCGAGCTGCTCCTTGAGCCCGCGCACCGAGTCGATCGCGTTCTTCTCGTTCTGCCAGCGGGTGGTGAGCTGGCTCAGCTTCTCGCGATCATCGGCGAGCTCCTGGCGCAGTTTCTCCAGGCGCTGCTTGGACGCGGCGTCGGTCTCCTTCTCGAGCGCGACCTCCTCGATCTCGAGGCGCCGGACCGCGCGTTCGACCTCGTCGATCTCGACCGGGCGCGAGTCGATCTCCATGCGCAGGCGTGAGGCCGACTCGTCGATCAGGTCGATCGCCTTGTCGGGCAGGAAGCGCGAGGTGATGTAGCGATCCGACAGCGTCGCGGCCGCCACCAGCGCGGAGTCGGTGATCCGCACGCCGTGGTGCACCTCGTAGCGCTCCTTGATGCCGCGCAGGATGCCGATGGTGTCGGCCACCGACGGCTCGCCGACCAGCACCTGCTGGAAGCGACGCTCGAGGGCGGCGTCCTTCTCGATGTACTTGCGGTACTCGTCTAGGGTGGTCGCGCCGACCAGGCGCAGTTCGCCGCGGGCCAGCAGCGGCTTGATCATGTTGCCCGCGTCCATCGCCGAATCGCCGGTGCCGCCCGCGCCGACGATGGTGTGCAGTTCGTCGATGAAGGTGATGATCTCGCCCGCGCTGTTCTTGATGTCGTCGAGCACGGCCTTGAGCCGCTCCTCGAACTCACCGCGATACTTCGCGCCCGCGACCATCGCGCCGAGGTCGAGGGAGACGACCTTCTTGTTACGCAACGACTCCGGCACATCGCCTTCGATGATGCGCCGGGCGAGCCCTTCGACGATGGCGGTCTTGCCGACGCCGGGCTCGCCGATGAGTACCGGGTTGTTCTTGGTGCGGCGACTGAGTACCTGCACCACGCGGCGGATCTCGGTGTCGCGGCCGATCACCGGGTCGAGCTTGCCCGCGCGGGCGGCCTCGGTGAGGTCGGTGGAGTACTTCTCCAGCGCCTGGTAGCTGGCCTCGGGGTCGGGGCTGGTGACGCGGGCGCTACCGCGCACCGTGGCGAAGGCGTCGCGCAGGGCTTCGGGGGTGGCGCCGTGCTTGCGCAGCAGTTGGGCCACTTCGGAATCGCCCTCGGCGAGCCCGACCAGCAGGTTCTCGGTGGAGACGTACTCGTCACCGAGTTCGGTGGCCAGGCGCTGGGCGGCGGTGATCGCGGCCAGTGCCTCGCGGCCGAGCTGCGGGGTGGTGGTCGCGCCGGTGGCCCGGGGCAGCTTGTCGGCGATGTCGCCCGCCTCGCGCTCGACAGTCGCCGGGTCGACACCGATGGCCTTGAGCAACGGTGCGGCGATGCCGTCGGTCTGGTCGAGCAACGCCACCAGCAAGTGCGCCGGACGGATCTCCGGATTGCCTGCGGCGGAAGCGGCCTGCAGGGCGGCGGTCAGCGCCGCCTGCGTCTTGGTGGTGGGATTGAACGAGTCCACGAATCTCCTTGGGTATGTCCGGTATCGACTGGTTCAACGCTCGCAAAGTTGAGTCTGTTCCGCTCAACTCCAAAAATCTTCTCCAGACTTCGGATTCGTGCTTCACGGTACGCCGCGACACCACCGAAGACGATCAATCACCGCATGTCGGACGCCTATCCGCCTAGGATTGCGGTGCCCGACTCACCCCCGATGCGAGGAGTTCACCCCCATGCGCGCGATCGTGGTTCAGAAGTTCGGCGCCACACCCGAGCTCGCCGATGTGCCGGTGCCCGAGGCCGGTGCGGGCGAGGTCCAGGTGGCACTCGACGCGGCCGGGGTCAACCCGTTCGACCTGAAGATGGCCGACGGCATCCTCGACGGCAAGATGCCCACCGATTTCCCGATGATCCTCGGCGTCGACGGTGCGGGCACCGTCTCGGCTATCGGTTCCGGGGTCACCAAATTCAAGGTCGGCGACAAGGTGGTCGGCAAGTTCCTCACCGCCCCCGCCGGACACGGCAGTTGGGCCCAGTACTCCACCGTTCCCGAGGACGCGACGCTCGTCTCGATCCCCGACGGCGTCACCACCGTGGCCGCCGCCGCCCTGCCCGTCGCCGGGGTGACGGCCCAGGACCTGGTGGACGCCGCCCAGATCCAGCCCGGCCAGACGGTGCTGATCGTCGGCGCCACCGGCGGGGTCGGGTCCTTCCTGGTCCAGCTGGCCAATATCGCGGGCGGCCACGTGATCGCCACCGCCCGCGGCGATGCCACCGATCAGGTCGCGCGCCTCGGCGCCAGCGAAACCGTCGACTACACCCAGATCCGCCCCGACGACCCGAATTTCAACGACCCCGACCCGGCCGTGCACCGCGACTCCAGCGTCACCGACGCCGTGCGCTTCACCCACCCCGACGGCATCGACGTGCTGTTCGACCTGATCAGCGCGCCCGGCGATTTCGCCCGGCACGCGAGCCTGGTCAAGCGCGGCGGTCGGGCGTATTCGATCACCTGGGCGGCCGACGAAGCGGTCCTGCACGACCAGGGCATCGCAGGCGGCAACTTCCAATCCAAGGGCGGCTCCCCCGAATTGAGCCGTCTGCTCGCCCGCGTCGCCGCCGGTGACGTGGTGGTCCCGGTGCAGCTGACGGTGCCGCTCGAGGCCGCGCCCGCGGTACTCGGAACGGGTGGCGCACGCGGAAAAACCGTTCTCGCGATCTGATTCGTCCTCGGTACGCTCGGCGCCATGTCTGATGTGACCTTGGCGAACCTGCTCGACGATGCCGCGCTGTATTCCTTCGAGCATCAACTGCACCTCGCCGATGTCGCGGGCGATCGTGGGTGGAACGTGAATCTGGCGCTGGGCCGGTTCACGCTGACCGGGGCGCAGCCGATCGAATGCGAGCGGATGCATCTGCTCGGGTCGGCCGCGCCGGGACCTGCCTCCTGGCTGTGGGGGTGGGGAAATCCGGCCGGATACCCGGAACTGGTCACCGGTCTGTCGCAGCGGGTGCGCGAGTTCGGAATCCGCTACGGGATCAGCGAACTCGCCGATGCGGACGTGCCGTTCGCCGCGCTGCCCGGCGCACCCGACCGGGTCGAGGACGTGGTGAGCCTGTTCATGGACGCGGCCAAGGCGATCTCGGGGGTGTGGACCGGCTACAACGGCCCGGTCGGCGGCGGGACCAGGGCCGCGTTCCTGATCGAGCATCCCTCGTTCGCGTTGCCCGCGCCGTTCGCGCCGCGCGTCGCGCGCGTGATCCAGCAGGGGCTCACCGAGTTCGCGATCACCGACCGCCGTCGCGCGCTGCACGCCTATGCCAACCATCGCGGGTTGGACATCGCGTGGTCGCCCGACCACACCACCGCGACGGTGACCGGGCCCGGGATCGCCGGGGACATCACCTTCGACGAGATGGCCAGGACGACGGGCATGAACCTGCGCATGGGCGGCGAATAGCGCTGGCACACATCGCAATAGCCAAACCGCTACGAATGAGACATACGGCACAATAGGGATCCGCGCACCGACCTCGTGCGTCCAACATGTCGACAGCATTGTTGGGCGAGGTTGGGATGTGGGATGAGTTCGATCAAGGCCGATCCCGATGCGCTGCGTAGTACGCGGTCCTCGTTCGATTCGGTCGCTTCGACTCTGTCCGAGGCCCTGACCACCCTCACCGCCGCCCTGGACGCGGAGGGCCAGTGCTGGGGTGGTGACGAGATCGGCCAGGCCTTCGCCGCGAACTACACCCCGGGCGTCGAACAGGGCAAGACCTCGGTGGGCAATCTCGCGAAGTCGATGACCCAGCTCGGCACGAACATGGTCACGATCGCGGACAAACTGGTCGAGCAGGACACCGCCAACGCGGCCGGACTGAAGGCGACGGGGATCTAGTTTCGTGGGCATCGAGATCCCCGATTCTCTGCAGTGGGTCGCGAAATACATTCTCGGCGCGGGCGATTGGCCCGACGGTGACGAGACCGCGATGCGGCGGTTGGCCGATGCGTGGACCAGCACGGCCAACACCCTCGACACCGTCGACGAGGACGCCGCGCGCACGTTGACCGCGACCCTGTCGGCGCTGTCGGAAGGCGAGACCCACGACGCGATCGCCGCGTACCGCGACAAGCTCCTCGCCGGCGACGAAGCGGCGTTCACCGCCATTCGGAAATGGTGCGAGAAACAGGCCGAACTGCTCGAAGACGGTGCCAACGACATCGAGCACACCAAGCTGGTGATCATCGGCACGATGATCGTGGCCGCGGTCGAGATCGGCATCGCACTGGCCACCGCGTGGACCGGCGTCGGCGCCGCGGCCGGGGTGGCGGCGCGGATCGCGGCCCAGGTGGCGGTGAAGATCGCGATGAAACAGCTGCTCACGCGAATGATCGCGCGCGGCATCGCCAAAGCCGCCGCGCGGGCCGCCTTGCGCGGCGCCGCGTTCGAGGCGTTGGAAGAGGGCGGGATCGACGCGCTCGCCCGCACGATCCAGGTCGCCAAGGGCGACCGGACGATGGACGACTTCGGTTGGTCCGACCTGGGATTGGCGACCTTCGGCGGGGCCGTCGGTGGCGCGGTGGGCGGTTCGCTGGGTGACAAACTCGGCGGCGTCGGCGACAACATCACCTCCGGGCTCGGCAAGCTGGGCGCCAAGTCCGTAGCCGGCGCGGCGACCGAACTGGGCGCGGACCTGTCGGCGCAGGTGGCCACCGCGGGGGTGGCCTCGGCGCTGATGGGGCAGGAATTCCAGCTCGACATCGGGGTGGATACCTTCACCAGCGCTGGTGCGGGTGGGGTGCAGAGCGGGCTGGAGTCCGCGGCGCACGGAGGTGGCGACAATTCGGGGAATTCGGCGGCCCCGAATGTTCCCGAGGTGGGGGACCTCGGGTCCGACAGTCCTGGTTCCTCGGCGAACGATGGTGACGGGCCGGGGACTTCACCCGCTTCGACCGGGACACCGGAGTCGGGTTCGCCAGGGGGCGTGACGCAACCGGCGGGGTCGCCGGGTGGTTCGACGCAACCGGCGGGGTCGGGTTCGCCCGGTGGAGATGGGTCGCCGTCGACCGGGAGCCCGGCCGGTACTCCTGGCGACGGTTCTAATGGTGCTTCGCCGAGTTCTGGTGCACCAGGCGGGGATTCGACTGGTTCTGGCTCACCGGGTGATAGTGGGGGTGGGGATACCTCTCCGAGTGCGAGTTCCCCGGGCGACGCTTCACCTAGCCCCAGCAGTCCCAACGGCTCGGGTGCGCCCGCTGACACCTCGGGCGGCGCGAACCCCTCCACCGGTTCACCCGACGCTGCCGGTAACTCCAACCCCGCACCCGCCGGACCTTCGACACCGACCGACAGCACGCCCGCGACACCGAACGACGGCGGTGCCACGAACCCGGGTTCCCCCAACAATGGGACTCCCACGCCATCGACACCGGGCGACTCCAGCCCGTCTCCGGCCAACCCCTCGGCTCCCACGGACAACGGTTCGACGAACCCGACCAGCGGAACACCGAGCACCGATTCCCCCGCCACACAACCGACTCCGGGCAATACGGACACGCCAACGCCTGCACCCACACCTTCCTCCAATCCCTCGTCACTGGACCTTCCACCGGCCGACTCCCCCACCACGACTCAGCCGCCCATCACATCCCCCGATCAATCCGGCGTCCCATCGGCGACGCCGACCACCGCCTCCCCGACCAACGGCGACCAGTCACCGAGCCCGACGAACCCGACAACCGGCACACCGCCGTCCGCCCTCGGCAGCCCCAGCACAGGCGCGCCCGTCTCTGCGCAGTCCCCCGCCGACACCACCCGCCAACCCCAACAGGGCGACCCCGCGACAAACGCCGCGGCGACCACCACCGCCGCCCCACCCGGCACCGCGCCGCTGACCACCGCGCCGACCAACGGCACTCCCACTCCCGCGACGGCCACCGCACCCTCGCCGCCGATGACACCCCTCGGCGCACCGATCAACCCCGCCAGTCCCCAGCACTCCCCCGCGAACACTCCCCAGCCCTCCACATCGGTCACCCCGACTACGCCCGCGCCGGGTTCACGTCCGAACTCTCCCCAACCGTCCACACCCAGCTCTCCCCCGTCCTCTACACCCACCACGCCGACAACACCGCCGAACACCACGCGACCGGGCTCACCGAACACGACAAACCCCAACCCCGGAATCGCCGCGACCAACGGGACCACCGCCACCAATGGGACCCCGAACGGAAACGGCACCCCGAACGCCCTCGGTACCGCAGGCCCCGATACGAACAGTGCCGCGAACGCACCCGGTGCCCGCGTCACAAACGGCACCCCAACCACCACCGACCCCTCCGGCGCCCAACCGAACTCTCCCCACCCATCCACAGACCCCACTCCGTCGACCACTCCCGCCGACACCACCGCATCGACAACCACCACCTCCGCTCCCCGAACTGACATCTCCCCCCAAGCCCTGGAAGCCGCGCGCCAGGCCCGCCAAGCCCGCGAATCCCTCCGCCCGCTCACTCCCGCCAACAACCAAGCCCTGCAGGTAAACCCACCCACCGGCCGCCCCTACCGCAGCGCCGAATACCCCAACGCCTTCAACCAGCCGGTCCGGGTAGTCCGCCTGGATGTCGCCGTAACCGGTTCTCCCACAACACCTCCCACCACCCTCGACACCGTCGCCGACAATGTCCAGACCGCCACCGACCTCGCTTTCAATCAGGGCAACCGATTCCCCCTCGGCGACTGGCTCCTGGTCGACACAGTCCCCACCACCAACCCCCGCACCGCCGACCTCACCATCGACGCCGACACCACCCCCACCCTCACCGACCTCGCCAATTCGGTCCGCACCCACCTCGGCCTCTCTCCACGCGCCAACCCGACCCTCACTCCCGACGACCTGAACCGCATCGGCTCCGACATCTCCCGAGCCGATCTCACCCGCTCCACCACCCCCTCCTGGGCCGACCAGCACCCGTCCCCGAACACCAACCCCGACAGCACCGTAACCCCCACCACCGACACAAACCCCGAACCCACCGTCGACCTCGACGCCATCCACAACAACCACGCCGAACAAACCCCCGCCGGCATCTCCCACCACCGCGGCGACCCCACCATGGGCGACCTCCCCCACCGAGTCCCCGCCGACCCCCACCGCTTCACCGCCGACACCCACATCACCCCCGACGGCCACGCCGTCATCGGTGGCCAAACCCTCACCCCCGAGCAATACGGCGACCTCCTCCGCCGCTCCAACTGGGACGGCGTAACCCCCATCCGCCTAATCGGCTGCGACGCCTCCACCAACGGCTTCGCCGACCGCCTCGCCCAACACCTAGGCGTAGTAGTCCTAGCCCCCACCCAGGCCGCCTGGACCGACACCAACGGAAACGTCTTCAGCGCCAGCACCGTCACCAACCCCGACGGCACCCGCACACCCCGCATCCCACCAGACGGCCAATGGCAGACACATCACCCCAACGGCACGAATTCAATTAATGACACCAATCCTCACGCTCCCGGTAGTCGACCTGGAAATCTGAACGCAGAGTCTGCTGTCAGTCGAGCCGTTCGCCCGGGCGACCGAGTCAACCCCACCCATAACGACATCGACTGGCAAGCACCACCATTCGACCAGACTGTCAACCGTGTCGTGCAGGATGGCGAACCCTTCTACAGCATCCATCGAGATCCTGCGGATAACCCCACGTTGGAGCCCCGAACTCGATATGAAATAACCGATTCGACCGGCCGACGAACTACGGTCTACACCGACGGCTCGAACCCACCTCGCATAACACATATCGACACCAGAGTAGACAACACTCGCACTGGATATCCGGGCAATCCGGTAGCCAACCCGGATGCGAGTTGTCCGCTGCCCAACGTTGACTACAGAGTCGACACCGGCGACCCTGAACCATTCACGTTTCACACCGATGCCAGTGGCCACCCGCAGTTCGAGCTCGATACATTTGGGCGCCCAACAGGTCAGGACTTCGAAGCAGGCGGCGAGAACTATCGATCTATTCAGGACTGGAATGCGAGCAGTCAACCATTCAGTCTACGGACAGATCTAGAGCCAAATTGCCGATACGAAGTATTTGACGAGAACGGCGATTGGCATGGAGATTTCTACACCGGACCGGCTGATCCAGAAACTGGCCAGGCGTCATTTACTCACATCGAAACCTGGACCAACAACAATCCGGAACTCGGCAATGCTTCGACAATGCGCCGAAACGACCAACGCGGTCCGGGAGATAGTCTCGCCGATGGACTTCCACACACGAATACGCGATACAGAGTCGGCGACCGCGTATTCCACACAGACGATGTCGCGAACGGTTCGACATCGTTCACACCTGACTATAGCCCTGGAGGACATCCTCCCCGCGCAGGAAGTGTGCAGGCTCGCGTGGGCAATGCCGGCGAAATCGACTATCCTGGTCAAGATTTCCGCGGTGGTCACACCCATGATCATGTGGCGGGCTCAATAAATGAGGCGCTCGGCCTCATTACGCAACTCTGGCGAGAGAACAACATACTACTTCCAACAACCGACCCACTGAGCCGTCACAATGATAGCTGGCGGAGATCCGAGATGGATCGCCATAATCTACACAGAGCAGGTCATACATTAGAGCGTGTTAGAGTCATCCCGAGCAACTCGTCCGTGGGTGTAACACCAGACTACGTATATTGGGTAGTGCAAGAGACCAACCCGAATAGCAACCGAATCGTCCTACACTTCAGAAGCCATCGGAATTACTAGGAGCTGACAGCGTGAACGTGCCACATCCATTTGAACGCCTAGAATTCCCATCTCAGACCAGGGACGAAAAGTACGCGCAGAGTGAACGAATCCTTCTGTGGACAGCGGGCCGAATTATTAAGGCCGCAGAGCCGGGATGGGAGCGCATTGAAGTAAACGTGCTGGGTTCTGGCACCGACTTCGATGTCAAGTACACCATTCTCGACGCTGACGGCTCCTCGGGGATTGGCGATTTGCCACCGGAAATAATGCGCGCCTTCGATGATATGCGCATCCTACGGTACGAGGAGGGAGTTGGCACATGGCTCTCACTGCGCATGTACATAAAGGCACCCGATTTTCTAGATGCCACGTTCAACGTATGGGTTGATCCAATCTGGGACCCGTCAATCTCTGCGGCTGCTTATGAAAATGATCTTCGACATTACCCACGGACTGACGAATACATTCCTCGCTGGCTGAAGGCGAAGTTGAACACGAAGACTCCCCTTCCGCCAGTGAAGCCGGGTGAAGACCCGCCGATGGAAAGTTATGTGGAACTGATCGAAACTCAAACCAATATTTCCCTACCCCCTGGATGGACATACGCACAGATTCATTTTCGCGAAGTCGGTAATCATCGGGAAATCAATGGCTTGATGCAAGACATCTCCGGCAAAATGACACCCTGGACGCCCCCAGTAGAGGTTGCCGATAGGTTCAGTGAATATCGCGCGGCAACGCGCTCTCGCCCAGCCGTATGGTTCTCTGCACGTCTTGAAGTCTGGTACACCGGAAAATACAATTTCGACATGTATGGAACCACGGAGCCCAAATGGGCGAATCAGCCCTCTGTAGATGATTTCCGCGAAGAAGTTCGACTGGCCGGATTGTACAGTGTTCCACTTCCAGATTGGATAATAAGCGGCGCCAGCTGAACGCAAACTTCGGCCAATGGCCCGGCCCGGTAGGGGAACCTGGTTGGGGAACCTGGTTGGGGGTAGATCTCACTCTCCATTACCCAAACCAGTACTCAAAGTAAAATATATCCGCAACAAAGACGAGATGACGAAGATTCCCGATATCGAAGATTCTCGACGTGAACTTGAACTCTATCCACGCACCCCAGACAACATCCCCGACTGGATGCGAGGATGATTCGAGTGAAAGTTCAAATCGCGACAGTCGAACCCATGGCATCCCAGCAACCGCTAGGACGACGCATCGCTGCTGAGCAGGTATCCCACACCCATTCGAACGCCTAGAATTCCCACCTGAGCCCAGGGGTGAGCGTATCAATCATGCACCGCAGTGGGCTCTTGAGAACAGCTGCTGGACACTGGATGAGCGCCCGACGTCAGAATCATAGCGAAGGATGGAGTACGACCAAGCATCAGTTGGTCGCTCACCTACCGGGGAGATTATTAGAATTGACATCTTCGCAGAACGTCACACACCAAATGTTCGAACACCCGACCGGTTACATGTGTTGCCAACCAACGCAGACGATTATATTCAGGTAAGGAACTTTCACAATGTCCCCGGACCAGCGCGTAATCCCGCATCCGGATCGTGACTACCATCATGATGAACAGACGCTCAGCCTTCTCCGTGCCGTAGGAGAGAATCTGGCGCAGTTGGCGCCAACCGGTTGGCAGCGTCTAGATCTTGAGTATCGCGGAACTGCGACAGTATCTGACTATGGGCTTTGGTGCACTCTCGATGACGGCGAGACATTTCAGATACCCGAACCCTTGTTCAATGCAAGCAGGGCACTTGATGAGCTCCGAGGCTCGATGTACAAACCGGGCCGAGGCACGTGGTTTCTCGCCCGATACAATATCAGTGCTGATATGGAATACCGAATAGTATTCGACTACGATCACGACCCATTATGGCGAGCACCCACAGACATTGGAACATGGTAAACAGATCTCCGGATCTATCCACGCGATCCCGAGCATGTCCCAGATTGGTTGAAAGAGATGCTTTCCGGCGAATACCTATATCGTAGCGAAAGAGGCGAGCAGTGAGTGATCCGATGTTTATCGAGGAGCAGGCTGAGGTACTTGCAGAGATTACCGACAGACTGGAGATAACAGCCCCACCCGGATGGAATCGAATCATCCTGCAGTATGTCGCAATCGGCGATAATAACTGGGGCGGAGCCAGTGCAGTGGTCTTCAATAAGCAAGACCAGATGATACAAATCTGGAAGCCTCCTATCGACGTCGATGAGATGTTCGCCAAATTGAGAGCAGGAATGTCCCGGCCCGGCCGTGGAAGTTGGATGAAAGTCGACTACGTTCTTTACTATCCCGACTATTATTCGGTCGATTATGCGAATACTATAGACTTGAGCGAATTCTATACCGATAATTTGCCAACGCCAGCTGACTGCATCCGCGAAATGGCATTGTTCCCGCGCACGGAAGGTAACATTCCACACTGGATGCATGAGCTACTCGGCAATACTCAGTCACGCTGATCGGGTCGCCGAGGAATCCACTGCAGAATGACGGCTGCAACGAATAGTTAGTTCTAAAACTGCCGGAGGTTGTTGAAAGTCCGGGCTCTTGACGAGTAAGGAGTAGCCGTATGGCCGAACGAGCCTGGAGCGAGAAGTACCTGGTCAGACGCGCGAACCGCCGTTTGTCCGTGCTTCGACATGCCGAAGAAGTCAGCGGCAACGCGCCCGAAAACTGGTCCCGATATCTTTTCAGGCACGAACCTTGATCGGGAACTATGGATATGCCGACTGAAAGCATTCGAGAAATCATGGATGAAATCGACGTCGCCGAAGTCAGTATTGAACTGGCAAGGCAACAGGAGGGCCGCCGCGCTTGAGTATAAGAATTGGACGTACGGCGTAGCGACACCGGTCAAGACTGCTCCGGGAGTGTTCACTTGGGATTGCTTCTCATATCAGGGAAGCGACGGAAGATTGATAGACTTGTTCGACCGCAGAGCCATCGACAAGGCGGTGTCAGTCACAGCCCGCCAACTGATGGAAGCCCAAGGGGAAGAGTGCACGGGAGTGAAGTTGGCCATCGGAGGGTGTCTCATGTGGGACTGACCTGCTCAGCGCAGGGAAACGGCCGACCAAGTGAGCTGCGAGCGGCCAGTGGTAGGTGCCGAGGACGGGGCAGGTTGGTCCGCCTGTCACGGCCGGGGTCGGTGGATTTCAGGATGAGGGGAACCAGATGGTGGTGGGGTGCGTCTAAGTTCGTAGTGGCGGGTTGCGCCGTGGCCGACCGGGTAGGAGTGCTGTGCGAAGCGTTGTGGTGGCGTGTGGGCTGATCGGTGTTGCCGTGCTCACCGGGTGCCAGGGGACCGAAGGGGTGGCTGGGCCTACCTCGGCGGTGCGGGATCCGGACAGTGTCGAGGTGTTCAATCCGTGTCGGGGGGCGTTGTCGGATGAGGTGTTGCGCGGGGTTGGACTCGATCCGGCGACGAAGATCATCACTACGGATCCACCGACAGGTGTTTCCGCATGGCGGATTTGCAGCTGGGCCCCGCTCGGCAATCAGTCCGATACGGGACGGCGGCGGGTTGCCGTCCTGTCGACCAGTCACACCCTGGATGAAGCCCGTAAGAAGGAAAGTGCCGTCAACGTGCGGGATTCCACCGTCAACGGACGCCCGGCTCTGGTTTCGCAGGAGCAGAGCGACCCGGACAGTTGCTTCGTATCATTCGCCGCCGAGCAGGGGATGTTCGAAGTCAAGGTGGGGTGGCTGAGTACCGAAGGCCCACGCGTCGGAGATACCTGTGAGATGGCGGCGAGCTACGCGGCCGCTCTAGAGCCGAATCTGCCGGAATAGTCCAGGGGAGGATCAGAATGACTCAGGATCACGCCACGTACTGGCGAAATATGAAGCAGCAGGCCATCAATGGCGAATTCAAGCTCGACGAGGATCTCGGGCAAGCCCTCGCCGCCGTGGTTGACCAGTACATCACGGACCTCGAAACACAGAAGTTCGAAGCAAATACGCTCAATCGCCTGACCGGCTGGGGCGGCCTCCCCTCCGCCACCACCATCCGGCAAAAACTCGAAGCCAAAGCAGTCGCGGGCGGCGGCGGAGACCCCAACGATTCAGCAGTGAAACGCCTCGACCAGCACATCGCCATCGCCCGCGACCAGCGCGACACCTTCCTCGCCGCGATCGGCAAACTCCAAGCCGTCGATCAGCAGACCGCGGGCGCGCTCGGTGCGACAGGGGCCAGTATCTGATGGGATTCTGGGAAGGACTCGGCGATGTCGGCGAATTCGTCGGCCACGTAGGCACACTCGGCATCTTCAAGGTCATCGACAATCACGACAGGTCCGACAACGCCGCCGAGGACCGCACGAACCTCGACAACAAAGGCAAGGAAGCGTGGGAGGGCGATCGGCGGATCATCGGTGATGAGTGGTCGCGGTTGGCCGCCGGTGCTGAGGTGACGATGGAGGGAGCGAAGGTCACTCCCGAGGCGTTCAGCACCTGGTCGCACGAGCAGATCTGGAATGCCCTCAACGGCAACGGCACTGAACCCGCTGTCGACGCCGGACAGATCAACGCCACCGCGGACGGATGGCGTCGTCTCACCACCGGAACCGAGACCGCGGTGACCAACTACCGCACCAACTTCGAACGGGTGCTGTCCGAGAAGTGGTCCGGCAGTTCGGGATCCGCCGCGATCGAAGCGGTGAAGAGCTACACCACCGAAGCCGCGAAACTACCCGCGACCTTGCAGATGGTCGCCAACGGCATCGACTACATGGAAGGTCTGCTCGGTCAGGCGAAGATCGCCATCCCGAAACCGGAGAATGTCTCCACCTTCGACGAGTTCATCGGCCATATTCCCGGCAACGGCGTGGTCAAAGCCGCCAAGCATCGCGCCGATGAGGCCGAAGAAGACGCTCGACTGTTCATGATCGGCACCTATCAGCCCGGTTCGGTCACCGTCGACAGCCAGACGCCGGTGCTCCCGCTGCCCAAGGACACAGTGAACAACCCTGGTGACGCGGGGCCGGGCGGCGGCAATCCCGGTGGTGGCGGCAACGGTGGCAATGGTGGTTCTCCCGGAACCGGTCCCGCTGCGACCCCGAGTACTCCGGATACCACCGCACCACAGGCGACCGACCAGGACGACGACGAGACCGACGACCTGAACGAAGACAACGACACCGGCGATGACACCACGCCGAGTACCGACGACCCCACCGACACCACACCCGCCGCGACCACTCCGGCGGGAACCGGAACCCCGACCACGCCCGGCGGCGGATCGCCGGGAACGGGTTCACCTGGCTCGGGCTCACCGGGCGGGGGATCACCCGGATCCGGTGTTCCCGCAGGCGCACCGGGTGCCGCCGTGCCGGGCACGCCCGGCGGTGCGGCCGCGGCCGGATCCGGTGCTCGCGCCGGCACATCCGTCGGTGCTGGTGGTCGTGGCATGAGTGGGATGCCGGGAATGATGGGCGGCGGACGTGGTGGTGGCAAGGGAGAGGACGACGCCGAGCACGCGATTCCCGACTACCTGATCCAGGATCGCGAGGACGAACTCATCGGCCTGCTCCCGCCGACCCTGCCGCCGGGCGGGGTGATCGGCGCGTGAGCTGGCAATACGCGGAACCGCAGGTCACGGGACACTGGAAGCTGGACCCGCACGCGTTCGCGATCGGTGTGGAGGGACACGGTCGCGACCGCCTGCCGTATCCCCTGACCTACCGACCCGAATTCGCCGAAACCCACGAGGTCGATCACGAGCGTCGCCTCGCCGCCTCCACCCGATTGCGGGAGGTATACGACGAGGACCTGCACAGGGTCTTCCGGGCTCTACTCGAACCGGAGGTACGGGTCGAGATCGACGGGCTGCGCGGGCCGGGTCAGTCCGAAGTGGTTCGCGTGTACGCCGGGATCGTGGAAGACCGGGCGGCGTTGGCCGTCCAAGCGGGCGGCCCCACACGCGAACAGGGTGGCGACATCACCCTGAGTATCGTCCCGCTGGTCGACTTGGCCGCGGAGATCGTCGCGAAACTTCCTCGCGCCCAAGGCGGTTCGACACCGCGCTTCGAAGGACGGCGCAGCGACCTCGACACCGCCACCTACGGACGGCACCCCACCCGCCTGTCCCCCGCCGAACAAACGCAGCGATTCTTCCGCCGCCCCCGCATCGGCACCGGCGAGATCACCGTCTACCCCGGCTACCAACTCGACGCCCGCCCCACCACCGACGGCAAAGCCTTCCTCTGGCTCGACTACCCCGACGACGGCCGCTACCTGATCCAACACCACGACCCCGACAACTTCACCGTCATCCCCGGCCCACCCACCGAACTCCAACGCCGCATCGCCAACCACCTCGCGATCTTCACCGAGCGGCGGTCACAGTGACCCTCGATATCGACGCTCGAGAAGTGCGCCGAAGGGGCACGCCAGGTACACACACGGGTTGTCGAGGCCATCGAGACTCGCCCGATTCATCACCTCGAGTTGGACCACTCCACCCTGCGGCGGGAAGACCACGTCGCAGATGAGATTTCGGGACGGTGACGTCGGTGAAGCCGACATTCCGGGCTTGGCCTTCCGGCCGAGAGTACTGCCTTGACCAGGGAGATCAGCACGGGCGTGCGACTCGAAAAGGGGAGCGCGTAGGTTGTCCGAGCATGAGCGAACTTCGACTTTCGGTGCCGTTCGACGGGCGTAGTCCCGAGGGCAAACCGGTGGTGAACCGGCCGGCGGTGAACTCCGATATTCAGGAGCAGGTGTTGGCCTACCTCGAGCAGGCGCCGGTGATCTTGAGCGCGCGCAGCTACGACGCCGACGACTTCGATCCGAGTGCGCGATCGGTGCCGATGAACTTCCACACCGACGGGGTGTACGTGTGGCCGGGTGCGGTGCCGTACTACCTGCGCAAGTACGGGTTGCCGCCCGAGCCCGCGCTGGTGCAGCACATCGTGGGCAAGGGGTTCGAGATCGGCGAGGTCGACGAGGCGGCGCGGCAGGCGGCGGTGCAGAAAGTGGTCGGCTGAGAGAGAGGTTTGACGTTGCGGTAGTCGGGGAAAGGGCGTGACGAGCATCCCTGCACCCAGACGGCCGTTTCGGGGGATACTGGGGTGGGCTCCGTCGCAGGACGGGGCCACATCGCAGCAATTGGAGAGAAACGGAGTCCGACGACGTGGATGCGCGTTCGCTTGCGCTGGTCCGCGCCGATTTCCGCGGGGTGTGGGAGACGCCCGGTGGGTCCGAGCGGCTGATCAGCGCTTTCTACGGTCACCTGTTCGCCCAGGATCCTCGGCTGCGTGAGCTGTTCCCGCCCGCCCTGGACATGCAGGCCAAGCGGATCACCACCGCGGTGCAGTTCGTGCTCGACCATCTCGAGGACTTCGAGCGCGCGCAACGATTCCTCGAGCAACTCGCTCGCGACCACCGCAAGTACGGGGTCGAAGCCGACCACTACGACATCGCGGGACGCGCGCTGCTCGCGGCGTTGCGCACCTATCACGGCAACCGGTGGACCAGGGAACTCGACGAGGGCTGGCGCGATGTCACGCTGCTGATCTCGGCGTCGATGGCGATCGGGGCCAACGAGGACACCTCCCAGCCGTACTGGGACGCGACCGTGGTGGGGCATCGGCGGGTGCTCGACGACCTCGCGATCGTGCGACTGCAGGCCGACGGGCCGATACCGTTCAAAGCCGGGCAGTACCTGCCGGTCGCGGTGCCGCAACGTCCCAATATGTGGCGCTACCTCTCCCCCGCCATCCCGGCCAACCCGTACGGCGAAGTCGAATTCCATGTGCGGCGGATCAGCGGCGGGTGGGTGAGTCCGGCGATCGTCAACGACACCAAGGTCGGGGATCGGTGGAAGATCGCGGGGCCGCTCGGTGGGCTGCACGTGGACCGGGAATCGGGACGCGACGTGCTGATGATCGGGTCGGGAACCGGGATCGCGCCGTTGCGGGCGCAGCTGATCGAGATGAGTCAGCGCGGAATCAATCCGCGCGTGCACTTCTTCCTCGGCGGACGCTACCCGGGCGACCTCTACGACCTGGGCAACATGTGGCAGCTCTCGCAGTCGAACCCGTGGTTGACCGTGGTGCCGGTGTGCTCCGAACACACCGATCCCTGGTGGTATCCCCAGGATTCGACCCAACAGCCGATGGGGATGCCGCGCCGGCTCGTCGGTAATCTGGGAGCGGTGGTGACCAGTTTCGGTGCGTGGTCGGACCGACAGATCCAGATCGCCGGATCGCCGTCGATGATCGCCGACACCCGCCGCGCACTGCTGCGCGCGGGCACACCGAGTGAGATCATCGCCGCCGACCCTGTCTGAACCCGCTGCGCGAAAGAGGCCGATGAGCACCGAGTTTCCCGATCCCGCCTGGACGGCGACCGTCGTCGGCCACCACCGCCTGCGCAACGACCTGGCCGTGATCCGACTGATCGGCGACTTCGTGCCGTTCGAGGCGGGCGGGTCGGTACAGGTGGAGGTACCCCAGCATCCCGGGGTGCGGCGGCGCCTGTCGCCCGCACTGCCGCCATCGCTGGACGGCAAGCTCGAATTCCATGTGCGGACGGTGCCAGGGGGGTGGTGCTCGAGTTCTATCGTCGCCGACACCAAACCGGGTGATCAGTGGCGAATCAATGCTCCCCATGGGGTTTTCGCGGTTGATCCCGATGCGGTGGAGCTGGTGATGATCGCCGGGGGTACGGGGCTGGCGCCGATGCGCGCGCAGATTCTGGACCTGGCGCGGCGGGAGACACCCCCGCGCACCTATCTTTTCGTCGGTGGGCGCTCGCCACGTGATCTCTACGCCAACGACATGCTGTTCCTGCTGGCAGGCGAATTGCCTTGGCTTTCAGTGATTCCGGTTATCGAGAATCCGGATGATCCTGCGGTGCGGGATGAATGGCACGAGCAGACCCGCTCGGATATCGGCTTCGGGCCCGCGGAAATGCTGCACGGGACGCTTGCCGACGTGGCCGCCGCACACGGGCCGTTCACCAAACATCAAGTGCTGGTGTGTGGTTCGCCCGCGATGGTGCGCACCACGGTCGACCGCCTGATCGAATCAGGAACTCCCGCGACGAATATCATCGCCGAAGGTGCCTGAAAGCTGCGTCCTGAAGAAGCGCCACTACGAAGCGACGCAGTTCACCCGCCGTTTGATGGCTGACGACACACCCGCACGGATACGGGGATACCTGACAGCCGTTGCCGACGTACTGACCGCGCTCGACGCCAAGGCGAAGAAGTCGATGACAACTGGTCGGGAGCCGTAGCCGCCGCCTACAACGAAGCGCACACGGAGTGGCGAGCCGGGGTCACCGCTAGCAGAGGAGATTCCATGAGCACGCATATTTCCCGCTTGGACGATGCACTGACAAGGTCACGTAGCGAGGATGGATCGACGCGAGTGAATGCGATCCCAGACCTTGGCCTGATGATCAGCGAGCCGGAGGCTAGAGCTAGGCTTGTTGAAATGCTGGACGACGACATCGTCACGATGGAGGTCGATGCAGCAGAAGCGCTCGTCCGCCACGGAGGAGATGCGGGGCTTGCGGCTGTGCTCGACGTTCTCGGACGGAGACGTGATGACCCAGATGCGGACTATATTGCATACCGATTGTGCGAATTGGATGCCAGTGGCGAACAGCCGATTATGGATATCGCAGAATCCATACGAGGACATCTTTCCGAGAATGCCGTGGCGGGTCTCGACGACTTGATAGTCCTGCGATTTCCTAACAGGGAAAAGTAGGCCGTGAGATCGGGTTATCCGATTAATAGCCTGGTCGCATGAAGGAGATCCGCGCGGGTGGCCCGTAAGTGGTCGGGGAAGATCGGGCTGGACGACGAGTTCGAGGCTGCCGTCGCCACGATCGATCAGTATGCGAGCTTCGAGGAAGACAGCGCCCCGTGGCGAAGCTGATCCTCGATACCGGGGTGCTGGTCGCCAGTGATCGCGGCACGGTCGACCTGACCGGCATCATCAGTGACAACGACAATGTCGCTGTGACGATCGTAGTGATCGCGGAATACCTCACCAGGTCGCCGGTCAGACCGACCCCGCGAGACAGGCGAACTCGCGAGCGTTCCTCGCCGAGTTCCGTGCCATCGTGCCGAGCATCCTGTACGACGACGCGATCGCTGACTGGTCGGCTGACTCTCAGAACAATGGATCGTGGCGGATCGATTGGGCTTGGGTGCCTGCTGCCATGAGGCGGAACTTGGTGGTTTGGACCATGGAGGGGGAGCCGACTATTTGGACGTCGCGGTCGGACCAGGGGCCGTAGCTGGCGACCACCTTGCCGATCTGGCCGGTCATGCGGGGTTCGAGGCCGGGTAGGTCGGGGTGGGGGTTGTCGGAATCGACGTACCACCATGGGTTTTCGTCGCTCTCGGTGACGGGGGTGACGGTGAGCCATTTGTTGGCGACGGCGAGCTGGCTCAGGACCTGGAGGTCGTAGAGGTCGCACGGGTGGTGACCGCCGACGAACAGGTGGACCTTCGGGTTGACGCGGCGCTGGGCCATCGCCATGATCTGGGCGCGCAGGGGGGCGATGCCGGTGCCGCAGCCGACCATCAGCATCTTGCGTTTGGTGTTGCGGGGAACGCCGAGACCGCCGAGAGGCGAACCCAGCCGCCACTTGTCGCCGACGGCGGTGTGCGCGACCATCGCCGGACTCACCCACCCGCCGAGCACACTGCGGATGTGGAACTCGATCTCGCCGTTGGCATTCGACGGATTCGCGGGCGAGAGGTAGCGCCACATGCGGGGGCGTGAGGGGACCTCGACGCTGAGGTACTGGCCCGCGGCGTACTGCATCGGCTGGTCGAGTTGGACGCGGATGATCGACAGGTTGCGCAGCACCTCGCGGCATTCGACGACGGTGCCCGACCACGCCGCGGGCGTGACCTCCTTGTCGGCGGCGGCGATCATCGCGCCGCTGATGGTGGCCAGGCCCTCGTCCCAGGCGTTGGCGACCTCGTCGGTCCACATCTCGGTGCCCGCGAACTCGCGGATCGCGGTCTTGAGCGAGTTGGCCACGGCCACATAGTGAGCCGGTTGCACGCCGTACTTGCGGTGGTCGCGCCCGAGCTGGGCCAGGAACGGCAGGAGCTTGTCGGGCTCCTCGAGCCGGTCGAGGGTGTAGGAGATCGCTTTGACGAGTCGATCACGCTGGGAGTCCATGGCGGCTGGGAAGTAGTCGCGGACACCGGGATAGTCGGTGAAGAGGATCGAATAGAACGACCTCGACAGCTTCTCGGTTCCACCGTCTTCCGCAGCAACCGCCTTGAACGTAGTACGGATCAAAGCGACAGTCCGCGAATCCATATGTGTCACAACCTCGTTTCGCCATCGAACGCTAGCCGCGCCGGCGAGTGACGGGCTGGGAAAACACTCGTCAGCAGCCGATGCGAGAAGTCTAGGCGAGGTTTGCCAGCTTCGGAATCGTACTCTTAAACATCACGCGTGTAATTCTCGAAAAACAAGGTGCGACTCATGATTGCCTCACCAAAACATACCTACAGATCGTTAATTGACGGTGAACAGTGCCTCACGTACCTCGAAAGTTCCTGGCATAACACCCATTTCGGTGCTATCGCAGCTGGTAGAGCGACTCCTCCGCTACGGCGCACCGCCGCCACAATCCGACGCGCCGTGCCGTGACACGCGGGGCAGCAATCTCGGAGTGGCTGACCGACAGCGCCGAATTACGCGCCGTCCAGGGCGAATTCAGCGTCCACCCAGCAAACTTTTCGAGCTCGTCAGCGATATTTCGCCACCTCAACGCCCTGCGCGGCAACATCGAGCCGGCAACATCGCGAATAAGTGAGTTGCTGGAGAGTCACCAGCGAGTCGCCCGAGATTGCCCGGAACGACAACGGCCCCCGGCTCCCACCCACCGAAATGGTCGAGAACCGGAGGCCCGCTGGTGTCAACGACGGTTACGCGGCTGCCACACCACCAGCGCGGTACTGCGCTGCGGCGGCGACAGATCCGGCCGATAGCCGGCCCGCAACCGCTCCAACTCCGCGCTCATCTCCTCGACGCGCTGCTGCAACGCCTCCACCTGATTGGTGAGTTCGATGATGCGCTTGATCCCGGCGAGATTGACGCCCTCGTCCTGCGACAGCCGCTGCACCTCGCGCAGCACCTCGACATCGCGAGCCGAGTAACGCCGACCGCCACCCGAAGTCCGTTGCGGGGTGACCAGACCCAGCCGGTCATAGGTACGCAACGTCTGCGCGTGCATACCGGCCAGCTGGGCCGCCACCGAGATCATGAAATACTCGGCACGCGCGGCCGCACCCGAAACGGACTTCGGATCATCGGACACTACGCACCGGCCCAGCCGGCCCGCGGCTCGAAACCGCTGGCCTTCTCCGCCTCCTGATACCGCTTGAGCGCATCGGTGGCATCGGAATCGAGCGACTGCGGCACCGCGACCTTCACCGTGACCAACAGATCACCGGCACCACCGGCGGCACCACGCTTGGGCACCCCGCGACCACGCACCCGCAGGATGCGACCGTCGGCGGTCCCCGCGGGCACCTTCACCCCGACCCGACCGTCCAGCGTCGGCACCGACACGGTGGTCCCGAGCACCAGTTCGCTGTAGCTCACCGGCAGCACCAGGGTGAGGTCGTCGCCCTGACGGCCGAACACCTTGTCCTGACTGACATGCACGGTCACATACAGATCGCCCGACGGCGCGCCACGAAGGCCCGCCTCGCCCTGACCGGCCAGCCGGATCTTCTGACCGTCACTGACACCGGGCGGAATCCGCACGGTGATGGTGCGGGTGCGGTTCTGGATACCGGTCCCCGAGCAATCCGAACACGGATCGTCGATGATCGAACCCGTACCGCGGCAGTCGTCGCAAGGCTCACTGAACCCGAACGCGCCCTGATTACGGCTGACCACGCCCGCACCGTTGCAGTGCGGACACACGCGCGGACTGGTGCCCGGCTTGGCACCGCTGCCGTGGCAGGTCGTACACGGCGACGGGCTGGTCATCCGCAGCGGAACAGTGACGCCCTGGGCGGCCTCCCGGAAACCCAGCGTCGTCTCGGTCTCCACATCGGCGCCGCGCCGCGGCCGGGTCGCCGCCCGGCCGCCGCCACCCCGGTTGAACAGCCCACCCAGCAGATCGCCGAGCCCGCCGTCCCCGGCAGCGCCCGCGCCACCGGCCTGACCGAAGATGTCACCGATATTGAAGTCCTGCGAGAAACCACCACCGGCACCGGCACCGGGGGTGAACCCGCCACCGCCGCCGTAGCCGCGCCCACGCCCGCCGCCACCGGCGAACATGCGACGCGTCTCGTCGTACTCCTTGCGCTTGGCCGGGTCCGACAGCACGGCGTTGGCCTCACTGACGGCCTTGAACCGCTCCTCGGCCTTGGTGTCACCCGGGTTGGAATCCGGATGCAGGTCACGCGCCAGCTTGCGGTAGGCCTTCTTGATCTCGTCCTGCGAGGCGCCGGAGGAGACACCCAGCTCCTTGTAGAAGTCCTTTTCGATCCACTCCCGTTGGCTCACCGGGCATCTCCTCCTTTCCTACTGCTCGTTCGCGTCGGCATCTGCGTCCGATGCCCCCGCGGTCTCGGCGTCGGTCACCCCGACCAGCGCGTGCCGAAGCACGCGGTCGCCGAACCGATAACCCTTGCGCATGACCAGCCCGATCACCGGATCGGCGCCCGAACCCTCATGCTGCACGGCCTCGTGCAACGTGGGGTCGAACGGGTCACCGACGGCGCCGAACTCGACCAGACCCTGCTTGGTGAGCGCGGTCTCGAGCTTGTCGGCGACCGACTTCAGCGGACCGGTCTCCAGGTCGCCGTGCGCCCGCGCCCGGTCCAGATCATCGAGGACCGCGAGCAATTCGGTGACCACCGACGCCTTGGCGGCATCGATATTGGCCTGCCGGTCGCGCTCGACGCGGCGGCGGTAGTTCGCGTATTCCGCGGTCAACCGCTGCAGGTCGGCGGTGCGCTCGGCCAGCTCATCGCTTTCCGGCGCGACATCGACGGGGGCGGAGTCCGCCGCAGCGGCCTCCGTGTCCTCGACGATGTCGGCGATCAACTCCTGCTCGGAGGAGTTCGCCTCGGTCACTTCTTGTCCGTGTCGACCGGCTCGTCCACGACCTCGGCGTCGACGACCTGATCGTCATCGGCCTGGCTCGGACCCGCGCCGTTGCCCGACTGCGCGTCGGCGGCGGCGGTGGCCTCGTAGATCGCCTGGCCGAGAGCCTGCGACTCGGTGGCCAGCTTCTCCACGGCCGACTTCACCGCGGAGATATCGGTGCCGTCCAGCGCGGCCTTCGCCTCGGCGACCGCGGACTCCACCTTCGCCAGCTGATCGGCCGACACCTGCGCGCCGCCCTCGCTCAGCTTCTGCTCGTTGATGAACTTCTCGGTCTGGTGCACCAGCGACTCGGCCTGGTTGCGGGTCTCGGCCTCCTCACGGCGCGCCTTGTCGTCGGCGGCGTGCGCCTCGGCGTCGGCGACCATGCGGTCGATCTCCTCCTTGGACAGACCGGAGCCGTCCTGGATCTTGATCTTGTTCTCCTTGCCGGTGCCCTTGTCCTTCGCGGTGACGTGCACGATGCCGTTCGCGTCGATGTCGAAGGTGACCTCGATCTGCGGCACGCCGCGCGGGGCCGGGGGCAGGCCGGTGAGCTCGAAGGAGCCCAGCAGCTTGTTGTGCGAGGCGATCTCGCGCTCACCCTGGAACACCTGGATCTGCACCGACGGCTGGTTGTCGTCGGCGGTGGTGAAGGTTTCCGAGCGCTTGGTCGGGATGGTGGTGTTGCGCTCGATGAGCTTGGTCATCACGCCACCCTTGGTCTCGATACCGAGGCTCAGCGGGGTGACGTCGAGGAGCAGCACGTCCTTGACCTCGCCCTTGAGGACACCGGCCTGCAGCGCGGCGCCGACGGCGACGACCTCGTCCGGGTTCACGCCCTTGTTGGGCTCACGGCCGCCGGTCAGTTCCTTGACCAGGTCCGAGACAGCGGGCATACGGGTGGAACCACCGACGAGCACGACGTGGTCGATATCGGCCACGTTCAGGCCCGAATCCTTGATCACGGACTGGAACGGCGCGCGGGTGCGATCCAGCAGATCGGAGGTGATCTTCTGGAACTCCGAGCGGGTCAGCTGTTCGTCGAGGAACAGCGGGTTCTTGTCCGCGTCGACGGTGATGTAGGGCAGGTTGATCGAGGTGCTCTGGCTCGAGGACAGCTCGATCTTCGCCTTCTCGGCGGCCTCGCGCAGACGCTGCATGGCCATCTTGTCCTTGGTCAGGTCGATGCCCGAGGACGCCTTGAACTTGTCGACCAGCCAGGTGACGATGCGCTCGTCCCAGTCGTCGCCACCGAGGTGGTTGTCGCCGGAAGTGGCGCGGACCTCGACGACGCCCTCGCCGATTTCCAGCAGCGAGACGTCGAAGGTGCCGCCACCGAGGTCGAAGACCAGGATGGTCTGCTCTTTGTCGCCCTTGTCCAGGCCGTACGCCAGCGCGGCCGCGGTGGGCTCGTTGACGATGCGCAGCACGTTCAGACCGGCGATCTGGCCGGCTTCCTTGGTGGCCTGACGCTGCGCGTCTTCGAAGTAGGCCGGGACGGTGATCACGGCGTCGGTGATCTCCTCGCCCAGGTAGGCCTCGGCGTCGCGCTTGAGCTTCATCAGCGTGCGCGCGGAGATCTCCTGCGGGGTGTACTTCTTGTCGTCGATCTCGACGTTCCAGTCGGTGCCGATGTGGCGCTTGACCGAGCGGATGGTGCGGTCGACGTTGGTGACCGCCTGGTTCTTCGCGGGCTGACCGACGAGAACCTCGCCGTTCTTCGCGAAAGCGACGACCGAGGGGGTGGTGCGCGAGCCTTCGGAGTTCGCGACAACGACCGGCTCGCCGCCTTCGAGTACGGCGACGACGGAGTTCGTGGTCCCGAGGTCGATTCCGACCGCACGAGCCATAGTGGTTTCCTCCTGTTTGACGTTCGAGTTACAGCAACGCTGAGCGTGGTGGGCTCAATCTTGCCCTCGAGATCCACCGCGAGTCAACCCGAAGTTGAGTCAGGGTCGCTCAATGTTGTTGATCGGCACAACCAGCAGCTACGGACATACATTCCCCCGCCATTCTTGCCACGGGCGCGCTCAACGTCAGCCCCTGATGCGTGATCGTGACGGTCCGGAGATCTCGACTGGTTTGACCTGCGTCGATGCCGGAGGGAGCTGTGACACAGGGTCGCGGCTGTGTTAGGGAGATCACACCGGGGCGGCGACGAGGCCAGACTGATGACGCAGGGCGGCCAGGGTCGAGAGTTGGTGCTCCACGACAGCGGAACGCTGATCCCGGTGGGCGGCATGGGTGCTCGCGGCGTGCTGCGCGGCGGTCAGGGACTCGTCGATCGAACGCAGCGCGCGCTCGGCGACACCGGCGTAATGGTCGCGCAGAGCGCGGTGGATGTGGTGCATGCGGTCCTTGGCGTCCTTGCCCGCCTGGAAGGCGATGTCGTCGAGGAAGCGACGCACAGCCGCCTTCGCCTCGCCACGGCGGCGGGTCAGGCGGGCCTGCTTGTCATCGCGATAGGCCTTGCCGCCGACCAGGATTCCGGCGCCGATCGACAACGGATTCAGCATGGCCAAACCCGCGAACGTCGTCGCCAGACCGACCATCAGGACACCGCCGTAGGAACCGCGCATACCGACCAGGACCTTGGAGATCGCGCTGATATCGGGCTCTAGCTCGGCCAGAGTGCCCGCGTACTCGACGGATTCGAGGGTGAGATCGGGCAGATCAGTGGCACCGAGTTCGCGGAAATGCTCGGCCACCCGTTCAGCGAGAGCCTCGGCGCCGGTGTGCGCCCACAGGAAATTGTCGCCGAGGGCGGTGTCGACGGTGCCGGTGAGCCATTCGGCGATGGCCTGCCAATGGCGGCCCGGATCGTGGTCGTCGATCCATTCCTCGCCGGTGCGGCTGATGGAGCGCAGGCGTTCGCGCAGGTCGTGGTCGACATCGCCCGCGAGATCGGTGATGCCGTCGGCGAGAGTCTGCTGCCAGGCCGCCGTGCGGCGATGCAGTTGCTGGGCGGCCGATTTCGCGGACTCGAGTTCGGCGATGGTGGCGGCGGCATGGCGCGGGTCGCGCAGGGCCTTCAGTTCGCTGCCCAGGGCGAGGGTGAGATGTTCTGTCGCCGACGCAATTTCGCGCGAGACCGATTCGCGCGCCGCCGCGATGCCGCGGGCGACGACCTCGCGCAGGAACTGATAGACCTCGCCGTAGCCGGATTCGGCGCCGAGTTGCGGGTCCTGGAGACGCAGGGCATGGGCTCTGAGCAGGGCCGAGACCGGCAGCAGCGGCAGGTCGAGGTGGGCCGCGCGCAGGTGATCGCGGTCGGCGTCGAAGACCTGACGCCAGTGAGGGTAGAGGTCGGTCTTGGACAGCAATACCGCTGTGGGGGTGCCGTATTCGGTCAGTTGGCGCAGGAAGTCGAGCTCCGGGGCGGTGAGCTCGGTCGAAGCGTCGGTGACCATCACGACCGCGTCCGCGGTGGGCAGCATTTCCAGGATGGCGCGGGCGCCCGCCGTCGCACGGGCGCCGATGCCGGGAGTATCGACGATGACGATGCCGTCGGCCAGCAGGTCGTTGGGGACATGCAGGTCGATGCGGGAGACGGACCTGGGCGGAGAATGGGACTCGCGCGCCTCGAACGGGAACTCCGCGCGCGACTCCCCCGCCTCCGGTGTGACCGTGACAGTTTCGGCTCGCGGCTGCTCGGCAAAGGACAACTGCCACGGGATCGTCGTGGTGGCCTCGTCGCCGACCGGGCACAGGTGCGCGTTCAACAGGGCATTGACGAAACGGCTCTTGCCCTGGGAAGGATGGCCCGCCACGATGACACGCCTGCGCGGATCACGCAGGCGGGCAGCGGCGGTGTGCAGACGGGCGACGAGATCGTCGCGGCCGGTGGAGCGGGCGGCCGCGACGGTGTCGTCCAGGAGCGACAGCAGAGGGTCCATCGGGGGACCGACTAGTGGAAGAGTTCGTCGGGGGTTTCGAAGGGTTGATCGGGGGCGAGGGAACCTACGAGCAGGCCGGAGTCGCCGGTGAGAGAGGACTCGTGCAGGGCGGGGCCGAAGGCGCTGTCGACGTCCACGGCGGACCAGGTGTCGGCGTGGACGTTTGCCGAAGGGGTTGTGGGGGCGTCGAAGTGGGGGGTGGGTTCGACGGTGGTGGCGGTGTGGATGCCGGTGGTGGCTGTGGTGGTGGATTCGACTGTGGTGCTGGTGGTTGCGCCGAGGTCGGTGGCGGTGTGGACGGCGGTTCCGGCTGTTGTGCCGAGGGTGGCGGTGGTGGCGGTGAGGTCGGCGGCCGATTGGACGCCTGCGCCTGCTGAGGCGGCGATGTCGGTGGCGGTGTGGACGGTTGTTCCCGCTGAGGTGCCCAGGTCAGAGGCCGTGTTCACAGCGGTTCCCGCTGATGCACCCAGGTTGGTGGCGGTGTTGACAGCGGTTCCTGCTGAGACGCCCAGGTCGGCGGCGGTGTGGACAGCAGTTCCTGCTGAGACGCCCAGGTCGGCGGCGGTGTTCACAGCGGTTCCCGCTGAGGCACCCAGGTTGGTGGCGGTGTGGAGGCCCGCGCCCACTGATGTGCCCAGGTCGGTGGCCGTGTGGACGGCTGTTCCCGCTGAGGCGCCCAGGTTGGCAGCAGTGTGGACGGCTGTTCCCGCTGAGGCGCCCAGGTTGGCAGCAGTGTTGACAGCGGTTCCCGCTGAGGCGCCCAAGTCGGCGGCAGAGTGGACGCCTGCGCCCACTGATGTGCCCAGGTCAGTGACGGTGTGGACGGCCGTTCCCGCAGTCGCGCCGAGGGTGGTTCCTACCGTCGTGCCGAGGGTGGTCCCTACCGTCGTGCCGAGGTCGGTGGCGGTGTGGACGGCGGTGCCGGCTGAGGTACCGAGGCTGGTGGACAGGCCGGTGGGGGCGGCGAGAGAGGTGGTGAGGGCGGTCGTGGTGGCCAGGACGGTGTCGACGGTGGTGGTCGCGCCCAGGGCGGTGCTCGCGTCGACGGCGCCGACGAAGGAGGGGGCCAGGTTCACGTCGGTGGCGAAGGCGGAGTTCAGGGAGGTTTCCAGGCCGGTGACGGTGGCTGCTTGGAAGGCCGCGCCGAGGGTCGCGCCCGCGCCCGCGGTCAGGCCCGCGGCGATCTGGGCGCCGAGATCGGCGTTCGCGGTGGCGATTCCGGTGAGGTCGGCGTCCGCGTCGGCGAGCGCGCTCAGGCCGATCTGGGCGGTCGATGCGGCCAGACCGGTGAGCGAGGACGTCGCGGCGGCAAACATGTCGGTGCCCCCGTTCATACTGATGTCCGACGCACCGCTGAGGTACGTGGTCAGGCCGGTCGAGCTGGTCATCGCGGTGCCGAGATCGGTGGCGATATCGGCCGTGAGACCGGTGCCGAGATCGACATCGGACGCGGCGACAGCCGTGGCGGTGCCCGCGAAGGTCGTGGCAGCGCCCGCGGCGGTCGCGGCGGTGCCCGCGGCGACGATCGCGTGCACGGGGTTGTTGGGGTCCGGGCGAAGGGTGGCGGCGATCGTGGGGGCCGCGGCGCTGATTTCAGCGGGGGTAGCCGAGAGATGGGCATCGCAGAGGGCCTGGACGGGGTTGGCGCAATAGTTTGCTGCGGCTTGGGGATCGCGCAGCAGATTGAGGATGAAGTCGAGAATCGTGGTCGGGTTCATGGGGCTCGGCTCCTTCGGATCACGGGTGCGGACCGGATCCGTGCTCGGCTGTCGGTGGGTGCTTTTCACGCGTGGACTAGCGAGTCTTCGGAAGGATATTCCGCATCCGGGACCTTTTCGTTACGCGTGTATCCGAGTAAGCTCGAGCGGGAATCGAAAAGGTAACGGGGACACTCAGCTCGGTAACTGAGTGAGTGCTCCCTCGGCACTGCGAACCGCGGTCAGACACGCGGTGGCGGTGGCCTTGTCGATCAGGGGATGACGCGAGCGGGTGAGCCACTTGTGGGCCGCGGCGATCGCGTGAGTGCGCAGGGTTTCGGGGTCGGTGTCCGAGGGGAGGCCGAGGCGCACATGGGGAGCCACGCCGGCACCGCCGACCAGGCGGAACAGTTCGGCGAGATCATCGGGCGGCAGGGGAAGCTCGTCGGTACGGAGCCGACCGAGCAGGCGTAGTTCGGCGAAGCCGTGCACATCGGCGAGCAGGGTGCGGATCCGTGGGAGGAGTTGATCGGCCGCGGTACCGGGGTGGGCGGAGATGACCCGGTCGAGCGTGGTGAGGGCCGAGTGCGCCTTGAGTTGGTCGGCGCGCTGGCCGAATTGGACATCGAGGACGGTGCGCAGGTCGTCGATGCCGCTGCGGGCCGTCAGTTCGGCGGCCAGCGCGGTGGCGTCGCGAACGCCGGTGCGGACGAGTTCGGTGGCCATGCGCACGCCGAACATGCCGAACCGGTCGAGGAGTTGGGCGCGGGTCAGGGGTGAGACCGGCAGATCGATGTCGGGGCGGGAGAACCGGTCGGCCGAGAGCATGGCCAGTTCCAGGGTTTCGGGTGGGAGGGCGGCCAACGCGGCGAACGCCGCGAATTCGGGTTGGGTCAGGGTCGCCGCGGCGAAAGCCAGCAGGCCGGCCACCGGGATGACGGCCTGACACAGGCCGGTTCGTTCGAGTTCGGTGGCGAATCGGGACGCGACATCACGGGCGGAATCGAGGGCATCGATACGGCCCGCGCTGATCTCGTCGGCGCGGGACACGACCCCGACCACGCCCAGATGTCCGGATTGGCCACCGGAACCCAGTTCTTCGAGAAAGTGCACGTCGGTGGCGTCGAGGCGCCGCAACAGATACACCACGGCGTCCGCGCCGGGGATGGTCAACGCGTCGGCGTCGATGTCGGCGGGGGTCAGCAAGCGCATGGTGCGCTCGGAAACATCACGCGAGAGAGACGAGGTACCGGGGGTGTCGATGATGGTGGTACGCGAGAGTTCGGCGGTGGGCCAACGGACTTCGAGGTGGTCGACCAGGTGGTCGCCCCTGGGGTTCCAGCGCAGGCTGTTCATCTCGAAGGTGAGTCCGTGCGAGCCGGCGCCGCGCCGCACCACCACATTGGCCGAGGCGCCGTTGGCCGCGTACGCGGTGACCATCGGGGTCGCGCCGGTGCGGTACCAGGTCACCACGCGGGTGCACTCGGTCGCGTCGGTGGGAGCGATGGCCTGCCCGACCAGGGCGTTGAGCAGCGTCGACTTGCCCGCCTTGATGGAACCGGCCAGCGCCACCCGCAGGGGCTGGCGCAAACGGTCGGCGCAATCGGCCAGCAGGCTTCGGGCCAGCGGGTCGTGCCCGAGCGCGCGACCCGCCGACGCCACCAGCCGGCCCGCCTCGGACAGGCTCTCGGCCACCGACGCGGTCGGGCGAACCACACTGCCGTTCGCACCGGTGACAGGCGTGGGGTCGCCCTGGGCTCCCCCGCTTCCCGAGACAGGGGTGTCCGCGTGATGCCTCATCTTCGCGCGGCCTTCTCGGTACGAGAGGCCGTCCACGCGGCCGACTTCATCTATTCACTTAAACACACCCTCCGACTGATTCGGCGCGCGGTGCGCGGCTCACTTGGCCTTCTCGTCGACCGAGACCGGACGGACACCCGCCGAGGGCGGCATGTACGAACGCTGCCGACTCGCCGGACCCTCCAGCTCGAGCATCCCGTCGGCGTAGCGACGCAGTTCGGCCACCCGCACCAGCTGGTGCTCGAGCTCGCCGCGCCGGTCGGAACGATCCGTCACCGCACTGTTGGCGGCTTCCTGCGCGGCCCGCAACGACGCGTCGATCGAGCGCACCGTGCGGTCGGCGACACCGGTGTAGTGATCGCGCAGCGCCCGGTGGATGCGGTGCATCCGGTCCTTGGTCTCCTTACCCGCCTGGAACGCCACGTCGTCGACGAAACGGCGCACCGCGGCCTTGGCCTCGATCCGCTTGCGAGCCAGCCGCTGCTGCTTGTCGTCCTTGTAGGCCTTACCGCCCACCAGCACACCGGCGCCGATCGAGAGCGGGTTCAGCAGGGCGAGGCCGGCCAGCGTGGAGGCGAGACCCACCATCAGCACGCCACCGTAGGAACCGCGAAGACCGACCAACACCTTGCTGGTCACACTGATATCGGGCTCCAGACCGACCAGGGTGCCCGCCGCGGCGCCCTTGCCTTCCGAATCCATCGCGTTGTCGACATCGGGCAGGTCCACGGCGCTGGCCTGGCCGAAGTGCTCGGCCACCTGTTCGGCCAGGGTCTCGGCTCTGGTGTGGGTCCACAGGAGGTTGTCGCCCAGGGCGGTGTCCACGGTGCCGGTGAGCCATTCGGCGATGGCCTGCCAGTGCCTGCTCGGATCGTGCTCGTCGATCCAGTCCTCCGCCGTGTGCGCGACCGCGCGCAAGCGTTCACGCAGGTCGTGGTCGATATCGCTCATCAGGTCGGTGATGCCGTCCGACAGCGTCTGCTGCCAGTAACCGGAATTGCGGCGCAGATCCTCGGCGGCGGTGCGGGCCGAGGTGAGCTCCCTGATCGCCGCGTCGGAACGTTGCGGATCGCTCAGCGCCACCAACTCGCTGCCCAGCACCAGGGCGAGGTGCTCGGCCGCCGAATGCAGTTCCCGCGCCACCGCCGCCTGCGCCGAGACCTGATCGCGGGCCACGACCTGTTCCTTCAGGAAACCGAACAGCGCGCCGAACCCCGACTCGCGACCCAGCTGCGGATTGTTCGAGCGCAGGGCGTGCGCCCGCAGCAGCGACGACACCGGGATCATCGGCACCTCGAGCCCGGCCCGCGCGATATGCGCGCGATCGGCCTCGGCGACCTGACGCCAATGCGGGTACATGTCGATCTTGGTGATCAACACCGCCACCGTCGGGCACAGCTCACGCACCTGACGCAGGAACGACAGCTCCGGTTCGGTCAACTCGGTCGAAGCGTCGGAGAGCATGAGCACCGCGTCCGCGGCGGGCACCATGCCCAGCACCGCCGCCGAATAGGCACTGGCATGCCCGCCGACACCGGGGGTGTCCAACAAGACGATGCCCTCGCTGAGCAACTGATTCGGCACCGCGGCCTCGATGCGGGCGATCTGCCTGCCCTGCGCGTACGGGCTGCGGGCGTCGATCGTGCCGATCTCGTCGAAGGGCACCTCCACCCGGATCTCGTTCGCGCCGGCCGCGGTGAGCACCAACTCCGCCCGCGGAACCGGACCGTACTCGAGTTGCAGCGGGATGGTCGTGGTCAGGTCGTCGCCGACCCGACAGACATCCAAGCCGAGCAGAGCATTGACGAAACGGCTCTTGCCCTGCTCGAGCTGACCGGTCACCACGATGCGCCTGCGCGGATCGTTGACTCGCTGCGCGACCGCCTCCAACCGCGCGACCAGATCGTCGCGGTCGGCGGCGCGCGCCGCCTCGATCGTGTCACCGAGCACCGTCAGCAGCGGGGTGCCCGCTACCGACGGTGTCGTCTTCACTGGTGTTGTCATCGTGGAAACTCAGAGCAGCCCGTGTCCGCCGAGCAGGCCGCCGCCGTCATCGCTGTCCGGCGTGGTCGTCGACGAGTTGCCCAGCAGGCCCGTGTCCGTGGCGCCGAGGCCGGGACCGAACGCGCCACCCACATCGACTCCGTCCAGCGAACCGGTGAGGGAGCTGGTGGTGTCGGCCAGGCCACCGGTCGCGGCACCGGCGGTATCGGCGACCGCGCCCGTGGCGGCACCGGTGGTGTCGACCAGACCGCCGGTCGCGGCCTCGGTGGTGTCGTACACCGGAGCGGTGGGCGCCGGCGTCGGCAGCGGGGTGTAGTCGTAACCGGGCAGCGGGCCGGTGGCGTCCTGGATCGGCGCCGTCACCCCGCCCACGGTGTCGCTGACGGTACCGCCGAGACCGGAGGTGGTGTCGAAGGGAGCGCCCGCACCGTTCAGATCGGTCGGCAGGCCGCCGCCGAGCAGGCCACCCTCGCCACCGAGCAGACCGCCGGTGACTCCGTCGACCGTGCCGAAGCCGGTCTCCAGGCCCGACCCGACCGCGTCGGTCGCGCCGCCGAGGACGCCGCCGGTGGCATCGGTGGGCAGGATGCCCGCGGTGCCGGGGAGGCCGTCCACGTTCGGGACGAGGCCACCACCGGTGGGCAGGGACCCACCCAGATCGTTGGTCGGGAGGCTGCCGGTGAGGCCACCGACCACGCCACCGAGATCAGCCGTCGGGGCGCTACCGGTCAGGCCACCGACGACACCGCCGAGATCGGCCGTCGGTGCGGTGCCCGTCAGGCCACCGACCACACCACCGAGATCGGCCGTCGGCACACCCGCACCGGTTGTCGGCACGACGCCACCGAGCAGGCTGCTGGCCGGCAGACCCGCGCCACCCGCGGGAACCAGGCCGCCGAGCAGGCTGTTCACCGGAAGACCCGCGCCGCCGGTCGGAACGATCCCACCGAGCAGGCCGCTCACCGGCAGGCCGCTCCCGGCCGGGACGACGCCGTCGAGGAGGCCGCCGCCCGCCGAACCACCGGTGATCGCGCCGGTCACGGCATCGACCGGGCCGAAGCCGGTCTCCAGACCGGTGCCCGACGGGTTCGGCTCACCGGGCGCGATCCCGGCCAGGTCGCCGAGGCCGGTGGCCAGGCCCGCGTTGTTGAAGGTGTTGCCGAGATCGAAGCCCAGATCGTCATTGCTCAGGCCGATCAGGCCCGCGGTGGTGGCCGCGGCCGCACCGGTGAGCGCGCTGGCCGCGTTCGCCGCCGACGCCGCGCCATCAGCGGCCGAGGAGGTCGCCGAGCTGTACGGCGAGGAGTTCGTCGAACCGGTGTTGTTGTGGCTGGCACCGCTGAGGCCACTGCTGAACACGCCGGCCACCGCGTCCGGGTTCAGGACGTCGGTCATGCCGTTCATGATTCCGCCGATGCTGTCGACATTGCCGCCGACGCCGGTGATGTCCTCGAACGTGGAGCCGTTGATCAGGCCGTCGATCAGGTCGTTGCCGATCGGGGACTGGTCGATCGCCGCGCCGACGCCGCTGGTGGTGATGTCCTGGAAGGCCGCGCCGTTGAGGACATCGAGCACGCCGTCGTCGACCACATCGTTGAGAACGCCGTTGAGAATCGGGCTCTCGTCGATCGCCGCGCCGATACCGCTGGTGGAGATGTCCTGGAAGTTGGCCGCACCGAGCAGGCCACCCTCGCCACCGAGCAGACCGCCTTCGCCGCCGAGCAGGCCGCTCACGATGCCGCCGTCGATCACATCGTTGAGCACCGAGCTCTCGTCGATCGCCGCGCCGATGCCGTTGGCGGTGATGTCCTCGAAGACCGCGCCGCCGAGCAGGCCGCCCTCGCCGCCGAGCAGACCGGAGGCGATACCGCCGTCGATCAGATCCGCCGCGCCGCCGGCGCCACCGATACCCGCCACGCCGCCGTCGAGGACGTCGTTGAGGATCGGGACGTTGGACTCGTCGATCGCGGCACCGATACCGCTGGTGGTGATGTCGGTGAAGTCACCGCTGAGCAGGCCGCCGGCCAGGCCGGTCACGGCCGCGCCGTTCAGGATGCCGCCCAGGTCGTCGACATTGCCGCCGACGCCGGTGATGTCTTCGAAGGCCGCGCCGTTGAGGATGCCGCCCGCACCCGCCAGGCCGCCTTCGCCGTTCAGGATGCCGCCGTTGAGGATGCCGCCCGCGCCGGCCAGGCCACCGGTGCCCGAGAGCAGGCCACCCGCGATGCCGGTCACGTCGCCGGTGTTGGTCACGTCGCCGAGGGCGCCGCCGATGCCGGTGATGTTCTCGACGTCGACCAGATCGGTGAAGGTGGATTCGTCGATCGCCGCGCCGATGCCGTTGGTGGTGATGTCCTCGAAGTCGCCGCTGAAGATGCCGCCCGCCAGGCCGGTGATGTCCCCGTCGACCAGACCGCCGCCGAGCAGGCCACCGAGTGCGCCCGCCCCGGCGCCGTCGCCGCTGAGCACACCGCCCGCCACACCTGCCACGCCGCCGTCGACCAGGTCGCCGACCCCGGTGATGTCGCCGGTGTTGGTCACGCCGCCGAGCAGACCGCCCGCGCCGCCACCGAGCAGACCACCGTTGAGCACGCCGCCCGCACCGGCAAGGCCACCGTCGCCGTTGAGGATCCCGCCGGCCCCGGCCAGCCCGCCGTCGCCGTTCAGGATGCCGCCCAGGTCGTCGATGTTGCCGCCGATTCCGGTGATGTCCTCGACGTTCACGCCATTGAGGATGTCGCTCTCGTCGATCGCCGCGCCGATGCCGTTGATCGTGGTGTCCTCGGCGCCACCGAACAGGCCGCCGTCGCCGGCCGCACCGAGCAGGCCGTTGCCCACCCCGGCCGCGCCGAGCAGGCCACCGTCGCCGTTGAGGATGCCGCCGGCACCGGCCAGGCCACCGTCACCGTCGCCCGCCAGGCCACCCACGATGCCGCCGACCACGTTGCCGTTGCCGACGCCGCCCGCGCCGGCCAGGCCGCCGACGATATTGCCGACATCGCCGACATCGACCGCGTCGGTCACATCATGGGCGCCGATGCCGGTCAGATCGCCGCCGACCAGGCCACCACCGAGCACACCGCCAAGGGCGCCTGCCAGCGCGCCGTTGCCGAGCCCGCCGAAGTTGTTGAGCGACTCGTCGACCTGGCCGCCGATGCCCTGGATCTGCACGTCCTCCCACGCACTGGCCACGCTGTTGGCCAGGCCGCCGAAGTTGTCGCCGATGCCGTTCACATCGTTGAGTCCCGCGCCGAAAATGTTGTTGCCGCCGAGATTGATGTCGCCCATGTCAGTCACATCCCCAATGCCAGAAAGGTCAAGGTCGCCTACCACGCCGGTCACATCGCCGATCGAACCGACGATCCCGGTCACATCTCCCGCAATGCCACCGGCAACACCAGTCACATCACCTGCAATCCCACTGATGTCACCGACGGAGCCGGTCACATCGCCGATCGTGTTCGCCACATCCAGATCCCCGATCAGCCCGGTGACACCGGTGATATCGCCGATCGAGCCGGTCACATCGCCGATGACTCCACCTACCCCGGTGAGGTCGCCGACAGAGCCGATCAAGTCGCCACCGACGCCGGTCACATCGGCGATGCCGGTGACGATGCCGGTCAGGTCGCCGGTGAAGGCGCCCACATCGCCGGCGACGCCGGTGATGTCGCCGAAGAAGCCGGTGAGGTCACCGACCGAACCGGTGAGGTCGCCGCCGATCCCGGTGATACCGGCGACGAAACCGCCGATGTCGCCACCGAAACCGGTCAGGTCACCGAAGGAACCGGTCACGTCACCGAACAGGCCGGACACGTCGCCGACCGAGCCGGTGATATCGCCCAGCGAACCCGCGATGCCCGAGATATCGCCGAACGAACCCGCGATCCCGGTCAGCGAACCGGTGATGTCGCCGACCGAACCGCCGATGCCGGTGAGCGAGCCCGTGATGCCGGTGAGCGAGCCACCGATGTCGCCGACGGAGCCGCCGATACCGACCACCGAACCGACCAGGTCGCCGCCGACATTCACCACGTCGCCGAAGCTGCCGGTGATGCCTTCGAAGGTGTTGTTCCAGTCGCCCGAGATCGACACCAGGTCACTCACCAGGCCGCTGCCGAAACCGGTGATCGCGAAGGCGTTGTCGCTGAGGCCGGCGATCATGGCCGACCAGTCGCCGGAAACACCGGTCACGTCGCCCACCAGATCGCCGAAGTTCAGGTCACCGAAGGCGCCGGTCAGGTCGCCGAAGGTGCCACCGACATTGCCGATCATGTTCGACCAGTCACCGAAGACCGTGGTGACGTCGCTGAACGAATCGGTGATGCCGGTCAGGTCGCCGAAGGTGCCGGTGAGGTTGCCGACGTTGGTGATGTCGCCCAGCAGGCCACCCGTGCCGCCTCCGCCGCCACCACCGCCGCCGCCCGTGCCGCCGCCGATGATTCCGGTGATGTCGCCGATCGTGCCCGTGATGTCGTTGCCGCTCAGAGGTCCCGTCATGTCGCCCACCGTGCTGGTCAGGTCACCGGCGATGCCGGTCACGTCGTTGATTCCGGTCAGGTCGCCGCCGACACCGGTCAGATCGCCGAGAGAACCGATGAGGGTGCCGGTCGGGTCGGCGGTGATGTCGCCGATCGTGCTGGTCAGGTCGCCGCTCAGGATGTCGCCGACGGCGCCGACGCCAGTCAGGTCACCGATCACGTCACCGTTCACGAGGCCGCCGGTCAGGTCGCCGGTGTCGACCAGGTCGCCGGTGATGTCACCGATCGAGCCGCCGAGCAGGTCGCCGTTGATGAGGCCGCCGGTCAGATCGCCGACGCCGGTCAGATCGCCGGCGACGCCGGTCAGGTCGCCGACGAGGCCGCCACCGACGAGGCCGCCGGTGATATCGCCGATGCTGCCGACATCGGTCAGGTCGCCGTTGATGAGGCCGCCGGTGATGTCACCGATGTTGCCGACGTTGGTGAGGTCGCCGGTGATGTCACCGACGCTGCCGAGGTCGCCCGCCACGCCGGTCAGGTCGCCGACGAGGTCGCCACCGACCAGGCCACCGGTGATATCGCCGATGCTGCCGACATCGGTCAGGTCGCCGACCAGGTCGCCGCCCACGAGGCCACCGGTGATGTCACCGATGTTGCCGACATCGGTCAGGTCGCCGACCAGGTCGCCGCCCACGAGGCCACCGGTGATGTCACCGACACTGCCGACATTCGTGAGGTCGCCGACGAGGTCGCCGGTCACGTCGCCGTTGATCAGGCCGCCGGTCACGTCGCCGATGCTGCCGAGGTCGCCTGCCACACCGGTCAGATCGCCGACGAGATCGCCACCGATCAGATCGCCGCCGACCAGGCCGCCGGTCACGTCGCCGATCGCGCCGTCGAGCAGGTCGCCGGTCACGTCGCCGTTGATCAGGCCACCGGTGATATCGCTGATATTGCCGACATTGGTGAGGTCGCCTGCGATGCCGGTGAGGTTGCCGACGTTGGTGATGTCGCCGTCGAGCAGATCGCCGGTGATGTCACCGACGCCGTTGAGGTCGCCGGCGACGCCGGTCAGATCACCGATCAGATCGCCACCGACCAGGCCGCCGTCGATGAGATCGCCGGTGATGTCACCGATCGCGCCGATTCCGGTCAGACCGCCGAGCAGGTCGCCACCGACCAGACCACCCGTGATGTCGCCGACCAGATCGCCGCCCACCAGGCCTCCGGTGATATCGCCGATCGAACCGATCCCGGTCAGGCCACCGAGCAGGTCGCCGCCGACCAGGTCGCCACCAACGAGGCCGCCGGTGATGTCGCCGACCAGATCGCCGCCGACGAGGCCGCCCGTGATGTCGCCGATGCCATTGAGATCGCCGGCTACACCGGTCAGGTCACCGATCAGATCGCCATTGACGAGGCCGCCCGTAACGTCACCGACCAGGTCTCCACCGACCAGGCCACCGGTGATGTCACCGATACCGTTGAGATCGCCCGCGACGCCGGTCAGGTCACCGATCAGATCGCCATTGACGAGACCGCCGTCGACGAGGTCGCCGGTGATGCCACCGATCAGATCGCCGCCGACCAGGTCGCCGCCAACAAGGCCACCGGCGATGTCGCCGACCAGGTCGCCACCCACCAGGCCACCGGTGATGTCGCCGATCAGATCGCCGCCGACGAGGCCGCCGGTGATGTCGCCGATGCCGCTGAAGTCGCCGGCGATGCCGGTCAGGTCGCTGAGTACGTCGCCGCCGACGACGTTGCCGATCAGGTCGCCACCCACCAGGCCACCGGTGATGTCACCCACCAGGTCGCCGTTGACGAGACCGCCCGTGATGTCACCGACAAGGCCGCCGTCGATGAGGTCGCCGGTGATGTCACCGATCGAACCGATACCGGTCAGGCCACCGAGCACGTCGCCGTTGATCAGACCGCCGGTGATGTCACCGATCGAACCGATACCGGTCAGGCCGCTGAGGAGGTCACCACCGACAAGGCCGCCGATAAGGTCGCCACCGACCAGGCCGCCGGTGATATCGCCGTTGATCAGACCGCCGGTGATATCGCCGATCGAACCGATGCCGGTCAGGCCGCTGAGCAGGTCGCCTCCGAGCAGGTCACCGTTGATCAGACCGCCGGTGATGTCACCGATCGAACCGATACCGGTCAAGCCGCCGATCAGATCGCCGTTGACGAGACCGCCCGTGATGTCGCCGACCAGGTCGCCGTTGACGAGGCCACCGGTGATGTCACCCACCAGGTCGCCACCGACCAGGCCACCCGTGATGTCGCTGATCACGCCGCCGTCGATGAGGTCGCCAGTGATGTCGCCGATCAGATCGCCACCCACCAGGCCACCGGTGATATCACCCACGAGGTCGCCGTTGACGAGACCGCCCGTGACGTCGCCGACCAGGTCGCCACCGACCAGGCCGCCAGTGATGTCGCCGATCGAGCCGTCGATGAGGTCGCCGGTCACGTCACCGATGGAGCCGATGCCGGTAAGGTCGCCGCCGACCAAGCCGCCGACCAGGTCTCCGCCGACGAGGCCGCCGGTGATGTCGCCGATCGTGCCGATGCCGGTCAGGTCGCCGCTGAGGATGCCGCCGGCGATACCGGTCACGTCGCCGAGTGCGCCGATGCCGGTCAGGTCACCGCCGGTGATGTCGCCGACCAGACCGCCGAGGTCACCGGTGTTGGTGATGTCGCCGATCAGGCTGCCGATGTCGCCGGTGTTGGTGATGTCGCCGTTGAGGATGCCGCCGAGGATGTCGTTGTCGGTGATGTTGCTCAGCAGGTCACCGTTGACGATCCCGCCCGCGATGCCGGTGAGGTCGCCGGAGTTGCTGAACAGGTTGCTCGCGAGGCCGGCCAGGTCGATGCCGCCGATGAGATCGCCGCCGATGAAGTCGCCGCCGATGCCGGTGACCGCGGCGGCCAGACCGGTGAGGCCGATCAGGTTCGCGATATCGCCGTTGTTGGTCACGTTGCCGACGTTCTCGACCAGGTCGCCGGTGAGCTCGTTGTCGCTGATGCCGCTCAGGACGTCGCCGTTGATCAGGCCGGCGAGGTCGTTGTCGGTGATGTTGCCGACGAGGTCGCCGTTGACGACTCCGCCTGCGACGCCGGTCAGGTTGCTCAGGATGTCGCCGTTGACCACACCACCGGTGACCGCCGACAAATCGTTGAGGAAATCGCCGGTGAGGACGCCGTTCTCGGTGATGTCGCCGACGATTTCGCCGTTGAGGATGCCGCCCGCGACACCGGTCAGATCACCGGTATCGAGCAGGTCGCCGGTCACGTCACCGTTGACCAGACCGCCGGTGACGTCGTTGAGCACGTCGCCGTTGATCAGTCCGCCGGTGATGTCCCCGTCCACGAGGTCACCGGTGATATCGCCGATCGAGCCGACGTCGGTCAGGTCGCCGATGATGTCACCGTTCACCAGGCCGCCCGCGACACCGGTGAGATCGCCGTTGACGAGGCCGCCGGTGATGTCACCGTCCACGAGATCGCCGGTGATGTCACCGATCACGTCGCCGTTGATCAGGCCACCTGCGACACCCGCGATGTCGTTGTCGGTGATCGAGCCGACCAGGCCACCGATGTCACCCGAGTTGTCGAGCAGGTCGCCGGTGATGTCGCCGGCCACACCGGTCAGGTCGCCGTTCACGAGGCCGCCGGTGATGTCACCGGTGTTGGAGATCAGGCCGCCCGCGACGCCGGTGATGTCGTTGTCGACCAGGCCCGCGGTGAGATCGCCCGCGACACCGGTCAGATCACCGTCGATGAGGTCGCCGGTCACGTCGCCGTTGACCAAGCCGCCGGTCAGGTCGCCCGCGATGCCGGTGATGTCACCGTTGAGGATTCCGCCTGCGACGCCCGCGATGTCGTTGTCGGTGATCGAGCCGACCAGGCCGCCGATATCGCCGGAGTTGTCGAGCAGGTCGCCGGTGATGTCACCGTTGACCAGGCCGCCCGCGACACCGGTGAGATCGCCCGCGACGCCGGTCACGTCGAGCAGGTCACCGGTGATGTCGCCGTTGATCAGGCCGCCGGCCACACCGGCCAGCCCGCCGTCGATGAGATCGCCGGTCACGTCACCGTCGATCAGGTCGCCGGTGATGTCGCCCGTGTTGGAGATGAGTCCGCCCGCGACACCGGTGAAGTCGCCGTTGGTGATGTCGCTGAGCACGTCGCCGTTCACCAAGCCGCCCGCCACGCCGGTGATGCCGCCGACCACGTCACCGGTGTTGGTGATGTCGCTGAGCACGTCGCCGTTCACGAGACCGCCCGCGACGCCGGTGAGGTCCCCTGCGACACCGGCAATACCGCCGTCGATGAGGTCGCCGGTGATGTCACCGTTGACCAGGCCGCCCGCCACGCCGGTCACGTCGAGCAGGTCGCCCGTGATGTCGCCGTTGGTGATGTCACTGAGCACGTCGCCGTTCACCAGGCCGCCCGCCACGCCGGTCACGTCGCCGACCAGGTCGCCCGTGTTGGTGATGTCGCCGATCAGGTCGCCGTTGACCAGGCCCGCGGTGAGGTCGCCCGCGACCCCGGTGAGGTCGCCCGAGTTGTCGAGCAGGTCGCCGGTGATGTCACCGTTCACCAGGCCGCCCGCGACACCGGTCAGGCCGCCGTCGATCAGGTCGCCGGTGATGTCACCGTTGACGAGGCCGTTGGTCAGGTCGCCGGCCACGCCGGTCAGGTCGCCGGTGTTGCCGGTGATGTCGCCGACCGAACCGATCAGGCCACCGATATCGCCGGAGTTGTCCAGCAGGTCGCCCGCGACACCGGTCAGATCGCCGTTGACCAGGCCCGCGGTCAAGTCGCCCGCGATGCCGGTCACGTCGCCGTTCACGAGGCCGCCCGCGACGCCGGTCAGGTCACCCGCGACGCCGGTCAGGTCGCCCGCGCCGGTGATGTCGCCGACCGAACCGATCAGGCCACCGATGTCACCGGAGTTGTCCAGCAGGTCGCCGGTGATGCCGCCGTTGATCAGGCCGCCCGCGATGCCGGAGATATCGCCGGTGTTGGTGATGTCGCCGAGGACGCCGCCGATGTCGCCCGAGTTGTCGAGCAGGTCGCCCGCGATGCCGGTCACGTCGCCGTTGACCAGGCCGCCCGCGATACCGGTGAGATCGCCGGTGTTGGTGATGCCGCCGACGATGTCGCCCGCGACCCCGGTCAGGTCGCCGTTCACCAGACCACCCGCGACACCGGTCAGGTCACCGTTCACCAGACCACCCGCGACACCGGTCAGGTCACCGTTCACGAGGCCGCCGGCCACGCCCGCCACGTCGCCCGCGATGCCGGTCAGGTCGCCGGTGTTGCCGGTGATGTCGCTGACCAGGTCGCCGGTGTTGGTGATGTCGCCGACCACGCCGCCGATGGCGCCGGAATTGTCGACGAGGTCACCGACAATGGTGCCCGAGTTGTCGAGCAGGTCTCCGTTGATCAGACCGCCGGCCACGCCGGTGAGGTCGCCGCTGTTGCCGGTGATATCACCGACGATGTCTCCGGTGTTGTTCACGAGTCCTCCTGCCACGCCGGCGATATCGCCGCTGTTGGTGATGTCGCCGACCGAGCCGATGAGACCGCCGATCGTGCCGCTGTTGCCGGTGATGTCACCGACCGAACCGATCACGCCGCCGATATCGCCGCTGTTGGTGATATCGCTGAGTACGTCCCCGTTGACGAGACCGCCGGCGATGCCGGTCAGGTCACCGTCGACGAGGTCGCCGGTGATGTCGCCGTTGAGGATTCCGCCCGCGACGCCCGCGAGGTCGCCGTTGTTGGTGATGCCGCCGATGATGTCGCCGGAGTTGCCGGTGAGGTCGCCGATCACGTCCCCGTTGACCAGACCGCCTGCGACGCCGGTCACGTCGCCGGCGATGCCGGAGATATCGCCGGTGTTGTTCACCAGGCCACCCGCCACGCCGGTGAGATCGCCTGCGACACCGGCGATGTCGCCGTTGACCAGGCCACCCGCGATGCCGGTCAGGTCGCCGTTGGTCACGTCGCCGATGATGTCGCCGTTGACCAGGCCGCCGGCGATGCCGCTGACGTCGCCGACCGAGTTGGTCCAGTCGCCGACGGAGAAGACCAGGTCGTCGACGTTGTCGGAGATGTTGCCGATCGAGCCGGAGTTGTCGAGGAGGTCGCCGGCGATGCCGGTGAGGTCGCCGCTGTTGCCGATGTCGCCCACCGAACCGACGAGGTCGCCCGCGATGCCGCTGATGTCGCCGGTGTTGTTCACCAGGCCGCCCGCGACGCCGCTGATCGTGCCCGTGTTGTCGATCAGGTCGCCGGTGACGTCGCCGTTGATCAGGCCGCCGGTCACGTCGCCGTTGATCAGGCCGCCTGCCACACCGGTGATGTCGCCCGCGATGCCGGTGAGGTCGCCGGTGTTGCCGGTCAGATCGCCTGCCACCCCGGTCAGGTCACCTGCGATGCCGGTGAGGTCGCCCGAGTTGCCGGTGAGGTCGCCCGCGACGCCGCTGACATTGCTGAGCAGGTCGCCGCCGACGCCGGTGAGGTCGCCGTTCACCAGACCGCCCGCGACACCGGTGATGTCGCCGATCACGCTGGGGTCGCCGACCACGCCGGTGAGGTCGCCTGCCACGCCGGTGATGTCACCCGCGATTCCGCTCAGGTCGCCGGTGTTGCCGGTGATGTCGCCGACCGAGCCGACCAGATCGCCCGCGATGCCGGTGAAGTCGCCCGAGTTACTGAGCAGGCCGCCCGCCACCCCGGTGAGGTCGCCGGAATTGCTGAGCAGGTCGCCCGCGACACCGGTCAGATCACCCGAGTTGCTGAGCAGGTCGCCCGCGACACCGGTCAGATCACCCGAGTTGCCGGTCAGGTCGCCGGCGATACCGCTGACGTCGCCCGCGATGCCGCTCACGTCGCCGATGGTGTTGGTCAGATCGCCGGTGTTGTTGACCAGGCCGCCCGCGATGCCGGATACGTCGCCGACCAGGTCGCCGCCGACGCCGGTCACGTCGCCGATGCCGCTGAGGTCGCCTGCGACGCCGGTCAGGTCGCCCGCGATGCCGGTGAGGTCACCGGAGTTGCTGAGCAGGCCGCCCGCCACCCCGGTCACGTCGCCGACAGTGTTGGTCAGGTCGCCGGTGTTGTTGACCAGGCCGCCCGCGATGCCGGTCAGATCGCCGGAATTGCCGGTCAGGTTGCTGAGCAGGTCGCCGCCGACGCCGGTCACGTCGCCGATTCCGCCGGCGACACCGGTGAGATCGCCCGCGATGCCGGAGATGTCGCCGACCGAACCGAGCACGCCGCCCGCGACACCGGTCAGGTCGCCGGAGTTGCCGGTGAGGTCGCCGAGGGTGTTGGTCACGTTGCCGACGGTGTTGGTCAGGTCGCCGGAGTTGCCGGTCAAGTCACCGGCGATTCCGGTCAGGTCGCCCGTGATTCCGGTGATGTCGCCGACCGAACCGACATTGCCGGTCACATCGCTGATCGAATTGGTGAGATCGCCTGCGACCCCGGTGACATCGCCGACCGAACCGACGGTGTTGGTGAGATCGCCTGCGACGCCGGTCAGATCGCCGACCGTGTTGGTCACGTCGCTGATGGAACCGACGGTGTTGGTCAGATCGCCCGCGACACCGGTGACATCGCTGATCGAACCGACCGTGCCGGTCAGGTCCCCGGCAACACCGGTGAGATCGCCCGCGATGCCGGTGACGTCGCTGATCGAACCGACAGTCTGGGTCAGGTCGCCTGCTACGCCGGTGAGATCGCCGACCGTATTGGTCACGTCGCCGACGGAGCCGACGGTCTGGGTCAGGTCGCCGGCAACGCCGGTCAGATCGCCCGCGACGCCGGTGACGTCGCTGATCGAGCCGACGGTGTTGGTCAGATCGCCCGCGACGCCGGTGAGACCGCCGGCCACGCCGGTCACGTCGCCGACGGTGTTGGTCACGTCGCTGATCGAACCGACGGTGTTGGTCAGATCGCCCGCCACACCGGTCACGTCGCCGACCGTGTTGGTCACGTCGCTGATCGAGCCCACGGTCTGCGTCAGGTCACCCGCCACACCGGTCACGTCCCCGAGCGAGCCGACCGTCTGCGTCAGATCACCCGCTACGCCCGTGAGGTCGCCTGCGACGCCGGTGACGTCGCTGATGGAACCAACGGTGTTGGTCAGATCGCCCGCCACACCGGTCACGTCGCCGACGGTGTTGGTCACGTCGCTGATGGAACCGACGGTCTGCGTCAGGTCGCCCGCGACACCGGTCACGTCGCTGATAGAACCGACGGTCTGCGTCAGATCACCCGCGACACCGGTCACGTCGCTGATAGAACCGACGGTCTGCGTCAGATCACCCGCCACGCCGGTCACGTCGCTGATAGAACCGACGGTCTGCGTCAGATCACCCGCCACGCCGGTCACGTCGCTGATCGAACCGACCGTGTTGGTCAGATCGCCCGCAACACCCGTCACGTCGCTGATCGAGCCCACGGTCTGCGTCAGGTCACCCGCGACACCGGTCACGTCGCCGAGGGAACCGACCGTGTTGGTCAGGTCACCCGCGACGCCGGTGAGATCGCCGGCGACACCGGTCACGTCGCTGATCGATCCCACGGTCTGGGTCAGGTCACCGGCGACACCGGTCACGTCGCCGAGGGAACCGACGGTCTGGGTGAGATCGCCCGCGACACCGGTCACGTCGCTGATCGAACCGACCGTGTTGGTCAGATCCCCCGCGACGCCGGTGAGATCGCCGGCGACACCGGTCACGTCGCTGATCGAGCCGACGGTCTGGGTCAGGTCACCGGCGACGCCGGTCACGTCGCTGATGGAACCGACGGTACCGGTCAGATCGCCTGCGACACCGGCGATGTCGCCGACGGAGCCGACGGTCTGGGTCAGGTCGCCCGCTACACCGGTGAGGTCGCCGACGGTGTTCGTCACGTCGCCGACCGAGCCGATGGCGCTGGCGACGTCGCCGACCGTGTTGGTCACGTCGCCGACGGAGCCGACGGTTCCGGTGATGTCGCCGACGGAGCCGAGCACATCGCCCGCCACGCCGGTCACGTCGCCGACCGAGCCGACAGTTTGGGTCAGGTCACCGGCGACACCGGTCAGGTCGCCGGTCATTCCGGTGATGTCGCCGATGTTCTGGGTGAGATCGCCCGCGACGCCCGCGATGTCGCCGACGGAGCCGACGGTCTGGGTCAGGTCGCCGGCAACGCCGGTGAGGTCGCCCGCGACACCGGAGATGTCACCGACGGATTGGGTGATGTCGCCGACCGAGCCGACAGTTTGGGTCAGGTCACCGGCGACACCGGAAACGTCGCCGACCGAACCGACCAGGTCACCGGCAACCCCGGTCACGTCGCTGATCGAACCGACCGTCTGCGTCAGGTCGCCCGCAACGCCGGTCACGTCGCTGATCGAACCGACGGTGTTGGTCAGATCGCCCGCGACACCGGAGATGCCGCCTGCCACACCGGTCACGTCACCGACCGAACCGAGCACATCGCCCGCCACCCCGGTCACGTCGCTGATGGAGCCGACCGTCTGCGTCAGGTCGCCGGCAACGCCGGAGATACCGCCTGCCACACCGGTGACGTCGCCGACCGTGTTGGTGAGATCGCCCGCCACACCGGCGATGTCGCCGACCGAACCGACGGTCTGGGTGAGATCGCCGGCAACGCCGGTGAGATCGCCCGCCACGCCGGAGATGCCGCCTGCCACGCCGGTCACGTCACCCACCGAGCCGAAGACGTCGCCCGCCACCCCGGTCACGTCGCTGATGGAGCCGACCGTCTGCGTCAGGTCACCCGCAACACCGGAGACGTCGCCGACCGTTTGGGTGATGTCGCCGACCGAGCCGACGGTGTTGGTGAGATCGCCCGCGACACCGGAGACATCGCTGATCGAGTTGGTGAGATCGCCCGCGACCCCCGTGATGCCGCCTGCCACGCCCGTCACGTCACCGACCGAACCGAGCACGTCACCGGCGACACCGGTCACATCGCTGATCGAACCGACGGTGTTCGTCAGGTCGCCCGCGACACCGGAGACATCGCCGACCGAGCCGAGCACGTCACCGGCGACACCGGTCACGTCGCTGATGGAGCCGACTGTGTTGGTCAGGTCGCCCGCCACGCCGCTCACATCGCTGATCGAGTTGGTCAGGTCGCCCGACACGCCCGACACGTCGCCCACCGACTGCGTCAGGTCGCCTGCGACGCCCGAGACATCGCCCACCGAGTTGGTGAGGTTGCCGACGGTGTTCGTCAGGTCGCCTGCCACGCCGGTCACGTCGCCGATCGAGCCGGCGCCGTTGCCGATGCCGCCGGTCACGCCGGTCACCGACTGGGTGAGGTCGCCCGCGATGCCGGTGAAATCGCCTGCCACACCGGCGATGTCACCGACCGAGCCGACCGTGTTGGTGAGATCGCCTGCCACGCCGCTCACGTCGCTGATCGAGCCGACCAGGTCGCCCGCGACACCGGTGACGTCGCCGACCGAGCCGACCGTCTGCGTCAGGTCGCCCGCTACCCCGGACACGTCGCCGGTGATGCCGGACAGGTCGCCGCCGACGCCGGTGATGCCGCCGGTGATGCCGCTGATCGAGTTGGTGAGGTCGCCTGCCACGCCCGAGACGTCGCCGACCGAGTTGGTCACCTCGCCGACCGAGCCCGCGATGCCGGTGATGTCGCCCGCCACGCCGGTGAGGCCGCCGGCGATGTCGCCGACCGAGCCCACCGTGTTCGTGAGGTCGCCCGCGACGCCGGTCACGTCACCGACGGACTGGGTGAGGTCGCCGGCCACACCCGAGATGTCGCCGACCGACTGCGTCAGGTCACCCGCGACGCCCGAGACATCGCCGATGGAATTCGTCAGATCGCCCGCCACGCCGGTTACGTCACCGACGGAGCCGACGGTGCCGGTCACGTTGCTGAGCAGGTCGCCGCCGACGCCGGTCACGTCACCGACGGTGTTGGTCAGATCGCCCACGGAACCGACGGTGTTGGTGAGATCGCCCGCGACGCCGGAGATGTCGCCGGTCATGCCGGTCAGATCGCCCACGGTGTTGGTGACGTCGCCGACCGAGCCGACGGTGCCGAGCAGGTCGCCGCCGACGCCGGTCACGTCGCCGATGCCGCCCGCGACGCCCGAGATGTCGCCGATGGAATTCGTCAGATCGCCTGCCACGCCGGACAGGTCGCCCGCGATGCCGGTGATGTCACCGACGGAGCCGACGGTGTTGGTCAGGTCGCCGACCGAGCCGACGGTGTTGGCGAGATCGCCTGCGACGCCGGTGAAGTCGCCTGCGACGCCGGTCAGGTCGCCTGCCGCACCGGACAGGTCGCCCGCTACACCGGTGAGATCGCCTGCGACACCGGCGATGTCGCCGACCGAGCCGACCGTGTTGGTCAGGTCGCCCGCGATGCCGGTGATGTCGGTGATATCGCCCACCGAACCGACGGTGTTGGTGAGATCGCCTGCCACACCGGTGATGTCGGTGATGTCACCCACCGAGCCGACGGTGTTGGTGAGGTCACCTGCCACACCGGTGATGTCGCTGATAGCGCCCAGGTTGGTGATGTCGCCGACCGAACCGACGGTGTTGGTCAGGTCCCCGGCGACGCCGGTCAGGTCGCCGATCGAACCGACGTCGGTGATGTCGCCCGCGACGCCGGTGAGATCACCGACGGAGCCGACGGTGCCGAGCACGTCGCCCGCTACCCCGGTGAAATCGCCTGCGACACCGGCGATGTCGCCGACCGAGCCGACCGTGTTGGTCAGGTCGCCGCCGATGCTGCCGATGTCGCCGATCGAATTGGTGATGCCGCTGACGTCGCCCGCGACACCGGTGAGGTCGCCCGCGACACCGGATACGTCGCTGATCGAGCCGACCACATCGCCGGCCACGCCGGAGACGTCGCCGACGGAGCCGACCAGGTCGCCCGCGACACCGGTGACGTCGCCGACGGAGCCGACCGTGTTGGTGAGGTCGCCGAAGGTGTTGGTCAGGTCGCCGGCGACGCCGGTGACTTCGCCGACCGAACCGGCGATCCCGGTGATGTCGCCGGTCACGCCGGAGATGCCGCCGGTGATCCCGGTCAGGTCGCCTGCCACGCCGGTCAGGTCGCCCGCTACGCCGGTGACGTCGGTGATGGAACCGAGGTCGCCGCCGACCGCGGTGAGGTCGCCGACGGTGTTGGTCAGGTCGCCCGCGACGCCGCTGATATCGCCGCCGACCACGTCACCGACGACGTTGCTCACATCGCCGATGGAGCCGAGGTCGCCTGCCACCCCGGTGAGATCGCCTGCCACACCGGTGAATTCGCCGACCGAACCCGCGATGCCGGTGATGTCGCCGATCGAGCCGACCGACTGGGTGATGTCGCCGACGGAGCCGATTCCGCCGTCGAGAACATCGCCGACCGAGCCGATGTCACCGACCACATCGGTCACGTCACCGACCGAGCCGACGCCGGCGACCACGTCACCGACCACATTGCTGACATCGCCGACCCCGGTCAGGTCGCCGACCACATTGCTCACGTCACCGACGGAGCCCACACCCGAGATCACGTCACCGACGGAACCGACATCGCCGCCGATCACATCGCCGACCACGTTGGTCACGTCGCCACCGATCACGTCACCCACCACGTTGGTCACGTCGCCACCGACCACGTCACCCACCACGTTGGTCACGTCGCCACCGACCACGTCACCCACCACGTTGCTGACATCGCCGATCGAACCGACGCCGGCGATCACATCACCCACGGACCCGATATCGCCGACCGAGCCGAGCACATCCCCACCGACCACGTCACCCACGACGCCACTCACGTCGCCGACCGAACCCACACCCGAGATCACGTCACCCACGGAGCCACCGACTCCGGTCAGGTCGCCCACCACATTGCTCACGTCACCGACGGAGCCCACGCCCGAGATCACGTCGCCGACCGAGCCACCGATGCCGGTCACGTCGCCGACCGAGCCGAGCACGTCGCCACCGACGACGCCACCTACGACATTGCTGACGTCACCCACCGAGCCCACCCCGGAGATCACGTCGCCGACCGAACCCACGTCGCCGACCACCTGGGTGACGTCGCCGACCACATTGGTCACGTCGCCGATGGAGCCGACGTCGCCGCCCACCGAGCCGATATCGGACAGCACGTCGCCGACCGAACCGCCGACGCCGGTCACGTCACCGAGGACGTCACCGACCGAGCCGATATCGGTCACGTCGCCTACCGAGCCGATGCCGCCGGCGAGCACGTCGCCCACCGAACCACCGGTCACGTCGCCGACGACGCTGCCGATCGAGCCGACGTTCTGGGTCACGTCGCCGACCGAGCCGACGACGTTGCCCACGTTGCCCACCTCGGTGAGGTCGCCGACCACATTGCTCACATTGCCGACACCGCCGACCACGTCGCTGACGTCGCCGATGCTGCCGACCTCGGTGAGGTCACCCACCACGTTGGTGATGTCGCCGATGTTGCCGACCCCGCCGACGACCTCGCTCACGTCACCACCGACACTGCCGATGTTGGTGAGGTCCCCGACCACGTTGCTGATGTCGCCCCCGACATTGCCGACATCGGTCAGCCCGCCGACATTGGTGAGGTCGCCGACCACATTGCTGATGTCGCCCCCGACATTGCCGACGTCGGTCAGGCCGCCGACCACGTCCCCGCCGATGTTGCCGACGTCGGTGAGTCCACCGATGTTGGTCACGTCGCCGACTACGTCGCCGACGGAGCCGATGCCGGTCACCGCGTCGGTCACATCGCCGATCGAGCCGATATCGCCGGTGACCGAGCCGATCACGTTGCTGATGTCGCCCACCGAGCCGGCGCCGTTGAGCACGTCGCTCACGTTGCCCGCGACGTTGGTGAGGTCGCCGACCGAGCCGATGTCGCCGGTCACGTTGGTCACGTCACCGACGACATTGCTGACCGCGCCCGCACCGTTGAGTACGTCGGTCACGTCGCCGACGCCGATGTTGCCGGTCACGTTGCTCACGTCACCGACGACGTTGCTGATGCCACCGTCGACGACGTCGCCGACCACGTTGCCGACGCCGCCGTCGACCAGGTCGCCGGTGATGCCGCCGATGTCGGTGAGGTCGCCCGCGACACCGGTGATGTCGCTGATCGAGCCGATGTTTGTCAGGTCGCCGACCGCACTCGCCCCGTTGAGGACGTCGGTGACGTCGCCGATGTTGCCTGCCACGTTGCTCACGTCGCCGACCACGTTGCTGACATCGCCCACCGAGCCGATGCCGCTGACCACCTCGGTGACGTCGCCGATCGACCCGATGTCGCCCGCGACGTCGGTGATGTCGCCGATGGCGCCGATCCCGGTGACGGCGTTGGTCAGGTCGCCGACGTTGCCGGTGGTGACGTCGCCGAGGACGTCCCCGACGGTGTCGGCGTCGTTGAGCACGTTGGTGACGCTGCCGATTCCGCCTGCCACGTCGGTGATGTCGCCGATGGAGCCGACGTTGCTGATCACGTCGGTCACGTCGCCGATCGAGCCGGCGCCGTTGAGCACGTCGGTCAGGTTCTGGTCGCCCACCACCTGATTCACGTCGCCGACGACGCTGCCGATGGATCCGGCGCCGTTGAGCACGTCGCCTACGCTGCCCGCGTCGATGTCGGTGATGCCGCCGAGGACATCGCCCACCGAGCCGACGTTGGTGATGCCGCCGACCACGTCGCCGACCGAGCCGTTGAGCACGTTGCTGACGGCGTCGAGGTCGGTGATGTCGCCGACCGAGCCGATGTTGGTGACTCCGCCGAGGACGTCGCCGGCCACGTTGCTCACGTCGCCGACCGAGCCCGCCCCGTTGAGCACGTCGCCGACGGCGTCGATGTCGGTGATGTCGCCGAGCACGTTGCCGGTGTTGGTGACCGAGCCGAGCACGTCGCCGACGGATCCCACGTTGCTGAGAATGTCGCCGGCCGAGCCGACGGAGGCCACGTTGCCGAGCACATCGCCCACGTTGGTGACGCCACCGAGCACGTCGCCGACGCCGCTGATGTCACCGGCCGAGCCGATCACGTCGCCGACGGTGCCGACGTTGTTGAGCGTCTGGATGAAGTCGCCGAAGGCGAGCTCCTCGAGCACGGTGTTGAAGTCGCCGAAATCGCCGAAGTCGTTGAATACGTTGCTGATCGGGCTGACGCCGGTGAGGACGCCGCTGACGCCGCCGAGCGATCCGGAGACCACCGATACGGGCGCGGTGAGGTTGCCGATCAGCGCGTCGCCGATCTGGACGGCGTTGAACGCGTCGGTCATGTCGGTGGCGATCTGGGCGGCTTCGTTGAGTGCGTTGATGCCGGTGATGTCGCCGAGGGTGCTGCCGTTGGCCAGGCTCGCGATGTCGCCGAGGTTGGCGCCGCTGATCAGGTTGGTGACGTCGCCGACGTTGTTGCCGCCGAGCAGGTCGCCGATGTTGGCGCCGCCGACGAGGTTGGTGACGTCGCCGAGGGTGTTGCCGCCGCCGATCACGTCGCCGAGGCCGGTGATGTCGCCGAGGTTGCCGACCGTGTTGGTGAGGTCGCCGAGCTGGCCGACGTTGGTGAGGTCACCGAGGGTGTTGGTGAGGTTGCCGACGTCGCCGAGGTTGCCGAGTGTGTTGGTCACGTCGCCGAGGTTGCCCAGGGTGTTGGTCAGGTTGCCGACGTCGCCGACCACGTTGGTCAGGTTGCCGACGTCGTTGAGCGTGTCACCGAGGTTGCCGATGCTGCTCAGGGTGTCGCCGAGGTTGCCCAGGTTGTTGAGGGTGTCGCCGAGGTTGCCGACGTCGCCGAGGTTGCCCACGTCGCCCAGGTTGCCGATGTCGCCGAGGTTGATTCCGCCGAGATCGGTGCCGTTGAGCAGGTTGCTGACCGGGTCACCGTTGAGCAGGTTGCTGATCGGGTCGCCGGTGAGGATGTCGGGGCTGAAGATCTCGTTGTCGCCGTTGCCCTGGTTGTTGGTGGTGTTGCCGCTGTTGTTGTTGGTGGTGTTGCCACCGTTTCCGCCGTTGCCGCCGCCACCGTTGTTTCCGCCGGGTCCTCCCGGTCCCCCGGGCCCACCGGGCCCACCATTGCCGCCGCCACCGTTGTTTCCGCCACCCCCGTTGCCGCCGTTGCCGCCGCCCCCGTTGCCACCGTTACCGCCACCACCATTGCCCCCGCCGCCGTTACCGCCGCCGCCGTTACCGCCGCCGCCGTTACCGCCGCCACCATTGCCGCCGCCACCATTACCGCCGCCACCATTACCGCCGCCACCGTTACCGCCGCCGCCCCAGCCGCCATTACCTCCACCACCACCGGGCCCACCCGGCCCGAACCACCGACCTGGCCCACCGAAATACATCGCAGGCCCTGCCCCGGCCCCATAAGCCCCATACCCCGCACCAGCCCCATTACCGCCACCCGCGGCCGCACCGGATCGCCCGCCACCGCCACCACCGGCGGCACCGAAACGCCCGGCTCCACCGCCGAACCCGCCGTAACCGCCATACCCGGCGGCCCCGTACCCACCGGTGCCAGCACCCGCGCCGGCACCGACGATCCCGCGCAGCGGTGCCCCGCCGCCATCACACACCGAACGCGCCACCATCGGCGCGCAGGCAGCGATGTACTGCGGGGTCGCACACAATTTCGCCTGTTCGATGACCTGGTCGGGCGCATTGCAGTACGCGGCCGCGGCCTTCGGATCGCGCAGCAGATCGAGAATGAACTGCAGGATTGCGTTCTCCATGGGTGTGGTCATCGAAATCAGCTCCTTCGTGGATTTGCACGATGCTTCGACGCTATGGCTGCGGGCCTTCGGGTCGTAACGGGGCGGACCCCCGCATCTGGGCGGGTGCCTTCGTTAGGGGATTGCGGGGGATTAGGGGATCGGCCCGACGATCCAGCTCCGGGCCGTAACAGCAGCCGCTCAGCAACCGACAATGGAAATAGCTCGCTCGATGGTGTCCGTAGCTCCCGCATCCGCAGAGGTTTCGATATGACAGACCGTCTCGCGCTCGGCGTCACCGTCGGTGCATCGCGTTCAGTGGCCGTCGCGACGGCTGCCGACGGCGGTGAACCGGTGGCCGTGATCCAGCGACCCACTGCCGTAGAAGTAGCGACGACCGCGGGTCCTGCGGTCTTGGTGGAGGGGTTCTTATCGCGGGTGGGTGACCCGGTACGGATGCTCGCGCAGGACGGCTCCAGTCATGTGGCCGCCGACCTGGTAGCAGCGGCAACGACCCGGTTGATCGCCGATATCGCCGAGGTCACCGATGCCGACGCGGCGGTTGTCGCGTGCCATCCGGGGTGGTGGCCGGAGGTGCGGGTGCAGGCGGTGCGCGCGGCGTTGGACAACGCGGGCGCGGGCGCGGTGGTGCTCGTTCCCGAGCCGTTGGCCGTTGTTCGTCGCTATGAGATCGAGCGCGGTCTGCTCGACGAGGGCGCCCTCATCGTCTACGACCTCGGTGACAGTGGCCTGACGGTTTCGGTCGTGCGGACCGGGGAGAAGTCGGGTCTGCTGGGCGTTCCGGTGCACAGCTCGGAGATCGCCGGCTCGGAATTCGATTTGCTGACAATGCGCTATGTCCTGGGCCACGCGCTCGGCGACAACGAGATCAATCCGTTCGATCCGGCGGTCGAGACCGAGTTGGCGGCCCTGCGGGAACGCTGCCGCGTGGCGAAGGAAGATCTCTCGCTCGACACCGCGACGGTGGTGACGGTGGGTGCGTTGGCCGCCGATGGCAGCGGCCAGGTGCGCATCGTGCGTAACGAGCTGGAGGATCTGCTCCGCTCCGATGTGCAGGATTCGCTGGAGCTGGTCCGTGAGGCCGTGCAGCGGGCCGGGGTGGATATGCGTGAGGTGGAGTCGGTGCTGTTGACCGGCGGTGGTGGCGCGATGCCGTTGGTCGCCGAGCTGGTGTCCTCGGAGTTCGGGCTGCCGGTGGTGGCGTGTGTCGATCCGGCCACCGCGAGTGCGGCGGGTGCGGCGGAGTTGGCGGCGGATCTGTTGGCCGCGGAGAGTCCCGGGGTCTCGCCCCTGCTGGTCGACGGTTTGGGTTTGGCGGCCGGTCTGGCCGAGGAGCCGTCGGCCGCGGCCACCGGTTTCCCGGTGATCGACCCCGATCTCCTCGAGCGGGTCGAGGAGCCCGAGGAGTCGACGATCGACTTCGACGAGCCCGTGACCACCGGATCCGAACTCGCGACTACCGAGTCCACCGGTAAGCACGCCGCGGTCGCCGGTTCCGAGCTCGCTACGGCGGAGCCGTTCGGTGACGGCCCCGCCTTCTCCCTCGATGACATCGAGGACGACGACCCCAAGCCCCAGGTGGTCAATCGCAAGCGCATCGCCGTGATCGCCGCGGCGGTGGTCACCTTCGGCGCGCTGACCGCGGGCACCCTGGCCGTCGCGCCTCAGTTCGCGACCCCGAGCACGCCGTCGACGACGGAGAACGGCTCCCCCAGCGGCGGTGCCGATTCCCCGGTCTCGATCGCGACGACGCCCCCGTTGGACGCGAACGGTCGCCCGGTGATCGGCACGCCTGCCCTGGACGCTTCCGGCAAGCCGATCCCCGGCGCCCCGACCCTCGACGCGGCGGGCAAACCGATTCCGGGCACCACCGTCGACGCGACCGGCAAGCCGGTGGTCGGCACGCCCACCGTCGACGCCACGGGCAAGCCGATCCCCCCGGGTACGCAGAGCGCGCCGCAGGCCGGTCAGTCGCCCACTCAGCAGCAGCAGCAGCAACAGCAGCAATCGGCCGGTTCGGCCCCCGCGCCGGGCGCACCGGCCCCGGCCCAAGCCCCCCGGCAGCAGCAAGCGCCCGCACCGCAACAGCAGCAGGCGCCCGCCCCCCAACAGCAGGCCCCGGCTCCGGCTCCGCAACAGCAGAGCCCCGCTCCCCAGCAGCCCGCTCCGCAGCAGCCAGCCCCGCAGCAACCGGCTCCCCAGCAACCGGCCCCGCAGCAACCCCGCCCGCAGGTGCCGGCGCCCCAACTACCCAATATCGCCCAGGTTCCCGGCCAGGTTCTCAATGGCGCGGGCGAGGTAGTCGAGGGAACCGTCGGTGGCGTCACCCAGCTGCCCGGTGGACTGCTCGGAGGCGGCAATTGAGTTCGATCGCGCTCGACACCATGCCCAATGCCCGTGAAGTTCTCCGATCGGTCGATGCCGCGCCGCAGAAACCGGTGGTTTTGCTGCTGTCCGGCCGTTCCGGCACCGGGAAGTCGGTGTTGCTCGAGGCCGTGCGTCAGCGGTTGCGTGGCCGTGGTCTGTCGGTGGTGGCCACCGCGCCGTCGGCGGAGGACAACGGCGCGGTGATGGTGGCCGACGACCTGCACACCATGCCGCTCGACCAGCTAGAGGCTCTGCGTGTGGAGATCGAGTCCGGCACCCGTTCCTTCATCTGCGCGATGCAGCCGCGCCCGCATCATCCGGCGTTGCGTGCCCTGTGTGAGGCGATCAACCGGCACGGCCGCACGGTGGAGTTGCGTGCGCTGGGTTGTGGGGAGATCGGTTCCTTCGCCCGTGAGCTCGGTGTCACCGTCCCGCGCCCGCTGGTCGTGCATATCCACGACAAGACCGCCGGTGTGCACGGTGGCGTGGTCGCGGCCCTGTTGGCGGCGGGTACGGCCCGGCTGGACGCCGGTTTCGCCGCGGTCGACGAGGCGCTGACCGGCTGGACCCGGTCGCAGCTGGCCGGTGCCGACCCGGCCCTGCTCGACACTCTCGTCGTGGCCGCCACGGGGACCGGCCTGGACGCGGGTGAGCTCGCCGAGGTTCTCGGCGTGGAGCTCCCGGTCGCCAACGACCTGCTCGCTCGCGCTCGCGCCTGCTCGCTGGTCACCGACGCTGATCTGCTGTTGAGCGCGGCCGTGCCCCAACTGCGCATCCTGCTGGGCGATCGCCGCTATGTCGAGGTGCAGAAGCGCCTGCTCGACACCCGCCTCGACGCGGGCCTGCTCCGCGACCACACCGCCTTGCTGCTGGCCGAGTCCGGTGTCCGTGACGACCGGTTGGCCGAGTTCTTGTGCCGCGCGGCCGAGCACAACCGCGCCGAAGCGGCCCGCTATTACGCCGCCGCCGTCGCCGCGGGCACCGATCCGCGCTCGATCGCCCTGTCGTGGGCCGAGGCCGCCGCCCGCGCCGGCGACGACGACACCGCCCTGCGCCTGGCCGAGCCCCTGCTCGACAGCACCGACGCCGACGGCGCCGATCTGTCCGCCGCGGTGCGTATCTGCGCGAGCGTCCTCACCCGTCGCGGCCTGGTGAACCGTGCCGCCGCCCTGTATCGCTGGTTGGGTGCGAATCGGGTCGGCGCCGACTGGGCGGTCGCGGCGACGGTCTTGGTCTTGGCGGGCGATGGCGCCGCGGCCGCCGATGTGGCCGCCGATGCCGAACAGTGGCCGCCCACCCAGGCCGCCGCGGGGACCCGGTTGATCGCGCACGCCCTGCTCGCGTCCCTCGACCCGCACGGCGCGGGCACCGCGGCCGCCATCTCCGAACTCGTCCAGGCGGCCCATACCGGCAATCGCGACGGCGGCGTGACCACCCCGTGCAGTGCCGTCACCGCGGCCGCGCTGTTCAGTTTGAGCGCGGGCGAGCCCCGTCGCGCCGGTGACGCGATCCGCGCCGCGGCCGGTGCGGGCTTGCAGTTGCCGGTCCTGTCGGCGTGGACGGCGCTGCGCATCGGTGACGAGTGCCTGGCCACCGAGACGCTGGCAGGCATCGATATCGCCACCCTCGCCCCCCGCGACCGTCTGCTCGCGCACGCGTTGGCCGTCGGTCTGGCCCGGCGCAGCGGCGACGAACAGGCCCTGCACAATGCCTGGACTGCCGCCTTCCCGCTGTTCGACGAGGTCGATGTCGATCTGTTGAGCCTGGTCCCGATCGGCGAGTTGTGGTTGGCGGGCATCCAGTTGCGCGACGAGGGCCGCATCCAACCGTTGGTCGAGGCCGCTTCGGCTCTGCTGCGTACCTTGGGCCGTGCCCCTGCCTGGACCAATGCCTTCCACTGGTACGGCGTGCAGGCCGCGATCGCGAAGTCCTCGCCGACCGATCTGCTCCCGCACGCGCACGCGTTGAAGAACGCCGCGGCCGACGGCGATCCGCATGCCGCCGTGCTGGCCGACGCGGGTCGCACCTGGCTGTTGGTCCTGCGCGGTCAGGTCGATCTGGCCGCCGTGCAGTCGGCGGTGCTCGCCCTGGCCGCCCAGGGTCACACCTTCGACAGCGCCCGTCTCGCCGGTGACACCGCCCGGGTCGTCGACGACCCCACCTCGGCCAACGCCCTGCTGAAACTGGCCCGCTCGGTCCGCATCCCGGCGCGCCCGGATCCGTCGCGGACCAGCACCGACGACCCCCAGCCCGGCCCTCAGCAGGTGATCGAACCGCGCGCGCTCAGCGATCGCGAACGGGAGGTGGCCGAGCTGGTGCTGCTCGGTCTGACCTATCGCGAGATCGGCGCTCGGCTGTACATTTCGGCGAAGACGGTGGAGCATCACGTGGCGCGGATCCGACGTCGGATAGGCGCGCGCTCACGATCCGAATTACTGTCTATGCTGCGCGCGATGGGGCACGGTTCGCTACTGGTGTGACCTCGCGCGAATGATGTCCAATGCCGAAGCGAGGTAAACCGGATGGCCACTGGGGTCGGCCTGCGCATCGCCGATGACGAGTGCGTCGCCGCGGTGGTCACCGAAGACGGCACTGTGCGGCTCATCGAGCGAGCGTCGGTGTTGCATATGTCCGATGAGGGTGATGCCGCGCTGGGCGGTCCGGCGCCGGCGGGGCACGCGCATTCGATCGCCGGTTTCGTGCGCGCGATCGGTGATCCGGCCGGTGTCGATGTCGATGGCGGCGAGGCTTATCGGGCCGAGGATCTGCTGGCGACGGCGATGTTCTGCCTCATCGATCTCACGACCGAGCATCTGAGCGGTCCGGCCGAGTTCTATGCCACCCATCCGGCCGAGTGGTCGCCGGATGTGGTGCGTGGTGTGCGCGAGGCCCTGGATTATCTGGGTCTGAAGTCGGTGGCGTTGCTCGGCGAGGACGAGTTGCCGCAGCCGCAGGGCGATGCCGATCCGGGCCAGACTTTCGCTCGTGCGGCCGCCGAGGCCGCGCTGGTCGCGGTGTTGGCGACCCCGGCGGGGACCACTCCGCCCGATCCGATCGTCACCGAGAATTCGCAGGTGTCCACCGATGTGATGCCGGCGCTGCCGACGCCGATGGTGACCGCGCAGGCGTATTCGGCCGCGATGCCGGTGGCGCCGTTGTCGACGAAGGCGATGGCGCCGATCGCGGTCGCCCCGATCACCGATGCCCCGATCGCCTCCGCGCCCGCGCGCAGCAGGACCCCGTTGTTGATCGCCGCGGCCGCGCTGATCGGTCTGCTGCTCGGTGGTGTCGCGGTCTCGGTGCTGGTGCGCGGTGACGAGACGACCGCGCCGCCGACGATTTCCGATGCCAGCCCGGAGACGATCACCACCCCGGCGCCCGTGCCGCCGCCGCCGGTGGTGCCGACCACCACGGTCCCGATCGTGACGACCACGCCCGCCCCGGAGCCGACGACCGAAGAGCCGACGACGACCGTCCCGGAGCCGACCACCACGGTCCCCGAGACCACCGAGGCGCCGCCGACGACGACGCCGGAGCGCACTCGTCCGCTGCCCTTCAACACCTATATGCCCGCGCCCCTGACGATTCCGGGTCAGCGCTGAGGTCGGCGGCCGCACCGTAACCGCACCGGCTGAGCGGGCGTGCCCTAGAGTGATGCGCTGACCGACATGATCATCGTCGACGGTGGTCTCGGTCACTCGTTCGTACACGAAGGGACTTCATGCGCAAGTTGGTGGCGCGCCGCGCCGCGGTCAAGGCAGCCTCGGCCGGGTTCGCTGCGACCGTTCTTCTCGCACCCCTGCTCGGATCCGGCGTCGCGTCGTCGGAACCCCTTGCGCCGCAACAGCTTTCCGCAGACTCCCTACCCGGCGAACTGGTGACCGCACTGTCACGTGACCTGGGCATGTCAGCGACCGAGTACCTCGATCGGGCCGCGCGCGCCCAGCAGTTGCGCCAGTACGCCAGCGACTTCCGCGCCGAGAATCCCGAGACCTTCGCCGGCGCCTGGCTCACCCCCGACGGCAAGGCGGTCGTGGCCACCACCGACGCCGAGGCGGGCAAGATCGTCGCCGCCGCCGGCTACCAGACCCACCTCGCGCCGATCTCGGCCGGTGGTCTGGAAGGCGCGCTGGTGCAACTGAGCCAGTGGGTCGCGAGCCTGCCGCGCGAGATCTCCGCCCCGATCAGTTCCATCGCGATCGATGTCCTCAACAGCCAGCTGGTGCTCAATGTCGCCAACACCGGCACCGGCCACATGCTCAACCTGCCGACCCTGATCGCCACCATCAAGGTGGTGCTGTCGCCCGGCGGCGGCGGTCCGGTCGAGTACAAGCCGATGGGCGGCGACACCTACATCACCGCCAAGAAGGATCTGCACGACGCGAGCCTGCAGGGTGTCGACGTGTGCTCGTTCGGTTTCAACAGCACCGACGCCGCGGGCAACGCGCTCAATATCTCCGCCGGTCACTGCAACCCGAATGTCGACGAGAGCGGCACGGCGGCGGTGTACGTGCCCAACGTGCGCGATATCCCCAACAGCCCCGAGGTCGGTTCGTTCGTCCGGTCGGTGCTCGGCGGTCCCGCGGCCCTGGATTACTCGGTGATCAAGCTCAACGACCGCGCGGTGAACGCGGGCATGGATCAGCCGAGGGTGCGCGGCGCCAACGGCACCACGCTGCCGCTGACCGGCACCGCCGAGCCCGTCACCGGCGCCCCGGTCTGCAAGACCGGCCAATCCTCCACCTTCACCTGCGGTTTCGTGTCCGCGGATCGGGTGGAGACCCAGCTCTACACCGAGAACGGCGTCAGCAAGACCATCCGTGGCTTCGCCAGCACCGCCTGCACTCTCGGCGGTGACAGCGGCGGCGCGATCATCTCGGGCACGCTCGCGCTCGGAATCACCAGCGGCTCGAACGCGTCCGGTGCTCCCAACTGCACCGAGGCCAACACCCAGCTCGCCCCCTACGGCGGCACCGCCTCGCTCGGTGTCGCGATCCGGCCGATCCTGGCCGATATCGAGGCCAACTCCGGTGGCGGTGTTGGCAGCGGAATCATGGTGCGTACCAAGCCGAACGCGGGCTGAGCCGGGACGAATCACCGGCCGGACCGGGTGAGCGAAATCTCTTGCCCGGTCCGAGTAGGCATAAGTCGATCGACCCCATATAGTTCGATCATGCTCCTGCCACGTCTGGGTCGCACCCCGTCCGCGCGAAGCTCGACACGAGCTCGGAATTCTGTGATCGCCGCTTCGGCGGCGATTCTGCTGTTCGGCCCCACGATGGCGGTTGCCGACGCGGCGCCCGCGCCCGTCGACCTGCCCGCCCAGCTCGTCGAGGCGGTCACCCGCGACCTGAAGATCTCGCCCGCGGAGTACCTGCGTCGTGCCGATGTGGCCCAGCAGGTCGCCGCGTTCTCCACCACCGCGCAGCGTCAGTTCCCGCAGGTCTTCGCCGGTTCCTGGCTTAACGATCAGGGCAATGCCGTGGTCGCGCTGTCGCAGGGCCCCGGCACCGAGGAAGCGCGTGACGCGGCCCAGTCGGCCGGTTTCGAGGTCCGTGAGGTGGCCAAGAGCGAGTCCACGCTGCGCGGTGAGAAGACCGCGTTCGAGAACTGGCTCGCCGCCGCTCCCGCGGAGGTTTCCGCGCTGGTGCGTGGCGTCGTCGTCGACACCGTGAACAACGCGATCGCGGTGCGGGTGCAGCAGACCGGTCTGCCGCTGCCGAGCTTCATCGATCCCGCTCGCGTCGTGGTCACCGCGCCGCCGGTGGCGGGCGAGCGCGTCGAGCTGACCGCCACTCCCGTGGCCGGTGACGGCAACGGCGCCCTGGCCGGTGGCGACGGATACGCCTCGATCGTCGGTCGCAGTTCGCTGCGCTGCTCGCTCGGTTTCAACGGCACCGACCGTTCGGGCAATGTCGTGAACATCTCGGCGGGCCACTGCAACCCGGAGGTCGACAACGGTGGCAGCGCCGCCGTGTACGAGCTCAACGGTGACCGCGCGGGCGCTCAGCTGGGTAGCTTCCAGAAGTCGGTGCTCGGTGCGCAGGACTACTCGATCATCCGCGTGAACGACAACGCGCGCGCCCGCTTCGAGAACAACCTGGTCCGCGTCCCCGGCAACGCCCCCGTCCCCGTGGACGGCGTCGCCACCCCCGTCGTCGGCGCGCCTGTCTGCAAGTCGGGTTCGCGCACCGGCTTCAGCTGCGGCGTGATCAACGGTGTCGACCAGACCGTCCAGGTCGGCGACCGCCAGCTCACCCAGAGCTTCTCCGCCAACATCTGCGCCCTGCCCGGCGACTCCGGCGGCGCCATCATCTCCGGCCGCCTGGCCCTCGGCATCTCCAGCGCTTCCTCGGTCGCCGATTACCCGATCTGCGAGATCCCGAACATCATCGGCGCCATCACCGGCGACACCCCCCAGCTGTTCGCCCAGCCCCTCCACGTAATCCTCTCCGACAACCCAGGCCTCTCGGTCCGTACCAACTAGTCGGTACCCCCCCAGGCAGAGCAGCCCCAGAAAGGCCGGTAGCACCCCCGCTACCGGCCTTTCTGGCGTCCACCCACCCCTCCCACCTAACCCATCCGCACAACCCATATAGGCCCCCGCCATGACCGCACTCCCAACCCCGCACATCCCGACCCCGAGGAGGGATCGCCGCGCAGCGGCGTAGCGGCCCGGCCGCGAGTTAGCCGCCGTTGCGTCCGCGGCGCAGCCGCCAGCAACGGGTGCTAACTCGCGGCCCCTGGGGGCCGCGCTCGAGCGCGCCAGCGCTCCAAAAACACAGCCTGCCCAGCTCCCTGGGACCGCCGACCTCAATCCCCCAGCACCACCACAAGCCCAACCCCAATCCCCCAGCCCAACCCCGGTCCCCCACACCAGAACACCCCACCCCCAAAAAAACGCAAAAACCCCACTCCACCAGGAGCAGGGTTCAAGCGACCCAGGCCGAAGCCCGCAACAACTACTTCTTGTCAGCCCACACAGTCGTGCCATCCGGAGCCTGCAGCACCTGCAGCAGCTCCCACCCGGTCACAGCCATGGTCGGCCCACCGATAGCGATCATCCCGACAATGCCACCAACAGCGGCACCCACGGTCAGCCCCGGGATGCACCCGAGCGGGATCGTCACAACGCACCCGATCAGCGCACCGATAGCGGTACCGACGAACGTACCGATGGCGGTACCGATGCTGAACTTGCTGGAGAAGTCGTTGATCGCCTTCTGGTTCTCCTGCGCCGACGCGATTTCCGCGCCCTGCAGAACCGGCTTCGGCGAGACCTGGTGGGCCGCGACGTTCACGCCTTCCGGCTTCTCCGGGGTCAGTTCGAGGACGGTGGCGTCGTTGACGACCTCGGCCTTGGTCGGGATCTCGGTGCCGCCGATGGAGAACGCGATCGGCAGGGAGATGACCACGTCGCCGCGGGTGTCCTTGATCTCGGCGACGCGGGTCTTGGGCGCTTCGGGGGTTTCGCCCTCGAGCTCGACCAGCGAGAAGCTGCCGTTCTTCACCGTGGCCACGACGGTCTTGTCGACCAGTTTGACCGAGTACTTGATGTCCTGCGGCGCCTCTTCGGCGTGGGCGGTGCCCATGGCCACGGTCATAGCCCCGATAACCAGTGCGGCAGCCGCAGTAGTCCTACGGAAGTTCATTCAGGTTCCATTCATCAGGTGTGGTGCGGCGTGCGATCCAGCAACACGCGAGATCTCGTCAAGCGGGGGGTACCTCTGGTGAGATGTCCCCAACTTCTCCCCGAGCAGTGTGAAGACCAGCACAGCAAGCAGAACAGCCAGAGCCTAATGGACCGAAACCTTTGAGGCCAGAACGAATTTCGGCCGAAGAAGTAAGCATGACCTTAGCTTTGTCGCAGATCAAGCACGGTTTACGGTGTTAAAGAGCGGTAACGGAAACGATCCGACAAACTTTTTTGTGACATTGCTCACACGTCAATGACAGGTCCAGGCCCAGCTAACAAGGTCAGAGCACAGAAGCCGATCCTACGGTGGACAGCAGTAGTTACTGGCCGGTAACTTAGTGGCAGTTACGATACGAGCAATCGGGTGAGGTCTCCTCGCCCAGACACCTCGTGTTGCCTCGAAAGAAAGGTCGCGACATGAATGCCCTGACAATCACGTTGGGCACGATTGGAGCTGTGCTCAGCCTGTTCTGTTGGGCGTCGTTTATCGGCGGCGCATGGAACATCGGCAAGGCCATCACCATCGGACAGCCGGCTCCCGATCGTTGGCGACCGTTCTTCCCCCGCTTCAAGCACATGTTCATCGAGGTCGCGGCCCACACGCGGATGAACAAGTTCCGCACCGTGGGCTGGCCGCACTGGCTGGTCATGACCGGCTTCATCCTCGGCGCGATCCTGTGGTTCGAGGCCTACGGCCAGACCTTCAACGGCGCGTTCCACTGGCCGATCATCGGCGACACCGCCGCCTACCACCTGCTCGACGAGATCCTCGGCCTCGGCACCGTCCTCGGTATCGGCACGCTGATCGTGATCCGTCAGCTCAACCATCCCCGCGTGCCCGCGCGCCTGTCGCGCTTCAGCGGCTCCAAGATGGCGCCCGCCTATGTCATCGAGACGATCGTCTTGATGGAGGGCCTTGGCATGATCTTCGTCAAGGCGGGCAAGCTCGCCACCTATGGCGGCGCGCACGCCTCCACCGACTTCTTCACCATGCAGGTCGCCAAGATCCTGCCCGCGAGCCCGACCATGGTGTCGATCTTCGCGTTCATCAAGCTGATGTCGGGCATGGCCTTCCTGTACCTGGTCGGCCGCAACATCACCTGGGGCGTGGCCTGGCACCGCTTCTCGGCCTTCTTCAACATCTACTTCAAGCGTGAGGCCGACGGCAGCGTCGCCCTGGGCGCGGCCAAGCCGATGATCTCCAACGGCAAGGTTCTCGACATGGAGAACGTCGACCCCGAGGTCGACAATCTCGGTGCGGGCAACATGGCCGACTTCTCCTGGAAGGGCTGGCTGGACTTCACCACCTGCACCGAGTGTGGTCGCTGCCAGTCGCAGTGCCCCGCCTGGAACACCGGCAAGCCGCTCTCGCCCAAGCTGCTGATCATGTCGCTGCGCGACCACGGTTACGCCGCGGCCCCGTACCTGCTGGCCGGTGGCCGCAAGGATCCCGGTGGCGACGAGGTCGGTCTGGTCGATGCCGACGGCAAGCCCGACGAGGCCGCCCTGGCCAAGATCCCCGAGGCCGCCCGTGCCGAGGCCGCGCGCCCGCTGGTCGGTGCCGAGGACGTCATGGGCATCATCGATCCCGAGGTCCTGTGGAGCTGCACCACCTGTGGTGCGTGTGTCGAGCAGTGCCCGGTCGATATCGAGCACGTCGACCACATCATCGATATGCGCCGCTACCAGGTGCTGATCGAGTCGGAGTTCCCCTCCGAGCTGGCCGGTCTGTTCAAGAACCTGGAGAACAAGGGCAACCCGTGGGGTCAGAACTCCAAGGACCGCCTGAACTGGATCAAGGAAGTCGACTTCGACATCCCGGTCTTCGGTAAGGACGCCGACAGCTTCGACGGCTACGAGTACCTGTTCTGGGTCGGTTGCGCTGGTGCCTACGAGGACCGCGCGAAGAAGACCACCAAGGCCGTGGCCGAGCTCCTGGCCACCGCGGGCACCAAGTTCATGGTGCTCGGCGCCGAGGAGACCTGCACCGGTGACTCCGCGCGCCGCGCCGGCAACGAGTTCCTGTTCCAGCAGTTGGCCCTGCAGAACATCGAGGTCATCAACTCGGTGTTCGAGGGTGTGGAGCAGTCGAAGAAGAAGATCGTCGTCACCTGCGCGCACTGCTTCAACACGCTCAACAACGAATACCCGCAGGTCGGTGGCACCTACGAGGTCGTGCACCACACCCAGCTGCTCAACCGCCTCGTGCGGCAGAAGAAGCTGGTCCCGGTCGCGCAGGTCTCCCAGCAGATCACCTACCACGACCCCTGCTACCTGGGCCGCCACAACAAGATCTACAACGCCCCGCGTGAGCTGATGGAAGCCTCGGGTTCGACCCTGGTCGAGATGCCCCGGCACGCCGAACGTTCCATGTGCTGTGGTGCCGGTGGTGCCCGCATGTGGATGGAGGAGCAGCTCGGTAAGCGCATCAACGTCGACCGGGTCGACGAGGCGCTGTCCACCAACCCGACCAAGATCGCGACCGGTTGCCCGTTCTGCCGCGTGATGCTCAACGACGGCGTCACCGCCCGTCAGGAGGAGGGTCAGGGCGAAGGTGTCGAGGTCATCGACGTCTCGCAGCTGATGCTGGACTCGATCACCCGTATCGATGCCGCCGAACTGTCGGCCAACCTGCTCGTCGTGCAGGAGCCGAAGGTCGAGGAAGCGCCCGAGCCCGAACCGGAGCCCGTGGTCGTCGCCACGACCGAGACCGCCACCCCGAAGGCCGCCCCCACCGGCGGTGGCTTGGGCATGAAGGGTGCGGCGAAGGCACCCGGTGGCGGACTCGGCATGAAGGGCGCCGCGAAGGCACCCGGCGCGAAGGCCGAAGCGGCACCCGCCGCCGAGGCCGCCGCGCCCGCCAAGGGCCTGGGGATGAAGGGCGGCGCGAAGGCGCCCGGTGGCGGTCTGGGCATGAAGGGTGGCGCGAAGGCCCCCGGTGCCAAGGCAGCCGCCCCGGCCGAAGCACCGGCGACCGAGCAGGCTTCCGGCGAGGCGAAGCCGACAGTCGCCGCCAAGGGCCTGGCCATGAAGTCCGGCCTGAAGCGCCCCGCAGCCAAGGCTCCCGGCAAGCCCGCAGCTCCGGCCGCCGAGGCGACCTCCGCCGAGGCACCGGCCGCCGAGGCGAAGCCGTCGGTTCCGGCCAAGGGCCTGGCGATGAAGTCGGGCCTCAAGCGCCCGGCTGCCAAGGCACCTGGCGCGAAGCCCGCGGCTCCGGCAGCCCCCGCCGCCGAGGCGACCCCCGCCGAAGCACCGGCAGCCGAGCAGGCCCCGTCGGAGTCCAAGCCGTCGGTCCCCGCCAAGGGCCTGGCCATGAAGTCCGGCCTCAAGCGCCCCGCCGCCAAGACCCCCGGCAAGCCCGCAGCTCCGGCCGCCCCGGCAGCTGAGCCGACCCCGGCAGCAGCTACCGAGGCCCCGACCGCCGCACCGGCTTCGGCCCCCACCGAATCCAAGCCGACGGTCGCCGCCAAGGGCCTAGCCATGAAGTCGGGCATCAAACGCCCCACCACCAAGGCCCCCGGCACCCCGGCCGAACCCGAGCCCGAAGCTCCCACCGAGCCCAAGGCCGAGCCGGAAGCCCCCACCCTGGACAAAACCCCGGAGCCCACCAACGGCAACGGGCACACCACCCCACCCCCGCCCACCGCCAAGCCAGGCGGCCTCGGCTTCAAGTCCGGCGCCAAGTCCCCGGGCCGCAAGAACTGACAACTGAACACCGGTGAGAGCCCTCTCGGATTCTTCGGAATCCGAGAGGGCTCTCGCGTTGTCTGGGGGCCGGTGTCCCCGTGCGTCCCGCCATACCGCCAAGCGCCCAATTTTGATATCTTGGAGGCGATAGTTTTGATATCCGGAGGTAGGCCATGTCTCGCACACTGATCGACATCGACGACGACGCCCTGAATCTCGCAGCAGAAGAGCTCGGCACCAAGACCAAGGTAGCGACGGTCAACGCAGCCCTCCGTGAGGTCGCGAACCGGCGCGTAGTCACAAAGATGCTGCAACAGTTCCGCGACACTGAGACCGACCTCTCCGCCGATGGAATGAGAGGAGCCTGGCGCTGAGGACGATGTTCATGCTGGCTGACAAGTCAGCGATCGAATGGGTTCTACGCGACGACGCTGCCGCGGCAGAGTTCACCGCAGTGACCACCAGGCCCGGAGCTCTTGTCGCCGCATGCCATCTCACTGCTTTGGAGATCGGTTACTCGGCGCGCTCGCTAGCCGACTACACCGCCAAAATCGGGCATCAGAAGGCCCTGGTGTGGCTGCCGGTGACCGAAGAGGTGATGGACCGGGCCCTCGAGGTACAGGAGTTGCTCGCCGAACGTGGTTGCCACCGACTGCCGATTCCCGATCTGATCATCGCCGCGACCGCAGAGGTACATGGTGCGACGGTCATGCACGTCGACAGCGACTACGAGACGATCGCCGAAGTGACCGGACAACCGCACCACCGCCTGCCAGTCAGCAGTCCGCGAACCACGCCTTGACGTACCCCGCCGACTGATACGCGTAATCCCACGCCCATCGCACCGGCGAGAGAGACGGTTCCGGGTCGACGAACAGCAGCTCCCCCGCCCAACATTTCCCCAGGATGTAGCGCGCCCGCGAGATATGCGGCGTGAAGGTCACCACGATGACTCGGTCCCAGTCGCCCCCGAAATGCGCCAGCGCCCGCCCCTCCCCGAGCGTCGTGCGCGGTTCCGGATCGAAGCAGACGACCTCGAAGCTGTAGCCCCCGTGGCAGATTCGATTCACCATCGGACTGTGTTCGTAGGGGTTGGAGATCAGCACCCGGGGCGCGTACCCGTCGGCGGCCAACCGCAGCCCGAGCTGTTCGCGCCCGTCGTGCGCCCCGCCGAGCACCAGTATCGCGTCGGCCCGCCGCACGTCATCGACCCGCGGCCGCACGTACACCGGCCACAGCGCGACCACCGCGACCAGCACCGCGACCGCCGCGACTCCCCCGACGAACAGCATCCGGCGCATCACCGAATCCTAGGTTCACCAGATGTTGCGCCCCGGGCAGCCTCGCTGACGCGGCGTAGCCACGCGCGCCGCTTACCAAGAACTATGCGATGCACAGTCTTCGGAACGGGGTACCTCGGAGCCACGCACGCGGCGTGTATGGCCGAACTGGGACATGATGTGGTCGGGGTGGATGTCGATCCCGGCAAGGTGGCCAAATTGGCCGATGGGGTGGTGCCGTTCTACGAGCCGGGCCTCGAGGAGGTGTTGCAGCGCAACCTCGCTGCCGGCCGCCTGCGTTTCACCACCGATTACGCCGACGCGGCCGCGCACGCCGATGTCCATTTCCTCGGTGTCGGAACCCCGCAGAAGAAGGGCGAGTACGGCGCCGACCTGAAATATGTGCACGCCGTGGTCGATACGCTCGCCCCGATCCTGGAGCGCCCGGCGATGATCATCGGCAAGTCGACGGTCCCGGTGGGAACCGCCGCGGCCCTTGGCATTCGAGCGCGTGAGCAGTCGAAGGTCGCGGTGGAGGTCGCCTGGAATCCCGAGTTCCTGCGCGAGGGTTTCGCCGTCCAGGACACCCTGCGTCCCGACCGTCTCGTCCTGGGCCTGGACCACGGCCGCGAGAATTCGCGCTGGGTGGAGGACACCATCCGCGAGATCTACGCCGATCTCATCGCCGCCGAGATCCCGTTCCTCCGCACCGATCTGGCCACCGCCGAATTGGTGAAGGTGTCCGCGAATGCCTTTCTGGCCACGAAGATCTCGTTCATCAACGCCGTCTCGGAGGTGTGTGAGGCCACCGGCGCCGACGTCACCATGTTGGCCGACGCGCTCGGCTACGACGCCCGCATCGGCCGCCGTTTCCTCAATGCCGGCCTCGGTTTCGGCGGCGGCTGCCTCCCGAAGGACATCCGCGCCTTCATGGCCCGTTCGGGCGAGCTCGGCGCCGATCACGCGGTCGCGTTCCTGCGCGAGGTCGACAACATCAATATGCGCCGCCGCACCAAGGTCGTCGACATGGCCGCGCGCGCGTGTGGTGGTTCCCTGCTGGGCGCGAACGTGGCCGTCCTCGGCGCGGCGTTCAAGCCCGAGTCCGACGACGTGCGCGATTCCCCCGCCTTGAACGTGGCGGGCATGATCCAACTGCACGGCGCCGTGGTCACCGTGTACGACCCGAAGGCCGTGGAGAATTCGCGTCGCGTGTTCCCCACCCTGAACTACGCCACGTCGATCGCGGAGGCGTGCGATCGCGCCGATGTCGTGCTGGTCCTGACCGAGTGGAACGAATTCACCGCTTTGACTCCGGCCGACTTGGATCCGGTGGTACGGTCCCGTTCGATCATCGACGGTCGCAACTGCTTGGACAGCCCTACCTGGCGTGACGCCGGGTGGGTGTACGCCGGACTCGGTACCCCGTAGAGTGACGTTCCGAGCGGGGGCTTGTCGGACTCGGATCCGAGTTCACGGTCTCCGCAAGTCGTGCGGTACGAAACGAGATGGGCAGCGGATGAGTTCGGTTCTGGGAGTATCGGTGGGGGCCGGGACGGTGCGCCTTGCGCGTCCGCAGCACGGTGGCCCGCACGGGTTCGTCCCGCCGTTCCAGTTCGATGTCCAATCGATCGTGATGCCCGAGCAGCACGCCGAGGAGTCCGCGGCCGACGCCATCGCCGCTACCCTGTCCGCGTCTCCCGAGGTCGCCGCCACCACGATCACCTTCCGTAGCGAACCGCAGGCGAGGGCGGTGCGCGCCGCGATGGCTCGCCGCCAGCTCACCAACTATCAGCTCGTTCCCGAGGCTGTGGCGGCCGTGCATTTCGCCCACGCCACCACCGATATGCGTGAAGTGTCCACCTTGGCCGTGTACGACCTGGGCGCGTCGGGTCTCACGGTGAGCGTGGTCAATGCCCGCACCAGCGATGTGTATCAGTGCGAGCGGATCAGCGATATCAGCGGCGACTACTTGGATTCGCTGATCCGCGAGCAGCAGATCGCCTCGGGTCGTATCGCGCATCCGGCCGATCCGGCGGGCCTGTCCGCGTTGGACGCGCTGTGCCGTGCCGCCAAGGAGCAGCTGTCCCACAGCAACGCGGTGGCGTTGCCGAGTGAGCAGGGTCTGGTGCTGCTCACCCAGGAGAATTTCGAAGCGTTGATGATGCTGGCGATCGAGTCGTCGGCCCGGATGACCCGCGATGTGATCATCCGCGCGCAGCATCCGGTGCAGGCGGTGCTGGTGATCGGTGGTGGCGCCCGGATTCCGTTGATCGCCCGGGTGCTCGAGCGCACGATCGGTGTGCCGGTGTTGGTTCCGCCCGAGCCGGAGACCGCGTTGGCGCGCGGTGCCGCGCTGCTGGCCCGTCCCGCGCAGATCCAGCAGGCTCCCGCCGCTCCGCCGCAGACTCCGCTGGCCGAGCACGACGACGCGACTCCCGCTTGGCTCACCGCCCCGACCAAGCGTCGCCCCCTGTCCGCTCTCACCGACCGCGCGCACGCGCGCCGCGAACTGAATGTGGCGGTGCTGACGGTGAGTTCGCTGGTGGTGGTGGCCGCGATCGGTCTCGGCCTCGGCTACGGCCCCGAGGTCCTCGAGCGTGGTTCGTCGAGCGAGGGCTCCCAGGCCGTCCCCGCGACCACGTCGACGCGCCCCAGCACGGTCGAACCGACCCCCACCGTGGTGGTGCCCACCGAGGTCCAACACGAAACGGTCGCCGCGCCCCCGGTCGAACAACGCCAGACCGAGGAACCGGCCCCGCCCCCACCCACGCAGGGCCCCAACACCTTCACGGTCGTCCCCGGCCTCCCGCCGGTCGTCCTGCCGACCCTGCCCCCGGGCGCCATCCCCGGGTTGTAAGCCCCCGCATCGCTCGTGAGCTCGCGGCGCGCCCCGAGCTCACCGCATCAGCACCGCCCCGACCTCACCCCCGCCTGGCGTGCCGGGCCCGCGCGGGCACCGTCACCGCTTTGGACCCGAACGGCCGCGCCAACATCACCGCGATGGCTGTCGTCAACGGCACCGACAGCGCCAACGCGATCCCGCCGACTGCCGATCGCGTGATCTCGATGGCCACCGCGTCCCCCGTCAGCACATCGGTGATCGACCGTCCGGCCACGCTGAACAGCAGCAGCAACGGCAGCGCCCCGCCCGCGTAGGCGAGCACGAGCGTGTAGACCGTACTGGCGATGTGGTCGCGCCCGACCCGCATGGCCGCGGTGAAGATCTCCCGGCGCGAGGCGCCTTCGTCGAGCGCGGCGAGTTCGAAGGCCGCCGACGCCTGGGTGATGGTCACGTCGTTGAGCACGCCGAGCGAGCCGATGATGAAGCCCGCCAGCAGCAGTCCGGTGATGCTGACGTGCTGAATGTAGGTGGCCACGTTGGTGTTCTGTTCCTCGGACAACCCCGTGAGGTGGGTGATCTCGATCGCCACCCACGACAGCACCGCCGCGACCACCATCGAGGCCAGCGTCCCCAGCAGCGCCGAACTGGTCCGCAGGTTCACCCCGTGCGCGAGGTAGAGCACCACGTAGAGAATCAGTGCCCCCGAGACCAGCGCGACCGGGATCGCCGATTTCCCGTCGAGCAGCGCGGGCAGCAGGAAGATCACCACCACCCCGAACGCGAAGCACAGTCCCACCAGCGCCCGGAACCCACGCCAGCGCGCGACCACGCAGATCACCACCACGAACACGAGCACGATCAGCAGCAGTGGCAGCCCGCGCGAGTAGTCCTCGAACCCGTACATGGTGATCCCGGCCGGGTCCGCGGCGCGCACCATCCGAATGTCGTCGCCGGCGCGCAGGTCCGGTTGTCCGGGCCCCGGCGCGATCTCGAACAGCGTCTTCTTGCCCTTGTCGGGCCCCGACCGGATGTCGATGATGCTGCGTTGGCAGGAGTAGGCGGCGGTGCGCGGCGGTTCCGGCTGCCCGTCGAACGCCCGCCCGTTGGACGGACTCCCGCAGGACCCGATGTCCTGCATGACCACGGTCCCGGCTTCGGTCTGCACGACCCCGCCGGACATGGTCTGCATCGGCAGCGGCACTTCCACGTGCTGCTTGTCCGGCCACAGCATCACCGTCGCGATCAACACCACCGCCCCGATCACCGTCAACAGCCCGACGACGACCTTGGCGGCCGTGTCACTGATGGCAATGGGCCCGGAGTGATCGTGATGGTGATGATGATGCTCGCTCACCAGCCGAGCTTAAAGCACCTCATTTTCAATAACCCCCCGCCACACCAGATCTCACAAGAACATGGGTAACTCACCGGGCACGGGCTCAGCCAACTCACCTGGAAACCCCCGGCCGCATACAAAAGCCTCCCCGGGACTAGGTCTGGCCTGAGTCCCGGGGAGGCGGGTTTGTGGGCGGCGGAGAGCAGGGGGGGTGTCTCCGCCGCCGGGGTAGGCGCCCAGGGGGGTAGGCGCGCATACCTCGAGGCTCTCGGTTGTCCAGGGGGGGTAGACAACCGGGCCAGGCGCCGAAGCGCCGAGGTCTACTGTACACAAAAGATGGACTTTTGCACTAGTAGATCTTCAAAACATCCAAGATTCTGAACCCAGGGTCTGTTTTCCCTGTCATATCAGGACGCTCGCCCCGCCCAACCCCCGGAAAACGCACAGGTCAAGGCCATGACAAGTGAGGTCACACTGTAACCCCTACTGGCGGTAGCTCGACAGAAAGTTGCCGAACCGCTCGATCGCCACGGCCAGATCCCGCGCCCACGGCAGCGTCACGATCCGCAGATGGTCGTTCGCGGGCCAGTTGAACCCGGTCCCCTGGACCATCAGGATCTTCTCCTGCAACAGCAGATCGAGCACGAGCTTGCCGTCGTCGTGGATCTCGTGCACGTTCGGATCCAGCCGCGGGAACGCGTACAGCGCACCGCGCGGCTTCACACACGACACACCCGGGATCATGTTGAGCCGCTCCCACGCCACGTCGCGCTGCTCGAGCAGCCGCCCGCCGGGCAGAATCAGATCGTCGATGCTCTGATACCCGCCCAGAGCCACCTGAATCGCGTGCTGCGCGGGCACGTTCGGGCACAGCCGCGACGACGCCAGCAGGTCGATCCCCTCGAGGAACCCCGCCGCGTGCTCCTTGGGCCCGGTGATGGCGAGCCAGCCCGAGCGGTACCCGGCCACCCGATACGCCTTGGACAGCCCGTTGAAGGTCAGGCACAGCAGGTCGGGCGCGAGCGAGGCCAGCGAGATGTGCTTGGCATCGTCGTAGAGGATCTTGTCGTAGATCTCGTCGGCGAGCAGCAACAGCCGGTGCTTGCGCGCCAGGTCGACGATCTGCTGCAACACCTCCGCCGAGTACACCGCACCCGTCGGGTTGTTCGGGTTGATCACCAGCAGGGCCTTGGTCTTGTCGGTGATCTTGGATTCGATATCGGCGATATCGGGCTGCCAGCCGTTCTCCTCGTCGCACAGGTAGTGCACCGGGGTGCCGCCGGCGAGGCTGGTCATGGCCGTCCACAGCGGGTAGTCCGGGGCCGGGATCAGCACTTCGTCGCCGTTGTCGAGCAGCGCCTGCATGGTGACGGTGATCAGCTCCGAGACCCCGTTACCGAGGTAGACGTCGTCCACGTCGAGCTCGGGGAACCCCGGCACCAGCTCGTAGCGGGTCACGATCGCGCGCCGCGCCGACAGGATCCCCTTCGACTCGGAGTACCCCTGGGCATAGGGCAGCGCGGCGATGATGTCGCGCATGATCACATCGGGCGCCTCGAACCCGAACGGCGCCGGGTTGCCGATATTGAGCTTGAGGATCCGATGCCCCTCGGCCTCGAGCCGTGCTGCCTGCGCGTGCACCGGTCCACGAATCTCGTAGACCACGTTCTGCAACTTGGTCGACTGCTCGAGAACACGAGGGGTCACATGCGAAGGTTGAGGACTCACGGTCCCATGGTGCCACTGTCGGCAACCTGTTTTATCCCCCGACCCGAATATCGCAACACCTGCTCACGCACGTGCCGACCACTGCCGCCGGTCAGGGGTCCGCTGTCGCGGAGTGTGCGCTGACACGCGACCGACAGCTCGAAGGAGTGGCATATTCGTGCACTCAGCTGCCCGCCCGGGAGTTTTCCGCTCGAAAACGCGGAAGTATGCACGAAAATGCCAGGTCGTGGACCGGTTGTGGTGCACCTAAGCCCGGCCGGAAGCTCCGGGGAGGCGGAACTGCACGCAGAACTCCTCGATCCGCTCGTCGAGGCCCCGGGCTTCCACGGCGTCGCGATAGGTCGGCGCGGCGATCCGACGCCGCAACCCGACCAGCCGCTCACTCAGCTGCGCGATCCGCTTGTCCTCCGGCAGCCCGAGCACCGGCCGCAGCGCGTCGGCCGCCCCGTCGAGGCTGCCGTTGATGAGGTGGGCGGCCGCGTTGTCGACCCGTGCCAACGATTCGGCCCCGTAGGACCGCTGCAACGGCGGCCCACTCGAGTAGAGCGCGATCGCGCGCTCGGTGGCGGCGAGAGCCGGTTCGGCGCGACCGAGCTGAATGCACGTCGCGCCCGCGTAGTAGGCCGCCTTGGCCGGTCCGAACCCGAACACCCCGCCGATCTCGTCGTGCAGTTCGTCGCGTCGATCCCCCGCCGCCGCCTCGGCCGCGTGCAGGCACCGATCGGTCTCCACGTCGCTGCCCAATCGCGCCCACACCCGCGCCTCGATATTGAGCAACCGCACCCGCCCCAACCCGGGACCGACGAATTCCTGTCCGCTGCGGGCTAATTGGACCGCGTTGCGTGGCCGATCCGACCAGTTCTCGATCAGCGCGTGCATCCCCCGTGTCCACGCCCGTAACCCGTTGTGCCCGCTCAATTCCGCGTAAGCCCACGCGGCCCTGATCTGTTCGCCCGCCGCGTCGAGGTACCCGAGGTCGGTGCTCGCGTTGGCCAGCAACCCGGACAGCGTGCCCGCCAACAGGTATAGGTGGCTGGTGTCGACCGGCTTCTGCTGCCCGTCGAGTAGTCGATACACCCGCCTGCGCACCCGCAGCATCTCCACCATCATGGGAGCCGGTGCGGCATGGACGTATTCGTTGGCGATGCGCCGCACGTCGGCGTCGAGCTGGGCCAGGGTCGTTGCCCCCACGTTGGTGCCCTCCGCGGCGGCCGCGTGTTCGCTGGCCTCGTGCGCAGCCGCCATGATCAACTCCCTCTCCGACAACACCTCGGGCACCGCACCTGTGACAGCTCCGGCATCGACGAACGCGAGCCGGTCGGCGCCATCCACGGGCGCCAGCATGGCCGAGAACCGTTCGTGCACAACATCATCGGAGCGTGCCAGCGAGGTGTCGAGCGCGGCCTGATTCACCGGCCGAGGACGCACCCGCACCCCGCCGGCCTCCCACTTCGACACCAGCCGTTCGTGCACACCGAGATGAGCCGCGAACTCCCGGATGCTCATGCGTTTGGCATCGCGAAGAGCTCTGGCCTCTCTCCCTGTCCACTCCCCGACCACGGCGTCCACCATTCTCATCCGACGGACAACTTCCTCCAGAGTACGAGCGTCACAGTGATACTCACCACAACTTGGCGACAATCGGTGGCCAGGGGCAGTGAAAGGGCGGTGCGGGGCAGTGGTCACGCACCCCCGCCATGGGCGACTCTGGAAGCGTGGAAGCCAGAACTGTCGACGACTGGGTGCGGTGCTACCAGCGCGAATTCCGGCTACCCGTCCGTGAGCGCGGCGGCTTTGTGATGCTGCCGATCACCGACCGGCTCTGCGTGGTGCACCTGCCCACCGCGCGCGCCGAGAAGGTGCTCACGGCGTTGCGCGAGCAACGCCGTGAGGGTCCGGTGCTGGCACGCCAGATCCGCTGGAGCGTGCTCGCCGCGCCCGACGCCAGACCCACCGAGGAAGAGGCCGCCGAGCTCGCGGGTCTCGATATCGACATCCCCGGCCTCGGCAGCGCCGTCATGCTGCCGACCAGCCTCGGCCGGTGGAGTCGCGAGGGCTGTCACTGGGTGCGCCCGCCCACCGCCACCGACACCATGCCCGCGCTGTCGCTGGTCTTACGGATCGCGGCGGCGTCAGGCCCTCAGCGGTTGTCGACCGCGCTGAGCGAGGCCGGCGAGAGGGGAAAGTTCAGGTACGAACGCGACGGCGTCGGCCCCCGCTGCCCCTGATATTTCGACCCCGCCGCCGCGCTCCCGTACGGGTGCTCGGCCGGGCTCGACAGCCGGATCAGGCACAGCTGCCCGATCTTCATCCCCGGCCACAGCGTGATCGGCAGATTCGCCACGTTCGACAGCTCGAGGGTGATGTGCCCACTGAATCCCGGGTCGATGAACCCCGCGGTCGAATGCGTGAGCAGCCCGAGCCGCCCCAAACTCGACTTGCCCTCCAACCGTCCCGCCAGATCGTCGGGCAGCGAGCACACCTCGAGCGTCGACCCGAGCACGAACTCCCCCGGATGCAACACGAACGGCTCCCCCGCCTTCGGCTCCACCAAACTGGTCAGCTCGTCCTGCTGCTGGGCCGGATCGATATGGGTGTAGCGACTGTTGTCGAACACCCGGAACATCCCGTCGAGCCGCACGTCGATACTCGACGGCTGAACCATCGACTCGAGCATCGGTTCCACACCGAGCCGCCCCGCGGCGATCTCGGCCCTGATGTCACGATCGGAGAGCAGCACCGCCCCAGTGTAGGCACCCGATACTTGCATCGCCCCACAGGACTTCTGATAGAGTCGCGAACGCGCCCAGAGCGCACAATGCCGATGTAGTTCAATGGTAGAACTTCTGCTTCCCAAGCAGATGGCGCGGGTTCGATTCCCGTCATCGGCTCTCGTCCGCCTCCCCGCGTTTTTAGGCCAGACCTAGATGCGGGGAGGCTTTTTTGTGCGGCCGGCGGGTGGGTGTTTGGTTTGGTCAGCCCGTGCCCGGTGAGTTACCCATGTTCTTGTGAGATCAGTGGGTTTTTTACGGGGAAGGCCCCGGATCTTGTGATCCGGGGCCTTTTTTGTGGGGCTGATCAGCCTGTGTGCAGGGTGCGGAACTTGCTGCCGTGGAAGACCAGTGGGTCGATTCCCTCTCGGGCTGCCACTCGGTGGACTCGCAGGATCACTACCAGGTGGTCGCCGGCGGTGACCTGGGTTTCCGGTACTCCTTCGATCCAGGCTGTTGCTCCGTCGATGAATACCGCTTCGCCGGTCCCGCGGTGCACGGCGGTTTCGCGGAAGCGGTCGCCGTTGCGGGCGCCCAGTGCCTTGGCCGCGGCCTGCTGGTCGGTGCCGAGCAGGCTCAATCCGAGGTGGGTGGCGCCGGAGAGTTTCGGCCAGGTCGAGGACGAGTGTTGGACGCAGAACGACACCAGGGGTGGGTCCAGGGAGACGGGCACGAACGTGCTCACCGCCAAACCGTGTGGTACCCCGTAGATTTCGGCGCAGACCGCCACCACCCCGCTGGGGAAGTTCGCGAAGGCGCGGCGCAGTCCGTTGCCGTCGGCGGGAAAGTCCAAGAGCTCATGCATGTTTCACCTCTAGTGCCGATACCACCGGCGCCCACCGCTGCGCGTACGCCTCGATCACGCCGTCGTCGGCGTAGGTGCGGTCCCCGAGATAGAGCCCGGGTAGGGCAGCGGTCGCACCGATTTCCACCAGGACCGGCTTGAGCAGCAGGTCCGGTGCCAACGCGTGGGCGGGTCCGGCCCCGAGCATCACCGGCACCGCGAGCACGCCCGCCAGTCCGGTTCCCCCGTCGAACTGCTCGAGGAACAGCTTCAACAGCCCGGTGTAGGTGGCCTTGAAGGTCGGACTGGCGAAGACCACCAGTTCCGAAGCCGCCACCGTCCGTACCGCCGCGCCCACTGCGGGATCGCCCCATCCGAGCAGTCCGGGACCGAGCGTGACCAGGTCGATCACGGCCGGTTCGACCTCGGGCCGCAACGCCCGAGCCACTCGAATGCCCGCGTCCAACGTGCGCGAGGCCGGTTTCGGATTCCCGACCACCACCGTCACGCTCATCGTCGTGTCCCGGTGCTCGGCGTGTTCGTCGTCCTCGTTGTCACTGGCAACTCCTGTCGTGCGTCGGCGTTTCCAGTGCAACACCGACGCGCATACCGAACGAGGGTTTGAATCGCCGCGATCGATAGCCCTCAGCTGCCCATGCGCACGCACTCGGCCGCGATCTTCGACTGGGCCGCACTCACCTTCGCCGCGTCGTTCTCGCCGAGCAGTTTCACCGGGTCGTCGGATTGCGCGTTCGACACCATGACCCGCAGCCCGTCCTGCGACATCCCCGAGTCGATGAATACCCGCGCCGCGCAGTCGGCCAGGTCCGTGTCCTTCAACCCTTTGTCCTGCAACGACTTCGACAGTTCCGCCTGGGTTACCGCGGGCGCCTCGTCGCCGCCGCAGCCCGCCACCAGCACCGGCAGCGTGAGCAGTGCCACGGCGATCAGACTGTTGCGCACTCTGGTTCCTCTCGATCGTCGCGGATCGGCCGACCCGCGACGGTTCGGATCATGCCGCACACCGCCCACGGTGGCCACCCACCGCCGGCCACAAACGATCCGACAAGAATTCATGCCGAATAACTACCCGATGTACCCGGGATCACATTCCGAGACTGTTAGCATCGCTTCGATTTGCTGGCCAATCGAGCTGTGGAGGCAGTAGACACCGTGAACAAGACCGGATCAATCCTGCTGTCGGCGCTGGCAGGAACCACGGCCTTGCTGGTGAGCGCGGCGTCTCCCGTCCTCGCGAACCCCAACGCCATCAACCCGATTCCCGTGCTCAACGGCACGCACGGCCTGCCGGTCCTGCACGGCCGCACCGAGGCCGTGTTCCAGGTGACGGGCATGGCGAGCCCGAACAACACCCAGAACTACAACGTGCTCGGCACCGATCTGGGCATCATGTGGGACAACGGCCACGGCGAGATGCTCACCGCTTTCGGCGACACCGCGGGTATCGGTTTCCCCAATCTGCTCGCGGGCAGCACTTGGGCGTGGCGTTCCAATATCCTGGTCCGCACCCGCGACCGCGATCCCGCCGACGGCATCATGTTCGACAATGTGGTGCGCGACGTGGTCGGCCAGGCCCGTGACCTGATCCCCAGCCCGAAGATCCCGTTCATCGAGATCAGCCGCATCCCGACGGCGGGTATCTCCGTCAACGGCGTGCAGTACATGTCGCTGATGTCGGTGAAGACCTGGGATGCCCCCGGCGACTGGACCACCAGTTTCTCCGGCTTGGCCGCCTCCGCCGACAACGGCGAGACCTGGGCCGATCTGGGCCACACCCGCCGCCCCAACGAGGCGGGCCACAGCAATTTCCAGATGAACGCCTTCCTGAGGGACGGCGGTTTCATCTACGAGTACGGCACCCCCTCGGGCCGCAACAACGAGGCGTTCGTGGCCCGCGTCCCCGAGTCCCAGATCGAGAACCTGGCCGCCTACGAGTACTGGGACGGCGGCGCCTGGAAGCTCGACGACGTGAACGCGGCGGCCCCGATCATGGGCGGCGTCGGCGAACTCTCGGTGATGTACAACGAGTACCTCGGCCAATTCATCTCCCTCACCACCGACCCGTTCAACTCCGTGGTGCTGCGCCGCGCCTCCTCCCCCGTCGGCCCGTGGAGCGCCCCGGAGGTCCTGATCGACGCCCGCCAACTCCCCACCGCCTACGCCCCGTCGATCTACCCGTACCAAACCGGCCGCGACCTCTACTTCATGACCACCATCCACACCCAGTACAACGTCGTCCTGATGAGAACAACGTTGTAGAAAAGACACCCACTCGAATGACCATGTCTCGTAAGCACATGGGTAACTCACCGGGTACGGGCTAACATGATCACGTCCCCCTGGCAGCCGCGTCGCTATCGGCTGCGACCCTCAGTCTGGCCAGAGGTCACGGGGAGGCGGCGGAGCCCAGAATTCGCGGGGAGGCGGAATGGACGCGGGAGAGTGGGATAGGCGTTATGCGCGAAGTGAATTGGTGTGGGGTGCCCCGCCGAACAGCACTGTCGTCGAATACGTCTACGGCCTCGACCGCCGGATCCCTCTACTCCCCGACGAATCCGGCGTAACCCCCGCACTCCCGCGCGCCCTCGACCTGGCCTGCGGCGAGGGCCGCCACGCTCTCTGGCTGGCCACCCACGGCTGGCAGGTCACCGCCGTCGACTTCTCGCAGGTCGGTATCGACAAGGGCCGAACCGTCGCCGCCCGCCTGTCCCGTTCGGTCCGTTCCCGGGTCGACTGGCGCACCGCCGACATCACCGAACTCGCCGCCGCCGACATCACCGGCCCCTACGAACTCATCCTCATGGTCTTCGTCCACCTCCCCGCCGACGAACGCCGCACCCTGCTCAACGACCTCGCCGCCCTGCTCGCCCCCGGCGGCATGCTGTTGATCCTGGGCCACGCCACCCGCAATGTCACCGAGGGCTACGGCGGCCCCCAGGACCCCGACATCCTCTTCACCCCCGATGACCTGCGCGCCGACCTCGCCCACGCCGGGCTCACCATCCCCACCGCCCACGAGATCTTCCGCCCCACCGAGGGCCCCGACGCCATAGATTCCCTGCTCATCGCCCAACGCCCCCTGCCCGAACCCACCGACTGATCAAGATCATCAGGCCCTGCCGGCTTTCGCTACTCTCGGCCGACCGCCCACCGGGCGAACCAGGGTGTGACGGTGGCGGCGATGACGTCGAAGCCGGTGCGGAACGAGTGGGGTTGCTTGGGAATCACCCGAACCTCGGCGGCGTCGGCGGGATCGGGCACCCCGAACGGGTCGCTTCCCCCGTTGATCACCACCACCTCGATATCCCCGGTCGCCAGCAGCTCCTCGCGCCGACTCTTCTCGGGTTTGCCCGGCGGATGCAACGGGAACGACAGCGCGAGCACACCCCGCGCCCCCGCCGCCACGGCCGTCCGACACGCGACCCGGGCCCCGTTGCTGCGACCCCCCTGAACAACCGGCACCCCGGGAAACCGCTCCCGCAGCGCACCCACGATCTCGAGCCACGCCCGGTCCTGCACGTCGGCGTTGCCCGGCGCCCGCCGTCCGGCAACCCGGTACGGCTGCACCACCCGAGCTACCGCTCCACCGCCCTCGAGGGCCGAATCCCGCACGGCCAGAATGTCTTTCGCATCGACTCCACCACCGGCTCCGTGCGTGATCACCAGCAGGAAAGCCGGGCGATCCACGTCGTCGAGCTCGATCTCGGCCGGTCCCGCGGTCGTTTCGATGCGCACACCTCACGGTAGCCCCGTGGTCGCGGCGAGCAACGTTTCGGCAGTCGCGCGTGTTTTTCACATCACATTGCCATCCGCCCCTTTGCCGAGAGCCCTACCGGCCGGTAATATGGTGCATAAGTTACCCGCGAGTAGCATGCGGAAAACCGGCAGAGCTAGTCCGGTCGACACACCGACGGGCGGGAACGGCACCCCACCGACCGCACCAGAACTCAATGGAGAGTGAGTAACTCACATGGGCCACTACAAGGCAAACGTCCGCGACCTCGAGTTCAACCTCTTCGAGGTTCTCGGCATCGGCAAGGTGCTCGACGCAGGCGCCTTCGGCGACCTGGACACCGACACCGTCAAGGAAATGCTCTCCGAGGTCCGCCGCCTGGCCGAGGGCCCGCTGGCCGAGTCGTTCGCCGACGCCGACCGCAACCCGCCCGTGTTCGACCCGAACACCCATACCGTCAAGCTGCCCGAGTCCTTCAAGAAGTCCTACAAGGCGCTCGAAGACGGCGAGTGGTCCAAGGTCCCGCTGAACGAGGAGCTGGGCGGCCTCGCCGCTCCGTCCGCCGTCGCGTGGGCCCTGTCGGAGATGGTGCTCGGCGCCAACCCGCCCATCCAGATGTACGCCGCGGGCGCCGGCTTCGCCCAGGTGTTCTACAACAACGGCACCGAAGAGCAGAAGAAGTGGGCGGCCAAGATCGCCGACCGCAACTGGGGCGCCACCATGGTGCTGACCGAGCCCGACGCGGGCTCCGATGTCGGCGCCGGTCGCACCAAGGCGATCAAGCAGGAAGACGGCACCTGGCACATCGAGGGTGTGAAGCGCTTCATCACCTCGGCCGATTCCGACGACCTGTTCGAGAACATCATGCACCTGGTGCTGGCTCGCCCCGAGGGTGCCGGACCGGGCACCAAGGGCCTGTCGCTGTTCTACGTCCCGAAGGTCCACTTCGACTTCGAGACCGAGACCTACGGCGACCGCAACGGTGTGTTCGTCACCAACGTCGAGCACAAGATGGGCATCAAGGCCTCCACCACCTGTGAGGTCACCTTCGGCGGCCACGGCGTGCCCGCCAAGGGTTGGCTGGTCGGCGAGGTGCACAACGGCATCGCGCAGATGTTCGACGTCATCGAGAACGCCCGCATGATGGTCGGTACCAAGGCCATCGCGACCCTGTCGACCGGTTACCTGAACGCGCTGGACTACGCCAAGACCCGCGTCCAGGGTGCCGATCTCACCCAGATGACCGACAAGGCCGCGCCCCGCGTGACCATCACCCACCACCCGGACGTGCGTCGTTCGCTGGCCACCCAGAAGGCGTACGCCGAGGGCCTGCGCGCGATCTACCTCTACACCGCCGCGCACCAGAACCCGGAGATCGCCGAGGTCGTCTCGGGTGCGGACAAGGACGTCGCGTTCCGCGTGAACGACCTGCTGCTCCCGATCGTCAAGGGTGTGGGCTCCGAGCGCGCCTACCAGTACCTGACCGATTCGCTGCAGACCTTCGGTGGCTCGGGCTTCCTGCAGGACTACCCGATCGAGCAGTACATCCGCGACGCGAAGATCGACTCGCTCTACGAGGGCACCACCGCCATCCAGGCGCAGGACTTCTTCTTCCGCAAGATCGCCCGCGACCGCGGTGTGGCCCTGGCCCATGTGGCCGGCCAGATCCAGAAGTTCCTGGAGTCCGATTCCGCCAACGAGCGTCTCAAGGGTGAGCGCAAGCTGCTCGCCACCGCGCTCGAGGATGTCCAGACCATGGCCGCCACCCTGACCGGCCACCTGATGGGCGCCCAGGAGCAGCCGACCGAGCTGTACAAGGTCGGCCTGGGTTCGGTCCGCTTCCTGATGGCTGTCGGCGACCTGTTCATCGGCTGGATGCTGCTGAACCAGGCCGAGATCGCCCTCGCCGCCCTCGACAACGGCGCCACCGGCTCCGACGTCGCCTTCTACACCGGCAAGGTCGCCTCCGCCCAGTTCTTCGCCCGCAACATCCTCCCCGAGCTGACCGCCACCCGCGCGATCCTCGCCAACCTCGACAACGACATCATGGAACTGGACGAAGCCGCCTTCTGATCCGCCTCTCCGCGTATTTCGGCCGGACTCAGGTGGTTGTCCGGTCGGGGACGCGACTGGCGGGAAGGTGCGTGGGGAGTTAGCCGGTTCCCGGTGAGTTACCCATGTTCTCGCGAGATCAGTTGAACGGCCCGGAGCTTTTTGCTCCGGGCCGTTCGTCGTTCAGTTGCCGGTCGGCGGTTTGGCCGGGAAGAAGATCACGTAGAGCTGTTCGAGGAGGGTGTCGAAGGCTTCTCCCGAACCGGTGTAGACCTGTGGCGGGTAGGACACCGACTCCGGGGTATCGGCCGTGCCCGAGGTCAGCGCCGACAGGTCGGCCGACCCGGTGGGCGTGGTTTCCGCCGAAGCGGCACCGGCGCCGAGCATCGCGACGCTGACCACCGCCGCCGCGGCAACGCCGAACAGCCGAATTCCACTCATTGTGAACCCCTAATTTTTCAGACATTGGCCAGAGATGTTCCGGCACCGATCCCGTTCTAACAGCCGTGGCCCGCCCACGGGTAGAGGTAGGAATAGGGGCAAGACAACCCGGACCATCTGTGCCGACGTCACTCGGCGCCGCGCATCATCACTGCGCGAACCACCCCGACGGACTCACCTGCGCCCCCATCCGCGGCACATACTGCTCGAAGTACACCCGCGAGATCAGCTCCCGCCGACTGCGAACCCCCGCCTTCTCGAAGATCGATTTCAAATGATCCTGCACGGTGTAGGCCGACACATGCAGCGTGGCCGCGATCTCCTTGGTCTCCACTCCTTGCAGCACCAACCGCGTCACATCGTGCTCACGCGGCGTCAGCCCGAAGGCGGCGACGACGAGGGTGACGATTTCCGGCGGTCGCGCTTCCTCGATCGTGACCACCACATCCCCCACCGACCCGTCGCGCCCCGCCAACGGCGACGCGTGCAGCACCAACCACACCCCGCAGGCCGTGCGCACCCGAGCTCGCGGCATCTGCGCCCCCGGCGTCACCAGCATCCGCCGCGCCGCGCTGACCAGCGACAACACGATGCTCAACGGGTCGCCACTGTGCACCGAGAACCGCAATTGCGCGAACCGTTCCTCGGCCCCGAGGCTGATCTGCGCCACCTCGTCGCGCGCGTCCACGATCACCACCGCCGGCCCGCTGGGCACCTGCGGTTCCCCGTCGGCGAGCCGGGTCAGTACCCCCGACCGCACTCCCCGCGCGAACGCCCCCGACAGCGTCTCCAGATAGTCGATCTCGTCGTCACCGAAGCGCGGATCGTCGCTCCCCCGAAACATCGCCATGCACCCCCACACCCCCGACCCGTCCCGGAACACCAGCCGCGACTCGTCGGCGAACCCGTAGACGGGCCGCATCAACCGCGCCATCCGCTCACTGCGTTCGACTTCGTCGCCGAGCACCGCGCGCATCCCCACCGCCTGCCGGTCCGAGACCGCGAGCGACCGGAACGACGTGTCGTCCTCGACCCCGTACTCGATGACTCCCCAGAGCATGTCGTGGTCGTTGTTGGCGACCAGCGACCCGTATTTGCGCGCGCTGGTCAGCATCATCGTCGCCGGATCGTGGGTGCCGACGCACGCGGCCACCGCGGGCACCACGCGGCGCACCGCGTCGGTGGCCTCGAGCAGGAAGTCGTCGAGGCCGAGTCCGGCGCGGGAGAGCACGTCGAGATCGCCGCGCACGCGCTCGGGGAGTAACCGGCTGAGCATGTCTCCAGTATGGCGCCGCGACCGTAACCTCCGATATCCCAGATCCTTGGGATGCCCGTTTCCCCGCCCGCTTGGGATGGCCCGAGCGACCCGTTTCCAACGAATCTGGTCCGGTGACAATCACCATCGCGACCACTCCGGTCGACGAGACAGGTCGACTGGTCCACGCCGAGGACGCCGCCGCCCAGCTGTGTCTGGCGTTCGCGCGTCTCGATTCGGCGCTCACCGCACGAGGGGTCGGTGCCGCGTCGATCGAGGTCTTGCGGATTCGCACGCGCGTTCCGGTCGCCGATCTCGTCGATCTGGTCGAGGAATGGCTCGCGGGCGCCCCGGTGTCGGTGGAGCTCGTCGATGTCGCGCGGTTGGCCGTGCCCGGGATGCTCGTCGAGCTTTCCGCGCGCGTCCGGCTCACCACCTGCCGAACAGAAGGATCGAACATGACCCAGACCACGCCCGACGTCGCCGCTTTACGCGGCCTCGACGTCGTCTATTTCCCCGGCGACGCCGGGTATGACCAGCATCGCGCGCCGTGGAATGTCGCCGTGGACCAGCGTCCCGCGGCGGTCGCGGTGCCCCGTTCGGTCGAGGATGTGATCGAGGTGGTCAGCCGCGCGGCGGCGCTCGGCTTGCGGATCGCCCCGCAGAGCACCGGCCACGCCGCGTCCACGTTGGCCGACGCCGATTTCGCCCGGGTGGTCCTGTTGCGTCTGCACGAACTGACCGGCGTCACCGTCGACCCGACCGCCCGCACCGCGCGCGTCACCGGCGGCACCCTGTGGCGTGACGTGATCGCCGCCGCCGCCCCGCACGGCCTCACTGCCCTGCACGGCAGCGCGGGCGACGTGGCGGTGGCGGGTTTTGTCCTCGGCGGCGGTCTGTCGTTCTACGGTCGCGAGAAGGGTCTGGCGAGCTCCGCGGTTCGCGCGATCGAACTGGTCACCGCCGACGGTTCGTTCGTCCGCGCGACGGCCGAGGATCATCCCGACCTGTTCTGGGCCGTGCGGGGCGGCGGCGGCAATTTCGGTGTCGTCGTCGCCCTCGAACTCGACCTGCTGGACCTGGCCGACGTGTACGCGGGCATGCTGCTGTGGGACATCGAGCACGCCCCGAATGTCGTTGCGGCCTGGGCGGATTGGACGCGCTCGCTCCCCGAGTCGGTCACCACGTCCCTGCGCCTCATGCGCTTCCCTCCGGTCCCCGAGCTCCCCCCGTTCCTGTCGGGCCGCAGCCTGGTGGTCATCGACGGCGCCGTCCTCGAATCCGATTCCCGCGCAGCCGAACTCCTGGCGCCCCTACGCGCCCTGTCCCCCGAACTCGACACCTTCACCCGCATCCCCACCCTCGCCCTGCTCGACGTGCACATGGACCCGCCGTTCCCCACGCCCGTCGCGAGCGACCACGCCATGTTCGACCACCTGCCCGCCGAGGCGATCGCCGCCCTGCTCGCCGTCGCCGGCCCCGGCGTGGAAACCCCGCTGATGTTCGCCGGTTTCCGCCATCTGGGCGGCGCGTTGGCCCGCCCGCAGGATGCCGCGCTCTCGCACCTGCCCGGCGATTACGCCCTGTACGCGGTGTGCGTGACCCCCACTCCCGAACTTTTCGCGATGGGCGAGCGGATCACCGAGGGTGTCGTCGCGGCCCTGCGCCCGTGGGCCAACGACCGCGTCTTCGGCAATTTCGCCGAGCGCCCCGGCCTCGCGTCGAAGGCCTTCACCCCGGCGGAATGGCAACGCCTGCACCACATTCGCGACACCTACGACCCCAAACGCACCTGGCTGTCCAACCACGGATAGCCCTGCCACGGCCCGGAGTTCGCGCTCCGGGCCGTTTTTCGATGGCGGTGATCAACGCCGCGTATCCTGGAGTTCACCGTCGGTCGGGGTGAGGCTCGGGGGTTGGGATGGGTGAAAGTACCGCGCTCAGTGTGTATTTACGCGAGCGACGCATGGCGGCCGGGTTGGCGCGCAGCGAGCTGGCGGTGCGCGCGAAGATGGCGCCGCTACTGATCAGCCAGATCGAGTCGGGCACCCTTGTCCCCAATTCGCCTATGCTGCAACGCCTTTTCGACAGTCTCGACGTGCCGCTGTGGTATCGCAGGCACATCCTGATCCTGGGCCTGCCCGCCGTCGACTCGGGCCCCGCCCTCACCACACCCTCGGCCGAGGATCTCGCCGACCTGGCCAGCCTCACCCATCCCGCCTGCCTGGCCCGTTTCCCCACCATGGACGTGCTCGCCGCCAATGCCGAGTACCAGCGCCTGTTCCCCGGTCTCGGCGCCGGCGTCAACAAGCTCGAGTGGATGTTCCTCAATCCTGTCGCGAAGAAGGTCTATCTGGACTGGACCACCGAGGCCCAATTGCTCGTCCACGCCTTCCGCATGCTCTCGCCCCTGGTCGCCAATCAGCGCGTCACCGCGATCACCGAACAGTGCAGCCGCTCACCCGATTGGGATCCCGTGTGGACCAGCGACGTGCGCGCCCAGGACATCGCCCGCCGCCACCTGCGCCTGCGCGAACGCAGCACCGGCCTGGAACGCCGGATGACCCTGCGCGTCTACGACCCCGCCTACCCCACCCGCCCCTGGTGGCTCTACCGCCTGATCCCCGCCCGCTGAACGCCGCGAGGCCCCCGTCTCCGCAGCGACGGGGGCCCGCGAGAACTCGGTTACTCCTCGGCGTCGCCCGAGCCCGAGGTGAGCTGCTCGATCAGCGCGGCGAGCCCGTCGGCGGACCCGGTCTCGGCCTCTTCCTCGACGACCTCTTCGGCTTCCTCCGAGGACCCCGAGGTCAGCGACGCCAGCAGCGCCGCCAACTGCTCCGACGACCCGGTGCTGGGCGCGGGCTCTTCGGCCGAGGCCGTCCCCGCACCGAGAACCCCGATGCTCGCCGCCGCGACCATCGCCACACCGAAGACACGAATCTTGCTCATTGTGAACCCCTCGTAATTCAGACTTTCCACGGCTGTGCGCCGCACAAGATGTCTAACAGCGGATCAACCCCGTGCGACAGCCCGTTGAAAGGGGGGCAAGACAGCCGCGATCAGGACCCCAACGCGTTGATCGCCAACTGCAACAGCGAGGTCAACCCCCAGATCACCGGCGTAGCCGACCCCGGCGAAATCTCCAACCCCGTATCCATATCCAGTACCCTCACAGCCGCTCAACCATCAACAATTCTATTGTTCACCAAGATCATACGACCCCCTCCGCCCCGCACCCGCCCGCTCATCGCGGGCTGATCAGACACAGCGTGAACTCACCTGTCGTATAAACGAATTCGGTCTCCGGATAGCCCCGGCACCGCATCGACCGCTCCAACTCCGACGCGTACTGCCCCGTCCCCGCGACCTTGGCGACCACCTTGCCCATCGCCGCCGGATCCGAACACGCCACCTTCTCCACATCGGGCCGATCGTCCTCGAACTTGCCCGTGTGGTTCACGACGCAATCCCCCACCAGCGCACTGCCCGCCGACCGCGCCTCCGATGCCACCACAGCCCACGCCGCCACCGGCACCATCACCACCGGTATCAACAACCCCAACATCCCCGCCCGCCGCCGCAACGGCTTCCCCGGATCCAACGGCCGCCCAGGACTCCCCGGAATCGGCGCCCCCAACGCCTTGATCCGCCCCGCGGCCCCCAGGTTCTGTACCAAGATCACCGGCGTCACCACCAACGAAACCAGCCCGTACCACCCCATCAACACGCTCTCCACCGTCAACCGCCGATAGGTAGCCGTCCCACAGTCCCGACAGAACGGCCCCGCCTCGGTAACAAACCGCATCCACACCGCAAACCCGTAGTGCCCCCGAATCGGCGTCCGCACCGCGGGCGTAGCCCCACACAAACAGCAATAAACCCCATTAGCCACCACCCCAATCCCCTGATCTACCAACGCAACACTCCCTCGATCCACAGTGCCCGCCGATCGAGCAACCGAAGATCCTAACCCACAACTCAGCCCACAAACACTCAATCATGCTGTCTCACAACACTCCGAAAGAAGCCGTCAGAGACAAGGCCGGCATGGGAGCGTTCGCAATCGACACTTCGTTTAACCGAAGTATCTACACCAGACGTCCTCTGCCATTCCGGTTTCATCAAAATAGTTCTCCACACCGGTTTCGGTTGCGCGGGCGAGTTTGGACCGCTCACACGGATCGATCTCCGTACCAATGGCGTCCGAAATCTGACGCAGAACCGAGGTCAGCCTCGGCGCATTGTATGCAAATATCTCAGCCTGACTTCTTCCCCGAAGGTCAAAAGGCATCCATACATCGATATAAGTTTCCAATGTAACAGTTAGATAGTCCGCACCGAAACCTACTAAAACTGCGAGCGCTTCAGAATCATAGCTATATCGACTATAGGGATCGAACTGCCCCGTCAACCAGGAGTGAGTCCACGAATATGTCGGCACAAACTCGCCCCTCTGCTGAACACTTCGATTTCCTATTCGATCCACCAACCGGGATCCCATCACCGACAGCTCGCCCTGGTAGTCGAACTCAGCCACTGACCCGCCTACCGCGCTCGTGACACGAGCAGACGTTGCCGGGTCTCCCACTGAAAGGCGCTGACGGGACAAGATCTCATGGACGGTAGCGTGCACGTTGCAATTTTTCATAATTACCGCCTCGCCGGAAAACTTGCTATCAAATAGATCTACCCCCCACTGCCACCGAGCAACCGGCCACTTGACTCTCATCTACACCTCCTTTCCAGGAATCAATCGAACGTTCTCCGAGACTAGAATTTCGCCATTCGAAGCTCGGACAATGCCTGACTCATCGTCGCCGTCGATCAATATACGCGCCTGAAGCGAGGGCCGTTACCGAGACCACGTTACGATCCTAATCAACACCCTCGGGACGGTCGTATTCAAACTTCGCAGACATGACCCATGTCCCGGCAGCCTCCTTTTCATAGTGATAAGTAGCAGATCGCAAATGCGAACCACGCTCGATATGAAGATCTACCAGTTTCCCCACTGCATACAACAGGTCGTCATCCGGAAAGATGATCGGCTGCAAAGCCGACTTCAGGGTGATGCTGTACTGATCACCCTCCACCACGATCACGAGATCGGCCGAGTCATCTTCCTCATACATCTCCGCTAACACCAACCGCCCGATCTCCAAATCTAGCCCAGCATGCAGATCGAGAAAAGAGTCAGACATAAAACGAATCCTTCAAGGAATTTTGATCCAGACCAATCAAAGCACGCACTGACTGCGGCCAGTGGACCAACACGTCGCACCCCGGTACCCAACCGTGTTGTCGGCAGCCGACGGAACCATGCCCGGAAACGCGGCGTTTATCGCCTCAGCAGTCGGCGCCGACGCTGCAGCAGACCCGATGGGCGGCAGCTCGACCGGCACCGCCGAAGCTCTCGCCCCCACCAGAGCCACTCCAACCGACATCACCGCGGCCACACCGAGCACGACCAACCGATTCCTCATCCCCGCAACCTCCACATTCGCGCTCCCGACCGGCCCTGCGCCTACGCAGTGCTCGCTCCCGAACGTCACGCGCACCCAGGTGAAGCATAAACGCGCAACGGACGATCGCAGCCCACGCCGCGATCATGCTTCCACGAATATGGTTGCTGGACTGTCTAATTCGCGCGCATGCTCGCACTGCGGCCAACTACCAAACCAAAAAAGAGCCCAACCCCGCGAAGGGGTTGGGCTCTTTCGGATGGGCTCACACCACTACATCACCCGATCCGCAGAAACGTTGCGGCACTTCCGGTGATGGTGGCGTACCACAGCGGTGTACTGACATTGTGTGTCGTCTCGACGGTTACTACATCACCCGGCGCGATCGCGGCAGTAGTGCTCACCACCATCGTTCCCTGGTTCCCTGTCACGACCGCTCCCGTCGCGATCACCGTGGTCCCGTTCAGCACCAATCTGGCTTGGAAGTTCCCCGCCATCCCGGCACCCGAGTACGCGACATTGGCGACGATCGGCGTGGCGTCGGCACCGCTCTGGGTTTGGAGTCCGTTGCCGGACACTACGGAGCCCGGGTATCCGACGGTGTCAGCCGTCCAGCCGGGAACAACCGTGAAAACGGTGGCGCCGCCCGTCGTGACATTGCCGTTCTTCGTCATCCCGGACGGACTGAAGGGAGCCTCGCCACCTGCGAAAATGTGCGGCATCAGCCACTCACCTCCTTGTCGGCCGCCCCAGGAGGGCTCACGAACTCCGACACGGGTTCGACACCCGACCCCACCTCGACCTCGGTTTGAGACACCGACTCGATCTCGGACTCAGGATCCGGCTCGGGCTCGGGCTCCGGATCCGGATCCGGCTCGGGTTCGGGTTCGGGTTCGGGCTCAGGCTCGGGCTCGGGCTCGGGCTCGGGCTCAGGCTCAGGCTCGGGCTCAGGCTCAGGCTCGGGCTCGGGCTCGGGCTCAACAACCTCCTCGAGACCCCCCGGATACCCCGATTCAGGAGTAGCCCACACCGGCGTCCCACCCTCCGACACCTCCTCCTGAACAGGAACCGGCCCCCACATCATCACCGGCCCACCGATCTGCATAGTAGGCATCAAATCGTCACCCCCCGCATGCTCGCCTGCAGACCACGCCCCGCAGGACTGTCCACTGTCGTCACGTGCACTGTGACCCGGTCACCGATAGCGAAGCTCCACGTTCCGGTGACCGTGGTGTCGAGCGCGTGGTTGGCCGCGGCGATCGTCGCTGAGGTCCCAGCCACCGCCGTGCCGTTCTTGCGAAGCTCGACCACAAGGTTGCCGGTACCGGCTGTCTCGCCGCGGTAGGTCACCTTGGAAATGGTGATAGCCCGCTCGATCCGCACCCCTTCCGGAATCGTGCTGCCTGCCCCGGCCGTACGAATCCCGCTGTGCGACTTCAACGCGATGTCATACGCCTGACCCGCTGCGGTCGGCGTACGCGCATCCGACAGCCGCGGATCCGAACTCGACACCGCATCGACCGCGGTCCGCACCGCCGCCGCATCGGCAGCGGTGAGCAGCGTCCGCCCCACGGCCGTCGAATCGGCGATCTGACTCGCCGGATGGGTGTGTGCGGTCGGTACACGTGCGTTGTTCAGGCGCGGATCGTCTCCCGCCACCGCCGTGGTCGCGGTGTCACCGATGACCGGCGGGAACGTGGCGGGTTTACCGCTGATCCCCGACCACTGGGTGGTGCCGGCCGGACCACGCACCACGATGCCCTGACCGTTGGCGGTCCAGCCACCTACCCGGTAGATGTACAGCAGCCCATCGGATTTGACGATGAACTGGCTGCCGATGGCCGGGGCCGCGGGGAGTTCGGCGTAGGTGTTGACCTGACCGTCGATCTGGAGCCCGGTCCCGGGCGGACCCATCACCACCGCGTTGCCCGCCGAGGCGGGAACCGGCGAGACCAGCGTCAGATCGACCAGGCCCGTGGCCCCACCATCGGGGTTCTCCGAATCCGGCCCCGGCATGTACTTCGGCACGTTGAAGCTATAGGGCTCCAACGGAATTCGCTCGCCGTCATACGAGAGATCGAACGACACCCGCCAGGTCCAGTCCGAGGGATTGGTCGCCGGACTGGGTGCCACGAGTCGCACACCACGCTTGCCACGCCAGGTCAGATAGCCGAACTCGTCGAGCTGGCATTCGTAGTGTTTCGGCAGCTGAACGTAGGTCGCCGGGCCGGCCGTAGCACCGGGAACCAGCACTTTGGGCGCATCGGCGGTGAAGGTGAGAGTTCCTGTCAGCGGCGGGAATTCGGGAAGATCGCCGAGGTCGGGCCCGTCGTTGATATTGGCGAGGAACCGCCCGACGACCTTTCCGTATTCGAGCGGGGGCAGATCAGCCATGGATCAATGCCTTTCGAGAGTAGGAGAAGGGATCACGCGGTGAGCGGGACCGCGCGGACCTGAAGGTGGGAGTAGTTGTTGTAGACGTTGTATGTCCCGGTCCCGGTCACGCGCTCGACCACGACGTAGAGCGTCACCGTCTGATTCGCGGGCACGACGCCGAACGTCGGGCTGGGTTGCGACGAATAGGCGAACCCGCACCCCGGCGACACCGGGACGTGAGCTGCCCGAGTAACCGGGTGGCCCCAGCCATACCCGACGACATCGCCGTCGATGCTCCCGATTCGAACCAGCACGTCACAGCGCACAGGCGGCCCGGATTGGACAATCACACCGCCCTCGACCAGCGGTCGCCACGCCGTCGGCTGCGCCGGAATGGTGATGGAGGCGAGAACCTTCTTCTGCTCCTTGAGGTTCTGCCCGGAAAGGAACTGCTTCTCACCGATCACCCACGGCCCGCGCGGATGCGGAGTCGGGATGGGCCGAAACTTCTGTGCCGTAGCGTCCCAGGCCAGCACGTGGTCCTGGCCCAGCGGACGGTCCTCATCGATGAGAACGTCCGCCGCGTCCTGAATGCGGCCGGCTTCACCAGGGTCACCTTGGACTCCTGTGGCACCACGCGGAAAGGTGATTTCGACGTGCTGGCCGGGTGCTTCACCGATGACTCGGACCGAAGCGGACGAGCCTACCGGGCCCGCGACAGCACTGCCGGACAGCTGGTTCGCGGGTCCGCGGCGACCTGGACTCTTGAAGGCATCATCGAAGGCGATGAGTTCCATTCCAGTCCAGTAGTAGACCGCGTTCTCGGCGACTACACGCCAGGCCTTACGCGCGTCGTCGGTTCCCAGCCCGAGTGCGGTCAGCGCGGCGACATCGGCGACGTCACCCTGCCACAGCCAGGGCCAAGCGGCCGCACCTTCCGCGCCGGGCGGCCCCTGCGGGCCTTCCCGCAGCTCGATCAGCACCTCCCGGTCGACCATTTCGACGGGGTTCACCGTGTACGGCAGACCGACCGAGTCGGCGACGCCACGCATGGTGATCATGACGTCTTCGTCGTATACGGGCGTCTGGTCTTCGGTACTCACACTGCCCCCACGGGTCGAGCCAAGCAGACGACTTCCGAGTCGTCCATGATGTAGTCGTAATTGGCGGTGCCGGCATTGCGGCTGAGTACCACGGAGAAAGTGGCGCTCTGACCAGCGGGGATAACACCGACCGAGCTGGTCGGCGTCAGATTCCGCACGCCGAAGAACGGCTGGAACCGGGCACGGCTGACGATGCCGGTCACCTGCCCCGAACCCAGCGCCACCAATTGGCCTGTCGGCGAACCGATGCGAACCTCAGCGTCGACGCGCGTGGTGAACTGGTCGTAGTTCTCCCGCGAGCCCACGACTACGCCGCCGAAGATCATCGGGCGCCACGCGGTGTCCTGAGCGGGAACATTCAGCTGGGCCACGACTTTGGTCGCTGCGGAGATGTTGCTCTGGGAAGCGACGAAGCCGGCACCGCCGTCCCACGCGTGGTTGTCATTGATTGTCCACGGCCCACGCAGGCCCGGGTAGGGGGTGGGCTTCCACTTGCCGAGAGCGCCATCCCACATCGGGACAGCGCGATTGGCGTGAGCTCCGTCGAGATAGTCGGGGGACTGGCGAAGCGGGCCGGGCCCACCCAGTGCGCCCTTCTTGCCCTGAACCCCTCTCGGCACAACGAAGTTGAGCACGAGGTTCGGCGCCACGCCGGTGACCGTCACTGCCAGATCGGATCCAACCGGCCCGGTTTCGACCGTACCGATGGTCACCGAGCAGGACTCGCCGTCGGGTCCAGCCGCACCGAATGCCTCGGCGAAGCTGTCGAATCCCGAACCGTTCCAATATACGAGCGCCCCGGTGGACAGCACCCGCCACGCTTTGCCCGAGTGGGCGATGCCGAGCTTCGCCCCGATCGCCGACAGCGCGGCCTGATCGGCGACGTCGCCTTCCCACCGAAACGGCCGCGCCGCCTCGCCGGTCGGGCCGACCGGGCCCGCGAGCCCGGTCATCAGTTCCAGGTCGCCGGCACGTGGTGTGCCGTGCATTGCCTGAACCACGCCGGCACGTCCGACACCTTCATCGATGCCGCGGACCAGTGTGGACTCGAAATATTCTCCTACAGTAGTCATTTCAACTCAATCTGTGGATTCGGCAAATACGACGAGAGAGCACCGGCCCGGATGGAACCCGATGTTGCCGGTACCGGTGCCGACTCGTTCGACCGCGACGGCAAGTGTCGCGGGTTGGCCTGCGGGAACAACGGCGTAGTCCGACGACGGCGACAGCGAACGGGTCGTTGTGCCGTCCCGGTAGCACGGAATAACAGGCATGTACAACCAGCCACCGGCGCCGGCCGCTGTGGTGGCGAGTACCGCACCTTGCGAATTGTTCAGGCGCACAGTGAATTCACCGGATTGCGCGCCGTTGTTCACCGAGTACACATAGGAGTGGCCGTACACCAGCGGCCGCCAGGCGAACGGCTGCGCGGGAATGGTGAGAGTCGCCACCTCGATCCGACTGACCGCAGCCACGGTCTCGCCGACGAAGTCTTCCTGGTACCAGGCCCACGGCCCAGCACCCATGGGCGCGGATGCCGACCGGAAGCGTCGGGTCACTCGGTCGTAAGCGAACACGCCACCGTGGCTGGGACCGCTGGTCGTTTCATAGTCGTCGGCCATGGTGATGGTGCCGGACGCACCGACCGGACCAACCGGGCCCGGCAGGCCCGCCGCCGCCGTCGAACGGAGCTGCTGTTCGGCACCGGCCCCGATGAATTCGATCGCCGGGGTTGTCAGCGTCTCGCTATGCACTGTCGCTTCGGCAACGGTGATCGCATTCGCCGCGGCAGCAGGACCCACCGGCCCGACCGCGTCAACGGAATGCTGCCAACCTGAGCCGGTCCACACATCCATGCCGTTGTCGTCGAGCCGATGCCACCATTTGCCGCGGTCCTCAGCACCCAGCCCGGTGGGCCGTGCCGCGGCGTTCGCGATGGTCCCGATCTTGCGGAAGGTGCTGCGCGGTTTGCCGCGCGCACCCTGCGGCCCGGAAGGACCGGCAGGAAGCGGCAGGTCGCGCACATCGTCGCCCACGTCGACCTGTGCGGTGAGAATAGGCAGCCCATCGATATCGGGGGTGCGTCGGGCAGTGATATGGGCGGGGAAACTGATATCCGCCATGTTTTCCTCCTCTGCGTGAGGTGTGTCAGATGATGAGCAGGTCGAGGTCGGCGCCCACGTCGGTGGACAGGTCCTTGATCGCCGAGGCCACGCGGCCGAGCCGCTGCCACGCCTTGACCACCGAGTCCTCCTCGTCGGACCCGTCACCCACGGTGATCTCCCATTTGGCTGCGGTTTCGCGGTCATCGGTGAACGTCAGCTCGGTGACGAAGTCGGTGAACACCTTCTGGCCCATCGCGAATCCGATCTGGTCACCCAGGCCGAAGTCGCGACCGATCAGGTAGGGGGCGTTGTCCTGGATGGTCACCTTGTGGCTGGTGTAGCCGCGGGTCAGGTGCAGGCCCTGGCGCGCGGCGACGAAGCCGTCCAGGGTGAAGGCCTTGTCACTGCCGGTGATGTACAGCTCGCGGAAGGCGTACGGACCGGCTTTGTCGACCCGTTCCATGTCCCGGTAGACCATCCAGGCGAGGAACACATCGTCGAGCTGGCCGCGATAGAGCCAGTCCAGTCCGATCAGGGACAGCAGTCCCTTGATCGCCATCTCGATACCGGCGTTCACCCAGCCCGGCGATCGGCCACCGACGATGATGTCGGTCGCGGTCGGCTTGTGCAGCGCCACTTCGGAGGCGCCGATGCCGGAATACTCGCCTTCGAAGTACCAGACCCAGGGCAGGTTCCGCATGGTGCCGAACTTGCCCGGCGTCCCGTAGACCGCCTCGTATTCGCTGGTCGAGTCGAAGTTCGGATACCGCACCGGCGTGGTGCCGTCATCGGCGAACTCCTCGAACCACGACAGGATGCCGTCCAGCAGCGTGCCGGTCGGCCCGGTCACACCGGACTTGTCGACCGTCTCCAACACCACGGTCGGCTTGTCGAGGAAGAACCACTCCGGCGCCGGCTGCTCGTCCTCACCCGGCAGGAAGAACCGGGCCGTCAACATGACCCCGGAGTCCTCGAGCATCGGCGCGAACAGCTTGTCCGCCATATCGAATCGCGCCGAGGCTGCACTCCATCGACTGGTGTCGGTGCGCGGATCGACCGGCACCACCGCGATGGGAAACGTCGTGTTCCCTTGCAGCCGCATCAGATTCATCGTCAGGTAGGTCGTCACCAAGGTCCTGACCGGACCGAACAGGATGTGGTGACGGGGAAACTGCGCGAGCACCGGTGCGAACGGGCTCGCCCAGCAGCAGATCGTCGACACGTGGTTCCAGGCGTGAATCGCCTCGATGTCCACCGTCTCGACCCCGTTGTCGTCCCGAATGATCGACGCCTTCGTGATGTACCCGTCCCACCGAAAACCCCTGGTGTTCACGGTGATCGGCAGCGTCGTATCCGCGTGATTGCCGAACAGATGGTCGAAGTGCACCATGTCGCGCGGACAGATCATCTTCAACCCGCCGGCGGAGTTCCGCGGAAAGCTCACCTGCAACGACAGGTAATTCCGCTCCTCCCCCACCTCCTGCATGTCCTTGTCCCAGTATCGAACAAGAACCTCTTGATCCCGAGCATCCTCCTGCTCGACCCGAAACATCTCATCCATCCGCCGCGATTCCGCGTACGGTTCCCAAACACCCATCCTCCACCACCTTTCCTTGTTTTGGGCATAAAAAAACCCAACCCGGATCGGGTTGGGTTTCACTGGCCTCACCAGGGCCGTACTCGCATACGACTATTCGGCCACAGTATCGTCATACTTCTCGACCCGAACCAGAATGCCTCCGGTAATCAACTCGTCACTCGGAATTCGAACAGTGCTCATCAACGGAATTTCGCGCAACTTTCCATCAAGCAGCATCCACAACCCGAAGCAATCATCCTCCTCGTCGCGGATCATAACCTGCACGGAGTAGGGGTCCGGCCAATCCAACCCCTCGAGATGCTTCATGAGGCCCCACCAGTTATACCTATAGAACTGAATAACCCACATGTAGCAGTCGGACGAACCCATGAAGGTCCCCTCGAACACTGAGTCATCTACCGGCGTGAAACACTGATGCCATTCCCGATCAGAATCCGGTTCTGTCAATGGCTCCATTACCGACCGGCCATCACGGGCGATTACGATGACCTCCGCAAATCGACTCAATGCTCCACTCTCCATATCCCGGTTGCACATATATCCGACATGATACCGACCAACTTCTTCAGCTGCTACTGAATAAATTAGATCACAATGAGTGGCTGCCTGAAATGGAAGTCGACGTGCACCATACCCTGAGCCCTTTTCATCCTGCCGAAGCGGGCGGCTTGACGCTCGTGATCCTGGAGAACGCTGATCGCCTTCACCAGACGGGTGGTCTTGTCCGGGCAGCAACGGAGCTTGCGCAGGATCTTCCATACTTTGAGCTGGGCGAACGCCCGCTCCCGCGGCCGCGTAGCCGGGCATGAGCGCGGTTGGCTTGCTTCTGCGAGGCCGGCTTGTTCCTCCCTTTGTACGGGGTGAGAACTCCCGCGACGCCTTGGTAGCCCTTGTCCGCCAACGTGACCCAGCCTCCGATGACCAACTCGGTCACGATCTGCCAGATCCAGGCAGCTTTGCTGTCGTGGACACTGCCGGGTAAAGCTGGCGAGAGCCACACGATCTCGCCCTCGGGCGAGGCCAGGACCTGCACGTTCATCCCGTGTAACCGGTGTTTGCCGGAGTAGAACGGACGATCTGCGGCGACTCGGTCGATCGCGATTACGGTGCCATCCAGAATCAGATAGCTGTGACCAGCGGCTTTGGCCTTCCTCAACGACGATCTCAGGCTCGGTGCCTGTGCTGATAGCAGCGTGGTTGTTTCCTCGACGTAGTGCCAGGCGGTGCTCGTAGAGACCTCGAACCCGGCCGCGAGATCGGTGAATGGTTCACCTTTGCGCAGGTAGACCAGGACAAGCATGGCTTGTTGGCCGGGATCGAGTGCGCGCCACCGTGATCCGATCTCGCGTCGGCGCCGGCGGATCACGGCGGCGACGAAAGTGCAGGGTCGAAGATGACAACGGCAGTGCGGCACGGTAAAACAGCATGGGAAGCCTCTGGTGGACGAGTCGATGTGGTAATCAGCTCTCTTACCAGGGGCTTCGCCAGTTCGCACGCCAGGGAGGCGCCAATCATGCTGCGGGGCAACGCCGTTCAGCGGCAGGATGAAAAGGGCTCACTGAACCCATACTGCACCCGAGGTTCTATGGATGAATATTGGCGAGATATCTACCAAGCCGCAGCAGATCCAATCTTCCCGACCACCATCGAGAGAATCGCAGTAAAATTGGCCGCCATCAAGGTCCTCGGTTCCAAAAATAGAGACAATGCCCATTCGCGGACCGTTAGTCATGGAGAGAACGCTCGCTAGCCCATAGAATACACCGGCTACCGCTCCCATTTCTCCTTGACCGCCGGGCATGTCACCAGCACAGATACCGCCGGGACGACGCGCAAGCACCGCCCGCGCACGCTCGACCAGATCCGCCAATTCGACTACCGCGTGAGGACCTCTTACTGTTATTGGCACATAAAGTGCTGATGCCGTTACAATCGGCATACAGCTTCGTCAAGGCTGCGGCAATGCCAGAATATCAGCATTGCTCATTCCCGAATCTAGCAGAAGTTCCAATGCGGGACTAGAAACAACCAGGACAGCTCCATTGCCGCTTAGGCCGAAATCATCTACGGAGGCCACACCGATCGGCTTGAGCCACATCCACTCAGGCAGATCTATATCCATCCGTTCGATACCCTCCGAAGAAACGGAAGTAAGCACCTCCGAAAACTCTATACCCGTCATACCAGAGGTCTCCATTTTCTCCATAAGATCCCTAGTAACAATGAAGCATGGACTACTTTCCAAGAGCGGATCACCGAGCCAATCGTCGAACACGTACTCGAGCACGAGGACCTCCGGCGGTGTCTTTTCGAGGTTGTAGACAGTCCGCGGACCGTGACCGCCCGCTACTTCGGGTTCGATACAATAGAATTCCATCCGACTATCCTAGCCGATCACAGTGGCGGATCAAAGAAATGACCAAACGTTCTATCTATGTATGTCGCATAGTCAAGTAACTGCTGCTTGGTCGGAATGGTCCCAGCCTGCTCGTGACGGCGATAGAATCGGTTCCACGACTTGCGAATAATACTCAAGTGCACCCTGCTATTCACCGTACCCTTTGGGATGCCCCGAAGGTTTTCAAGGGAGTGCATTTCAGCATCCGAAACCACACCTGGATACTCTCCTTCGGGCGAAGGCATGCTCGACTCGAGCACGGACCTTGCGGTGAGACTTGTTGTGGGCTTGCTTCCATTCCGGCAACTCGATACCGGGTGATCGACGGTGCGGGATGATCACACCGGTGCCCTAGTAGCCGCCATCAGCGATCACGATCGCGTTGCGGCACGCGTGAGCGGCACCGGACTCGGCCCACGCTCGGCAGTCGTTGCGGTTACCTGGCAACGGTTTTCCCAGCGCGACGACCAACTCGGTGTCAGCGTCGATGACGACTTGGTGGTTAGTGGAGTACCGGTAGTTCTTACTCTGCGCGGCGACCTTGTGGTCGCGGGTCGGGACCAGGGTTTCCGTCGACGATCAACACCGCGCCGCGGGCGAACCGGGCGCGTGGTCGGAGCGCCAATGCCGGTCCCAGGTCTTCGATCACCCTGGCCGCGGCCGACTTCGAGACTTCGAACACTGCCGCGAGTTGCCGCGTTGTCAGGTTGGTTCGCCAGTATGTGGCCACCAGCAACACCCGGTCCTCGAAGCGCAAACCTCAGGGACGACCGCGTAACGGCCGGTCAGCGCCCTCGCGCCGCAACTTCGTGATCAGCCGAGCGAACGTCGCCGGCCGCAGCCCGGAGAACAGCTCCACCATCACCGGATCGGATGCCGAGATCACCACCGGTGACACGGTACCCGTTGTCGCTCAACGACTTACGGGACATCTCTTAGACCCGACCCAAACTCATCCATCCACCGTAGTTCTGCGTGCAGTCGCATTAACGGAATTCCGCACCAGGAGAGAACCTACGTCAGATTCGGCACCTTGCGATATAACAAAAACGAAATATCACTTCACAACCTCCCCCATAGCCTATGCGGCCACCTAATGGGATTTTTTCCAGCGCGGATCGATACCTTAGAAATCATCCACCAACGTCTAGCCCACCAAAGGAATTTCCAAATAAACAGGGAATTTAGGAGAATCTGAAAACGGCTCGGCGCGGGCAGTTGGACACAGCCAGCCGATTCCATCTCGCCAACAGGAATTCCAAACAAGATACTCCTTGCCCAGAGTTCCGGCTCGATCAAATAGATCGAATGATCATCGCCGACGATGCGCACACCTATAAACCGGGCGTCAACCCGAATCATAGCATCGCGGTGTTCCAATCCGTATGAATTCGAAATCTCAGACGCAATGCGGCAGAGATAATCAAGCGCTTCCTGATCCCTCCACATATTTATACCCAGCACCATCCCTAACTCCTATTCAGTCGATATTATTGGACTATATACCTATTCAGCACATCTATCGCACCTTTCGTGTGCCAACTCGTCTGAGTACCACTTCCTGTCGGAGCTTCTCCACGAAGGTACTTGGGCAAATTTGACAGAATCGGTCCCTCGACAACATCGAACGCATGGTCATTGAGTATATCATCGCGCCTAAACCGAGAGATGAAATTGGCCCACGATCCATCTGCACTTGGGAAATTCAACCGCGCCAATCGAGACATTTCGGATCGAGGGACCCGAAACTCAACGATGCCCGGAAAAGAACCGGGATTTCGATTCATAGCGCTCTGTGCATATTTGATGGCTTGGTCGTATTCGCGTGAAGTGTAGAATCCCGGCCCGAAGTCCAGCTTTCCGGGAGAGTTTCGACCAAACTGAACACCCGAACTCCTGATGATATTGGCGAATTCAGCCGTTGTTCCATGATAGAAAGTAATATTAGCATTGTTGCCACCTCGTCGCCCAAATAGCCACCGCGTATGCCATGCCGATGAGGACCTATTTACGCCATCAATCGAGACGTTTGCGGCACCGCGCGAGGAGGTACCGCCAGCCATGTTTCTAGTTCCGGCCGACACGAGAGCTCTCGAACGAGACGCAACATCAAGAGATGAGTCCAGTTTAGCGAAGGAATTGCCTGCAACCGACGCAATTTTCGCTTCGAAGGCTAGTTCTTCTGCTATCCATGAACCGATTCGAGGGCTGCCTTGGAAAACCTCTGGAACACTCGCCGAAACAGAACCGGAGGGTTGGCCTAAGCCATTCGGTCGTAGTCTTGGTGCACTTGCCGACAGTTGTACCGCCTCAACACGGTTCGGCATTAGCGGTGGCCTCAGTACATAACCTGGGGCCATTGGAGCGGGAAATGAGGTATACTTGGATGATCTAGCTCCACCCACAACGCCCGTAAGCGTATCTCCTGCGCCCAACCCGGCGATTGCGAGCTCGCGGCCGGTCAAAGAAACACCTTGAGAGGCAAGACGACTGCCGAAATACCGACTACCGATACCGACACCGAGACGCGCCCCGAGAAATGCCATTTCGGGTATACCGAAAAGGATCATGACCCCGTCGTAGACAAGCTGCCGGTTGTCTTCTGCGGACCCAGAGTCCAGGTCGAACATTTCGCCCGATACAAGAATTCCGTCGATATTTCTGAACGAGGTGTACTTGAGTCCGCCAGAATCCCATTTGCCGATACCGCGAAGGTTTCCCTGCTCATCAAAATAGGCATCGAGTTCGTACTTCGAACCGTCGGGATTCCGCATATGCCATTTCTGGATCGAAGTTCCATCCGGAATACGCACCAGCGCCTCGCGGCCGACGATCGGATTGGGGACCCACCTTCCACTCATCGGGTCGAACGTGTTTCCATAATCGGTTCCGCTGAGAGCTGCGTTGTACTCGTCCACCGGAGTTGTCGTGCCATCGGGTCGTACCACTGACCGATTGCCTAAATGGTCGGTGACGATGCTGCTCGGCTTGCCGTTCGTTCGGTCGGGAACTGTCAGTACTTCCATAGAAGGACCGTCACTACGTGTGTATTCAGTGACCGGTGTCCCGAGCAGGCTCGGCTGAAATTCTGCAGTACTGGTACGGCCATCGCTGTGCCACATCGTGGCGTAGCCGCTGGTCCCGTCTGGATTCAGCTGAATTACTTGCGCAGGCACAGTCGAACCGGGTGCTGGTTCTACGACGATGATGTTCGATTTGCTGTAGTGAACTGAATGTGAGCCGTCTGGATTCGCCGTCCAGGTAATACGATTTCCCTGTCCGTCGTCTACAGTTCGTGTCTTGGAGGTTCCGAACTTGTCGGTGATGGTGGCGTCGCGGGTGAGACCACCGGTCCCGGGCACAATTTCCGAGTGACTCTGGGAGACCACTTCACCGAATCTGTCTCGGACGGTCGTATCATTTTCACCGGTGGTTGGATTCTGGACGCCTGTAATTATCGTCTCGTCGATTCCGACCGTAACAGTTGCGACTCCCGCAAAGGTTGTCGAATCCCCCGGCGCGACCGGGATATTCTTCATGTATTCGTATATGTACGGTTTCTCGGCGAATTGAGTTTGGGCTGGAATCGGTTCTTGAACTCCAAGCATCGCTCCCGTCAGCGACCACGGCTGACTCACTGACGTCGCGGGCAGACGCGGTGCCGTCGGTTCAGCGGTCGGCGCGAGCGCAGGGCTGGTGGTAGTCGGCGCGGGCGTCGAAGTGGTCGGCGTACTTTGCGGTTGGGGGGCAGTTGGTACGGCAGCCGTATTGTTCGGAGATGTAGGCGCGGGCTGTACCGGAGTAGGTTGCTGGTTTCCGCTCCTCGGCTCCGCGACCTTCTTCTCCCCCGGATCCGCACGCGTGCCACGCGCTATCGGCTCATCGCTTACCGGCGGATCGATCTGGACCGGCCCATCGACGAAATCAATACTCGGTGGCGACTGCCGCCCGATACCGAGCAGCTCCTGCACGTTCCGAATCCGGTCGAACTGCCGCGCCGCAGAATGCGGAGTCATTCCGGCGAAGTTGTACGTCCGTGACGGACGCTCAGTTCCGCTGGACGCCTCAGACCCCAGCGGAGTCAAAGACGCCAGCCACTGCTGAAACCGAGACGGGTCATACCCCACGACAGGCTCCGGCACCACCACGGCGATACCTCCTCAGCTATCGAGAAAGCCCAACCCCCGCAAGGGGATTGGGCTTTCTCTCGATCGATGTTCAGTTGGCGGGAAGGATCAGAACGGTCGCGAAGACCGCGGCGTCACCGCCCCGATCACACTGGATTCGGTGTTCCCGTCCTCGACTTTCACCACGATGTCGGTGCTGGTCCACGGGTTCAGCGACGCGAGCCAGCGTCGACCGGCGAGCTGTCCCCAGACATTCACAACAGCGGTACTGCCCTCGGTGTAGAGGCGGGCGGTCCGGTGGCGCGGGTGGGTGTCGATGCGCAAGGTCTGACCGGCTGTCAGACGCGGCGTCTGGACCAGTCGTGGCTGTTCACCACCGACCGGGTCCAGGATCGACCAGCGCCCTGGCCCGTTCATCGTGTAGCGCGGCCAGGCCGGCTGATCCGCCGCATTGCGCAGGCGCAGAACGCCTTCACCGGTGCCGGAGGCATTGGTCCACACCATGGTTTCGTCGAAGTGCCGCTCGAGCGGATCCATCGCGGTCGCCGAGATCCGGTACATCGCGAAGCCGTTGCGGGCCGGGTCGATGTCACCGGAGGGCTCCGGCGCGGAATCGAGCTGGAACTGCTGGAATCGCCAACCCTGGTGTCGGGTGAAGTAGCCGACGGTGACCGGCTTGTCGGTTGACCAGCCTCGGAACCACGCGTCGTGCACCGCGAGGAATTCGCGCACGGGGTTGGACTCGCGTGCGACGGAGGCCGCGGAGATGATGGCGAGGAAGTCCCACTCCTTCTTCCACCGGACCGACCTCGCGAAGGTGGCACCATCTTGCCGCGCCCCTTCGGTGGTGAGCAGCTGGACCGGTGCGAACATGAAACCTGTTTGCGCCGAGAGCCTTACGCCTTCGCGGCCCGCGTTGGGACCAGCCAGGTGCCATACGCGACCGTTGTTGTCCCACACCACGATCTTGGTGTCTTGCATTTCGAGCATGTGGTTGGCCATCACCCGACTCCTCCGCGTTGCTGTGCGACCGTTTTGCGGCGCTGGACGCGGGCGATGGACATCGCGACGCTAGTGGGGTCCATGCCGTTGAAATTGAAGATGTCGCCGCGGGCGGTGTGCCCGCCGACGCCCTCGGCCAGGTCCGTCAGACCGAAGCCGGTGCCGACGAGTTCCTTGGCGGTGCTCGCCGCCCATTCGATCGGCTTGGCGACCAGGTCGACCGCCTTGCCCATCACTGTCGATCCGGCGAAGGATCCGAGCACGCCACCGATCGCGGCACCGGCGGGACCTGCGATCGCGGTGCCGAGACCGGCGCCGAGGAAGCCGCCCACCTGGCCGGCCAGATCCTGGGCCGCGCCCTTGGCTGCACCGGTGAGACCTTTGACCAGGCCGCCCGAGGAGGTGCCGGTGAGGAATCCCTGGACGCCCGCCTGCAGACCCGACCCTTCGTCGTAGTCGAATGCCTTCTGCTGCTCGTACGGTACGAGGAACTCGGTGTTGGATTCGATGCCGAGCTGTTTGGCCAGTTCACCATCGACCGAGAGCGCGTTGGAGACGGCCGGGATACCGAGTGCTCCGGCCAGCGCGCCGACGGTCGAGCCGACGTCACGCAGGGCAGTAGTGTCACTGAGTCCGAGCGATTCGCCGAAGTTCTTCGCCAACTCACTGCCGACGATCGATCCTCGATCGATGTAGTCGGCGCCTCCGTAGGTGGTCCGGTGCTCGGGTTCGGCCAGGCTGGTTCCCTGGAGGCCCTCACTGAGACTCGGCGTACGCGGCGTCGTCGCCGGTCCGAGGTCCACAGTGCCTCCGGTACCGCCGGAGAGGTAGACGACATTCGACCCGCCCCCCGAGGATCCCCCGGAGACGACGATGCTGTTCGACCCGCCGTCGGAACCACCACCGCCCGAACTCGTCGACAAGGTCGGGGCAGCACCGCCGGGTGCGACTTTGCCGCCCGACACTCCGTCCGAGAGGGTCGGATCCGAGGGCATCGTGCCGATCGCGGACTTCAACGACATCGATGCCGCGAATCCACCACCGAACCGCGAGCCGATCGTCTGACCGAGCTGCTCGCCGATCTCCGGCGCGAGCTGGCCGGCCGGTCCGAGCGCGGGCGCGATAGCCGCACCGAGCGCCGCACCGACCTGACCGCCGGCTTCGGTCGCCGAGGCGACGATTCCCGCGGACAACGCCTCGGAAAGCGCCGACAGCGGAGCCGCCGAGCCCTTGGCGGTCGAAGTCGACTCCTGGGCGAAGGCGGGCATCGCGCCCATCAGACCTTGCGGTTCCACGTTCAGCGCAGCCGTGATCGGCGGCCCATCGGTGGGGAATGGCGAGTTGGCGCCGAGATCGACCTGCACAGGTTCGGTTGTGCGACGACCGAACGGTCCGCCCGCACTCAGCACGGGCGCCAGGGCTCCGCCGAGTGCGGCGCCCGCGGTCCCCGCCGCGTCGACGGCCGCGCCGCCGATGCTGCCGAGCACATCCGCGATCAGCCCGGTTCCGAGCATCTCGCGCCACTTCTGCGGGTCGCCCATCCCCGAGTCGCCGACCAGTCCGCCGTTGGCGAACCCGGGCAGCATGCCCGCGAGGTAGCCGGCCGAGGGAACCCAGCCGGCGTTGATGGCCTCCAACAGCGGGAGCGCCCCGGCAGTCGCGGCCGCGTTGACCACGAACTCACCGTTCGACAGTCGGGCCAGGATCGAATCGCTGCTACCGGTGCCGGGTCCACGTACTGCGCCACCAGCGGCGTAACCCGCTGGTGCACTGATATTTTCGGAGACGACATTCTCGACACCGGATTCGGGCTTGGCCGGGTTGAGCAGTGTCGTCTTCGACGAGAACTTGATCAGACGAGTCTTGGTGTCGGTCGCGTCCGCGTCGGGGCGGAGCAGGTCCATCGCCTGCCCCGCGACCCGTTCCGCGATCGTGCCCGGCCCGGTGCCGAGCACATCGGACAACACACTGTCGAGCACCCCGAACAGGCCGGAGCCGATCAGGGCGTTCGGCGGGATGCGGCCATCCTTGTCGAGCAGGACCGTGTCCTCCTCCGGCAAGGTGATCGTGGCCGTTCCGCCGCCGGTGCCGCCCTCCCAGACGGCCCCGCTCGGCAGGCTGATCCGCATTCCCGGAGCCGGTGTGCCGCTCGTGGTCATCGCAAGAACGTCCGGCAATGTCATCGCCGTTGGGCGTTTCTTCTTCACAATTGGTATCCACTTTCTGCGTTCGACCGCTCCGGGGCTGCGGCCACCTACTCGTTCCAGCCGAGGAAGTCGTTCATCTGATCGAGTTCCGTTGCGGTGCCGACTCGTTCGCGGTTCGACTTCCGGCCCGGACGAGCGATCGGTTCGGGCTGATTGCGCCCGCGTCGACCGTCATCGGTTCTGGCCCAGGCCAACCACCGCAGGCTGTCGGAGACGTCCGCCAACAAATGCTCGGCGACCTTCCATCGACTGGCTTCCGGATGAATCACCCGAAGCAGCGCCGAATCGAGGGGAAGGTGCTTCACGATCGATCGCAGATCGGCCCAGCAGAGCGCGTCGGTGCCGAGCATCCGCAGCCGAAGCCCGAAGGCGATCAGGTCGTATTCGATTGCCTCGCTGTGCTCTTCGAGAAGAGCATCGAGGCTTAGGATTCCCCCAGGCTCAGCCCCGAGTGCGCGCGCCACGCCTCGAGCAGCCGGTGGTAGTCGTCGGGATCCATGTCGTCGAGCACCGCGAGCGCCTCGGGCGTCAGGTTCAGCTCGAGCAGGGTGTACATCGCGTCGACATCGCCGAGCCGACGAATTCGACGAACGAGACCCGGCTTGAGGTAGGACAGCGAAGGCAGCACGATTTCGGCGTCACCGACGAGGTAGGTGAAATCGTCCTTCACGACCGCGGGCTGGGCGATCTTGATGGGAGCAGCAGGAGAAGTCATGGGTAGCAGACCCTTTCGTTGTTCGGTGAAGGTGAATGACAGAAATAGGGAAGGGCCCAGCGGCGGCGGGCGGGCCTGCGCATAGGTGTTTTACCCGCCGCCGTTGGGGGCTTTCAATCAGGCAGTCTTGAGACCGTCATCGAGGTAGCGGTACGCCTTGATGCCGGAATCGTCCTTGAATGCCTCGACGTTGATCGTGAAGCCGGCCAGTTCGTTGGACACGAACTTCTTCTCGGTGATCGAGGAGATCTTGGCGTTCGGCAGCACGATGCGGAGCTTCTTGTCCTCGGTCTTCATGTCGAAGATCCACGAGCGACGCGGCAGGACCGCGCCGGTCTCGCGGACGTTGATCAGCTTGCCCGAGGTGGAGGTGGCCGCGGTCGCGGTCACATTGTTCTCACCGAAGATCTCGCTGAGCACGTCCTCGTCCCACACCGCGTAGAGGGTGAGGCCGAAGCGGACCGAGTGCTCGGTCTGCAGCTGGGCGATGATATCGGCGTTCCAGTCCTTGACCGTTTCGACCCGACGCTCACCGAGCGACTCGATGCCGTCCTCGGAGACGTAGCCCAGCGCGGTGAACGCGGGGGCGATGGTGCCGGCCGCGGTGGTCGGCAGGACGGTGTTGAGCGGCGCCACCAGGACACCGCCGGAAACGGCCAGGTTCGGGGTACCGGCGCCGATGAAATTGCTGGAAGGCAGAGCCATTGTTGTTATCTCCCTTGGGATTGTTGCGCAGGCCCTCGGGATGGGTACTTCAGTTCGACTCCGGAACGGAGTCAGGCGAGGACAGTGCCTCGCACAATCAGGTCGGTGACAAGTGTGTACCGCGGCGCGGCTGTCACCGGATCGGTGTCGTTCTCCATACCCGCATCCTCGACCTGGTCGCACCACACGGTGCCCAGGTAGCCGGGAGCGGCAGCACTCAGGATCGAACGCACAAGCGCGGCAAGGGTTGCCGCCGCGCCGGCGTCGTCGGTGCACTCGAGAACAACACGAGGACGATCGAGAATCAGCTGAGCGCTACGGCGCCCCTCCCGATCCTCGACATCAACTCGGGCTTTTCGGTCGTTTCTGGTAACTCGCACCATCCGGGCCGGACGCGGATCTAGGACCCGGCTGACCACAGTCGCGGTATCAGATACCGCGGCAAGTTGCGTCGTTAGATAATCGACCAAAGTTTGTTCGATATCAGGAAACAGTATTCTTTCATTCATGTCAAGTCCTTGAACAGAAATCGATCGGAACCATGATTTAGGCATGAAAAATCCCGACCGAACAACCGATCGGGATATCCATAAATATACGCGGAGCATACCTTTCGATAGAGCGAAACCCTGCGTTACCAGAAAGGAACTAGGGACACCGATCGATCAGAATCCATAGACAATCAGCCACTCAGTCTGGAACTGCTCTGGCGAAATCTGCGCAATAGAAACTATACGCTCGTCCCGCAACAGCTCCGAAGTTGACGGCCACGGATCCTCATGAGACAGGGTATACTCCCCCTCTGATGTGAGACTGGCGCTGTCGACACACCCATTAGGGAAAACCTCAACCTTTCGGTATTCGAGTCGACCTTCTCCCAACTCCAAGAACACCATAACTGGATCACGCTCAGAAACGTACTTCCGAACGATGCTGAAGTATTCGATGCCCGGTTCCTCGGGAACAAAACTAACAGCAAGACGCGAGGCGATCGCCCTATCCATTACAGGCTTATACAGATCGCTGGGACCAAGTTCCGCGTCTTTTCCCGGCCGATCCGCATACTCGGGATGCCTCCTGTCGGCAGTGTCGGCGTCCACATTGGGCAAATCATCGCCCAACTCTTCGGCAATCCACTCCGGAACGAGGGTACGTGGATATAGCTCGAGCTCCTTGACAAGATCACGAAATATTTCTTCGCCGACTTCGGGGCGCTCGTCGTATCCGAAGCTGCTCTCAAAGGAGCGGTCTGCCAACACGCTACAGCGCATGGTGAGCCACGATCCACGACCAGGAATGTACATCACATCTTTGAGTTCCCGAACCGAATTCGGAAGTCTCGCAGGTATGATAGGTGCGGGGAAATCGCCTTCACCGGAGTCGAATATAACACGTAAGAATGCACGTTCACCCACCAAGGCAAATTCGGCATCAATTCGATGCCACCCCCCATGAGCGCTACTCACCAAATCATCCGCAATGTTTCGCAACAAAGTCTGCTGCAGAATAATTGCCTGGTCGCCCGAGGTGCGATCATCTGTTGACAATTGAGTTTACCTCTTCCCATTGTCGATCACCGTGCATTCGATACCGCGTGTGATAGTACCACGGAGCACGCTCATCTCCTATCGGTCTCCTGCCTACAGAAGGAAGTCGAACCGGAGGTGCGCCGTAATCTAGAACAAGACTGAATTCGGCTAGCCCGGAACCACCATTTGATACCGACTGCCTCATCTTGGCGGTGACCTCTGCCTCCATCTGATAATACGCACCCGGAGACTGGTTCACAGCACTGCGTTGAGGCGAATAGAATGCCATTTCGGCTGGTGAGCCCCATTCATTTCGGAAGTGATGTCCAGCATCCAGTGGACGTCCCGATATTCTGCCACGCATTCTATTGAAAGCATTCTGCAAGCTTGCGGATCTCACACGATTGGCCAGAGGAACAATTCCGAGCCCTGAGCCGTACGCCTCAACGACCAAGCCTGTACGGTCGGTTCGCAACCAGAACTTTCCATTTACACGATATACTGCGTTCGGCTGCAAGTCACGGAGAATCTTGTTGCGCTTAATCGCACCAGTTGTACCACCATCCTTGTCGCGTGATCCCCATGTATCGATGAACTCCGGCGTTCCCGTCGAATTCGTATGCACATACGTTACGTTCTTACCATCATGAAACTCGTAGCGATGGCCTGGCTCCAATTTTGTTGTCACGACGTTCCCGTTTCCATCGAACGGATTCCGCAACTTTGCCTTGTCTTGAGGATTCAATAGGCGCGAAAAGGACGACACCGGCGGCCTATATCCGGGTAGCTGGCGGTAAACGTCGGAGTAGTGTGCACCGTTGGTTGATCCAGATCGGAACGGCTGAGCGGACGATGGGCGGCCCATCTGTCCTGTCGGTGTCGACCGCCCTGATCCGCCACGACTATTTCCCGAGTAGAAAGTTGCGCCACCGTTTCCAACTCGCCCGCCGAGAGCAGATGCACCCTGTTCTGCCAACTCGCGGAGCATACGCAGCCGAATTGACCTGGCGACGCTCTCGAATACCTCGACTGTCGCTGTCAGAGCATAATTTCTATTGCGGCCATGCTCGATCAAACTATTGGTGACGTCTGCCGACTGCTCTTTCAGCGAAAAGTATCCTCTAGCGTCCGTCACCGGACTTACATCTTTCGGGTTTCGACCACTGAGAGAGGCGTCCAGGCCATTGGACGGCTTCCGTCTCCCCCCTTTCCCAACTGCGTTTACTAAGTCGGCTGCTGTACCAGTATTTCGAGCCGAAGTCGTAGCGCCAGCTTTTACTGCAGGACCAAACCCTTTTATCGGTAGAAGCAATGTGGCTGCACCGAACGCCAAATCGCCAGAAGTCTTTAATGGGTGGCGTGTCGAGCCTTCCAAATCGGTATTCAGCACAGCCAAGGATCGTGCGTTAATGCTACGCTGCACTGGGATCCAAATATTACCTACAGCATCGGTGAATCCTTGGCCTCCGGAAACCCACTTGCCGAGTTGACTTGCAGCAGTAAACTGCGTCTTCAAGTCTGCGGAAACGATGCCAAACGCCGCAGCACCGATGCCGATTCCTAGGCCTAGGGTCGTACTCGAAACCGGATCCAGCCGGATGTCATCTCCAGTCATCGACCTAGAAATAGAAGGTAGATCCGGCTCGTATCCGAACTGCCCAGCGAACAGATTTATATCTGCGCCAATATTTGTCAGCTCGAACGCCGATAGGCCAACTGTCTTAACTTTGTCATGGATCCAAGTTCGATAACTCCCCAGAGAGTCAATAAGCTTTTCGGTTGTAGATCTCGTGTCCTCAGTGGGAGTGGTATCGACATCCTGCCGTGACCCGTCTGGATTTATGATGGTGTAGTGCCATGGATCCTTTACATGAATCCGCAGACCATCCTCCGCATATATCATTCTGGTGCCGTCGGAATGATCTAGATATGACGTTCTTTTACCGTCTGGATCGTAGCTATTTTCTCGGGTTACGACCCCCCGGAAGTTCCGGGACGTGCTGTGCAGCAATTTTCCGGACGAGTCTCGTATCGACTCGAAGGATCCGTCATCGGTCAGGATGATAGTGGAGTATGTGTTGCGACTGTCATTCGCAATCCAGCCGCTTATTCGCTTGTCAGATCCGATGTGTAGGTTTCGATACACCCCGGCATGGTCCGTTCCGAGAACATCGACACTCTGATCCGCGTTATACGTGCGATGTAGCCCATCGATCCCGAGATACCAACCAGTCTGATCGTGGTGCCGCTCCCCTACCAACTCGGTGTAGGACCTGCCCATTTCATCAGTGTTCGTGCGATAGGAGTAGCGATCGCTATTGCTATCGGGTATCGTGAATTCTTGCTCGCCATTATCGAGTTGCTCCGTTCCCCAGATAGTTCCCGACCGTGTATCTAGAGATACTGATTCACTTCCGCCCTTGCTGAGAATAGAGACTATCGTTGGATTCGAAGGGTCGTCACCAGGCGCCATGGTGTACTGCAGCGAATTTCCTGCACCGACACCATTTGCCCCCTCTGGAAGAATAACCGACATTGTGCCGGAGGAATTCATCCAAATCGTGTATCCCCCGTTTCCGTCAGCCACACGACGCATACTTATAACGTTGTTATCTGGAAGCGTGATTGTGGTATCAATAGTTTGCCCACCAGTCCCAGGAACGATCACATTCGTGGCAACGCCAAGCTGCGTCGTGGTCTCCCACGGAGTGCCGTCCGGCTGATCCGGTGGAGGACTAGCGACATCGAAGACAGAAGGACCCTGGTATTCCGGTGGCGTCCACTCAGAAGTCACACCTGGCTGTGCCGGCGACTTCTTCTCAGTCGGCGCTGGTGAAGTAACACCTGGCTGCTCTAGCGGTTTCTTCTCCGGTGGCGTCCACTCAGAAGTCACACCAGGCTGTACCGGCGACTTATCGTTGATGAGCGTTGCTGCCGAACTGCCGGGATATCCCGCCTGTTCTGTCAGCTTCCGCTGGGCCAGCACCCGGTCATAGGCTCGCGCGGCAGCAGCCGGATTCATCCCCGAATGGTTGAAAACCCGTGACTGCCGCTCCCGCTCACCCGACGACCCAGCCCCCAGCGGTGTCAACGACGCCCGCCATGCCGCGCCGGCACTCACCCAATCCGAAACGACATCACTCATTTCGAACCGTCCGACGCATCATCGATCCTGCGACGCAGCTCGGCCACCATCGCCGCGTACGCTTCCGACTTCGTCTTCCCCTCACACGCGATCCCCCGGGGATGAGTCGCGAACCACGCACTCCCCTCGACCTGTTTCACCGTGATCTCGTCGAAGTCGTAGAACTCCTCGACATCGGGCGTCGGCCAATTGCCTTCGGCGTCGGGCGTGATGTGCGTACCGGTGTCGAACGCGCCGGGCGCGCCGGCCGGAGTCGGGACCCACCTGATCTCCTCGAGTTCGGGATGCACCCGCACGCCTCGCTTGATCAGGTATTCCGCGACCCGGGTCGCCTGCTTGATCGAGGTCACTGTCGGCTCGGCTAGCCTGCGCCCGACCGGGCTGGTCCATGCGGGCAGGTGGATCACCGAAAGCTCTTCCGCCAGAGCGCGCACCTGCGGGTCGAGTTCGTCATCGGTTTCCGGCTCGGCGAGCTTGCCCGACATCGTCTGCTGCAAGAAGGCCAGGAACTCGGGAGTGACCAGCTGGCCGGACTCGGTCCGAACGTATTCCGGTGTCGAGGCTTCGTTGGACTTGAAGTCGACCGAACCGATGATTTCTTTACCGGACATGTGGTGGAGCCTCCCGAGCTCTGGGCATGAAAAAAGCCCGTGCCTGACGGCCGGGCTCGTGCGGGTTGTGGGTATGGAGTCAGGACAGGCCGAGCAGCGGCAGGATCACCGGGGCGAGCAGTACGGCCAGCTCGAGTAGTTCGAGAAGGACAGGAAGCATGGAGGTCACCTCCTCTCGGGCGAGGGCGATTCGAGGGCCTTGAGTCGGTCGAGAACGTCGGCCAACGCGTCGACCACCGTCATCCCGTCGAGCTGTTCCCACCCTCCGAACATCCCCGCGTCACGCTGCTGGCTACCACACAGCTGCTCGCGAATATCCTTCACATCGGACCCGATCGGGCCGCAGAAGGCGGTGATGAAATCTTGGAGTCGGGTGACTTCGGATGCGCTCATCGGAGCGTCCTTTCCGTCGATGAATGCCTGTACCTCGCGACGGAACTCGTCCATGTCGATACCGGCCGGGTCGATTTTTCCTTCGTGGGAGTACTCGCGGTGGGCCACGCAGTCCTCGGCGTCGCGGCCGATGCGGGCCAGGATGGCCGCGCAGCCGCGCTTGTAGGCGTCGAGTTGTGCTGGGGTCCAGTCGGTTCCGTCGCCGCGAGATACGGCTTCGATGCCGATCACGTGGTAGTTGGCGTTGTTGGTCGGCCAGCCGGGCCAGGAGCCGCGGCCCGCGTGCCAGCACACGCCCGCGGCGATCACGCGGTAGGTGCCGTCGCGTTCGAGGACCAGCTGGGCGAGTGGGCCGGGAAGGTCGGCGCGACCGTCCTGGACGATGCGCCAGTCGTTGCGGCCGCCGCCCGCGGTGTGGTGGCAGAGCACGCCGCGGATGTCACGGAAGTCGCCGTGGCCTCGGTCGCGCCAGCCTTGGTGCTCGATCACGTCGAGGCCGGCATCGCGCAGTACGTCGGCGAGCCACACCGGATCTCCGGTCCAGGACATGCGTTATCTCCTTGGGTGAGTGAGGTTTTGGTGGTCCCGCCCTCGCTGATGAGGGGAAGTGGCGAGGGCGGGACCTTCGCTCCTGACGCAGCGTCTGCGTCTACGACCGCGTTCCACCTGCGGGAGACGGGCGCGTCAGGAGCGGGCATGCGGCGGGCTCGAATCCCGCACTGTGTCGAGTGTTCTCCGGGGGCCGACCGCATGCGGTTCTGGGACGACGTCGAGGGTCGTCAGATTTCTTCTTGCAGGGTGGCGGGGATCTTGTACTGCGCCACCGGGGGTTCCTGGCCTGGCACATGCAGGCGCAGGAAGCCGAGTAGTTCGTCGATGTGGCGCTGAAGCGCTCGGATCAGTCGGATCGCGTCGCGGAATCGCAGGTGATCGTCGGCCGCCTGTTCCTCGAGCGCGACGACCCGCTCCCGCAACTTGGCGACTTCCCTGGCCTGCCACGCTGTCACCGCGCCGATCACGGTGGCCAGTGCCATTCCGATCGCCTGCACGAACTCAGGGCTCAACCACGTCGACATGTGCTTCACCGGCCGTTCCGGTGACCGGTGTGACAGCGGGGCGGATGAGCGCGCCGGCGATCACCGGAGTCGCCAAACCGTAAAGAGTGAGCAAGGTCTCGATCCACGCGGCATCGATCTCACGTCCCAGGAGATAGGCGAGGACGCCGGTGATCGCGACGAGTACAGATCGCACGAGCGCGGGCTCCGGGGTCTTGTTGATTCTCATAATGTGTTCCTTCCCACTACTTTTCGTGGGTGTTCAGATGCGCCCTTCGGCGACATCGCGGTTCAGCGCCTGGGCGAGTGCGCGGGCGTGGCCATGGCGGACGTAGTCGGTGGTGTGCCTGCCGTCGAACAGGTAGCCGCGAGCGAAGGCGACAGCGCCGGACCACTGCTGCCAGTTCGAGGGAGACCACCAGCGCTGCAACTGATTTCGCGTGGCGGTATCGAGCATTCGCTGCGCCCAGCGCACGGCCGCGTTCGCATTGGCGAAGCTGAAGAACGCGCTCAGGTCCGCGATGGTCCGCAGCGGGTTTCCCGCAGGCAGAGCGGTGATCGGGTCACCGGGGGCCGCCGCCCAGTAGGTGGGGATGCCGTCGATGTGCCGCTCCCCCACCACGCCGTAGCCGCCGGGATCGGTGTCGCCGAGGTACTTGCCCGCGGGGCGCCGGGGATCGGCGATCAGCGCGCAGGCGATCACCTCACGGCCGGGATGCTCACCGCGACCGATCTCGGCCGCGAGGTCACCCGCGACCGCCGCACCCTGCGAATATCCCGCGAGTACAACGAGATTCGGCGTGCGGTCGATGGCGGCGAGCAGTGCGCGCTTACCTTCGGCGACGCTTTCGGTGTAGCTCACATACGAGCCGTAGTCGGCGGGGTAGGGAACCATGCGGGCGGTGAACATCGACGTGTTCAGCCCGTCGATGAAGGCGCCGGTGACGCCGTCGCCGCCCGGGTTCCAGGTTCCGCCGACAACCAGCACGTCGATGGTGCGAGGCGATCCTTTCGGGGACCACAGTGACATGTTCGTACCTCTCCGGAACGTGGTGGAAGATCGCATTACTGCGCCAACGACAAAGCCCCCGTTCCGTTTTCACGGGACGAGGGCTGAGTGGGTCTTGATTACCGGTGGTGTCGGCCGGGCGCCAACTGGCGTAGTACGTCGCCCGAGCTGGAGGTCGGCCACAGGCACCGGTAGGGGTACTCCGACGGCATTCCGGGCAGCCAGCCAAGGCGGTCGAGCAGGTGGGGCGGTATCGCCGCGAACTCCTCGTTCGCCAGGTTCTGCAACCGCCAGCCGAGCAGGAACTCGGTGACTCCGAGCAATGCCGCGACGGTGGGAAGATCGTTGGCGACCTCCAACGCGTCACGAAGATCCGCGATGGGGATCAGGCGGTGTGCGACCACCTCGTGCACCTGCATCTCGACGCGACCGCGCCACCGGTCACCGTCGAGTGCTGCGGCGAGCTCGAGCGAATCGGCCATCTCGATGTGTGCGACAGCGTGTGCGATCACTTCGTTTCGCACATGACCGGAGAGATCCGCTTGGATCACGATCGCGCGGTCGACGACCGACCAATACGACACGAAGTCGAAGACCACCGCCGACTCCACCCGGATTCCTTGGTCGAACGCGGCTTCTTGGGCGTTGAACCCATTACGCTGCACCGGGATATTTCGTCGGCCGGGCACCGAAGCGTCCGACTCACCTTCATCACCCATGGCAATACACAACTCTCACAACTCGGAACTCAACACGACCTTCACACCATCACCACCCGACGTTGTCAGATGGCGTATGTCAGGTCACCGAGAGGTGGGACGCGTCACAATGGTCGGTCGTCGGAGCGAACGCCAACGGTCCACCGCACCAGCGATGACTTGGAGATCTTCTACACAGATATCGGCGAGGTCGACGTGGCCGACCGCCTTCTTTCCACCTGCCATCGAAGTGCCTACCCGAGGCAGGCGGCCATCTCCTTCACAAGCGGATCCCTCCCCGATCGACCTGCCGGAATCGTCGGGAGTAATTGCACCGAATGCACCTGACACAAGAAGAACCTCACCCAGCAGCCGAAATGTCGAGACTCTCGGTCGAGAGCACAAGCCCATTCTAGCGTCGACACGAACTGTGTCCCGATCAGGATCCACGGGGCCGACACTCGTCGGAGTCGAATCATGCTGCGCTAAACCACTTTTGGGCACGGCAATTCCCGCTGGCACTAGTTTGCGGCATCGCCCGCAACTTGTCAACCCTCAGTTTCGTGCGATGCGAAATCGCAGGTGGCGGTGGGTATTTCGATCGCGTGAGGCCGCCGAGTCTGCGCGAATATGGTGCGGCCTAAGCCTTTTGGACCCGTCCACCCGCTCGCACCGAAGCCCACACAACGCCAGCGGGGCGCCGGCAGTGATCTGCCGACGCCCCGCTGGGCCACTCTGTTCGCTATGCATCTTTCGTTCGCGCCCGCGATGGGAGGGCCCGGTGCGCGTCCAGAACCTCACCGACGACGAACAATTCAGGCCACTCCGCCGACCAGGGCCCCGGCACCGGGGAGATCAGACCCGCCTTGCGCAGCGTGCGGACGCGACGAGCAGTGAGCTTGCGAAAGCCGTCGCCCAACTGCTCGGCCAGCTTGCCGATGGCGGCGGCGTGCAGGCGCACGGCCCTGGCGCGCAGGACCAGGTCGGCGTCGGCAGCCGCGATCTCGGCGGGTGGGCACACGACCGTCTCCGCAGCTTCGATCGCGGCGCTGATCTCAGCCGGTGCGGTCTCCACACCTTCGGTCATGGCGAACGCAACGATGTTGCGCTGCAACCATTCCGCCATCCCCGCGATACCCGTGGCGCCGCTGTAGGCGACACCGCGCTGTTCACAAACCAACCGAACCCATGCCGCCAGGACCGATTGGAGATGGTCGGCCGCGGTGGCGGCGGCCGGATTGAACGGGAGCCGCTGTTCGCGCGCACCGTTACGGGTGCGGTAGTCCACGGTGCCGAACCGGGTCTGGCGGGTGCGCGCGTCCGCCAAATCCTCGGCAAGGTCCGGGATGTCGCCGAGCATTCTGGCCAGGTCCCGCGCATCTTCTCGATCCAGGTACAGGTGGTTGTCGTCGGCCCACCTGTCCAAGGGGGTCACACCGCACGGATCCTCCCGCGTGCGGTTCGACGCCGGAACGGCATCGTTTGGGCCCATGTACTTGCTCCTTCGGTTGATAGCGGGGCAGAGCCCCGGGCATGCCCGCTACGCGGCCGAACGGAGTGGCGCCTAGCGGGGCGATGTCGCGGAGTGACTCCTACTGGGACCCACAATCGGACATACGTTGTATGCAACGTTGTTGGGCCGCCGCTGTCAAGCCGAGTTCGCGCAGCGCGTTACCCAGTTATAAGTTCGCACAAACAAACTCGGCCGCCCCTAGTACCGATCCCAAGGTGGGGTCAGCCGCGACTAACACGCCCGCAGCGAGTGGATGCATACACTTCGTGCATCAGTGCAAACAATCTGCTACCCTCGATGCATGGTGAGACAACGGAGCGCGGTGGTCCCGTCCGAGGTCAGCGCCACCCTGCGGCTTGCTCGCAAGGAGCGCGAGATGTCGATGGACCGCGCCGCCAAGGCAGCACGAATCAGTACGAGCCTGTGGACGCAGGTCGAGAACGGCACCCAGTACAAGCGCGGCCAGAAGGTCCAGGCCAGCACAACCGCCGAAACCTTGCAGGCCATGGCCGAAGCAGTCGGCCTGGATGCCGAGCCCCTGCTCACGCAGGCCGGCTTGGACCCGGTCGACACAGAGCGGCCGCGACCCCAACCCGCCGAGGGAATCGTCGACCTCTCCGGCCTGTCCGAAGGGGACCTGCGGATCGTCGCCGCCTACGTCAACGGCCTTCGAGCGGCCAGGCACAGCTGAGCAGGATCCGCCCAGCAGCCCTCCTGACGGTCACGGTTGAAAGCACTGCCCTGGAAACAGGTTCCCGTCGCTGACCTCAGCACGGGCACAGGGCATGGTCGACGCGAGCGCCGCACGTTGAAGACCACCGCGATCGATGCCGGGATCGGCTTCCCCGGCGCCGAGCAGGTGCTGCGGATGACCCGGACTCGCACCGACTACAAGACCGGGAAACGCAGCACTGAAATCGTGTACGCGATCACTACCTTGACCGTCGCCGATGCCTCGCCAGCGTTGATCGCTACGTGGTTGCGGGGACACTGGGGGATCGAGAACCGAGTCCACCGGGTTCGTGATGTCACCTTCGACGAAGGCCGTTGCCGAGCGCGCACTGGTCACGCACCGCAAGTCCTGGCGACCTTACGCAACATTCGATATCGGCATTGGTAGCTGATGCTCCGAACGCATCCCTGGCCGGTATCGTCAAACTCCGATATCCATACCATCGGAAGCCTGGGCGTACAGCAGAGTAGAGTTTTCTTCTATTACGAGTTCGTCAGGCTGCCGGTCCAAGGTCACCTCGTCTTCAGCGGCCCATTCTTCACGGAGCAATGTGACTGCGATATCGAGATAATCGCCGGCGGTGACGGTGGCTTCCTGCCGAAATCTGGTGGCACGATTATCGCCACTCCCGACATCCGATGGCGGCATCAGGTTCAGAGTGCAGCGGTCCTCGGTGACCACCGCGGATTTCCTCCCCCATTCGATGGTGAACAAATTGTCCTTCTTGTCACCATTGGGGAGTGGAACCGGGGTGAACCAGATGCTTCCCGACTGCGGAATTACATGTTCCATACCGCGTGGACTGAATTTGACCGTATCACCGGCTGCACCCCGTAGACGAAATCTCATCTCAACCTCTCGCGTCCATCTTCGCCATCACCCGGTGCCCCCGCGCGAGGAACGGTTTCTCGATCTTGTTGTAGGTCAGCACAGACAAGGCCATGGCGACGATGAGCCAGGTGGTCCAGGTGAGCCAGGGGGCGAGGACGCCGAAGGTCGAGGTCGGCCATTTGGGGACGAAGTTGGTGACCAGGCCGTGGACCAGGTAGAGGGAGAAGCTGATTCGGCCGAGGAAGAGGAGGGGGCGGGGGAAGGAGTGGCGGCGTAGGAGTAGGGCCGCGGCGAACAGGGCGTAGGCGACGATGATGCTCAGCGCTGGTCCCTTCAGGCCGAGTTGTGTGGCCTCGGCGGCCGGGTCTCCGCCGAGGGCGGGGATGAGCACGAAGGAAATCACCATGCAGAGCGCGAGGCCGAACACGGCCCACCCGAGCCACGCGGGGGTGTCGCCCGCTGTCATGCGGTAGAGGACTGTGCCGACGAACATCGTCGCGAGGATGGCGGCCGAATAGCCCGAGGGGCCTGGTTGGTTGAGTGCCAACGGGATGGCGAGCGCGGCGATCAGGACTGCGACGGTCGCAGCGCGACGGGTGGGCGCGCGCCAGGCGAAGAAGGCAGCGGCCACGGCGGTGGCGGCGAGAACCGCCAGGCGGGTCGTGAGGTCGGAGTCGGGGCCGTTGAGCAGCGCGGGCGTCAGGAACAGTGCGGCGGCGAGGATCGCGCCGATCGCCAGGATCGCGACGGGGACGGACCGGCGGTTGAGTCTGCCGAGGAACAGCAGCGAGACGAGGGCGTAGAAGATCAGCTCGTAAGAAAGGGTCCACGCGACCACGAGTATCTGCGAATCGTGACCGGTGATGAAGTAGTGCGCCATCGTGGCGTTGGTGACCAGGTTCCACAACGGTTCGGTGAGAAAGCCGGGCGGGCCGCCGTACATGCCGACGAGGTGCAGCAACACCGCCACGACCATGATCACCCAGAACAGCGGGAACAGTCGGAAGAATCTCCCGACCCAGAAGGCGCCGAGCGAGCGGCCGCGCTCCATCGAGGCGGGGATGATGAATCCGCTGACGATAAAGAAGACGAAGACTCCGACCACGCCCGGGTTGACGTGATCGCCCAGGTATTTGCCGTATGCGGGCCACAGCGGGGCGGAGAAGTGCTCGAGCACCACGGCGAGCGCGGCGATGCCTCGGAGGGCATCCAGGAACTCGTACCGGCCGGCGCGGACGCGACCGGTCGCATTCGAGGATGAATCGTCCGGGCCTGCCGGCGAGGTGAGAGTGGCCCGACGCAGCGCCGTCGACCAGGCGAAGCCGCGGCTGCCCAGTTCGGTCTCAGTCAACTGCCGTCACCCAACTCCGCTGACTGCCGGATTTCTGGCCGATCTCACCCACGACTCGGCCGACAGGTTCGCCGGCATCCTTTCGTGCCACCACGAATCGCATACCCGACGCCAATTCCTCAGCAGTGCAGACGAATTCGGCGGTCACCAGCAGTTCCATCCGCGCCGCGTCGTCGGAGCAGACCCGGAGACCGGCGCGAGCGCCGCCGAGGACGAGCGGAACGACCTCGGCCCACGCGCCGTGCGGGCGACGTTCCAAGACGATCGCGCGGTCGCCCGCCGCCTCGGCCATGGACTCCAAAGCCGCTGGTACACCTACCATTTCATGGCGACGGTTGACCAGAGAGTTGGTCATCGCGACCACCGCTATTCCGATCACGAGTAACCCGACGCCCGCGTATTTCAGCCAGTCGGCCCGCTGCGTGAGGCCGATGAGCAGCAGCATGAACATGAACAGCGGGACCGCGTAGGAGAAGTAGCCGATATAGGCCTCATCGATCTGATCGATGCCGATCATCGCGTAGATCGACATCAACGGCACTGTTGCCGCGCAGAACGCGAGGCCGACCTGCAGGAACCGCTGCCCGCGCGCCACCACCGTGACCAGGGTGAACAGCGCGACGAAGGTGATCAGGGCGAGCACGAGGTTGGGACCCCAGAACTGCACGGTATAGGCCGCCGCCGTCCACGGCAGATGAATCCCGTGTCCGCCGCCGTAGCCGACGTACTTGGGCAATTCGCCGGGGAAATTCACGATGGTGTTGAGCAGGATCGGGAAGGTGAACGCGGCCACGACCGCACCGAACAATCGCCAATCACGCGTGGCGACCTCCAGCTTCCATCGCCAGATGACCAGGTACAGCGCGATCCCGCCGAGCAGCGGCACGAAGAACAGGAATTCGGCGTGCCCGTGAATGAGCAGTCCGCCGGCCAGCGCCGCGATCCACAGATGTTTGGTTCGGCCCGCCACCACCGAGGATGTCGCGATCAGGAAGACGAGGAACGGCCCGAAATACACATACGGGAACCAGAGGTGGCTGATCAGTTCGCGATAGGCGGTGAAGAACAGCAGACTCGCGCCGCCGAGCCCCGCGATGAGCATCGACGACGGGTACCAGCTGTAGACGATGCTCAGCGCCAGCGCCAGCATCGCGGCGTTGAGCAGCAGGATCGCGATGGCCTGCCCGTTCCACGGCGAGGGCACCAGATGCAGGATGTCGTAGAAGAGCCACTCGCCGAAGGCCTGCACGTAGATGAACGCGGGGCCGGGATGATGGAACCCCACCCGCGAGTAGTTGCCGACGAGCAGCTCGAAATCCTTCGCCGCGAGCACCTGGATCGAGACGGTCGCCGCGTCTCCCTCCTCGAACAGCACCCGGGTGAACAGGTCGCGACTGCTGACCAGCAGCGCCGCCCCGTACGCCAACCATGTCGTCACGAACACGACCAACACCGGACGCCCGCTCCGCGGAGCTGACCTGTCCCCCACCACGGTCGAATCCTCGACCGCCACATCAGTTTTCGTCACACCACACCACGGATAGCTCGAACACGGGCAACTGAACGTACAGCTGGAATCCTAGTGTCGGCCCGGGTGAACGCCAGTTGTGGGCAGTCGCTCGGCGACTACGGCCGAAACGACATATGCCCGGCGCTGGTCCGGGCATATGTCATCGGGTGGAGTTACTCGTCCCCGCCGGCTTCCGGCTCGATCGGGTCAACCGGGTCGACGGGGTCAACCGGGTCGACGGGATCGACCGGGTCAACGGGGTCAATCGGGTCGACGGGGTCGATCGGATCGATCGGATCGGTCGGATCGGTCGGGTCGGTCGGGTCGACCGGGTCCGCCCCCGCGGAACCGGTGACCAGTGCTTCGAGCAGGTCCGCCAGACCGTCGGCCGAACCGCTGCTGACTTCCTGCTCGGTACCGCCGCCGGTCTCGGGCGTGGTCTCGTCGGCGGCGGCGATGCCGGTACCGAACATGGCCATCCCGGCCGCGAGGACCAGACCGAAACCGAGCGTGCGCATCTTCTTCATTGAGTGAATCCCCTTGGTATGCAACATGATTGCCGACGTCATTGCCGACTGAAAAAAGTCTGGCACGCGGCCGGCGCAGCGCCTCGACACAACAGCGTCAGCGCGAGCACAACGCGATTGCCGGATATTTGCCTATCGCTGGGCGGCGCCAATGGTTCGGCCGCGAGATCCCCGCTTCACACCCGAGCAGATGTCGCGATTGTCTGATTATTTCAAGATCATCATCGCTGGCCAATCCGCCGTTTCCGACCCCACCAGCCCCGCCCGCAGCCAGATCCGAAGTGCCGAACCTTTCTTGATACCCAGTTAATGACCGGCACAGTTCATGACTAATCTCACCCCGAAGAGGCGTAACAATAAAATTGCTGAAATCGATTGCTAGACAGCGTATTTGAGGTCTTTCGGCCAACCGATGGAGTAGCCGGAAGATGTCCGGCCAGGTTCCTGCCGAATAGCTGTTCAATCCTGCGTCGGCGACCCGCCCCGCAGTCGAGGCACCTGCCCCCAGGACCCAAAGAGCAAGAACCCCACCGTGAACGCAGCATATGTGATCTACATCACCGATAAAGCCGCAGTGCACAAGGGTCCGTTATCGCCCACAGAGCCGGGATCGAAGTTCTGTCCGTCTTCATAGAAGGCCCAGGCACGCGCCGAATCGGCAACCCTTGATGATGCGAAACGCTTCACTTCCCGGCACACGGGTCCGAAACGACGAATGCCCGGCACAAGGCCGGGCATTCGTCATCGGGTGAGAGTTACTCGGTCCCGCCGGTCTCCGGCTCCTCCGCACCGGCCGAACCGCTCGTCAACGCCTTCAGGATGGCGGCGAGGCTGTCCGCGGAGCCGGTGGCGGGATCATCGGCGCCGCCGGCCTCGGCCTCGTCGGCGATGGCGTCGGCGGGGTCCGCCGGATCAGCCGGGGCCTCGGCGGAGCCGGTGAGCAGAGCCTCGATCAGAGCGGCCAGGCCCTCGGCCGAACCGGTGCTGACTTCCTGCTCGGTGCCGCCGCCGGTCTCGGGCTTCTCATCAGCCGCGGCGACACCGGTGCCGAACATGGCCATTCCGGCCGCGAGAACGATGCCGAAACCGAGCGTGCGAATCTTCTTCATCGAGTCAATCCCCTTGGTATGCAACATGATTGCCGACGTTGTTGCCGACTGGAAAATTTCTAACATCCCGAGGGTTGCCGACCCCAGCCCACAGGTTCGAGGGCAGGCGGTATTAGATAGCCGCAAGTTCGCCATCGCCGAGCTCGCCGCAGCGAGGTCACCCGCGAACCATCCCGACCATGTCTCAATTGCCTGATTCGCAGGACGAATCACTGCTGGACAATCGACCGAATCAACCACCACTCGTCGGAACAACCCCCACAAACAGGGGGTCGCGGTGGCAAAACCTCCCGCGTACCCAGTTAACGCCCAGCACAGACCATGATTGATCTCACGCCGCCGACTCCGTAACGAGCATGTAGCTGTAAACGATTACGCCGCAACGAATTTGATGATTCAGACCCGGACAAGAAGCTGCCGAACGTCCCCGAACCGCCCCTACCGATTCAGGAGCTGGCCGGCGCGCTGGAACGAGACGCCCAGTTCTACTGCCACCTCGAAGGAGCTCGGCTCGACTTCCAGCAACGTGGCAATCAGGTCGCGCGCCATCGGCTCGACCTCGCGCAGGTTGCGAGCTTGCGTCCACTGATCGATCTCGACCACATGGACCAGCCAGAATCGTCCTTCTCCCAGTACTTCCTCGCACTGCTTGTAGACCGTCTCAGCGTAGCGATTGCCGAGGTCAGAATGCCGACCGATAACCCAAGGGTCTAGTCGGCCCGCAACAACAAGGGCCGCACACCCCCCTGGAGTGTGCGGCCCTCGCCGGTGACGGCCTCAGCGCAACGTGGCGGTGAGGTGTGGGTAGCCCTTTGTGGGGTGGCGGATGGACAGGTCCCAGCCGGTGCCTGCCTGGTCGGCGTAGATGTTCACCGAGGACGGGATGAAGATCGGCTTGCCGAATTTGACCGTGTAGGTGGCCTTTTCGGGGACGCGGCCTTCCACCGAGGCGAGGATCGTCGCGGCCGACCACATGCCGTGGGCGATGGTTTTCGGGAAACCCATTGCCTTGGCGCCGATTCCGGAGACGTGGATCGGGTTGCGGTCGCCGGAGGCCGCGGCGTAGCGGTTGACGATCTTCTGGTCCACGCGCTGCACGCGCAGCGGAGGCGGGGGGACCTCGTCGGCCGGTGGCACCGATTTGGGGCCGCCGGACAGGGAGGTGCGCTGCTGGTGCAGGAAGGTCGAGACCTGGCGCCAGACCAGTTCGCGGCCGACCCGGATCTCGGTCACCGCGTCCACGAGCAGGCCCTTGGGGTGCTCGCGGAGGTTGTCGATGTGCGCGGTGAAGTCGAGCGGTTCGGCCGCCGAGATCTCGCGGGTGCGCTCGATGACGTTCTCGAAATGCACCGCGCCGACCGCCGTGAACGGGAAGTCGCGCGCCACGAGCAGTTCCATCACCAGCGGGAACGCGAGGATGAAGGGGTAGGTCAGCGGCAGGGTGTCGCTGAACCGCAGCCCGGTGGCGTGGCAGTAGGCGGCCAGGTGGTCGGGGTCGACCCGCACGCCGTCGACGACGACGCGACGGTCGGGCAGGGTCGGCTTGCGCGCGGACAGCGCGGCGGGCAGCGGGACGGCGCCCAGCGCCGCCTTCGCGTAGAGGCCGCCGTTGCCGGGGACCTCGGTGAGCGTGATCGTCTGGGTCATCAGGCGCCGATCAGGCTCTGACCGCAGACGCGAACCACGTTGCCGCTCACCGCGTTCGACGCGGGGCTCGCGAAGTAGGCGATGGTCTCGGCGACGTCGACGGTCTCGCCGCCCTGCAGCAGCGAGCTCATCAGCCGACCCGCCTCGCGGGTGCCGACGGGGATCGCGGCGGTCATGGCGGTCTCGATGAAGCCGGGGGCCACCGCGTTGATGGTGATGCCCTTCTCGGCCAGCAGCGGGGCCTCGGCGTCGACCATGCCGATGACACCGGCCTTGGAGGCGCCGTAGTTGGTCTGGCCGCGGTTGCCCGCGATGCCGGCGATGGAGGACACGTCGATCACGCGGCCGCCCTCCTTGAGCACGCCCTTGGCGACGAGGCCGGAGGTGATGCGGTGCGGGGCAGCGAGATTGACGCTGATGACCGAATTCCAGCGGCCCTCGTCCATGTTGGCGAGCAGCTTGTCGCGGGTGATGCCTGCGTTGTGCACGACGATGTCGATGCCGCCGAAACGCTCGGTGGCGAAGTCGGCCAGGCGCTCGGCGGCGTCGGGGGCGGTGACGTCGAGGGCCAGGGCGGTGGCGCCGACCCTGTTGGCGGTCTCGGACAGGGCCTCGCCGGCGGCGGGGATGTCGGCGACGATCACGGTGGCGCCGTCACGGGCGAACACCTCGGCGATGGTGGCGCCGATGCCGCGCGCGGCGCCGGTGACCACGGCCACCTTGCCCGCCAGCGGCTTGTCCCACGAGGTGGGGGCGACGGACTCGGCGGCACCGACGCGGATCACCTGGCCGTCGACGAACGCGGACTTGCCCGAGAGCAGGAAGCGCAGGGTGGACTCGAGACCCGTTGCGGCAGCACCGGATTCGGGGTGCACGTAGACGAGCTGGCCGGTGGCGCCGCGCAGCAGTTCCTTGGCGATGGAGCGGGTGAAGCCCTCGAGCGCGCGCTGGGCGATCTGCTCGTCGACCGAGCCGACCAGCTCGGGGGTGGTGCCGAGGACGACGACGCGGCCCGAGGGCGCGAGGCTGCGCATGGCGGGCTGGAAGAACTCGAACAGCTGGGCGAGCTTGTCGATGGAGTCGATGCCGGTGGCGTCGAAGACCAGCGCGCCGTATTTGGTGCCCGACTCGAGCGAGTCCGCGACGGTGTAGTCCGACAGCAGCGCGCGCACGGGCTCGGCCAGTCGGCCCTTGCCGCCCAACAGCACCGGGCCCGGCAGCGCGGGCTCGCCCGCCTTGTAGCGGCGCAGCTGCGCCGGCTGCGGCAGACCCAGCTTGCTCGCGAGGAACGCGCCGGGGGCGGAGTGGATGAAAGATCCGTAGAGGTTCGGTGCACCCTTGCTCTTGGCTGCCACTGTTCCTACCTTCTGTGCTCGACGAGTGTGTGACCGTGCTCCGCCCAGTGTCCCCCGTGTGAGCGCACACTTGCGGGTACGGTGTCGACAACGAACTTACTCCGGAGTAAGTTTAATGTAAACCGATACGACGCTGTGACCGCACGGGGGCCAATTCCACCGGCCACGCGTTACCCGGAACCGACAAGACCATGGAGAACTCGAGTGACAAGCAAAGCCCGCTCGGCCACGGCCAAGGCTGCAGCTAACACTGCCAAGCCCGCGAAGACCCAGCGCCCGGTCGCCATCGTTGGCGGTAACCGCATTCCGTTCGCTCGCTCGGACAAGGCGTACGCGAAGGCGTCCAACCAGGACATGTTCACCGCCGCGCTCGACGGGCTGGTCAGCCGGTTCGGCCTGCAGGGCGAGCGTCTGGGCATGGTCGTCGGCGGCGCCGTGCTCAAGAAGGTCGGCGAGCACAGCCTGATCCGCGAGAGCGTGCTCGGCTCCAAGCTCTCGCCCTACACCCCCGCCCACGACCTGCAGCTCGCCTGCGGCACCGGCCTGCAGTCGATCGTCACCGTCGGTGACGCGATCGCGCTGGGCCGCATCGACTCCGGCATCGGCGGCGGCGCCGACACCACCTCCGACGCGCCGATCGGCGTGAGCGAGGACATGCGCGAGTGGATGCTCACCGCCAACCGCGCGCGCACCACCAAGGACAAGGTCAAGCTGGTCGGCCAGCTGCGGCCCTCGATGCTCGGCATCGAGATCCCGCGCAACGCCGAGCCGCGCACCGGGCTGTCGATGGGCGAGCACGCCGCCATCACCGCCAAGGAATTCGGCGTCCCCCGCGAGGCACAGGACGAGCTGGCCTACCTCTCGCACAAGAACATGGCCGCCGCCTACGACCGTGGCTTCTTCGACGACCTGGTCACCCCGTTCCTCGGCCTGACCCGCGACGACAACCTGCGTCCCGGCTCGACCGTGGAGAAGCTGTCGACCCTGAAGCCGGTCTTCGGCGTCAAGGCGGGCGACGCCACCATGACCGCGGGCAACTCCACCCCGCTCACCGACGGCGCGTCCGCGGTGCTGCTGTCCACCGACGAGTGGGCCGCCGAGCACAAACTGCCGGTGCTCGCGCACCTGGTGGACTCCGAGGTCGCCGCGGTCGACTACATCCACGGCCCCGACGGCCTGCTGATGGCGCCCACCTACGCGGTCGCGCGCCTGCTGGCCCGCAACGGCCTGACCCTGCAGGACTTCGACTACTACGAAATCCACGAGGCCTTCGCCTCCGTGGTGCTGGCCACCCTGGCCGCGTGGGAGTCCGACGCCTACTGCAAGGAGCGCCTCGGCCTCGACGGCGCGCTCGGCTCGATCGACCGCAGCAAGCTCAACGTCAACGGCTCCTCGCTCGCCGCGGGCCACCCGTTCGCCGCGACCGGCGGCCGCATCGTCGCCTCGACCGCGAAGATGCTGGCGGAGAAGGGATCCGGCCGCGCGCTGATCTCCATCTGCGCCGCGGGCGGCCAGGGCGTGGTGGCGATCATCGAGCGCTAGTCGGCGCCGCGCACGACAACAGCGGGTGGTCTCCGGTTCGTCCGGCGACCACCCGCCGTCGTTCGTCCGGTTACCGGCGGAGATCAGCTCGTGCCGAGGGCCTCGGCGAACAGTGGCCAGGACGTGTGCAGGTCCTGTTCCCAGTACTTCCAGGTGTGGGTGCCCGTGGGGCGGAACTCGACCTGTGCGGGGATCGCCAGTTCGGTGAGGCGGGCGGCCAGGCGCTGGGTGCACAGGTGGGCGACGGCTTCGATGCTGCCGCCGAGCAGGATCTGGTCGAGGTAGGCGGGAGTCGGTGCGGCGGCGGCGGTTTCGATCGGGCCGGGTAGGCCGGTCGCGCTGGAGAGGTAGATCGCCGTGCCGCGCAGGCGTTCCGCGTTGAGGATCACGTCGTGCGCGCGCCAGGCGGGGTCGTCGGGGGCGCCCCACATATTGGCGGCGTCGGCGCCCGCGCGGGCCATCACCAGGTCGACGGCGGCGCGGCCGACGGGGTCGGCGACGGCGGCGCAACCGCTGTAGGCGCCGACGGCGCGGTAGCGGTCGGGGGCGGCGATCGCGAGGTTCAGCACAGCCGTGGCCGACATCGACAGTCCGGCAATGGCATTCACGCCGGTGGTGCGCAGGGTGGCGTCGATGATCGGGGGCAGTTCCTCGGTGAGGAAGGTCTGCCATTTGTTGCGGCCGAGCGTGGGGTCGTCGCGCTGCCAGTCGGTGTAGTAGGAGAACGCGCCCGCGGCGGGGGTGACCACATTGACGTTCTTGTCGGCGAAGAAGCTGACGATGTCGGTCTGGTTGTACCAGTTCGCGACATCCTCGCCGCCGCCCGCGCCGTTGAGCAGGTACAGCGTCGGCCGTGGCGCGCTGGTGTCGGCGGGGGTGATGACCCGCAGCGGGATCACCCGGTCCATCGCCGCGGAGTACACCGACAGGGTTTGTTGGCGTTGGCCCGGCCGGTCGACATGGTCGAGTCGGGCCACGTCGGCATGTGCGGTTACCGACGAAAACGCCAGCAGCACAAGGACGATCAGCGCCGCGCGCTTCACCATCGAATCCTTCCTCACTGTGTTCCCCCGGATCGCCGGGACGGAGCGTGAGCCGCCCCGGCGACCAGGTGCCGCGCGATCAACTCCCGATGAGATTGCGCAGCACGTTGGAGATGATGTCGGACACCGAACCGGTGGAGCTGAGCTGACCCTCGGAGGATCCGAGGCCGTTGTCGCCGAGGCTGCCGATCACCGTCTCGCCCGCGTTCGCGCCGCGCGCGGTGAAACAGGCTGTCAGGTTGGGCATTTCGTTGCCGACGCCGACCGTGCCCGCCACCCCGACACCGCCGCTGGTGACGGCCTGGCCCGCGGTGAGCGAGCTGGGCACCGGGTAGGTGATGGTCAGGGTGACCGGGTTGCCGGAGTTGACGAACCAGCCGGTGCTGGTCACCTTCCAGCCGCCCGCGTTGGGGGTGGGCGTGACGTCCTCGGTCTGCTGGCCGCCGATGGCGTGATAGGCGGTGATGGTGGCCTTGGTCGGGGCGCCGAAGCCGACCGGCGGGAAGTCGGTGATGGTGTTGACGTAGGGGTTGCCGATGCCGGTGGTGCCGATGACGACCTTGTAGGTGGCCGAGGTGCCGATGCCGATCTGGGCCGCCTCGACGGTCTTGTCGTAGACGTGGGTGACCCCGACGGTGCTGATGTCCTTCTTGGTCGCGTGGCTGCTCACCGCGCAGGTGCCGTCGGCCGCGGCGATACCGGAGCCGAGGCCGACGCCGACGCCGGCGATGACCAGGGTGGTGGTGGCGATTCCTGCTGCGAGACGCGAGGTGCTGAGGTTCATCGGCCCAAAATATCGACCCAAATGGACGCTTGTCCTGAAAAATAAGAACACGTTCTAATATTTGTGGAGTATCACCGTTTCACTCCTGGGATGCCCTCTACGCAGGTACGATCCGGGATTCGCCGACTGCCGGAATCGACCCGAAAACGCCACAACCGGCCCCGTCCGAGGACGGAAGCCGGTCGTAGGGCGTCAAGGTAGCTGAACTACTTCTGCGGCAGCTCGTTGTGACCGCCGAACGCCTTGCAGAGTGTTCCGTCCGGGCCTACTTCTGCGGGAGCTCGTTGTGACCGCCGAACGCCTTGCGCATCGCCGAGAGCATCTTGTCGGCGTAGAGGGCCTGCCCGCGCGAGGAGAAGCGCTGGTAGAGCGCTGCTGACAGGACCGGGACCGGGACAGCGGTGTCGATGGCGGCGTCGATGGTCCAGCGGCCCTCGCCGGAATCGGAGACGCGACCGCTGAACGAGTCCAGGTCGGGGTCGGCGACCAGGGCCGAGGCGGTGAGGTCGAGCAGCCAGGAGGCCACCACCGAACCGCGCCGCCACACCTCGGTGATCGCGGGGATGTCCAGGTCGTACATGTAGTACTCGGGGTGCTCCATCGGCGTCTCCTCGGCCGAGTGCTCACCGTGCAGGTACTCCGCGCCCGCGTTCGCGTGCTTGAGGATGTTCAGACCCTCGGCGTAGGCGCCCATCGCGCCGTACTCGATGCCGTTGTGCACCATCTTCACGAAGTGCCCGGCGCCGTGCGGCCCGCACAGCAGGTAGCCCTTCTCGGCCTGCGAGGGCTCACCGATGCGACCGGGGGTGCGCGGGGCCGACTCGTAACCGGGCGCGATGGTCGACAGCAGCGGCTCGAGGTAATCGACCTGGGCCTGATTGCCGCCGATCATCAGACAGTAACCGCGCTGCAGACCGAACACACCGCCCGAGGTGCCGATGTCGAGGTAGTGAATCCCCTTGGGCTCCAACGCCTTCGCGCGCTTGATGTCCTCGTGGTAGCGGCTGTTGCCACCGTCGATGATGATGTCGCCCGGCTCGAGCAGCTCGGCGACCTGATCGATCACCGCGCCGGTCGCGCCCGCCGGAATCATCACCCACACCACCCGGGGCACCTCGAGCAGACCGATGAACTCCGCGAGGTCGGTGGTGCCCTGGAACTTGTCACCGAGCTCGGACTCCAGCTCGGGGATCGGGCCGGGGTGGCGCTCGTAGCCGACGGCGGTGTGGCCGTCGCGCACGATGCGACGCACGATATTGGCGCCCATCCGGCCGAGGCCGATCATTCCCAGCTGCATCAGTTCTCCTCGTTGTCCGGTGTCGAGACAATTCTCACCACGGATTGTCCCGCGCTCGCGCATCATCGCGCAGCGCGGTGTCGCCGGGCACGCGGAAAATTCTTCCGATCGAGTTGTAACGCCCCGCTCCGGGCCACGATAAACAGATCGGCTCCGTGTAGTTGCCAGACCCCCGACCCGGCAACTGCGCGGAGCCTTTCACTGCCTCGACCCGGCCTCGAGCTGCCGAGCGGGTCGATCCGCGTTACCCTCGGGCCGGACCCCGCAAACATCTCGGGGCCATCCCAACGGAAGGACCTCCGTGCCCAGCGAGTCGAAAGCCGGAAACCCGGCCGACCGAAGGGGCGAGGTCGGACTACGCAAGCTGCTCGAATCAAATCGCACTTTCGATGCCGACACCACCGCCCTCACCCAGCCCCTGCGCACCGTGCCCCGCGACCAGTGGGCCACACCGACGCCGGGGCGCCCTTCGCCGACCCCATCGGGCAACCAGCAGCTGCTCAAGCGGATCGGCATCGTGGTCGGTGCCGTGTTCGCCGTCGGCACCGCCGCCTACCTGGCCGACCTGGCGCTGAGCGCCGGTGAGGTGCCGCGCGGCATCGTCGTCGCCGGTGTCGAACTCGGCGGGATGGACAAGGCCGAAGCCGACGCGCTGCTGCACGCCGAGCTCGGACCCAAGGCCGAACGACCGCTCCCCGTGCGCATCGGCGATGTGCAGGCGAGCCTCGTGCCCGCCGCCGCCGGTCTCGCGGTGGACTACGACCGCACCTGGGACACCGTCGGCTCACAGCCGCTGAACCCGGTGCGTCGCCTGATCTCGCTGTTCGGGACCCGCGAGGTCCCGGTGTCCAGCACGGTTGACGCCGCGGCGATGGACGCCCAGCTCGAGACCTTCCGGGTGCACGACAACCCGACCGTCGAGGGCACGGTGCGCTTCGAGAACGGCAGGCCGGTCGCGGTGGCGCCGGTGCCCGGACACGTCCTCGACGTCGACGGCGCGCGCACCACCATCACCGAGCGGTGGGCGTCGAGCAGCGAACTGGATCTGCCCGTGGTGGCCGCGCCGGTCGCGGTGCGCGCCGACGCGGTGCAGGCGGCCGTGCGCGATCTCGCCACCCCCGCCGTCGCGTCCCCGATCACGTTGACGGGCAAGGACACTCAGGTCACCCTGACCAGCTCGCAGATCGCCGACACCCTCGGCTTCGTGCCCGACGGCAACGGCGGACTGGCGGCCCGATTCGACAGCGACGCCGTGATCGCCCTGCTCGGGGCGGACCTGGCGAAGTCCGAGGTGGAGGAGAAGGACGCCACCTTCTCGGTGACCGGTGCGGGCAAGCCGAACGTGGTGCCCGCCGTGGTCGGCGAAAAGGTCGACTGGGCAAAGACTTTGGAGCAGCTGCCCGCCGTGCTCACCCAGCCCGGCCCGCGCACCAGCCCCGTCGCCTACGAGCGCATCGAACCCAAGCTCACCACCGAGGCCGCCAACGGGCTCGGGGTCAACGAGCTGATCGGCCAGTTCACCACCGGCGGCTTCAGCGGACCGTCGGGCGTGAACATCCGCACCGTCGCCGCGAAGGTCGACGGCGCGGTGGTCAAGCCCGGAGACACGTTCTCGCTCAACGACTTCACCGGCCCGCGCACCGCCGCCGAGGGCTACGTGGAATCCGGGATCATCGACAAGGGCAGGCCGAGTACCGCGGTCGGCGGCGGCATCAGCCAGTTCGCCACCACCCTCTACAACGCGGCCTACTTCGCCGGCATGGAAGACGCCGGACACACCGAACACAGCTACTACATCTCGCGCTACCCCGCCGCGCGCGAGGCGACAGTGTTCGACGGCGCGATCGACCTCGCCTTCCGCAACACCGCCGCGACGGGCGTCTACATCCAGGCCATCGCCACCGGATCCGACATCACCGTGCGGCTGTGGGGCACCAAAACCGTGAACGTGGAGTCGATCACGGGCGAGAAGTCGAAGCCGACCGAGCCCAACGAGATCACCCTGCCCAAGGGCAAGGACTGCATCGCGTCCGAGGGCGCGCCGGGGTTCACCATCTCCGATACGCGAGTGATCACCGATCACCAGACCGGTGCGCAGATCTCGCGGCATACGCGGACGGTGAAGTACGACCCGATCCCGATCGTGAAGTGCGAGTGAGCGGCGCTCTCGCGCGGTAGGTGAATTAACCACCGCGCGAGAGCGTTTCGTCAGCAGTCGCAGCAACATCCGTCGCAGCAGCAGCCGTCACCACAGCAGTCGCCGCAGCTGCTGCAGCAATCGCAACCCTCGCAACAGTTGCCGCAGTTCTTGGCCCAGGCATCCTTTTTCTCGCCGGTACACGGGCTGGTGTGGTCGACACAGCAGGCCATGCCGGTGCAGTAGACGCCGAGGATCAGCCCGGACGCACGCAGCGGTCCGGGCCGCCTCGGCCCCTTGTCCAGCGGCGCGGGGAATTGAAACGGCGAATTCTGTTGGGCGACCGGCGAAGTGCGGCAGGCGTGCCCGACCACCAGCCCGAGCCCCTGCCCCAGCCGCCGCACCAGACTCGCCAACGGATCCAGCAACGCCCACCGCACCGTCGGCAGCTGATCCAGCTCGGCCTCCGCCGCCACATCCCGGATCCGAGACTCGCTCTCGCGCAACAGATCATAGGCACGCGGCATATCAGTCCCCGTGGCCTCGAGCGGATTGAACCGCCCCCGCAGCCGGTCCCGCTCGAGATCCTCGATGGCGTCGGCGAGGTGCGCGATGCGACCGACGTGGCGCCCGATCTCTTGAAGGGCAGCAACGTTTTCCGGGCGACCAGCCAGGGTCGCGGCGTGACCGAAGAGGGTGGCCGCGCAGAGCTGCGTGGGGCCGGTGAGATCGTCGAGGGTGGTCGCGCCGAGTTGCGTAGGCCCGGCGAGGTCGTCGAGGGAGGCCGCGCGCGCTTCGAGCGCGGACTGCGAGGCTATTGCGGCCAGCATGGGCGCTACGTCCAGCCCGATCTGATCGGCCTGCCGCTGGGCGCGCACCGCCCACGTATTCGACACCCGACGCATCGGCCGCCGCGCGGGCGCCGCCGCGTCACCGTCGTCGACATGATCGCGAATCTTGGCCGCCCCCAACAGTAGTGACGCCGTCGCGGCCAACTGCACCCCCGGCGCGCTCGCACTCACCACCGAGGCCCGCCGCATCCCGCGCAGCGGACACGGCGCCGCCATCGTGCGCGCCCCGGCTCCCGCCTGCGCCTCGGTGAGCACACTCAACACGATCGCGTCGGTATTGGTCGCCGCGCGGGCCAGCTGGCCGTGCCCGTCGCGCAGACCGAGGCACAGCCCGCACATGTGCGCCTGCCACTGTCCCGGATCGATGCCGTATTTCGCCGCGCCGTGCGCGCACGGCTTCAACACACCGAACAACTGCCACCCCGTTTCGAGATTTCGCCAACGCTGCACAATCGCAGGCAGCGGGGGTTATCGCAACAGTTACTCGGGCTTCTTGCGACCGGCCAGACCACGCCAGGCGAGATCGTCGAGCAGATCGACCGCCTCGGCCACCTCGATGCGCCCGCTGGCGACCCGGTCGGCGATGGCCTCGCCCGCGCCGATCACCGCTGCGGCGACCACCTCGAAATTGGTGCCGGGGTCGGCATGGCGGGCGCTGGACTCGAGCAGCTTGGCGGTGAGTTCGATGACGCGCTCGCGGGCGTTGTCGATTTCGGCGGCGAAGGATTGCTGGCCGATCGCCTGACGGTAGAGAACCTGCCAGGACTGGCGGTTGCGGTCGACGAAGTCGAGGAAGCCCTCCAGCGCGGTGCGGACCTGTTCGTGCGGGGTCAGTTGCGGGTTGCCCGCGGGCGCGACGGCTTCGATGAAGCGCAGCCCCTCGCGTTGGATGCAGGCGCGGAAGAGTTCGTCTTTGGAGCCGTAGTACAGGTAGAGCATGGGTTTGGAGATCTTCGCCTCGGCCGCGATGGCATCCATCGACGTGTCGTGGAAGCCCCGTCTCGCGAATACCTCGACAGCCGCGTCGAGCATCTGCTGCTCGCGAACTGCCCGGGGAAGCCGCTTGGTCCCGCCTGCCATCCACTCTCCTACCGCAGGGTGAACCACCTATCTTACTCCAAGGTAAGTTCACCTGCGTTCATTTGCCACACGGTCGCCGGGGCCTATCAGCAGCCCAACGCCACACCCTTGTAGCGCGCCATCCGCAGCACGGAGGCATCAACCCGGTCGGCGGGCAGTTTGCCACTCGACACCGACTGTTCCAAACGGTCGAGCACCTGCGGCACCGCGTCCGAGCTGATCCACAGCGCGTTGTCGGCGCCGGCGACCAGCGTGGCCTCGACCGCGTCCTCGATCGACATCCGCGAGGTGATGGCGGCCATCCCGCTCAGATCGTCGGTGAAGATCGGGCCGTTGAACGGCGCCGCCCCGTACCCGGTGCCCTCGCGCAGCAGCGTCATCACGGCGGGACTGATGCTGGCGGGCACGTCGGGCTCGGTCAGGCCGGGCACATCGAGGTGGCCGACCATCACCGCGGCGCCGGAGTTCACCAGGTCGCGGAACGGGACGAGGTCGGTGTTCTGCATCTGATCCAGCGGCGGGGTGGTCACCGCGCCGGTGTGGGAGTCACCGGAGCCCGAACCGTGGCCGGGGAAGTGCTTGATCACCGAGCCGAGACCCACCTCGTTGGAGGCGCGGATGTAGGCGCTCGCGTAGTCGGTGACGGTCTTGGGGTCGTCGCTGTAGGAGCGGTCGCCGATCACGCTGTTGTCGGGCTGGCTGCTCACATCGGTATCGGGGGCGAAATCGACCGTGATCCCGACGTCCTTGAGGGCCTGCGACCTGGTCAGCGTGAACTGGTAGTACTCGTCGGGGCTCTGGGTCTGCGCGATCACGCGGGCCGAGGGCGCGGTGCCGATCACGTTGGCCGCGCGCGAGACACGCCCGCCCTCCTCGTCGATGGTGACCATCAGCGGCACCTTGGCATTGGCCTTGACGGCGTCGAGAGCGGAGGCGTTGAGCAGGCTGGTATCGGTCCAGCTGCCGATGAAGATGCCGCCCACCTGCTCCGAACTCACCACGTTCGACGCGTCCGCCGAGCCGGTGATGCCGACGGTGAGCAGCTGCGCGAGCTTCTCCCGCTGCGTGAGCTGAGCGAGATACTCTGCACCGCAAGCGTTTTGGGCCGGCGTGCCCGATGGATCCGCCGCACCGGCGGAGGGACCTGCCGCGCTGCTGCTCGCCGCGGGCGTCGTCTCGTTCGACGACCCTCCCGAGCAAGCGGTGGCGACAGCGGCGAGAACTGCGAACACGACCACAGGCGATTTCCGCATGTGCTCCACGGTAGCTCCCCCGTGGCCCGGACCACAGCCTCAGGTTCGCCATCGGGATGTCCGATTCGGGGGTAATCTGGGGAAAAGCAGCTCCGACCAGCGCAGGAGGTCGTCATGGCATGCGATCGGATGCTCATCGCCTACGACGGTTCCGAACACGCCAAGCGCGCCATCTCCTATGCCGGGCGTTTCCTGAGCGCCGAACGCGCCATCCTGCTCACCGCGTGGGAACCGATGGTCCGCCAGGCCGCCCGCATCTCCGGCCTGTCCGGGGTGATGCAGCCCGAGTGGGTGCCCGACGAGGACGTCGAGGACATCGCCTACTCCGACGCCCGCAAGATCAACGCCGAAGGCATCCACCTGGCCGCCCTCGCCGGAATCGACGCCGAACCCCGCACCGCCGAATGCACCACGACCATCTGGAACACGATCGTGGACTGCGCCGACGAACTCGACGTGGACATCATCGTCGCGGGCACCCGCGGCGCCACCGGCCTACGCGCCCTCCTCCACAGCAGCGTCGCCGAAGCCGTCCTGAAGCACGGCCACCGCCCGGTCTTCCTGGTGCCACCGGACCAGTAGTCGTCCGCCGGCCTGGCCTACGTCGCGCGAGCACACGTCGTCACACGAAGACGCACCTCGCCGCACGAGTCCTCCGTCGTCCTCAACTCACGAACCGGTCGCCGCCAGATGGCGTCGCCGACTCGGTCAGTTGATCACCACGCCCTGGTGACCGTCTCGGGCGGAAACCGCACCACCAGAGCGTGGTGATCAATCGACCAGGTGCGGTGGCGGGGTTAGGGTCGGGGGACCATGGATGAATTTCTGCTGGCTCGGCCCGACTCGGTGGTGCGGGGGTCCGGGGTGCGTGTGAGTTTCGCTGATCCGGGCGCGGCGGTCGCGGCTCGGCGGGGTTCCGCGATGGCGATCGTCGGGGCGCTGCCGTTCGATCCGGGTCAGGCGGCGGCGCTGTGGCAGCCCCGCGAACTGCTGCATACGGCGGGATCGTGGCGACCGGCCGCGCTGCCCGAGTTGCCCGCCGTGCGCGTCGTGGCCGAAATACCCAGTCCCGCAGAACATGTGGCGCGGGTGACGAAACTCGTCGAACAGCTCGGCGATCCGGCGAACGCGCTGCGCAAGGTGGTGGCCGCGCGGTCGATGGTGCTCGAGGCCGAGAGCGCGCTCGACCCGGAGGTGCTCGCCGGCTACCTGCTGGCCAGGCACCCGAACGCCGCCGTGTACGCGGTCGACCTGTTCGCGGCGGGACGACCGGGCGAGACGCTGATCGGCGCCACGCCCGAAGTGCTCGTCGCCCGACACGGCGATCGCGTCAGCCTCAACCCACTCGCGGGCACCCTCCCCCACCTGCCCGACCCGGCCGACGATGCCGCCCAGGCCCGAGAACTGTTGTCCAGCACCAAGAATCGCGAGGAACACGCCTACGTGATCGACTGGATCCGCGAGCGCCTCGCCCCGGTCTGCGCCGACCTCCACATCCCCGACGCGCCCGAACTCCTCAGCACCGAGCAGGTCTGGCACCTGGCCACCCCCATCCACGGCACCCTGCGCGACCCCTCGACCACCGCCCTCGACCTCGCCCTGCTGCTGCACCCCACCCCCGCAGTGAACGGCACACCCTTCGCCGACGCGCTCGACACGATCACCGCCGGGGAACCGTGGCGCGGCTTCTACGGCGGCGCGGTGGGCTGGTGCGACAGCGACGGCGACGGCGAATGGGTGGTCGCGATCCGCGGCGGCGAACTCGCCGCCGACCGGCGCCGCTTGCGGGCCAGCGCGGGCGGCGGGATCGTCGCGGCCTCGGACCCACGGGCCGAACTGGCCGAGACCACGGCCAAGCTCGGCACCCTGCTCGGCACCCTGCGTTGCGCGCTGCCCAACGACGGACCGAGCCCCTCGCACCTGCTAGGTTGACACCGAGACAGGCCCCGACGTCGAGCGTATTGGAGTGCGCGATGAAGTTTGCTGTTCCGGCTGTTGCCAGCGCGGTCGGCGGCGCCCTGCTGAGCGCGATCGCCGTCTTCGCCATCACGGCCGCGGTGCAGCAGAACACCGCACCCTCGATCGACCGCAGCGGTGACAAGGACTCCTCGCTGCTCAACGCTCCTGAATACGGCAGCCGCTGAGTCGCGCGCCCGCGCGTCACGCCCCACCACGGGGCAACCGGACAGGGCGCCACTGGGGTGGCGCTGGCTCGTCGGCACGGTAGTCGCCGCCTTCGTACTGACCTTCGCGCAGGCGCCCGGCCTCACCGTCGCCGACACCAAATACGACCTCGCGCAGAACCCCCTCGGCTTCCTCGCGCGGGCCGCCCACCTGTGGAACAGCCAGGCCCCCATGGGCCAGGTCCAGAACCAGGCCTACGGCTACTTCTTCCCGCACGGCGCCTTCTTCTCCGCGGGCCACCTGCTGCACCTGCCCGCCTGGGTCACCCAGCGCGTGTGGTGGGCGCTGCTGCTGCTCGCCGGGTTCTGGGGCATCGTCAAGCTGTGCGAAACGCTCGGGATCGGCTCGCGCGGGTCACGGGTGATCGCGGGCATCGCCTTCGCCCTGTCCCCGCGCGTCCTGACCACGCTCGGGTCCATCTCCTCGGAAACGCTGCCGATGATGCTGGCGCCCTGGGTGCTGCTCGCGCCCGCGGCCCTCGGGGTGGCGATCCGCGCTCGGCACTCGTCCGAGACCGCAGATCATTCGAGCGTGAGCCCGGCGCGGCGAGCTGGGGCGGTGTCGCCCACCGCACCAGGGGGGACGACCCGGCGACGCGGCCCCGCGAAGCCGCTGGATCCAGCGAAGGAGACCACGCGCTCGTCGGCCTCGCACGCGAGTACCGCGAAAGGTAACGACGGCCCGGCAGTCGAGCGCACGCGTCGACGCGGTGGTGTGTTCTCACGGGTGAGGGGGTCGGTACCGGGTTCGTCCCAGGTCACCGGTGGCGCGCTCTCCCCTGCCGGGAGCGCGTTGGCGTTGGCGCTGATGGGGTCGGTGAACGCGGTGGCGACGGTGGCGGCGTTCCTGCCCGCCGCGCTGTGGTGGGCCTCGTATCGACCGAATCGGCGGTGGTGGCGGTTCACGCGGGCGTGGATTCCGCTGCTGGTGCTCGCCACGTTCTGGTGGGTGGTGCCGCTGCTGCTGCTCGGCAAGGTGAGTCCGCCGTTCCTCGACTTCATCGAATCCTCCGGCGTGACCACGCAGTGGGCGTCGCTGAGCGAGGTGTTGCGCGGCACCGACAGCTGGACCCCGTTCGTCTCGCCCGAACGCATCGCGGGCGCGGTGCTGGTGACCCAGCCCGCCGCGGTGCTGGCGACAGGTCTGCTCGCGGCGGCCGGTATGGCCGGGCTGGCGCGGTCGGCGATGCCGTACCGGGGTCGGTTCGTGCTGATCCTGTGCGTGGGGTTGGCGGGAATCTGCGCTGGTTACGTCGGCACACTCGGCGGCCCGTTCGCCGAATCGGTGCGGATCTTCCTCGACGCTGGGGGCGCGCCGCTGCGCAATGTGCACAAGCTCGAACCGCTGATCCGGCTGCCGCTGGTGGTGGGTCTGGCGCACCTGCTGGGTCGGGTCGCGCTGCCCGCCTCGGTGCCGATGCCGGTGTGGCGCAGCGCTTTCGCCCATCCCGAACGCGATCGCCTCGTCGCGGTCGCCGCGCTGGTCATGGCCGCGCTCACCATCGCCACCTCGCTGGCCTGGACCGGTCGACTCGCCCCGCGCGGCGCCTACGACCGGGTACCCGCCTACTGGACCGACACCGCGAACTGGCTCGCCGACAACGCCGCCGACACCCGCGCCCTGATCGTGCCCGGCGCGCCGTTCGGCAGTCAGATCTGGGGCCTCACCCGCGACGAACCCCTACAGGCTCTGGCGAGTACCCCATGGGCCGTGCGGGATTCGGTCCCGCTCAATCCGCCCGGCACCATCCGCGCGATGGATTCGGTGCAGCGCCTCATCGCCGACGGCCGCCCCTCCACCGGCCTGGCCGCCACCCTGGCCGACCAGGGCATCGGAATCCTGGTGCTGCGCAACGACCTCGACCCCGAGACCTCCCGATCGACCCGGCCGATGCTGGCCCACCGCGCGATCGAGGGCTCGCCCGGAATCACCAAGGTCACCTCCTTCGGGTCGCTGATCGGCCCGCGCGCGGCGGATCGTGGGCTGGTGGTGGACAACGATCTGCTGCCCGCCTACCCGGCGGTCGAGATCTACCGGGTCGACGTGCCCCCGCCGGGCACGCCCGCCACCGTGCGCAGCGGCACCGGCGCGCCGTCGTCCTTCCCCGGCGCGTACACGACCCCGCTGGCCTCCGCGCCTGTGGTCCAAGGCGGCCCGGAAGTCCTGGAACGCCTGCGCCGTGACGGTGAAAACCCCATCGCGCCAACACTTCTCGAAGCCGACCGGGTCCGCGCCGGACTCCCGCCGCGCCCCGTCCTGCTGACCGACACCCCCATGGATCGCGAGGCCGACTTCGGTCGCGTCGACAACCACAACTCCTCGATCCGCGCCCCCGACGACCCGCGCCGCACCCACAACCTCGTCCCCGACTACCCCGTCGAGGGAACCGAACTCGTGCGCGGCGAATGGTCCGGCGCGACGGTGACCGCGTCCAGTTCCGCCTCCGACGCCACCCAGATCGGCGGCGCGGCCCCCGGCAGCTCCACCGCCGCCGCCGTCGACGGCGACCCCAGCACCGCGTGGATCAGCAATGGCTCCGAATCCGCTCTCGGACAGTGGATTCGACTCGATCTGGACGCGCCGATCGCGAACGGCTCGCTGCGTTTCACGACCACGGCGGCGGCGCTGGGCGACACGGTGAAGTGGGTGGAGGTCCGCACCTCGCGCGGAACCGTGTCGGCGCGCATCACCGAACCGGGCACGCCCGTGTCCGTCGCGCTGCCCGCGGGCAAGACCGACTGGGTGATGATCACCGCCGCGCGCACCGAAACCGGCACGCGTGGTGGGCAATTCGGCATCAGCGAACTCACCCTCGACGACTACTCGAACCGGGACGCGCCCGTGCGCGTCGACATCCGCCACCGGGTCGTGCTGCCCGAGGTCGCGCCCGGCACGATCGTCAACGGCTGGGACCTCGGACAGGAATTCCCCGGCCGCAGCAACTGTTTCGACGGACCCGACCGCGTGCACTGCAGCAAGGGACTCGGCCTGCCCGCCGAGGAACCCGGCGTCTTCGGCCGAACCCTCTCGGTACCCGAACCCCTCACTGTCGGTACCGATCTCACCGTGCGTACCCGGCCGGGACCCGGACTCGAAGCGCTGCTCACCGACGACACCCGCCCGGTCGCCCGCGGCAAGGCCGATGTCGCAGACCTGCGCGGCGCGGCCTTCGCGGCCACCGACGGCGACCCGAAAACCACCTGGACCGCCCCCGAGACCACCGTCCGCGAAACCGGCGGCGCCAAACCCACACTGGTACTGGAACTTCCCGAACCCGCCTTGGTCACCGGACTCGACATCACCACCGCACTGGGCGGCCTGCCCGCGACCGCCACCGCCGTCGCGGTGAACCTGGGCAACGGCCCGCAGATCCGCGAACTCCCCGAACGCGACCGCGGCGAACCCGCGCGAATCTCGCTGTACCCCACCGAAACCGACCGCATCGAGATCAGCATCATGCGCTGGAACGACGTCCTCGACCGCACCGCCCTCGGCTTCGTCCTCACCCAGCCCACCGGCCTCGCCGAAGTGGAAGTACTCGGACCCGACTACCCCGCCCACGCCCCCGGCGACCGACTCGTCACCATCGGCTGCGCGGACGGACCGGTGATCGCCCTCGGCGGCCGCGCCGTCCACACCACGGTCACCGCCACCGTCGACGAACTCCGCTCGGGCGCACCGGTTTCCGCACGCGCCTGCGAAGCGGACGCCACCGACATCGAACTCCTCCCCGGCCGAGTCGACCTCACCGTCGTCCCCACCGAACTGTTCACCGTCGACCACCTCCACCTCCCCCGCACCGACCCCTACCCCGGCGCGCCACCCACCGACCCCAGCGACCAGGCACCCTCGGAGGCCAGCGGAACAGCACCTTCGCTCGAAACACCCACCGACTCAGTCCCGCAACTGCTGGTCCTCCCACTCAGCACCAACGTCGGCTGGCAGGCAGAGACCGCTGACGGCAAGGAACTCGAACCGGTTGTCGTGGACGGTTGGCAGCAGGGTTGGTTGCTTCCGGCAGGCACCACCGGCGAGATCACCGTGTCCTTCCCGGCCGACCGCTGGTATCGCCTATCGATCTTCGGCGGACTTCTCCTCCTGATTCCCCTTGTGCTGCTTGCCATCCCGCGCCGACGCGAGGTCCCCGACCTCGGCCCGCCCCCCGGCACCTGGGGCGTTCGCTGGGGGGCGGCAATCGGCCTGACCGGAGCCGTCGCGGTCATCTCCGGCCCCATCGGCGCGGCAGTCGCCCTGATCGCCTTGGCCTGCAGTCACTTCCGACCACTGCGCACCGCGCGCACCCTGCCCTGGATCGCCGGACTCGGCACGTTGATCTCCGCCGCCGCGCTCTCGACGGGCACGTGGCGATCGGGCGTCGAGTACATGGGCGGTTCGGTCCTGGCCCAGGCCCCGGCGGTACTGGCGGTGGTCGCGGTGGGCGTCGCGGCCCTGCCACGTCGCCGACTCAGGTCCCGGCGGAAACGGGCTCGCTAGCGCGGCGGGCGGCGGCGCGCTTGTCCCAGCGGGCCGCCCAGCGGCGAGCCGGTTCCTCGACCAGCGCGAAGCTGGCCGCAGCGAGCGGCAGGGTCAGCAGCGTCGTCAGGACGATGACATAGAGGAAATGGCCGCTGAACGGCAGGATCCCGAAGACCGGGAACACGATCGTGAGCACCACCAGATGCCACAGGAAAATGCCGTAGGACCAGCGGCCGAGGATGGCGGCGGTGCTCGATTCCAGCCAGCGGTGCGAGGTGTCGCGGGTGTGGATCACCAGCGGCGCCAGCAGACAGAAGGCGAGAATCGTGCCGAGCACGATCTTCATCGCGTACTGCCAGGGGTGGGCGCGTTCCAGACCGGCGGGACCACCGAACTCCGTCGCCGAGGCCAGCAGCGCCACCAGCGCCACCGCCCACATCAGCCGCTGATTCGACAGCACCCGCGCCCACCGCGCCCCCGGCCGCACGAGATAGACCAGTTCCGCGAGCACCATGCCCGCCGCGAACCACGGCAGATAGCCGGGCAACCAGTTGTCGGCGTGGATGGCCTCCGGCGTCGGAATCGGCCACAGGTTCCAGGTCAGGCTCACCGCGATCAACCCGCACAGCACCGGCACCCGCCACCGCGCCGCCCGCCCGCGCAACCGCACGACCGACCACGCCAACAGCGGCAACACCAGATAAAAAGCCATCTCCACCGACAGGCTCCACATCTGGGTGAGCCCGTCGGTCAGGGTCAACGGCACGAACACCTGCAGCAGGTGCAGGTTCGACACCCACACCCGCAGGTTCGCCGTCTGCGCGGCGCCCGGCAGCAGCAACAGCACGAACACCACCACCACCCAGTACGCGGGCAGCACCCTGGCCACCCGGTGCAGCAGGTAGCGGACGGTGGTCGGGGCGCGACCGAATCCGCGCGCCGCCGCCGCGTGCGGGCGCCACAGCAGGAAACCCGACAGCGCGAAGAACACCGCGACCGCCATATCGAAGCGTTCCAGGATCGGGCCGATGACCGGGGTCGCGGCCGTACCGGTCTGGAACGCGACATGGGTGACCAGCACACCGAGTGCCGCCATTCCGCGCATTCCCTCCAGAGCGGGAATGAAGGCACGGGGGGCTGAAACGGGGCTGGTGGCGGTTGTCATCGAGATCCAGTCTGCCGTGTCGGCGATTTCAGTGGTACAGCGCACGCACCTTGCGAGGTCGGGCTGTTAGTGTCGACCACCGGGCCATCCGTGTTCGAACGACGAGGAGAGTTACATGGCACTGAGTGCCGGTACCAGAAGGACGGTCGCCTGCGTGCTCGTGGGTCTGGGCGCGGCATTACTCGTCGCCGCGCTGATGATCCCCACCTACACGGTGAGCAAGGTCGCCAAGACGCCGCTCGACCTCGAGATCACCACGATCGCGGAGAACCAGAAGGGCGAGGAGAGCCTCGTCCTCGACTCGAAGTCGCTCACCACCGGCGACGGGCCCCCCGTGGTGAACAAGGATGTGCCGCTGGTCTCCCAGCGCTTCGTCACCGTCGAGGAACCCTCCGACGCCGACCAGATGACGCTGCAGGCGGGCCAGACGCTGCGCCGCACCGACGTGCAGGGCGACACCGGCCTGCTCTCGGCCCTCATCGACCGCGTCACCATCTCGCGCACCACCGGCATGCCGGTCGACGCCGACCCCAACGGGTCGATCGCGGTGACCGTGAACAAGGACGGCAGCGTCATGGAACCGGTGCAGCACACCGGCATCGGCTACCGCTTCCCGATCGGCACCGAGAAGAAGACCTACCCGTACTTCGACATCAACGTGCGCCAGTCCTTCGACGCGAACTTCATCGAAGAGACCGAGATCAACAACCTCAAGGTCTACCGGTTCCAGATGACCGCGCCCGTCACCAACACCTGGGACGTGCAGCAGTCGCCGACCAACCGACTCACCCTGCCCGCCGCCAAGTGGGGCGTCGAGGGCGGCGAGGAGCCGGTCACGATGTACCGCTACTACACCAACGTGCGCGACCTGTGGGTCGAGCCGCAGACCGGCACCGTGATCAAGGGTGGCGAGTCGATCCACCTGTTCTACGCGCGTTCGGGCGACAAGCCCGAGGTCACCGCGCTCAAGTCGCACATCGTGTTCGACGAGGCGACGATCGAATCGCAGATCGCGATCGCCAAGGACAACACCGACAAGCTCTCCCTGTTCGGCCGGATCGTGCCGATCGTGTTCGGCATCCTCGGCGTGCTGGCCCTGCTCGGCGGCCTGTTCCTCGGCCTGCGCGGCGGCGGCACCCCCGCCCACGCCACCCCCCGCGGCTCACGAACCACGCCCGTCCCCACCACCGCCCCCGATGCCGACGACACCCCCACCACCCAGTGGGACGACGACGACACCGGAGCCACCCGCTGGGACGGCGACGACGCGCCCACCACGCAGTTCCCACGCGGGGACTACGACGGCCCCACCGAACAGATCGACATCAACAAACGCCCCTGAGCGACAGCACTTCTCGAACGGCCCCGGTCACCGCGACCGGGGCCGTTCGTGGTTTCCGGGCTGGGGGAAGGGCGGGTCGAGGGCGGCATAAACGTGCAGAGAATCGCTGATCGGGCCCGATTCTGGCTTTCGGAACGGTTGCGTGCACGAAAATGCCACCGTGGGGACTCTGACCTACCTGATTCCAGGCGAACTCGGCACCCTGTCCATCCTGGTTCCGAGGAAGACAGGCGCTCCGGGGTCGCTGGGAGCTACCGGGCGCGCAAGTCGAAGTCGGCCGTTGGCTTTCGAGCGGTGTGCAGGACGACCGCTGCGACGATCGTGGTGGTGACGGCGGCTACCGAGACGGCCGTTGTGATCAGGGTGGTGATGGTGCGGGCGAAGGCAAGCATGAGGGTGATCTCGACGGCCAAGCCGATCCAGGTGACGGCGGCCAGGGCGGTGCGTTCCACGGCGATTGCCGAGAGGAGGGCACCTTGCAGGACCGCCAGAATAGCGCCGTGCAGGGCGAACATCCACAGAATGCCCTGGATGGGGGCGTAATCGGCACCGGCGAACAGCGGGGCCAGTGGCGCGGCCACGGCGGCGCCCACCACCGCGACGATGCCGATCAGCGACAACACCGACAGCGCGTCGCGGATCGCGCGCGCGGAATGGGTCGGCTGCGCCATCCGGGGATACAGCACGACACCGACTGCCTGCGGCAGCCAGAACGCGATCTTGGTGGCGATGGTGCCCAGCGAATACCGGCTGGCATCGACCTCGTCGAGCACGATCCGCACCACGATCAAGTCGACCGAGGACAGCGCCATCAGCGCCGCCTGCACCTGCACCGCCCGCAGGACAGGCAGCACACCGACGGGCTTGACCGGAGTGGGCGCGCTCACCGCCGAGCGCGCTCGCCCGAGCCCCCGCGCCGCCACGACCGACTCGCCCGGCACCGAGTCCCCACCGGACGACGTCGCACGGGCCCCGCCGTCCACTACCGGTGAACGGTCCGCGCCACCGTCCACTGCCGGTGAACGGTCCGCGCTACCGTCCACCTCGCCGTCCACTACCGGTGAACGGTCCGCGCCACCGTCCACCTCGCCGTCCCCTACCGGTGAACAGTCCGCGTCGCCATCCAACCGGCGCTGACCGGTGGTCGATCGAGCGATCCGACCGGCGATGATCGCGGCGCCGACGATGCCGAGCGCACCCGCCCACAGCGCGCCGGCCGCACCGCCGCCGAGCGCGAGGGCGAGCAGCGCGGGCGCGACCCTGGCGGTACCGGCCATCGCGAGAACCGTCGCCAACGCGCGGAAGTGGTTGCCGCCCTGAAGAATTCCCTGCTCACCGGAGAGGATCACCAACGCGGGCGCGGCACCGAGCGCGGCCGCCGCCGCCCACACCCCGACATCGAGGACCACCGCGACCACCGGGATCAGCACCACCGCCACCGCGGCCACCATCGCCGCGCACCGCCACTGCATCGACCGCACCGCGCCCGCCGTGGCACCGCGCACCACCTCGCGCGCCACCACGTTCTGCATGGCCAGGGCGGGCACCGCGCACAGCAGCTGCACGGCGAGCAGGCTCGCGAACTCGCTGTACCCGGCCACGCCGAGCCAGCGACCGGCGAACAATTGCAGCAGGTAGCCGGCGACGTTGGCGGTCATCGCGCCGGCCGTCACCCAGGTGAGGTCAGCGACTACAGGGGGGCGACGGACCGAGGACACGCCCCATCGTCGCACCCCACTGTGTTCGCCATCACGCCAACCCCGAAAATGTGAGTCCGAGCGGACTCACCTCGAGCGATAGCGCCGTTCGATGCCGCCACCTGCTCGACCGCGATCGCGCCGGTACGTAAGGTGCACTCACGTGATGAGTCGTGGGCAAGCCAGGGCCGTGGTGGCCGGATACTGCGCCCTCCTCACGGCGATCATCATCGGACCGCTGGCAGGCTCCGGCTACCTGCTGCTGCGCGACGCGGTGAGCACCCCCCGCTCCTACCTCACCGACTCCGCCCTCGGCCTCGGCGCCGCCGCCCCCCGCGCCGTACCCCAGGACGCCCTGCTCGCCGCCCTGTCCCCCGTCGTCGACGGCGGCATCCTGGTGAAGGCGATCCTGATCGTCGCCCTGTGGTCGGCCGGTTACGGCGCGGCCGCACTGGCCCGCCGCCTCGTCCGCGCCGCCACCGGCGCCCAACTCGTCGCCGCCACCGTCGCCCTGTGGAACCCTTTCGTCGCCGAACGCCTCCTCCAAGGCCACTGGAGCCTCCTCGCCGGCTACGCCGCCCTCCCCTGGACCGCTCTCGCCGCCACCCGCATCCGAACCGCTTCGCGCCGAACAGGATTCAGCGACAACCCGGACCAGGGAACAACGAACCGTGTCGAATCTTTCCGCCGCACAGGCACTCTCGGCGGCTGGGCCGCACTGACCGCGAGCTTCGCCGCCGCCGGATTGACCCCGACCGGTTCGCTGCTGGCCGCCGTCATCGGACTCGCGCTGGTCGGCCGGCGCGCGCTACTTCCCGCCGCCGCCCTGTGGATCGTGACGTGCGCCCCCTGGCTGACCGCCACCGCGCTCGGCTCCGGCACCGAGCCGTCCGACCCGGCCGGTGTCTCCGCCTTCGCGGCACGCGCCGAACCGTGGCTCGGCACGCTCGGCAGCCTCGCCGGACTCGGCGGCATCTGGAACGGTGAGGCCGTACCAGCAAGTCGCACAACACCTCTCGCACTGGTCGGCACGCTGTTGCTGCTGGGCATCGTCGCGTTCGGGGTGCGCGCGGTGTGGGCTGAGCGCACCGGTCGGACACTGTTGGTAATCGCGGCGGTGGCGATCGTGCTGCCCGCACTCGGTGCGACGAGTTGGGGCCTGGCGGCAGGCGAGTGGCTGGTCGTGCACGTTCCCGGCGCCGGACTGCTGCGGGACACCCAGAAGTACGTGGCGCTGGCGATGCCCGCCTACGCGCTGTGCGCGGCCGCCGCGTGTCGGACCGTCGCCCGAGCGATACGGCGCCCGGAGGCCGAAGGCGAGTCGAAGGCATCCGTGCGTTGGGTAGCCGCCCTGTTCATCCTCTTGACCACCCTCCCCCTGGCCGACCTCGCCTGGGGAGTCGGCGGCGCCCTGCGCCCCGTCCACTACCCGGGGGGCTGGCATCAGGTCGCCGACCGCATCGAGGCCCCCGGCGACATCGCCGTCCTCCCCACCGGCATGTTCCGCCGATTCCCTTACAGCGGAACACCTCCCGTCCTCGACCCCGCCCCCCGCATCCTCCCCAACGACGTCCTACAAACCGGCGAACTGCGAGTCCGCGGCTACGCGGTCACCGGCGAGGGAAACCGAGCACGCACCGTAGAAGAAGCCCTCCTCCGAGGCGCCCCCGCCACCGAACTGGCCACCCTCGGCGTCGGCTGGATCCTCGTGGAACGCACCACCCCCGGCCCCCTCGGCGCCTCCGACCGCACCCTCACCACCGCCGACCTGCGATACCAGGACAACGACCTCGCCCTCTACCGAATCCCCGACCCGGCCACCCTCGACTCAGCCACCCCCACCCAACGCCGAATCTCCGCAGGCGCCCACCTCCTCTGGGCCCTCCTCCTGACCACAGCCCTGCTCACCGCATCCCGCCACCCCGACCCTAGATCCGAGGCGGAGCGACCAATCCGCTGACGGTGCGCCCCGCCGCGGCGGCCGCGAGGACTTCGTAGACGCCCGCCCCGGTCTGCTCCCAGGAGAACTCGTTCGCACGCGCCCGCGCCTTCTCACCCATCACCTGGCGCGTGTCGCGGTCGGCGAGCAGGTCGGCGGCGGCGCGGGCGAGGGCGGGCGCGTCGTCCACGAGCAGGCCGGTGACGCCGTCGACGATGGAGTCGGTGAGGCCCCGTGAGCTGCGGTAACCGATGGTGGGAACGCCGTGCTGGGCGGCTTCGATGACGGCGAGGCCCCAGCCTTCCTTGCGCGAGGGCATGACGTGGACCCACGCGGTCGAGAGGATCTCGTGCTTGCGACGTTCGTCGACGTGGCCGTGGAAGGTGACCGCGTCGGCGATGCCGAGGGTGTCGGCGCAGGCGCGCAGGTTGGGCGCCCACCACCCGTCACCGATCACGTCGAGGTGCACGTCGGGGAAGCGTTCGCGCAGGTGCGCGACGGCGGTGAGGGCGTCCTCGATCTGCTTGTGCGGGACCAGGCGCGACAGCACCGCGATGCGCGGGTGCGCGGCACGGGTGGTGTCGGTACCTGGCACGACCTCGACGGGGACCGGTTCGGCGCCGTTGCGGACCACCGCGATGCGCTCCCGGTCGACACCGAGCACCGACAACTCCTCGGCCGAGGGCAGCGACACGGTGAGGTACTGGTTGTCGCGATGCACGCGCGGGGACAGCGTGGACTCGATCCACCAGCCGATCCGCCCGACCAGCCGCCCGGCCACCGGCCACTGCTCACGGTGCCCGTGATGCACCAACACCACCGACGGCACGCCCGTGGCGCCGGCGAAGAAGGGAATGCCGTTCTGGGTGTCGATCACGACATCGGGGCGCACCCCACGCAACGGCCCGAAACCGAGCCGACCGGCCACGATGGCGGCCAACGCGCGCGGATACACGGTGAAGCGCCCACCCGCGCGACTGATATCGATGCCGTCGACCCGCTCACGCCTGGCCGCACCGGGGTATCCGGCCGTGCGCAGGGTGACCTTGATGCCCCGCGCGGCCAACTGCGCCCCGACCTGCTCCAGATACCGCTCGCTGCCACCACCCTGCGGGTGCCCGGTGTCACGCCAGCAGAGTAGGAGGACTTCACGCACGGTCGGGACTCGCATTCGATTCGGTGGCAGACAAATGTCGACGCCCACACTAGCGGGTGTAGGTCACACAACAGGTCGCTCTCTGCGGTGTTCGCCCAGATCAGCCGACCTGGGCGTGGTTCGCGCGCCGCTCAGACCGGCATCGGCCGAGTCCGAAGGTGGCATATTCGTGCATCCCCACAACGAACAGCCCGTTTTCTGGCTCCGCGACGCCGAAGTTGCACGATTATGCCAACCTCCCACCCACTCGACGCCCCCACCACCTGCCGCGCACCACAGATCTGCAAATACACTGCTGCCGTGTCGACCGCCACCCCGCAGAGAACCGAGCAGCCGATCCAGCCACGCGACCAGTCCAGGTTCGCGCGCCGGGCCACCCTGCGCAGGTCGCTGCGCCTGCTCACCAGCTTCCGCTTCGAGCAGTCCGACCCCGGCCGCTTCTACGGCGGCATCGCCACCGACAGCGCCGAGCTGGTCAGCGACTTCTACGCCGACGTCACCGGCCGCGACCTCACCGGCACCGTGGTCCTCGACGTCGGTGGCGGCCCCGGCTACTTCGCCGACGAGTTCAGCGCGCGCGGCGCCCGCTATGTCTCGGTCGAGCCGGACCCGTCGGAGATGCACGCGGCGGGGCTTCGGGTGTCGGGTTCGGTGCGCGGGTCGGGCATGGCACTGCCGTTCCGCGACGATTCCTTCGACGTCTGCTTCTCGTCCAATGTCGCCGAGCACGTGCCGCAGCCGTGGCTGATGGCCGAGGAGATGGTGCGGGTGACCAAGCCCGGCGGCCTCATCGTGTACTCGTACACGGTGTGGCACGGACCCTTCGGCGGACACGAGACCGGCCTGTGGCACTACCTCGGTGGCGAATTCGCGGCGCGTCGGTATCGGCGTAAGCACGGGCGCGAACCCAAGAACAGGTTCGGCCGTTCGCTGTTCGCTGTCACGGCTGAAGATGGATTGCGCTGGGCCGCAACGACTTCAGCCGATATCGATACCATTTTCCCGCGTTATCACCCGCGTTGGGCGTGGTGGCTGGTGCGCGTTCCGAAGGTTCGCGAGTTATTGGTGAGCAACCTCGTGGTGGTCGCTACCAAAGCCTGATCACGCCAGCCAACTCAATCTTCGTGCCCTGCGCGCCGGTTCGGGCAATACCGTGTCCCACGGTGATTCCTGAATTGCCAGACCGACGGTCTCCAACGTGGTAAGGCCGACCTGATCGGCGAGCGCTCCGACCATCGCAACCGCCTCAGCGGCCTGAATGGCGGCAGTCGCCTGCTCGATCGTGAGGGTGCGGCCGGGCAGGAAGGAGACAACCCATCCGCCACTGCCAACACTTTTCGCCTGATGGTCGGTCTGGTCGCTGGTCATCAACGATCGGCCGATCACTTGCACAGCCATGAGTAGGTCTCCCCAATTCGCTGTTAATGTTCGATGAATCGAGCGCAGCTGATCAGTAGCTAAAGCATCCCCTTTTCACCAGCTGAACGCAATAGTGCGTTTCCCCGAAAAGCGAACCGACAGGTTGGAATTCGCAATCTTCACAGTCGTTGCGCCCCAGCGATTTAGAACAGGTTGCAGACAATCCCCTTCCAAAACTGTAACGTGTTCTCATGCACTACGACAGTCTGTTCATCGGCGGCAAGTGGACAACCCCGGCCGGTAGGGACCGCATTTCGGTGGTCAGTCCGGCCACCGAGGAGACCGTCGGCAGCGTGCCCGCGGTAACGAATGCCGACGTCGACGCGGCGGTCGCCGCGGCCCGCGACGCGTTCGACAGCGGGCCGTGGCCGACGAAAGATCCGCTCGAAAGAGCCGAGATACTTGCCAAAGTCGCACGACTGATCGAGCAGCGCTCGCCGGAACTGCTCGCCGCGCTCACCGCCGAGATGGGCGCGCCGACACTGGCGGCGTTGACCCTCAACCAGATTCCGGCCGTGGCTGCCCTGGACGCGCTGGTCGAACTGGCGAAGACGTTCGCCTGGAACGAGACTCGGGTCGGCCTGTTCGGAACCTCGCGTGTGTCACGGGAACCGCGCGGCGTCGTCGCCGCGATCACGGCGTGGAACGTGCCGCTGTTCCTCGCGGTGAACAAGCTCGGACCCGCGCTGCTCGCGGGCTGCACGGTGGTGCTCAAGCCCTCGCCGCTGACCCCACTCACCGCGAACATCCTCGCCGACCTGTTCACCGAGGCCGGGCTGCCCGACGGCGTGCTCTCGGTCCTGCCCGCCGAGGCCGAGGCCAGCGAATACCTCGCCGCCCACCCCGACGTCGACAAGGTCACCTTCACCGGGAGCACCCCGGTCGGCAAGAAGCTCGCCGCGATCGCCGGCGAACAGCTCAAGACCGTCTCGCTCGAGCTCGGCGGCAAATCGGCCGCCATCGTGCTGCCCGATGTGGACCTGGCCGCGAGCATCCCCGTCCTCGCGTTCTCGGGGCTGATGAACAGCGGACAGGGCTGCGTCGCGCAGACCCGGATCCTGGCGCCGCGCAGCCGCTACGACGAGATCGTCGACGCCCTGGTCGCCCACGTGCGCACCATGCAGACCGGCGACCCGACCGACCCCGCCACCCAGCTCGGCCCGCTGATCAGCGAGAAGCAGCGCGACCGCGTCGAGGGCTACATCGCCAAAGGGCTGGCCGAGGGCGCGCGCCTGGTACTCGGCGGCGGACGGCCCGCCGGTGTCGAACGCGGCTGGTTCGTCGAGCCGACGATCTTCGCCGACGTCGACAACGCGAGCACCATCGCCCAGGAGGAGATCTTCGGCCCGGTCCTGTCGGTGATCCCCTACGACACCGAGGACGAGGCCATCGCGATCGCCAACGACTCCGACTACGGCCTGGCCGGTTCGGTGTGGACCACCGACATCGACCACGGCGTCGAGGTGGCGGCGCGCATCCGCACCGGCACGTTCGCGATCAACTGGTACGCCTTCGACCCGACCGCACCGTTCGGCGGCTACAAGAACTCCGGCATCGGCCGCGAGAACGGCCCGGAGGGACTCGACGCCTTCTGCGAACAGAAATCGGTCCTGATGCCGATGGGCTGGAGCGACAACTCATCCAGTTGAGACGCGCTCACACCCACGCGTGCGCATCACTCTGCTGGACCACTCCCTAACTCTCCGGCATACGCACCCGCAGTACCGGTTGCGCGGACACCTCGCCCCGGGCCGGTAGGTCGACGACTTCGACTCGCCAGCCCGGCGGCAGGACCCGTTCCAGCCGACCGGCCACGCGGTGCAGGGGAGTGCTCGAACAGGTGTCGGACTCGAATCCGGTCACCAGATCGGTCATGCGTCAAACCACCTCTCAACGTCGATCATCGTCGACCGCGTGGCGGTGCAGGAGTCTCGCGGGGGTTGAGCTCGTCAGGAAATATAGGCGAGAAGCAGCGTAACCGGGATCAGCGACGCACTGACATGCCCAGATGTACCCACAAATCCTTCGGCGAATCGTCCCCGGAACAGAAACCGCCCGTACCGAAAACGGTACGGGCGGTTCAGTGTTAGAGCCGGATCAGCCCAGGCGCTCCTTGAGTGCCTCGAACTCGTCGCGCACGCCGGAGGGCAGCTTGTCGCCGACGAACTCGAACCATTCCTCGATCGAGGGGATCTCCTTGCGCCACTCGTCGGCGTTCACCGCGAGTGCCTCGTCGACATCGGCGGCGACCACGTCGAGGCCGGCCAGGTCGAGGTCGGCGGCCGCGGGGACGTTGCCGACGGCGGTCGCGGTGGCGTTCGAGGTGCCCTCGATGCGGCCGACGATCCACTCCAGCACGCGGGAGTTCTCACCGAATCCGGGCCACAGGAAGCGGCCGTCGTCGCCACGACGGAACCAGTTGACGTAGAAGATCTTCGGCAGCTTGGTCGCGTCGGCGTTCTTGCCGAGGTCGATCCAGTGGTTGAGGTAGTCGCCCACGTGGTAGCCCAGGAACGGCAGCATCGCCATCGGGTCGCGACGGATGGTGCCGACGGTGCCCTCGGCGGCGGCGGTCTGCTCCGAGCCCATGGTGGCGCCCATGAACACGCCGTGCTCCCAGCCGAACGACTCGGTCACCAGCGGGACGGTGGTCTTGCGGCGACCGCCGAACAGGATGGCCGAGATCGGCACGCCCTGCGGGTCGTCCCACTCCGGCGCCAGGGTCGGGCACTGCGACATCGGGGTGCAGTAGCGCGAGTTCGGGTGCGCGGCGTGCGTGCCGGACTCGGGGGTCCAGTCGTTGCCCTTCCAGTCGATCAGGTGCTGCGGATCGCCTTCCAGGCCCTCCCACCACACATCGTTGTCGTCGGTGTTGGCGACGTTGGTGTAGACGGTGTTGCCCGCGTCGATGGTGGCCATCGCGTTGGGGTTGGAGCTGTGGTTGGTGCCCGGCGCGACGCCGAAGAAGCCGAACTCCGGGTTCACGGCGTAGAGCTGGCCGTCCTTGCCGAAACGCATCCAGGCGATGTCGTCGCCCAGGGTCTCCGCGCGCCAGCCGGGGATGGTCGGCTGGATCATCGCCAGGTTGGTCTTGCCACAGGCCGACGGGAACGCGGCGGCGATGTAGTAGTTCTTGTTCTCCGGCGAGATCAGCTTGAGGATGAGCATGTGCTCGGCCAGCCAGCCCTCGTCGTGGGCCATCGCCGAGGCGATGCGCAGCGAGTAGCACTTCTTGCCCAGCAGCGCGTTGCCGCCGTAGCCGGAACCGAAGGACCAGATCTCACGATCCTCGGGGAAGTGGGTGATGTACTTGGTGTCGCTGCACGGCCACGGCACATCGGCCTGGCCCTGCGCCAGCGGCGCGCCCACGGAGTGCAGCGCCTTCACGAACGGGCGGTCGGTGCCCAGCTTGTCGAGCGCGGCCTGGCCCATGCGGGTCATCACGCGCATCGAGACGACCACGTACTCGGAGTCGGTGATCTCCACGCCCAGCTTGGGGTCCTCGGCGCCGAGCGGGCCCATGCAGAACGGCACCACGTACATGGTGCGGCCCTTCATCGAGCCGCGGTACAGCTCGGTCATGGTGGCGCGCATCTCGGCGGGGTCGACCCAGTTGTTGGTCGGACCGGCGTCGGCCTCGGTGGCGGAACAGATGTAGGTGCGCGACTCGACGCGCGCCACATCGGAGGGATCCGACAGCGCTAGGAACGAGTTGGGTTTCTTCTTCTCGTCCAGCTTCTTGAAGGTGCCGGCCTCGACCAGCTGGGTGGTCAGGCGATCCCATTCCGCGTCGGAGCCGTCGGCCCAGACGACGCGATCGGGCTGGGTGAGCTCTGCGACTTCCTGTACCCAGGCGAGCAGTTCACTGTGCTCGGTCGGCGCCTTGCCGTCGGATCCACGAAGACCAGGAATGGTCGCTGAGGTCATGAAAACTCTCCTGAGATGGGCGGTTGTTCGATCCATCGATCGCCACCATGGGCGGGTAAGGCGTCCGCAGTGACCCTGACCGCGCACGGACTTCGAGCCGCGCATCGACTGGCAATAGCGGACGCCCAGGTTCCTACCTCAAGGTTAACGCGATATGACGACCGATATGGCATCGGGCTCCATTACTGGTACCCGCGAGTCAGTTCGCCAATCGCGCCGGTCACCACTGATCGAGAACGGCGATGTCGCGTTCACATGCCGACAGCTGCGCCGGACGCTGGGCGACGAGCCCGCGCGTGAGCGCGTCCAGCTCGGTGACGCGCCGGTCGACGGCCACCGCGCGCGCCGTGGATTCGCGCACGACGTGCTCGGCCAGCTCGGTCTCCGCGTCCACCAGCACGCCCGCGACACGCTGTTCGAGCTGGGCTTTGACATTCACCAGGGCCTCCGAGACCCAGTGCGAGAGGTGATTGCGCTCGGCGAGTCGCCTGCGGGCGCGCACGACCCACGCGGCCGCGCCGGCGCCGAGCAACAGGGTCACCGGGAAGCTCGCCGCGTCGAGTGCGGGCACCAGTGACATCGGCGCGACGATCAGTCGACCGAGGCCGACACCGGCCGACGCGCCGAGCACGATCATGAGGTGATCTTCGACACCACGGTGCCGTTTGTCCGGATCGGGGCCGACGCGCGGGGCCGGATCCCGGCGCACCTGCGCGGGAGGCGCGGTGCCGATGCGGCGGGCGGCCTCGCGCACCCGCTCGTCGATCACCGCGTCCACAGAAACGGACAATTCGCCCGCCGCTTGCTGGAGTCGTCGCGGATAGGCCCGCAGCTCGGCGCCGTCACAGCGATCGAGTTCGGCGCGGGAACGATTGTGCAGGGCCCGCACCATCGCGCCGACCTCGGTGGTCAGGTCGACACGGGCCAGTTGGACCTGACTGCGCACCGCCGCCAGCCCCGCCTGCCGACCGCCGTCGCGTTCGGCCATCAGCCCGATCCGCTCCTCGCGCAGCCGAGCGGTGTCGGTGCCCGAACGCAGGGCGGTGATCTGCTCGTCGATCCTGGCCCTGGTGTCGGTGAGCACGCGGGACAGCACGGCCGCGCGACGCTGCGCGCCGTCGACCGGTCCGCGCGCGGTGGCCGCGGCGAGCACGGCGTGCAGGCCCGCGACGCCGGAGCGGTCGAGTAGCGCCGAGTCGTCGGCGGCGCGGGCGGCGGCGGACAGACGCGCGGAGACGGCGAGGATGTCGAGGTCGGTGACGCCACGATCGGCGAGGAGTTCCAGATTGCGCGCACGGGTCGTTCGCCAGTCCTGGTAGGCGTGAAAACCGTTCATGGCGAGCAGGATTCGTCGATCGGCGGCGCGGAGTCGATCGATCAGAGCGAACATATCGGCACCGAGCACACTGCCCGCGTCGAACAGGATGAGCGCGGCGGCCGGGTCGGTGATTTTGACGGCGGCCGGGTCGGCCAGGTCGATATGCGGCTCGAAACGGGCGAGTTCGGTGCGCAGCAGGGTGGTGTTGGCGTCATCGGGTGCGTAGAAGTCGACGCTGGAACCCTCCCCGGCGGCGTTCATCGCGCGAATCAAGGCGCCGCCCTGGGGATTCCAGCGATCGATGACGGCGTTCACCTCAGCGGGCAGGGCGGCCTCGTCGGTGGACGGTTCGACCTGTTCCGCGAGGTCGGTCGCGTCAGAGTCCCGCACTGCTCAACCGCTCCCACGCTCGCACGTACCCGTTGTGCACCCGCAGCGCCGCGCGCCGGGCCGGAGGCGGCATATCGCTCGACACCACCGCGCGCCAGCGCGTGGCCCGCGAGAGCGCCTCGTCGGCGTCGGCGGGCGCGGGCGAGCGGTAACCGGCGGCCAGGTGGGCGACCTGCGGGCAGGCCAGGCCCGCGCACAGGCCGGTCCACAGCGCTTCGTCGCCGACCAGGTACTGCTCGATCAGTTCGCGGGCGCGGCCGCCGTCGCCGGGCACCGCGCGGGCCGCCGCGCGGATCAGCTCGTCGAGCAGTTCGCCGCCGCGCACCGCCTCCACCTGCTCGTATCGGCGGTGCACCAGCGCGTGCAGCGGGTCGATCCCGCTCGCGGAGTGCAGGATCTGGATGATCGCCGAGGAGGGCAGGTCGGGGTCGGCGCGCAGGGCCGACAGGGCGCAGTCCACGCCGTAGAGGTCCCAATGGGCGATCAACCGCTGCCGGGCCTGCTGATCGGAACCGCTGCCGATGAACAGGTCCGCCGCCAGCACCGACGGCACATCGGGCCCGACCGCCAGCCTGCGCAGATCGCTCAGATCGGCCGCGTCCACCGCGCCCGCCCTGGTCCGGGCGGCGACCGAGGCGATGATCGGCACCACCGGCAGGCCGAGCTCGCGGGCGTGCTGCTGCGCCGCCGCCACCGCGTCACCCCAGCGCGCACCCACCGCGTCGGCCTTGTTCAACACCACCAGGGCGCGACCGGCCGGAACACTGGCGAGCAGTCGCAGGTCAGCGGTCTGCGGCGCACCCGCCAGCACGTAGATGACCAGGTCGCCGTCGAGCACGGGGTCGGGCTCGTCGGGCTGATCCACCGGCGTGGTCTCCTGCGCCGACAGCAGGGCCAGCGCGGCCGACACGGTGCTCCGCCCGCTCAGCGCGCGCCCGGTGATCTGGATGTGCAGCGGACGCCGGCGGCGCGCCGCGGCAGCGCTCAACTGCTCGGCGATCGCCGGATCGGTGCCACGGCCGACGGCGAGTCGGGCGATCAGCTCGTCGAGCTGATCGGCGGCGCGGGTCTGGTCGAATTCGCTGGCTGTCGGCATCGGATACCCCCTTTACGGGGGCATTCTGTCAGATCGGGGCCGACCCAGCCGCCTCCCGCGAACTCGCCTGCGGCGTAACTCCGGGCATGCTGGACAATGGACGACGTGAACGACGCCGCCAACCACGCCGAGCCGACCAGCCACAAGCTGTCGGAGATGCCCAACGACGCGGGCCGCCGCTCGCTCACCGGCTCCCGGCTCTACCCCCGGGTCACGAGCTTCCGGTCCCGACGCGGCGCACTGACGCCGAACCAGCAGGCTTCCTGGGATCGCACCTGGCCGGTGATCGGGCGCGACGTGTCCAACGATCCGGTCGACGCCGACGCCTGGTTCGGGCGCTCCGCCCCGCTGGTCATCGAGATCGGCTGCGGTACCGGCACCGCCACCGCGGCGATGGCCAAGGCCGAACCGCACCTGAACCTGATCGGCATCGAGGTGTATCACCCGGGCCTGGCCCAGCTGGTGCAGCAGGTCGAGCGCGAAGAGATCGACAACATCCGCCTGCTGCGCGGCGACGCCGTCGATGTGTTGGAGAACATGGTTGCTCCGGAGTCGCTGATCGGGGTTCGGGTGTTCTTCCCCGACCCGTGGCCCAAGGCCCGCCACCACAAACGCCGCCTTTTGCAGGCGCCGACCTTCTCGCTCATCGCCAGCAGGCTCGTGCCCGGCGGTGTGTTGCATGTCGCTACCGACCACGCGGATTACGCGGAACAGATTCTCGAAGTAGGCTCGAAGGAACCGCTGTTCACCGGCCTGAACGACACCACCGGTGGCGACAGCGCCGCCAACCGCGTGACCGCGCCGATCGGCTTCGAACGGCCCGTCACCAAGTTCGAAGGCAAAGGTCTGCGTGCCGGAAGCGTCATCAACGAGTTCATATGGGGGAAGATCGACAGATGAGCGTGAGTGAGATCGCCCCCGAGATGCCGGTGTCCACCCCCGGTTCCGAGGCGCCGAGTGGTGCCGATGTGCGACGCGTTCTGCTGGTCTGGGACGCGCCGAACCTCGACATGGGACTCGGCGCCATCCTCGGTGGCCGTCCCACCGCCGCCTATCGCCCCCGTTTCGACGCCCTCGGCCGCTGGCTGCTGGCCCGCACCGCCGAGATCTCGGTCTCGTCCAAGGGCCGCATCGAAGCCGAGGCCACCGTCTTCACCAATATCGCGCCCGGCACCGCCGACGTGGTCCGCCCCTGGGTGGAAGCGCTGCGCAATGTCGGTTTCGCGGTGTTCGCCAAGCCCAAGATCGACGAGGACTCCGACGTCGACGCCGATATGCTCGCCCACATCGCCGCGCGGCAACGCGACGGCGGGCTGGCGGGCATCATGGTCGCCTCGGCCGACGGTCAAGCCTTTCGGGAGCCGCTCGAGGCCATCGCGGCCAAGGGAATCCCAGCTCAGGTGCTCGGATTCCGTGAGCACGCGAGTTGGGCCGTCACTTCCGATACCCTCGGGTTCGTCGACCTCGAAGACATCCCGGGCGTGTTCCGGGAACCGCTGCCGCGGGTGAGCCTCGAGTCGCTGCCCGACGAGGGCGCTTGGCTGCAGCCGTTCCGGCCGTTGTCCGCGCTACTCACTTCTCGCCCCGGTCAAGGAGTCGCTTAAGTGTTCACCCGCTGGGGCGATCTGGTCTATCGGTTCCGTTTCGCCGTCATCGTTGTGGTCGGCGCGGCGATGTTGGCGCTGGGCGCCTACGGCATGGGGCTGGGCCCCCGCCTGTCCCAGAGCGGCTGGTTCGATCCGGGTTCGGAATCGGTGCAGGGCGCGCAGATCGCGGACGGATCGTTCGGTCGCGACCACATGGCCGACGTGATCGTCATGTACAACGCGCCCGAGGGCAAGACGATCGATGATCCCGAGTTCTCGCAGAAGGTCATCGGCAGTCTGACCTCGATCGTCAACGACCATCCCGATCAGATCGGCATGATCAACGGCACCTATTGGAAGGTGGGCGACGCGCCCGCCGTGCCGTCGGCGTTCGGCTCCAAGGACAAGAAGCACGCGTTCGCCTCGATCGCCATCGAGGGTGACAACGACACCGTCATGATGGCCAATTATCGCGCCGTGGCGGATGTCTTCTACATCCCCGGCGTCGATGTCGAGGTCTCCGGCCTGCAACCGCTCGCGGTCACCCTCAACGACACGATCGCCCACGACACCAAGCGCATGGAAGTGCTGGCGCTGCCCGCCGTGGCGATCCTGCTGTTCTTCATCTTCGGCGGCATCGTCGCGGCCGCGCTGCCGCTGATCATCGGCGGTCTGACGATCATCGGCGCCACCGGTCTGGTGATGGTGCTGACCAACTTCACCGAGGTCAACTCCTTCGTCACCGGTGTCGTCTCGATGATCGGTCTCGGCCTCGCGATCGACTACGGGCTGTTCATAGTCAGCCGTTTCCGCGAGGAATTGGCCGAGGGCTACGACACCAGAGCCGCCGTCCGACGATCAGTGATGACCGCTGGACGAACAGTCGTGTTCTCCGCGACCATGATCATCGCCAGCCTCGGCGGCATCCTGCTGTTCCCGCAGGGCTTCCTGCGATCGGTCGCCTACGGCACCATCGCGACCGTGTCCCTCGCGGCGCTGACCGCGGTGACGATCCTGCCCGCGATGCTGGCCGTGCTCGGCCCGCGCGTCGACCTGCTCGGCCTCAAGCGTTTCCGCAAGACCAAGACCGCCGAGCAGATCGAGAACGGCTTCTGGGGCAACATGACCCGCTGGGTCATGAAGCACCCGCTCAAGATCGCCATCCCGATCACCGTCGGTCTGCTGCTGCTGATCATCCCGGTCAAGGACCTGGCGTTCGGCGGCATCAACGAGAAGTACCTCCCGCCGGACAATCCGACGCGCTCGGCACTCGAGCACTTCTACGAGGTCTTCCCGCAGAAGAAGACCGACCCGATCCAGCTGGTCTTCGTCTCGGACAACACCACCGCGATCGGCAAGGTCTGGAAGGAAGCCAACCAGGCTCCCGGCCTGGTCGGGCCGTTCGACGTGCCGACCAAGTCGCCGACCAACGCGGAGGTGTTCCGTACCTCGGCGACGCTGGTCGATCCCACCGGCGATGTCGCGCCGACCATCGACTACCTGCGTGGCCTCGAGATACCCGACGGCGTGACGATGTATGTCACCGGTCAGCCCACGCTCATGGCCGACAGTATCGACACGCTGCTGCACCTGATGCCATGGATGATCGCGCTCGTCCTGATCACGACCACCGTGCTCATGTTCTTGACGTTCGGCTCACTGGTGCTGCCGATCAAGGCCGCCCTGATGAGCGCGCTCGGCCTCGGCTCGACCCTCGGCATCCTGACCTGGATCTTCGTCGACGGCCACGGCGCCTCGCTGCTGAACTTCACACCACAACCGATCAGTGCCCCGGTTCTGATGTTGATCATCGCGATCATCTACGGCCTGTCGACCGACTACGAGGTCTTCCTGCTGTCCCGCATGGTGGAAGCGCGCGCCCAGGGCGCCTCGACCACCGAAGCTGTGCGCATCGGAACCGCCCAAACCGGGCGCATCATCACCGCCGCCGCGCTGATCCTGCTGGTGGTGACCGGCGCGTTCGCGTTCTCCGACATGGTGATGATGCAGTACATCGCCTACGGCATGATCGCGGCGCTGTTCATCGACGCCACCGTCCTGCGCATGCTGCTGGTCCCCGCGATCATGAAGCTGCTCGGCGACGACTGCTGGTGGGCGCCGAAGTGGATGAAGCGCATCCAGGAGAAGATCGGCCTGGGCGAGCCCATCCTCGATGACGAGCGTCCCGGCACCGGCGACGCGGTGGACCTGGTGAAGACCACCCCGATCACCGACCCGCCGACCATGCAGATGAAGGCGGTCCCCGACTCCAAGCTGGCCCGCACTCCCCGCAGGCCGCGCACGGTCGCCGAGATCGAGTCCGAGGCCCCGACCCAGCGCATGGACAAGATCACCGAGACCGACGAGCCCGCCCGCTCGCGCGCGCCGATCTCCCCCGATCCGACCCGCCCCCGCGCCGCCATGCTCTCCTCGGGCGAGCCGACTCAGGTCCTGCCCGTCGTCAAGCCCGGCGCCACCCCCGAGGACCTCGCCGCCGCCCCCGAGGACTCCGGCCTCGACGTGGCGAAGCCCGAGTCCGGCGAACCCACCCGCGTCCTCCCGATCGTCAAGCCCGGCACGCCGAATCCCGCCCTGACCAAGGACGATCCGCCCACCGACAACGACCCGGACGCCTCCGCCCCGACCCGCGACAACGCGAGCCCGACCACCAACCTCGGCGACCCCGAGACCGGCCCCGGCGGAGCCACCCGCACCACCAACGGCTCCACCTCCGGCGCCACCAGCTTCGGCACGATCGCGAACGCCCAGGGCAGCAGCGGATTCGGCGCCGGCTCGACCCGACAGGGAAGCACCAGCTTCGGCACAGGCTCCACCCCACAGGGTGATACCGATTTCGACGCGAGCTCGAACCCGAAGGGCAACACCGGTTCCAGCGCGAGCCGGGACCCGCAGGGTCCTGCCGGTTTCGGCGCACGCCTGAACCTGGAGGACAGCACCGGTTTCGGCACGGGCTCGACCCCGCAGGGTGATGCCGGCTTCGGCACGAGCTCGAACCCGGAGGACAGCACCGGCTTCGGCGCGAGCCGGGACCCGCAGAGTGATTCCGGTTTCGGCGCACGCTCGAACCTGAAGAGCAGCACCGGTTTCGGCACGAGCCCGGCCCCGCAGGGTGATAGCGGTTTCGGCGCGAGCCCGAACCCAGAGAGCAACACCGGCTTCGGCACGAGCTCGACCCCGCAGGGTGATGCCGGTTTCGGCGCACGCTCGAACGCGGAGAGCAGCACCGGCTTCGGCGCGAGCCCTGCCCCGCAGGGTGACACCAGCTTCAAGCTGCCGAGCCGTCGGACTGATGCACAGGCGCGCCCTGACGGTGTCAGCGCACTTTCCAGCGATTCGGCGAGCACGGGTTCGCAGTCGCTCGGCGACACCGGATCGGACATTCCGAGGCGTGTTCCCGACGCGGCGGCACGTCCGACCAGCGACATCAGCCTTTCCGGTGGCGCCGGTTCGCTCTCGCTCGACGAGGCGACCGACGTCCGGTCCGACGGCCAAGCCGACGCGCGACCGGTTGTCGACACCTTCGGCGCCTCACCGAGCCCCGCCGGCTTCACCGGCCCCAGCTTCGGCACCGATCCCCGCCCCGCCGTCGAAACCCCCAGCGGCCGTTCAACTTCGGACACCGACCCCGCAGACAGCGCGGATTCCGATCTCGTCCTGCCCGGCCTCGACAGCCCCACCCGCCCGCGCGGCTCCGAGCGCGTGCAACCCCCCACGGGCTACACCGCAGGCGTCATCGGCGATACCCCGCCGACCGGTCCCGCCTCCACCGAATCCAGCGACAACACCGGATTCCCCGGACCCGCAACGGTCCTCCCCCAGCGGCCGAGCATCATCCCGCCCGCCCGCCCGAACGTCGCAACCCCACCCCCGATCAGCGCGTTCCCCCCGCCGGCCCCGAGCATCGTCAACCCGCCGACCGGCGTAACTCCGCGCGCGGCCGACAACCCCCCGAGCGGCGTAACACCCCGCACGACCGATACCCCGCCGACCGGCATCAACCCGCCGAACGACGCGACACCTCATACAGGCGAAGCCTCGTCGAGCGGAGCAACGTTCCGCGCGCCCGAAACCCCGCCGAGCATCGTCACACCCCCACGCGGCGTAACACCCCGCCTGGCCGACAACGCGCCCAGCGGCATCAATCCGCCGAACGGCACGACCCCTCGCACGACCGACAACCTGCCCGGCGACGTGACGCCCCGCCCAACCGAAACCTCGCCGAGCGACGCGGCGGCAGCCCGTACGGGCGATGCCTCGTCGAGCGGCGAGGCCTTCCGCGCGGCCAGTACCTCGCCGAGCGGAGTGACACCTCGCGAGGCCGGAACCTCGCCGAGCGGTATCGACCTGACGGACGGCGCATCGTCCAGCGTGGCCGAGAACCCGTCTGCCGGCGTCACCCCGGCGAGCGCTGACAACCCGCCGAGCGGAACCTTCAGCGGATTCAATCCGGTCACCGAATCCAATTTCCGCCCGATCAGGCCGTTTTCGCGGCCGCCCGAGTCGAGCGCGCCCGCCGCGCCCGGCACCGGGACCGGCGCGGGATCCAGCCGTCCACTCGGTTCGGACACTCCGACTGGCGAAGCTGATAGCTCCGCGCGCGAATCTGCTTCGCGGGCAAGCGTTTTCGTCCCTCCCACGGACCTGTCGGCAACGCCGGGCGCACACCGCGCCGACGCCCTCGCGGGTACAGCGAGCGAGTCGGCGACCGAACGCGAGCCCTCGGACTCGTCGCGACGGGAGTCGTCGGACTCCGCACACGGCGTGTTCGGCACCCCGGTCCCCGTCGAACCCCAGCAGCCCAGTTCCCCGTGGAACAACGGCATGACCGGTCCGGGAACCCCGCGCGGTTTCACCACGCCGGAGCCGGAGCACGGTTCGCGGTTCGCCTCGGCCACCCCCTCGGCGGACAGCACGAACGGCTCGGCCGGCCCCGCCGCAGCTCACCCGGACAACTCCGCCGATTCGCCGAATCCCTCGGTGTCCCGGCCGGATTCGCCGCGTCTGGCGCAGGTGCGTCCGCAGGTGGCACCGACCGGATTCACCGCCGTCCCGCTCAACAACGAAACCGGCCCGCTGCCGATCTCGCTGCTGCAACAGGGCGAGGCGAACGGGCGGGGCGACGACGAGAGCGCTCCCGGTCAGTGGCAGGCGCCGTCGGGTTTCACGGCCGTTCCCGCCTCGCCCGCGGAATCCGAGGCGGCCTTCGACGCCACCGAGCAGGCCGAGCAGCGCCTGCCCGCCTCGGCACCCGCCGAGCCCGAAAACGATTCCCCCACCGCGGAATCGGGTGGCGCGGATACCCGCAACGAGATCGAGAACTGGATGGCTCAGCTGCGCTCCTCCCGGCGCGGCACGCCCGCCGACGAGGGTCGCCACCACGGTGGCGAGGGCCGCACGGTCAGCGTGAACGAGCTCCTGCGCCGCCGCGAGGACGACACCAACTGACGCACCCAGGACCACGACGAAACCCACGGCCAAGCTATCGGGCCGTGGGTTTCGTCGTTCAGTGGGTTTCGCCGTTCAGTGGCTAGTCGTCGGAACGCGGCGCCGCCTCCGCGAAGGCGCGTGCGTAGCGGGTTCCGGTGAGCAGCAACAGCATTCCGACCACGAGGAACGCCGCCACCCGGACCAGCCCGGACAGTGTCGCCAGGTCGAACAGGAACAGTTTCGCCAGTGCCGCCGCTGCCAGCAGCAGCCCGGAGACCAGGAAAACCTTCGCCACCGCGGGCGATGTCGACAGCCGCCGCAATCCGTAGAACAGCGACCCGGTCGCCGCCACCATCCACACGATGGTCGCGAGACTGTGCCCGACGATGAATCCGTCCGCCCCACCCAGCGCCACCCCGAGCGACACCGAGGCCACGAGCACCAGATACAACCCGGCCACACCCACCGCGATCCACACCACCGAGACAAGTGTCGGATCCGCGACCCGCGACAGCCGGGGCACACTCCACGCCACCATCGCCGCAACCCCCAACCCGACCACCGCGGCCACCGCCGTAGAGAAGTCGAGCTCCCCCTCCGCAAGCCGCTGCACCGCCAGCGTTTCCGGCGATGCGACAGCGAACAACACCATCCCACCGAGCAACGCGAACCCCGCCCCGATCCACGCCGCGACCCGCGTCCGACTCGCCACGCCCACCCCGAGAAACGCCAGCCCTACCACGAACAACATCGTCGGCAACACCCGAGGCTCATCCCCCGCCACCACCACACACGTCTGCAACAACGCAACCGCCCCCGTCAACCCAGCCACCAGCGCGGTATGCCGAGCAACCCCCAACCGCCCACCCCGCCCGAACCCCTCAGCACCGGTAGGCGCCGGAGCCGCCACATGATTCGGCCGGACAGATCCTGAACCTGACTGTGCAGCAACGACATCCGAACGCGCACCACCGATTAGCGGCTCAGCTCCCGCATGATTCGCCCAGTCAGCAGCGGATCCCGACTGCGCACCACCGGCAGACGACTGAGATCCGGCATGATTCGCCCAGTCCCCAGCGGCACCTGACTGCGCAGCACCGGCAGTCGACTGAGCTCCCGCACGATCCGCCCAGTCCCCAGCGGCACCTGACTGCGCAGCACCGGTAGTCGACTGAGCTCCCGCACGATCCGCCCAGTCCGCTGCGGAGCCCGACTGCGCAACACCGGTAGGTGACTGAGCTCCGGCATGATTCGGCCGGACAGCCGCACCGCCATGCCCGGTGACCGGACCGCCCTGGTCACGTGACGACCCCGGGATTCGATTTGTGAGTCCCGGAATCACCGCGGTCGCGGCGAGCGCGAGTAGGGCGGCGGCGAGGATGCCGGTGATGGTGGCGCTGACGGGGCGGTCGAACAGGGCCGCGGTGGCGAGTACGGGCAGGGCGGTGAGGGCGATCGTGATGCTGGCGGTGATGTCGCCGGGGTGGCGGCGGACCGCGAGTAGCGCGCCGACCAGGCCGACGACCGCGCAGGCGATGGCGGCGATCAACAGGCCGCGGCGCTGGGTGATCTCCTCGCCGGAGATCGCGCCTTCGAGGCCGCTGAGCGCGACCATGCCCAGGATCGCGAGCACCACCGGTAGCGTGCGGGCCACGTGCAGGACCGGCCAGTTCCGGCGCATCTGCACCGGAACGCCGGCCGCCTGCAAGACCACCAGGAATCCGAGCAACATCAATTCGGTGGTCAAGGCGGGCGACAACACCGCCGCCCCGACCACCACACCCACCGCCAGCGGCTGCGACTGCCACCGCATCGCGATCCCCACCCCGACCAGGGCAACGACCAACGCCGCCGCCAGTCCCACACCTCCCGGGATCCACCGGTAGTACCCGGTCATCGCCACGACATCGAGGTACAGCCCGGCAATACCCGTGGCCACCAACGCGATTCCACCGACGCGCCCACCCGGCCGGCCGAACACCCGCCACCCGGCCCCCACCAGCCCGACCGACAGCACCCCACCGGCGACAACCCGCGCCACCGGCCCGAAGAACCCGGCCTGCGCCGCCAACACCAACAGCATCAGCACGCCAACCAGCGTCACCGCCACCCCGGCCACCGCGAGCACCCGAGAGATAACCCCTTCCCGCTGCCACCACGGAACCCGAGGCGCCACCGGCCCCGACACCGCCCGCCCCCGCCCACCAGCAGGATTCCCCCACGCACCCCGCCCACCAGCCACATAACCAGCAGGCCCCGAAACACCAGGCCCCCATCCGGCCCCAACCGGCCGCCCAACCCCCGGACCAGGAACACCCTGCCACCCACCAGGCCCCGCAGGCCCACCCGGCCAACTACCCGACCCACCGGGCCCACCCGGCCAACCTCCGGGCACTCCTTGCCAACTCCCTGGACCACCAGGCATCCCGTGCCCAACACCGGGACCCCCAGGCATCCTCTGCCCAGCACCCGGCCCCCCGGGCACCCCCTGCCCAACACCCGGACCCTCGGGCACCTCCTGCCCAACACCCGGACCCCCGGGCAGACCATGCGAAGCACCCGGACCCCAAGGCCCCTGCCACCCAACACCCGGCACCACGGGCGCCCCGGGCACACTCCCCGACCCCCCACGCACGCCATGCCCAGCACCCGCCCCCTCTGATCCCCGCTGCCCACCGCCGGACCCGGCACCCGACACCACGGCCGCCGCCTGCCCCATCCCAGGACCCCCAACACCCGGGTCCCCGGACGCCCCGACCCCAGCCGTGCCGAGCCCACCGCCCGAAACCCCACCCCCCGGAAGCTCGTCACCGACCGCACCCGGCCCACGGTCGAACGTCGGCTCGACATTCACAGCCCCCGGACCTCGCGGCACATCGCCTGCCGGCTCCGAAGATGCCGACCGCCCAACACCCTCAGCATCCGCCTCCGACAGTCCACCGCTCGCGGCTCCACCCTCAACCGCAACATCCGACCCCCTGGACGGCACCCCCGCATCCACAGCACCCGTCCCACTGGAACCCGACTGCCCCTCAACAGGTTCCGCAAGCCCGGAACCATCCCCACCGACGACAGCGGACTCCCCTACCGCCCGCCCCTCAACAGCACCCCCCGCCAACAATTCCCGACGCAACTGCGCCGACAGCACATCCAGATCACCCCCGAGCCGCCCCATCTGCGCGCCGAGCGCCGTGAACTCCCCGGAGAGTCGCGCTACGAGCGCGGGATCGATAGCTGTACTCATTCCTCCATGATCGACCCCCGACCACCGCCGAGCATGAGTAGAAACCCCCGCCCGACCCCCTGTTCCTACGCGAACTCCCCCTAGGAGCCCAGGAACCTCTTCCACTGCACCATCAGCGGATACTTCGCCGTCACCGACCCGAATCGGACGCGCCCGTGGACGACGAGGTGCAGCGGCCCGATCGGCGGACCGGTGCGCACCTTGTTGTTGGCCGAGGACCCGATGAGATCGAGGCCGTTGAGGTCGACGGTGGCGGCGGCCGGGACGAGCAGGGTGAGGCTGGTGCAGTAGTCGTCGACCTGGATCTCCACGATCTGTGTCTCCATCACCGCTTCGGTGAAGTCCAAGGTCACCCCCGACATCAGATTGTTCAGATGCAGCACCGGCGGCACCTGCCAGGCCCCGCGCCGGTTCACCCCGGACAGCCGACTGCGGATCATCGCCGGATTGGAGCCGCCGTGCGGAACGGGCACGCGTCGGGGCTGGGGCATGGCGGCGGGCTGGGGGACACCGGCCACCCGCATGCCCGGTAGATCGACCAGGACGGCGTTCAGTTCGCCGCGGGTTCTGGCCGCGAGTGCGGTGTCCATCCGTTCGGTGAACTCGCCGAGGGAGAGCATCCCGAGCCCCACCGCCCGTTGCAGCAGCTGCCCGACGTGCTCACGTTCGGCGTCGGAGACGCGCAGTTCCCGGTCGCCGACGGGACCTGCCGTCGCGGCGCCGGGTACGAAAATGGATTCTGGACCGCCCATGCCTTCGAGGGTAACCACGCGCACCCGTCCGGCACATCAGGGCAAACCCCCATAGCCGTCCCCTACTCGAGCCCCTGCTCGATCGCGTACCGGGTGAGCTCCACCCGGTTGGCCAACTGCAATTTCCGCAGGGTGGCCTGTACGTGGTTCTCCACGGTCCGGTGCGACAGGCTCAATCGGGTGGCGATCTGCTTGGCCGACAACCCCTTGGCCACCATCCGCAGCACCTCGGTCTCCCGCTCGGTCAGCGACGGCCGATGCGGTTGGTCGGCGGCCACGGGCGCGGTGGCCATGCGCCGGTATTCTCCGAGCACCAACCCGGCCAGTCCGGGCGTGAACACGGGCTGACCAGCGGCGGTGGCGGTCACGGCGTCGATCAGCTCGGTCGCGGACGCGCTCTTCACCAGGTACCCGCTGGCCCCGGCCTTGATCGCGTCGAGCACGTCGTCGCGTTCGGCCGAGGCCGACAGCACCAGCACCCGACTCTTCGGCGACACCCGCAGCACCTCGGCGGTGGCGGTGGCCCCGTTCCCGTCGGTGAGCTGCATGTCCATCAGCACCACATCGGGTTGCACGGCCGCGGCCCGCCGACCGGCCGTGCCGACGCCGTCGGCGGTGGCGAGCACCTCGAACCCGGCTTCGGCGAGGTCGCGCGAGACACCTTCGCGCCACATCGGATGGTCGTCGACCACCATCACGGTAATGACCGCCATCGTCGCTGCTCCTCTCTCAGCGCGCCGATCGGCGCGGAATCCGGAATTCCCATTCGGTGCCGAGGTCGGGCCCCTCGGTCAACAACTCGACGGTCCCCCCGAGCGCTTCGATCCGCCCGATGATCGATCGCGAAACCCCCATCCGCCCTTCGGCTTCGGCGGCGGCGAGCCGACCGGCCGCGATGCCGACCCCGTCGTCACGCACACTCACCACGATCACATCGTCGGTATCTTCCAGCAGCACATAGGCTTTCGCCCCGTCCCCCGCGTGTAGCGAGACGTTCGACAGTGCCGTCCCCACCGCCGCCGCGATCTCCTGCGCCACCACCCGCCCGATCACCACGGGATCGCCCGGCGTGGCCACCGACACCGTCGGCGTGGCCCGCACGGTCAACAGCGGCCGCAGGTCCACCTCGGCCGCCCCCGCATCCGGCAGTTCCGCCTGCTCGGACAGCAACACTCGCAACGCCACCTCCTGCTCCCCCGCTCGCGCGGCGAGTTCGCTTGCCGCACCGCCGATCTCGGTCCCGCGCCGTTTGATGAACGCCAACACCTGCAACACCCCGTCGTGCACTTCCCGAGCCAACCGCTCCCGCTCCTGCGCCGCCGCCGTGATCCGCAGGGCCCGCTCGAGCTGCCCCTGGGCCCGCCGCGCCGTATTGGCCGCCAACCCGAGTGCCAACCCCACCGACACCAGCACCGGCGCGGTCGCGTCGCCCCACACGTCCTGGCCCCACTGATCCCGCACGGTCACGACAACCGCCGACATGAACAGTCCCGCAACAACTCCCGCCACCGGCCCACGCAACACCGCCATCGAGATCACCGAGTTCGCGATCCACAACGTCGTCGGCAGCGTCTGATGCCCGTGATACCAATCGTAGTCCGCCACAAGGCGAGTCGAGGCGATCAGCGCGACCGTCACCACCTGGTCCCCGAACACCACCCACCCGCGAATCCGCCCGGTCGCCTCGGGGAAGTACCACTGCGACAACAGCAGTGCCGAGGACCCCGACCAGATCGCCATCACCGCGATCAACATCCAACTCAGCCGAGGATGCTCGTAGTACTGCACCGACGCGATCTGCTGGCCGATCGCGTACAGCAGTGTGACCAGCCGAAACGCCTGCGCGGCCCGCCACAGGGGCGCGGTCGCGGCGTCGGCGGAGCTCAACTCAGCTGTGTGGGTCCGCATCGCCGGACTCGGCTTCCTCCCTGCGCAACCGCTTCGCCACATCGAAACGGCCGGCGGGCTCGGTCTTGTCGGGTTCGGCCACGAACCGTTTTCGCTCGTCGCCGCCGACGATCTCGCCGTAGGCCTCCTGCGGGCTGTCGGCGAGCAGGTAGCGAATCGCGGTGTTGCCCACCGCGATCAGCGGCACCGCGAGCAGCGCCCCGGCGATCCCGCCGACGACCAGGCCCGCGGTGATCGCCAACACCACGGCCAGCGGATGGATGCTCACCGCGCGTCCGAGCAGCAGTGGTTGCAGCACATGGCCTTCCAGCTGCATCACCGCGATGATGATGCCGAGCACGATCAACGCCGTGACCAAACCCTTGGTGACCAGCGCGATGAACACCGCGACGAACCCGGCGAAGAACGCGCCGATGATCGGGATGAACGCGCTGATGAACACCAGCGAGGCCAGCGGCAGCGCGAGCGGCACGTGCAGAATCGCCAACCCGGCCCCGATGCCGACCGCGTCCACCGCGGCCACCACCACGGTGGCGCGAACGAAGCCGATGAGCGTCCCGAAGCCCAGTTCACCGGCGGTGCGGACCTTTTCGCGGTGCGCGGTGGGGATGATCCGGGTGACGAAGTTCCAGATCTGATCGCCGCCGTAGAGGAAGAAGATCAGGATGAACAGGATCAGGAACGCCCCGGTGACGATGTGCCCGATCGCGGTGGCGGTGGTGAGCGCGCCGCTGGTCAGGCTCTCGCGGTTGTCCTGGATGGTGCGCACGATGGTGTCGCCGGCGTTGCGGATCTGCTGATCGCTCAGGTGCGCCGGACCGTTGATCAACCAGTCCTGCACCTTGTGCACGCTGTTGGTGACCTCGTTGGACAACCCCGGCACACCGTCGACGAACTGCTCGACCACGAAGGTCAACACCCCCGCCAGCAGCCCGATCGACCCGAGCAGCGCCACGAACACCCCGAGCGCGCGCGGAATCCCCGCCCGCTGCATCCAGTCCACCAGCGGCGCGAGCAGCGCGGCGGCGAGCAGGGCGATGGCCAGCGGAATCACCACGGTGGCGAATCGCTGCACGATCATCCCCACCGCGATCAACGCGCCGAAGATGATCAGCAGCCGCCAACTCCAGGCGGCGGCTTTGCGGACCAGGGGATGAACAGCCTCGGCGTCGGAACGCCACGGCGTCGACGCGGGTGCGGAATCTACCTTCTGGTCGGTCACTCGAGAGAGCCTATCGGTCACAGCGCTAGATTGGTTGTCGTGTCGGCGCCCCTGGAAGCGGTCAAACAGACCATGCGAACGCGCTGGCCGCTGTACCTGACGTCTGTGCTGTTGGCGAATGCCTTCGGCGCGGTGCTGGTGTGGGCGTTCATCCAATATGGTCTGCCCGTTCCCGAAGGCGATCCGGGTGGGGTGCGCCAGACCGGTCTGCTCGCACCGCTGCTCGTCTTCGGTGTCGCCGCGGTGCTCAGCATCATCGCGGCCGCGCTCATGTTGCGTCCGGTCATGCGCTGGCAGATGCGCGGTGGGCCGCCGAGCAGGCGTGAGCAGATGGCGGCGCTGCACGTGCCGCTGCGTCAGTCGATCGTGCACCTGATCCTGTGGATCATCGGCGGCGGCATCCTGGCGGCGCTGATCATCGCCGAGTCGCCGGAGTTGGCGGGCGCGGTGATCGTCACCGAATGTATGGCCGCCACCATCGTGTTCGGCTTCACCTACATGCTGGGCGAGCGCATCCTGCGTCCGGTCGCGGCCGAGGCGCTCACCGAGGGCACCTTCGACCAGACCCTGACCCCGGGCGTTGGCACCAGGATGGCGATGACCTGGGGCATGGGAACCTTCGCCCCGACCATCGCGATCGTGCTGCTGTGCGTCACCCAGATCTCCTCGGACGTGAAGTTCTCGGCGAAGTCGCTGGCCATCTCGATCCTGCTGCTGTGCGGGGTGGTGATTTTGCAGGCGCTGGCGCTGTCGATGCTGACCGGTTCGTCGATCTCGGACCCGGTGCGCCAGTTGTCCCAAGCCATCAACAGGGTGCAGGCCGGTTCGCGCGATGTGCAGGTGGAGGTCTACGACGGCAGTGAGATCGGCCTGCTGCAGGTGGGCTTCAACCGGATGATGGACGAGGCGGCCAAGCGGCGCAGGTTGCAGGAGCTGTTCGGTCAGCACGTCGGCGAGGACGTGGCCCAGCGGGCGCTGGACTACGGCACCGAACTCGGCGGCGAGACCCGGTTCGTGGCGGTGCTGTTCGTGGACATGGTCGGCTCCACGGCCGCCGCGGCCGAACGCCCGCCGACCGAGGTGGTCAGCCTGCTCAACGAGTTCTTCCGCGTGGTCGTCGACGTGATCGACAGCCACCACGGCTTCGTCAACAAGTTCGTCGGCGACGCCGCCCTGGCCATCTTCGGCGCCCCGCTCGATCGCCCCGACGCCCCGAGCGCCGCCCTGGCCGCCGCCCGTGACCTGCGCGAACGCCTGCGCGAGGTGACCAGCCTCGATATCGGCATCGGCGTCTCGGCCGGGCTGGCGGTCGCCGGAAACATCGGCGCGGCGAACCGTTTCGAGTACACCGTGATCGGCGACCCGGTTAACGAAGCCTCGCGCCTGACCGAATTGGCCAAGGACCATCCGGGTCGCGTTCTCGCTTCGGGCAGCGCGCTCTACTTCGCCGACGAAAGCGAGCAAGAACATTGGGTGACCGGCGACGAGGTCCAGCTGCGCGGACGACGCAGAAAAACTCGATTGGCCTGGCCGAAGTCGGCCGTCGAGGCGCCGCGACCGTGCCCGGACTGTGGTCGACCGGAAGCCGACTGTGTTCACCTAGGCTGAGATGGTGACGGCCGAAGGCGACCTAGCGGGTGCTCCGGCCGGGCGCCGCCGCCGTTTTCGGTGGGTCAAGTGGGTGCTCGGCGCGGTGATCCTCGCGCTGCTCGTCGGCGAAGGGGTGTACCTGTGGCCCCGGCTGCACGAGTCGTGGCGCACGCTGACCGAGATCCACTGGGGGTGGTTGTTCCTCTGTATCGCCCTGCAGGCGCTGTCGATGAGCGGGTTCGGGCGGGTGCAGAAACAGCTGCTGCACGCGGGCGGGGTGGATGTCAGCCAGGGTAAATCGGTCTCGGTGGTCTACGGCGCGACCGCGATGTCGCTGACGTTGCCCGCGGGTCAGGTGTTCTCCACCGCCTTCACCTACCGCCAGACGCGGCGCTGGGGCGCGAGTCCGATCGTGGCCTCGTGGCAGCTGGTCTTCTCCGGCGTGGTCGCCGCCGCCGGCCTGGCCCTGATCGGCATCGCGGGCGCCGCGCTGGTCGGGCAGGGGATCGGCGTCAAATTCGTCGGCTCGCTGGTGGTGCTCGGCCTGGTCCTGTTCACCGGCAACTACCTCGCCCGCCATCCCGGCACCCTCGAGGCGATCCTGCGGCGCGTGCTCGCGGTCATCAACCGGCTGCGCAAGAAGCCCGCCGATCACGGCATCGCCAAGCTGGGCGAGATCCGGCGCCAGCTCGAGTCGGTGGATCTGGGGAAGAAGGACGGCGCGCTGGTCGGGGTGTGGGCGCTGGTGCACCGGTTCGCCGATGTGGCCTGTCTGGGCGCGGCCTGCTTCGCGGTCGGGGCCGATCCGAAGTTGTCCGGGCTGCTCATCGCGTTCGCGGCGGGTAAGGCGGTCGGCTCGATTCCGTTCGCGCCCGGCGGCATCGTCTACGTGGACGCGACGCTGATCTACGGTCTCACCGCGGGGGCGGGCCTGCCCGCCGCCCAAGCCGTCGCGGCCGCGTTCGTCTACCGGCTGGTCAGCTTCATCCTGGTCGCGATCGTGGGCTGGATCGTCTTCGCGTTCCTGTTCCGCACGCCCCAAGCCGACGACGAAGAGTACGAGCAGGAGTTCAAGCAGCAGCGGCGGATCTGATTCACCGCAGCGCGCGAATGGCCGCACGCCAACCCAGCAGGAACAGCGCCAGCACCGTCGCGGCGACGATCACGAAGCTCAGTGCCACGCCCTGACCGCTGATCGCGCGAAAGGTCATCCCGCCGACGAGCGTGCCCGCCCAGATCAGAATTCCGCTGGGCCACACCGTGATCGCGTCGAATCGGGTGCTGCGCGCGACGAACATCGCCAGCAACCACCCGAGGATCAGCCCTAATGCGAAGGGCCACACCGTTTTCACGAGTCCGGCGAGCACGGCCTCATCATGACTTCGTCGACCGATCGCGCAGAACACGATCACCAAGACCAAATCGATACCGAACGGTGCGTATCTCTTCACCGACGTAGCGTAACCGGTCAAGATCGACTTCGAGACCGGCCCACCATCACTGACCAGTGATAACCCTACGGCTCCGGGGTGGCCAGCGATCGCAACATCACCGCGGCCAGCCGCGAGGTGGCGTCCCCGCTGTCGACATCGGCGATGTGCACCGCGAAGACCAGATCACCCATCGTGGCCAGCAACCAGCCGTCGTTGCCGCCCGTCGCGGCGAACGCGGTGATGTCCCGGAATCCGCGCAGCGCAGCGGTTTCCGGCTTGCCGCTGCCCTCGTTCATCATCGCGCGCAACCTGTCGACCGCCGCCGAGGGCAGCTCGGGCACCGGCGTATCGGTGGTGCCGGGACTGCCCGCCACGATCATCGGCGGCGCGACCGAACCGCGCGAGATCGCCGCGGCCGCGATGGCCATCCCGAACGGACTCGCCTGCACCGCATCCGAACCCGCGCCCTGGCGCACCTGCTCGGTGCTGCGGCCCGGCGCGCTGATCCGTCCGGTCACCTCGTCGAGCCCGGCCACCTTGAAGTCGACGCCCACCCCGAGCGCGGTCGCGGCCTCGGCCGCTTCCTGCACGGTGACATCCTGCGGCGGCTTGTTCTTGGTCGCCGCGGCCACCGCGCGGAACAGCTCCATCGTGCCGCCGGCGGGGTAGAGCCCGGTGAAGGCGACCGGCCCCTTCTCGGTGGCGTAGGAGTTCTGCGCGACCGCGACCACCGCGCCGGTCGAGGGCTGGATGGCCACCACCGTCGCCGCGGTACCGGCGCTGACCACCGCGTCCTCGGCGGCGCGTTGCAGACGCTGGTCCATCGTGGCGGAGATATCGGGACCGGCCGGGCCCTGATGGCCCGCCACCTGGTCGACGAGCTTGCCGTCGGGTTCGAAGATCTGCACGCCCCAGCCCGCGGTGGCCTCGAGGCTGTCCTGCCACACCTTGCGCAGCGCGTCGAGCATGGGCGAGCGGGTGCGCCGGTCGGCCGAGATCAGCTTGGGCTGCTTCTCCATCACCACGCCCGGCACCCTGGCCATGCGCGGTTCCAGGATCTCGAAATCGCCGTCGCGCAGGTTCACCGCGACGATCGGCTTGCCCTGCGAACCGGCCAGCTGCTGCATGAGCGAGGCCCCGGTGATCAGCGGCGCGACGGGTTCGATGGCGTCGGCGAGCGCGTTGGTGGTGGCAACCAGGTCACCGGTGCGGCTCGGGTCGATCTTGATGACATTGAGGGTCTGCTCGGTCATCAGCGTCTGGCCGGGCAGGTCGATGACCTTCGGCGGCGGCTCGGCCTTGGTGCGCACGAGTTTGACCGTGCGGTTGTCGGCCAGCTGCGGCATGACCACGGCAGGCTCCCAGGAGATCCGCCAGCCGATGGCGAGCTTGCGGACCTTGCCCTGCAGGGTGTAGTTCCAGTCCTTGTTCTCGCCGAAGTTCCAGGAGACGTCCATGCTGAAGATGGCCGATTCCTTGTCGAGGTCGATCACCTGCGAGGACTCGTAGTCGACGGTCCCCGGCTGCAACCCCTCGAACATTTGCTTCATGGTTGCCGACGCGGCGGCGGGGTAGGAGGTCAGGTCGGCGGCCTCGGCGTAATCCTGCTCGTCGAGCAGCTCGGTGAAGCGCGCGACCACCGTCTCCGCCTCGCTCGTAGTCCCACCCACTCCGCACGAGCACAACGCTGCGGCGAGGGTCGCAACCCCCGCGATCGCCATTGCGCCGCGGACGCGAAAGCGGCGGGATCCCCACACATCCATATCGCCCACTCTTCACTCTTGCCACTCCGGAAACAAAATCACCGTACCCGAAGTTGGACCGTCTCCAATGCCCCGGTAACTCGGGACTCTGCCCGACCTCGACACCTCGATTGTGCCGGAAATCTCGCCCCGATGAGGGACCGTTTTCCAACCTCGCCCAGTAAGCGAGGACAACTTGCTGTGTCAACCGTACCGATCGCTACGCCGGGTAGTGCGGATCTCGCATTTGTCCGGCGATTCAACGCGAGGGTACCCAGACCGGCCCGCGGCCAACCCCTCGGTATCCCCGCGCGACCTGCGCACGACCCGTTCACGCAGAGCGGAATCCGGGCTCGCGTTATCGGCGTAATCTTGTAATCACTGCAAGACGCACAACGGAAGACAGCAGGTGATCCCCATGCGGAACGCTCATCGTGAACGCGGATTCGGCCGCCCCGGCGGCTGGCAGCAGGCCGACCTGCCCGATCCCGCCGACGCCGCCGACTGGTTCGCCGGACGATTGCCCGCCGACTGGTTCGCCGGTCCGGTCGAGCTCGATATCGACCGCGACGAGATCGTCGTCATCGGCGAACTCCCCGCCGATCCCGACACCCCCAGCGCCACCAGGGAGGGCGCGCTGGCCCGGTTCCGCGAGTCCACCCGCCCGGCCCGGATGCGGATCGCCGAGGAGGCCCAGCGTCGCTACGGCCGCAGCGTGGCCTGGGGCGTGCGAGTCGACGGCGAGCGAATCCTGTTCACCCACTTGGCCGTCCCGGTGATGACCCGCCTGCGCCAACCCGAACGCCAGGTCCTCGACACCCTCATCGACGCCGGCGTGGCCCGCTCCCGCGCCGACGCCCTGGCCTGGACGGTGAAACTCGCCGGCAAGCACGCCGAATCCTGGCTCGCCGAACTCCGCGAGGCCATGCGCAAGGTCGACGACCTGCGCGCGGAAGGCCCGACTGGTCTGTGAGCTCGGCGGAGCCCGCCCTGATCCGGACTGAGTGGAGGGTGCGACGAAGGTAAGGGCTCCGCCTCGAGCGCGCCAGCGCTCCAATTAAGATGTCGACATGGAGCGCAGGCCGATTCTTGTCGTCAACGGGCCGAATCTGAACATGCTCGGCACCCGGCAGCCCGAGATCTACGGCGCCGAAACCCTCGACGACGTGATCGCGCTGTGCGAGAAGACCGCGGCCCGCTTCGATCGCACGGTCATCGCCTTCCAGTCCAATCACGAAGGCGCCCTGATCGATCGGATCCAGCAGGCCCGCGGCGAGGTGGGCGCCATCGTGATCAATCCCGGTGGCCTCACCCATACCTCGGTGGCGCTGCGTGACGCGCTGGTGATTCCCGAGGTGCCGATCGTCGAGGTGCACATCAGCAATGTGCACGCGCGCGAGGAGTTCCGGCACCACTCGTTCGTCTCCCCGATCGCGACCGCGGTGATCGCCGGCCTCGGCCTCCAGGGTTACGCCGCGGCGATCGAATTCCTGAGCAACTCCTAGCGGTCCAGCCGGAACACCGGGAATCCCGGTGCGGCAGCGGCGAATTCAGTATCGGTCGAGTTCTCGTCGAGACCCTCGAAGAACTTGCCGACCTCCCAGCCCCACTTCGCCAGGTAGCGGCGCAGCAGTGGGGCCTTGTCCGCGTCGGAAACCTCGGTGGCGGTGAAGGTTTCGGACTTGCGGCCCAGTCGCAGCTCGCCCTCGCCTGCGGCCCGCAGGTTGCGCACCCACTGGGTGTGGCCGCGCGGCGCGACCAGGTAGCGCTGCCCATCGGCATCGGTCAGCACGTTCACCATCGCCGTGCGCCACTGCCCGCTCTGCCGACCGCGCACCGCGAGCAGCCGCGATCCCGCGACGCTGACGCCCAGTTTCGGCAGCAGTTTGGCGATCTTGTTCATGGTCGGTTCGAAGCCGGTGGCGCCGAGGTGGCGGGTGGTGTCGGTCATGGGAATCACTCCTGAACTGTGAGCACTGCTCTCTGTTGAGTACCAGCATGCGCGCGCCATGACCCGAAGTCAAGAGCACCGCTCACAGTTTCCGAAATGTCCTTTTCCAGCGGAAGTATTGCCGTTATGGAATGTAGTACATATGCTACATACCATCGAAGGTCGATGACTGGGAGGACTCATGGCTTCGAGTAACAACGTCGTTCTCGACGTTCACCAACTACGCATGCGCTACGACGACAAGGACGTCCTGCACGACGTCACGTTCCAGGCCCGGCGCGGGGAAGTGCTCGTCATGCTCGGCCCCAACGGGGCGGGCAAGACCACCACGATCGAGATCCTCGAGGGGTTCCGCAGACGCTCGGCCGGCGAGGTCGAGGTGCTGGGGGCCGATCCCGAACACGGTGACGAGCACTGGCGCGCCCGCATCGGCGTGGTGCTGCAATCCTGGCGCGACCACGCCAAGTGGCGGGTCACCGAACTGCTCGCACACCTGGGCACCTACTACGCCCCTTATTCCACGACCACCATCCAACGACCTTGGGACACAGCTCAACTCATCGACCTGGTCGGTCTCACCGAGCAGGCCGACGCCAAGATCTCCACCCTGTCCGGCGGCCAACGCCGCAGGCTCGACGTGGCGATCGGCATCGTCGGCAGGCCCGAGGTGCTGTTCATGGACGAGCCGACCGCGGGCTTCGACCCGGCCGCCCGGCGCGACTTCCACGACCTGGTCCACCGGCTGGCCGATCTCGAGGACACCACCGTCCTGCTCACCACCCACGACCTCGACGAGGCCGAGAAACTCGCCGACCGCATCCTGGTCCTGGCAGGCGGACGGGTGATCGCCGACGGTTCCCCCGACGAGCTGTCGCGGTCGATCGCGGGTGAGGCGCAGGTCAGCTGGACCATCGACGACCAGCGCTTCGTGCACACGACCACCGAGTCGACCAGGTACGTGCACGAGCTGTTCCGCCAGCACGGCGAGGCCATCGCCGATCTCGAGGTGCGCCGCGCCTCCCTCGAGGACACCTATATGACCCTGGTCCGGCGCGCCGAATCCGGCGCCGCCGCCGTCCACACTCTCGCGGAGGTCACCCGATGAGCGCGATCCGTGCCGGCCTCAGCCGCGGCCTGATCGAATTGCGTCAGGCCTACACCAATCCCGTCGACCTGATCGGCCAGTTCCTCACCCCCACCATCACGCTGGTGATCCTGTTCCTGCTGCGTAACAAGACCTACGGCGACACCGAGCTGTCGATCGCCGAGTTGGCCGTGCCCGGTCTGCTGTCCACGATCATCTCGTTCAACGGCATGTACGCCCTGCTCAACGTACTGGTGCAGGACCGCGAGGACGGCACCCTGCTGCGGGCGAAGGCAGTACCGAAGGGCATGGTCGCGTACTTCGTCGGCAAGATCGTGACCACGGCGGGCGCGGTGCTCGTGCAGCTGGCTATCGTGCTCGGCGTGAGCATGGTGATCATCGGCGGGTTCTCGCTGAGCGCGGCAGGGGCGGTGACCTTCGGGTGGGTGGTCGCGCTCGGGCTGCTCGCGGTGCTGCCGTTCGGCGCGATCCTGGGCAGCGTCCTCGACGCGCGCACCAGCTTCCTGCTGACCATGCCGCTGATGGGGGTGATCGCGATCTCGGGCATCTTCTACCCGATCACCGCCATGCCCGGCTGGTTGCAGGGGGTGGCGCAGGTGTTCCCGGTCTACTGGCTCGGGCTCGGGACGCGCTCGGCGCTGCTGCCCGCCGACGCGGCCGCGATCGAACTCGACGAGTCCTGGCGGCACCTGGAAACCGTTGGGGTGCTTGGTCTCTGGGCAGTCGTCGGGCTGCTGATCGCGCCGACCGTGTTGCGTCGGATGGCCGGTCACGAGTCCGGTTCCAGCATGGCGCAGCGTCGAGAGAAGGCGTTGCAGCGTGCCTTCTGAGGTCATCTACAACCGCATCGCGATGTTGCGCGCCGAACGCGGCATCTCGCGGCGAGACCTGGCCGAGGCGCTCGGCGTGCACTACCAGACCGTCGGCTACCTCGAACGGGGCGAATACAGCCCCAGCCTGCACCTGGCCCTGCGCCTGGCGGCCTATTTCGAGGTGGCGGTGGAGGTGGTGTTCTCGACCGAGCCGTTCCCCAGGCTGGGCGCCGAGACCGCGTGAGCACCCGATACCGTCCGGCGGCACAGCCGGACGGTATCGGCGTGTCAGCGCCCACAACCTCGCCGGTCAGCTCGTCGGCGGCGTCACGACCCCCTCGCCGCGCATCAACTCGTAGGTCGACACCGGTTGTCCCGCAGCCTCACTCGCGGTGACGGCCTTGCGCCAGTACGACTGCGCCAGGTGCGAGAACCCCGCGTCGACGCCGACCTCCTCGCTGGCGTCGATGATGTGCTGCGCACCGGCGACCATCATCTTCAGCGAGGCCAGGTCGGCCCAGCCGCCCGCCTGGTTCGCGACCGAGAACTCCTGCATGAAGTGCGGGTAGGCCTCGCTGGACCGCACCGCGAACGGCACGAACTGGGCGATGTCGTGACCGGACGCGGCGATCATGGCCGTTGCCTGGTCGAAGGCGAGCAGCCACGGGTGGAACGTGGTGAGCAACGCCTGGTAGAAGACCTGCGCGAGGCCGTCGTCGGCACCGAGGTACTCCTGCGGGCTCAGGGGGCGCAGGAGTTCGGCGTGCGCGTCGAATACCTGCTTCGGGCCGCTGTAGAAGATGTAGGACGCGGGATGGTCGATGTGCTCGCCCGCCGACATCACGCCGCCGGAGAAGAACTCGGCACCGCGCTCGCGCACCCACGCCGCGCCCGCTCGCGCCTTCTCCGGCGAATCCGAAGACAGGTTCGCGATCACCTTGCCCGCCAACGCTTCCGGCGCCTGACCGAGCACGTCGTACATCGCGGCGTAGTCGGTCAGACTCAGGACCGAGACCTCGTTGGCGGCCAAGGCCTCGGCCACTGTCTCGGCTCGCTTCGCGCCGAGGGCGACCATCGCGTCGACCTTGGCCGGGCTGCGGTTCCACACGGTGACCTCGACGCCCGCCGCCAGGAAGGCGCGCACCATGGCCTGGCCCATCGGCCCGAGGCCGAGGACGGAGACGGAGCGGGTGCTGTGCTGTTCGGACATGTGCTGCCTCTTCCGATCTGGGGATTCTTGGTGGTTCGGCGCCGCTTTCCATGGTGTCCGCGCGGGTATCGTCGGGGAAGACCGAACGTTCGGGTGGGGTTGCTTACCTCGAGGTTGGAAATACGGTCAGAAGGGTGCGGCGACGATGAGCAGTGACGCGGATCACGACGTGTGTGGCATGAGCCTGGCCATCGACGTCATCGGTGGGAAGTGGAAGATGCACCTGATGTGGGTGCTCGGCGGCGGACCGCAGCGGTTCGGGCAGATCCGACGGCTGCTGGACGGGGTCAGCGAGAAGGTGCTCGCGGAGAATCTGCGGCACCTGGAAGCGCACGGTGTGGTGCGGCGCGAGATCTTTCCCGAGATTCCGCCGCGCGTGGAGTACTCGCTCACGCCGCTCGGCGAAACCCTGCGCCTGGCGTTGGCACCGCTCGAGGTGTGGGGCGATGCGCACCGCAGGGTGCTGACGGGGCCCGTCGCCGCCGGTTGACGGTGCGGCCCCGGCGCGGGAACTACAGGTGCTCCACCGCGATTCGCTCGCCGATCCGTTCCAGCAGCTCGGCCGCCGCGATGATCGATCGCGCCGGATCCGGTTCCAGATCGCTGAGCGGGTAGCAGTCGGCGAACCCCGCCGCGTGAATCTCCCCCTGTGACAACAGCGTTCGCCCCACTGCCGCGACCACCGGCACCCGCGCCGTCTTGGCCGCCGCGGCCACCCCCACCGGCGCCTTCCCGTGCATGCTCTGATGATCCAGCGATCCCTCCCCCGTGACCACCAGCGCCGCCCCCTCGACCAGCGCCGTGAACTCCAACAGCTCGAGCACCACATCGATCCCACTGCGCACCTGCGCACCCAACACCGCCAGCACCCCGAACCCGGTGCCGCCCGCCGCCCCCGCGCCACCGATCTCGGCGTAGCCGGTCCCCAGCACGGCAGCCCAATTCGACAGCGCCGCTTCCAGTTTCACCATCTGTCGCGCGGTCGCGCCCTTCTGCGGCGCGTACACCGCCACCGCCCCGGCGGGCCCGAGCAGCGGATTGTCCACATCGCAGGCCAGGGTGAAACTCGCCGTCGAGACCGCCGGGTGCAGTCCCGCGCGATCCACCGACACGACCTGCTCGAGCAGCGCGGCCACGTCCCCGTCACCGGTCAGTTCGCGCCCCTGCTCGTCGAGCAACCGCAACCCCAACGCCCGCAACAACCCCGACCCGCCGTCGGTCGAGGCGCTCCCCCCGAGTCCCAACACGATCTCGCGCGCCCCGCCGTCGAGCGCGTGCGCGATCACCACCCCCAACCCGAAGGTGTTCGCCACCATCGGCGCCAACCGCCCACCGGGCAGTTTCACCAACCCCACCGCCGCCGCCAACTCCACCACCGCGGTCTCCCCCCGCACCGCGTACACCGCGGTCGACGCCTCCCCGGTCGGTCCCGGCGCGGCCACGTCCACCCGCTTCCACCCGGCCGCCGCGAACGCCTCCACCATCCCGTCCCCACCATCGGCCACCGGCACGCACCGCACGTCGGCATCGGGCGAATGCCGCGAAATCCCGCGCGCCAACGCGGCCGCTACCGCCGGCGCCGACAACGAACCCTTGAACTTGTCCGGCGCAAGCAAAACCAACGGTCCAGAACCCATCCCGACATCTTCCGCCCAAACCACCGACCTCGCACCCCCCAATTTCCCCAGCACCACCCCGGCCAACGCGCGCGGTCGGGCCGTCGACACCTGTAGCGTCGAGATATGGCGACCGAGGTCCGCAACAACACCGCGCTCGAGCGGTTCGAACTCACCGCCGACGGACAACCCGCCGGCTACATCGAATACCAGGACACCGGGGACGAACGCGCCCTCGTGCACACCGAGATCTATCCCCAGTTCGAAGGCCGCGGCCTGGCGAACGTGCTCATCCAGGCAGCGCTGGACGCCAGTCGCGAACAGGGGTACGGGATCCTGCCGATGTGCCCGGTGGTGTTGCATTTCGTCAACACCCACCCGGACTACATCGCCTCGGTTCCCCAGCGGGCCAGGGGTTTGTTCGGGCTGCCTCAGTAGCGCGCGACCGCCGCGTCGACGGCGGCTTGCAGTTCGTCCTTGACCAGGCGGGCGATATCGCCGGGTCGGGGCGGCAGTTCCAGGATCGCGGTGCGCAGGTAGGCGACCCCGCCGACCACATCGGCGGCGGTCAGTTCGGCGGCCGGGTCCGGGTGCGGGCCGTAGTTCATCCCGATCGCGATCAGGGCGGGGGCGGCGTCGAGTTTGGCCGCGCGGAAGGCGATGTGCCCGATGCCGCTGCCGACCGACTGCACCTTGGTGTGGTCGACGTCATTGCAGGTTCCCTCGGGGAAAACGGCGAGGTGATCGCCCGCGGCCAACCGCTGCGCGCACACGTCCATCATGCGCTGACCGGCCGCGTTCACCGCGCGGATCCCGTGGTCCTTGCCGCGGAACACCGGGATCCCGCCCATCATGTCGACCTTGCGGCGCTGTTCGGGGTCGACGAACAGTTCGTCCTTGGCCAGCACCCGCACCCGCCCGATCTTGGCCCGCAGCGGCGAGCGCCACGCGGTCGCGGCCACCGTGTACGGGTCGCTGGTGGAGAGGTGGTTGATCGCGTAGATCACCGGCCGACCGGCGCGGATCAGCGCCCGCAACTGCTCCTTCGCGCCGTCGGCGAACAGCACGCGCGGCCGGAATCGACGGGCCAGCACCGCGTAGGAGGCCAACGCCTTCCACCGATTCTGCTGATGTCGCAGGTAGTAGTCGTACACGGCGTCGTTGTCGTCGAGCAGGACCGCTGGCGAGTGCATAACGCGACCCTACCGGGCGAACAGTGGCGCGAAGTGTGTGAAAAATTCCGGTTCCGATCCGGTGCGAGGCAAGCGCTCGGGGCCGCCGCAATGCGATGATGGCTCGGTGGCAGGCGGAGACGACCCGGACGAACGCCGGACGCGCGACGGGCACGGCGACGATCGGCGGCGCGGACAGCCCGCGGCGGGAGTGCGCGCGGGCAACCTGCTGGTGTCGGCGATCGACCTGGTGGAACCCACCTTCCGGCGCACCGTCGTGTACGTGATCGAACACAACGACGCGGGCAGTCTCGGCGTGGTGCTCAACCGCCCGAGCGAGACCCCGGTCGTGGACGTGCTGCCCGCGTGGGCCGATTTCGCCGCCTCGCCCACCGACCTGTACATCGGCGGCCCGGTCAAACGCGACGCGGCGCTGTGTCTGGCGGTGCTGCGCGAGGGCGTCGACATCTCCGAGATCCGGGGCCTGCGCCGGGTCGACGGCCGGGTGGTGCTGGTGGATCTCGACGCCGACCCCGCCGAGATCACCCCGCTGCTGGAACAGCTGCGGATCTTCGCCGGCTACGCGGGTTGGTCGATGGGCCAGCTCGACGGCGAACTCGACAACGAGGACTGGATCGTGGTCTCCGCGCTGCCGTCGGACCCCGTCGCCACCGACCGCCACGACCTGTGGGCGACGGTCCTGCGCAGGCAACCGTTGCCGCTGGCCCTGCTCGCCACCCACCCGATTGAACTCGAACGCAACTGACCCCGTTACTCCTACGACGAGCAGGAGTGACTATGAATTTCGACGAGCAGTGACGCGGGCGGCCGATGAACGACGGACGCGACGAATTGATGCGCGCGCTCTACGCCGAGCACGCACCCGCGCTGTGGCGCTTCACCCTCGGGTTGACGCGCGATCCGGGCCGGGCCGAGGACATCGTGCAGGAGACCCTGCTGCGGGCCTGGCAGCGTCCGGCCGTGCTGGAACAGACCGATACCTCGCCGCGCGCCTGGTTGTTCACCGTGGCACGTAACCTGGCTGTCGACGAGCATCGCAGCGCCCGCAATCGCCGCGAGTTCGGCACCGACACGCTGCCGGAGCAGGCGAGCCCGGATCAATCCGACCGCGCCCTCGACGGCTGGTTGGTCGCCGACGCGCTCGCCACCTTGAGCCCGGATCACCGCGAGGTGATCGTGCGGGCCTACTACCGCGGCCTCGGCATGGCCCAGATCGCCGATGAACTGGGTATCCCACCGGGGACGGTGAAATCGCGCCTGCATTACGGCATGCGGGCGATGCGATTGGCGCTACAGGAGATGGGGGTGACGAACCGATGACCGACCTCGCCGACGAGTACAGCACCTGGGACGCTGCCTATGTCCTCGGTTCGCTCGGTGCCACCGAGCGCCGGGAGTACGAGACGCACCTGCTCGATTGCGAGCACTGCCAGCAGGCGGTGTCCGAGCTGGCCGCGATGCCGGGCATGTTCGCCCTGGTCGATCGCGATACCGCGCTGTCGATGATCGAACCGCCCGCCCTGGTCCCCCCGCCGGTCCCCGACCTGATTCCGTCGCTGGCCGCGGCGGCCGAACGGCGCAGGAAGCGGCGACGCTGGACGGGTGTGGGCGCCGCGGTGGCGGCGGCCGCGGCCGCCGTGACGATCGCGATCCCGGTCACGGCCACGGTCGCGCGCACCGAGGCCCCGACCGAGCAGGTCGTGGCGCAGCAGGCCATGCGGGCCGTGGAGCAGACGCCGGTCAGCGCCGAGGTGAAGTTGGTCGCCGACGGCGATCGCACCCGCCTGGTCATGACCTGCCGGTACGCGCCGAGTTCCTACGGTTCCACCTACACCAACACCTACGGTCTGGTGGTGACCGCCGGTGATCAGCGCTGGGAACTGGACCAGTGGCCCGCGGGTCCGGGCACCGAGTTGACGGTGGATCGCACCATCGACGCGCCGCCGGATTCGATCAGCAAGGTGGAGATCACCTCGGTCGACTCGGGCCGCACGATCCTGGTCGCCGAAGTCTGAGCGCGAACAGCCCCGGAGGAATTCCTCCGGGGCTGTCTCGATAGCGGGTTACGCCTGCTTGCCGAAGATCGACCGCGACCACAGGTACCCGCCACCGGCGATGACCGCGCACCAGGCCAGGGCGATCCAGCCGTTGGCGCCGATCTCGGTGCCCATCAGCAGCCCGCGCAGGGTTTCGGTGATGGGCGTGAAGGGCTGGTATTCGGCGAACTGCCGCAACCCGACCGGCATGGTGTCGGTGGCCACCAGCCCGCTGCCGAGGAACGGCAACATGATGATGGGAAACGGTGCGTTGCTGGCACTTTCGACGGTGGGCGAGAGCAGGCCGAGGGCGATGGCGAGCCAGGAGAAGGCGAAGGTCACCAGCACGAGCAGCCCGAGCGCGGCGATCCACTCGAACGCATCGGCGTTGGGCCGGAACCCGATCAGCAGCGCCACACCGGTCATCACGGCGATGCCGCCGACGGCCTGGAGCAGCGAGCCGAGCACCTGCCCGGTGAGCATCGACGACCGCGAAATCGACATCACCCGAAAGCGATTCACGATGCCCTTGCTCGCGTCGCCGGCGATCGACACCGCTACCGACACCGTCATGTACGCGGGCAGCATCAACATCATGCCGGGCGCCAGATAATCGATGTAGTTGCCGCCGGACGACTTCTCCAGCGCGCCACCGAACACGAAGTTGAAGATCAGCATCAGCACGGTCGGCATGATGATGATGCTGAAGACCATGCTCGGATAGCGCTTGGCGTGCAGCAGATTGCGCCGCAACATCGTCATCGTGTCGGCGAAGGCGTACGAGGCGGACTGGGTCTGGGTCTTGGTCTGGGTGGTCATCGCAGTGACTCCTGCTCGGTGGTGGTGGTGCGGCCGGTGAGGGTGAGGAAGACGTCGTCGAGGTTCGGGGTGTGCACGGAAATCCCGCCTGCTTCGAGGTTTTCGGCATCGAGCACATCGAGCACCGCGCGCAGCGAGCGCACGCCACCGTCGCCCGGTACCGCCAGGGTGAGCCCGTCGCTGCCCTCGAGGACCTGGGCGGTGGGGCCGAAGGCGGAGCGCGCGATGTCGAGGGCGGCTCGTTCGCTGAAATCGATGCGGATGTGTCCGCCGGGGATCAGCCGTTTCAGTTCCGCCGCAGTGCCTTCGGCGACGATCCGGCCGCGGTCGAGTACCGCGATGCGGTCGGCCAGGTGGTCTGCCTCCTCCAGATACTGGGTGGTGAGGAAGACGGTGACGCCGAGGTCGTCGACCAGGGCGCGGATGATGTCCCAGATGGCGCGCCTGCTGCGCGGATCCAGGCCGGTGGTCGGCTCGTCGAGGAAGATCACCCGCGGGTTGCCCACCAGCGTCATCGCGAGGTCGAGCCTGCGCGTCATGCCGCCGGAGTAGGTACTCGCGGGCTTGTCGGCGGCCTCGACCAGATCGAAGCGTTCCAGCAGTTCGGTTGCCAGACTGCGGGTTTCGCGCTTCGGGAGGTGATTCAGGTCGCCCATCATCGCCAGGTTCTCGCGGCCGGTCAGCAGTTCGTCGACGGCGGCGAACTGTCCGGTGACCCCGATCATGCCGCGCACACCGGCGGCGTCGGTCGCCACGTCGTGGCCGCCGACGGTGATCTCGCCCGCGTCGGCGCCGATGAGCGTGGTGAGGATCTGCACGGTGGTGGTCTTGCCCGCGCCGTTGGGGCCGAGCAGGGAGAAGATGGTGCCCCGCGCGACGGTGAGGTCGATGCCGTCGAGGACCGTGTGTTCGCCGTAGGTCTTGCGCAGGCCGCGTGCGGTGATGGCCGAGTTGACCATGGTCGTCCCTTTCCAGAAAATTACATTCATTGGTGCGAATAAGTGCATGTTTGATCCACGCAGCCCCCCGGGGGGCTGCGGTGCTCAGTGAGGTATGTGGTTGTCGCCGAAAGGATTTAGATGTCGAGCTCCTCGACCATGGGATGCGCGGTCATGTCTTCGACCTTGCGGTAGAGCTTGTCCGGGACGCGCCCCTTCAGGTCCTTCAGCTCATCGAGGATCTCGTACTCGTAGTCGCCCCAATCCCACGGTGCGCCGATGCCGAACATGCGGCGCCAGTACTTCCATTCCTTCATGTCCCCGGCGGCCTCACCGGTGGGGTAGTCCTCCCACTTCGCCGTGTGGGTGTAGAGCACGAGCTTGCCCTTGCGACTGCGATACACCGCCTGGTGCAGCGCCTGCTTCTCGCCGGCGTCGCGCCACTCACCCAGCAGCGAGCCCTGGAAGCGCACCTGCCGGACACCGTCGCGCCCCACCTGCAGGGTGATCTCCTCGAACCCGGCCGCACGGCCCTCTTCCAGCTCGATGAGCCTGCGCAGGGCACTGACCACCGTGCTGGACAGGTTGCCGCCGACGAGTTCCTGCGCCCGCGCGAACACGGGCAGATCGTCGTCGGCTACGTAGATCGTCTTGTTGGGCATGAGGTAACTATACGTATATGTGTACGTACACACAAGGGTGAGTATTCGTCCACCCTCTGAACTCGCCCTCGGCGCGCCTCGTAATCGGAGTAGGGGCCACGAAGCAGAAGGAGGGCCGATGCCGGATCGAGTCGTCGATTACCTGGTACGGGCGGTAGCCGAGGCGGGAATCACCCAGATCTTCGGCGTGGACGGCGCCAATATCGAGGACCTGTTCGACGCGATCTTCGACGCGGGCAACACGCCCGAGGGGATCATCGCCAAGCACGAGTTCTCGGCGGCGACGATGGCCGACGGGTACGCGCGCAGCACCGGCGGGCTCGGTGTCGTCGCGGCGACCTCCGGCGGCGGCGCGGTGAATCTCGTTGCCGGACTTGCCGAGTCCTTCACCTCGCGGGTGCCGGTGCTGGCTCTGGTCGGGCAGCCGCCGACCAGTCTCGAGGGTCTCGGCGCGTTCCAGGATACGAGCGGACTCGCCGAATCCATCGACGCCGCCGCCCTTTTCGCGACAATCAGCCGCTACTGCGTTCGCGTGACCGACCCGGCCGAACTCCCCGCCCAACTCGCGGCGGCCGTGACAGCGGCACGGGAAGGCGGCCCCGCCGTTCTCCTGCTCCCGAAAGATGTTCAGCAACAGTCGATGCCGACGATCGTCGACGCACCACTCGCTCCGGCCGACAGCCCAGCTGGACCCGGCCCGTCCGGATTGTTCAACAACGCCTCACCCGAACCGGGCTCATCCGCGCGACCCCACCCCGCCGACGGCCGCCCGGCAGCACCCGCCCTGTCCATCGACGCACCGCCCGTTCCGTCCGAGATCGTCTCGCCCACCCAGACCGTCGCCGCCGCACTGGTCGCGGCCCGCAGCACCGGCAAGGTCGTCATCATCGCCGGTGACCAGGTCGCCCGCGACGACGCTCGGACCGAGCTCGCCGAACTGGTCGCGGCCCTGGACGCCTCGATCGGCCTGGCCCCCGACGCCAAGGACGTGTACTCCAACACGGGCCCCGGCTACTGCGGGGTCGCGGGCAGCATGGGCCACGCCGAGCTGGTCGAAGCACTGAGCGCGGCGAGCGTCTGCCTGCTGGTCGGTACCCGCCTGCCGGTCACCGCCCGCGCCGGGCTCGACGCCGCGCTGGCCGAGCTGCCCGTCCGCAGCGTGGGCGCACTGCCGCCGTATCTGTCCGCGACCCACGCCACCAGCACGGACCTCGCCGACACCCTCACCACGCTGCTCGCCGGGCTCGGCACCGAGCGCGGCGCGGGCGGGCGCACCACCGCGCCCACACCGATGACCGTCCCGGCCGCGGCGGGTCCCGGCCTGCGCTACCGCACGGTCGTCGAGGCCATCCAGACCGCCCTGCCCGACGGCGCGGATATTTTCGCCGACGCGGGTAACACCGGCGCCGCCGTGGTGCATTACCTACGGGTACCCGAGCACGGTCGGTTCACGGTCGCACTCGGGATGGGCGGCATGGGTTACGCCTTCGGCGCGGGCATCGGTTCCGCGTTCGCCCGACGCCACGGTGGGCACCGCACCGTGGTCATCGCCGGTGACGGCTCGTTCTTCATGCACGGCATGGAGATTCACACCGCCATCGAGCACGACCTGCCCATCACCTTCGTGGTGTTCAACAACAACGCGCACGCCATGTGCGTGACCCGAGAACAGCTCTACTACCGAGATCGATACAGCTTCAACCGTTTTCAACCCTCGTATCTGGGAGCGGGCATCGCCGCCATGTTCCCCGGGATCGACGCCCCCACCGTCTCCGAACCCGACCAGCTGGCCGAGGCACTGCACCGCGGCTTCGCCACCACCGGGCCGTCGTTCCTCGAAATCCTGTGTGACCCCGACGAAGTCCCGCCGTTCCTTCCCTTCCTGTCAGCCATCGAATCCTCCAGGAGCACCCCGTGACCACCAGCGCCCTGCCCGCCCTGTCCGACATCCGTGAGGAGGTGCCCGGCATCCTGCGGATCGAGAATTCCGACCGGGAGGCCACCACCCCGATCATCATGGACATGCTGCGTTCGGTGTATCCGCACGAGCAGATCTTCGGCGACTACTGCCCCGTGCAGACCTACATCGCCGCCCCGCCGCGCGAGGTCTACGAGTACCTCGCCGACACCCGTTCGCTCGAGGAGTGGACCTACAGCCTGCGCGGTTTCGTCGAGACCGAGGAGCCGGGCCTGTGGTTGGCCTACGACCGCCTCGGTGACGCGACCAAGTGTTTCACCCGCACCGTCGCCCATTCCGACGCGATGACCGTGGACTATCACTGCGCGTGGGACCAGTCCGAGCACCTGTGGATGATCTACCTGATGCGCGTCGTGGACGCCCAGGTGGTGTTCAACAAGCCCGGTTCGGTCGTCACCTGGGTCAACTGCAAGCACCCCTTCTACGACGAGAACGGCTATCCCGAGACCGCGCCGCCCAAGCGTCCGGTGTGGGTCGGCGATTTCTGGGAGATGTTCTCCGCCGGACACCAGCTCGAGCTCGACAACCTCAAAGCCATTTGTGAATACCGCGCGGCCAACGGGCTGCCGATCAAGCCGGAGTGGATGCAGTGAATATGCCGCAGGTGAGTCTGGTCGATGTCGCGAGCTATCTGCCCGGCGACCCCGTCCCGACCGAATACTTCACCCAGTTCTCCCGTTCCGAGCGGATGGCGAAGAACGTGATGTTCCGTTCGCCGGCCGGGCGCCACCATGTCGGTCGCGACGAAACCGCCGTCGATATGGCCGAGAAGGCGTTCGCGGTGCTGCGCGAACGCCACGGCGCCGGCCTGGCCGACGAGATCGACATCATCATCACCCACACCCAGCTGCCCGACAATCCCGTGCTCGGCGCCGGTCCCGAACTGGCACGCCGGCTCGGGGCGACCCCGTCGCAGGTCCTCGACGTGCACAACAGCGGCTGCGCGGCCTTCGTGCAGATGATGGCGATGGCGCGGATGATGCTGGCGACCAGCGACGCGAAGACCGCGCTGATCGTCGCCGCGCAGAATTGCGCCGGCCCGGTGTTCACCCAGCCCGATATCCGGAAATTGGCGCAGGCGCCGGTGCCCGGTGACGGCTGCGGTATCGGCCTGCTCCGCAAGGACGGTTCGGCGCCGATTCTCGATATCGAGACGCGCACCTATCCCGAATTCGCCGGGGATATGGATTTCTCCACCAACGGTGAGCGCAAGTATTGGGAGCCCGGCGAGGGTCAGCCGTGCGTGACGTTCTCCGAATCGAAGATCACCAAGGTGTTCGCGCGCGGTAATCGGCTGGTGCCCGAGGTGGCGCTCACGGTGTGCGATCGGATCGGGGTGAAGAGTCGCGATATCGACACCTTCGTCACCAATCAGCCCAACCGGCTGTTCCTGCGCAATTGGCACGACGCGCTGGAACTGCCCGCCGAACGCCATCCCGACACCTTCGATCAGTGCGGAAACCTTTTCGCCGCGGGCATTCCGGTGACCCTCGATACCGAGAATCGGGCCGGGCGGCTGCGCAACGGTTCGGTGGTGCTGCTCTCGGCGTTCGCGCACGCGGGTGACTTCGCGGGTGCGGCGGCGATCCGCTGGGGCGCCGCGCGATGAGTCTTCGACTGGTGGAACCGACGCTGCCCTCCCAGCGTTTCCGTGCCACGCCCACCGCCACCCGCTTCGACCTCGGCCTCAGCGAGAACCCTTTTCCGCCACTGCCTTCCATTCTGGACGCGGTGAACGACACGCTGGCCCAGGCGAATCGGTATCCAGAGTTCCTGCCGGACGAACTGCCCCGGATCATCGCCGACCACCTCGGGGTCTCCCCCGACGACGTGGTGGTCGGCGCGGGGGCCACCGGAGTCGCGATGCAGGTGATGCGCGCGCTCGGCGGTGGTGAATTGCTCACCAGCACACCGACGTTCGACGGGTACCCGATCATGGCCGAGATGGCTGGGATGGGTTTGGTCCCGGTGCCGATCGACCCCGGCGGCAATCAGGACCTGGCCGCGATGCGTCGCGCGGTGACCCGGCGGACCTCGCTGGTGGTGCTGTGCCGGCCGCACAACCCCACCGGCACCGTCCTGGACGCGGCGGCCGTGCGGTCCTTCCTCGGCGCGATTCCGGGTCACATCCCCGTGCTGCTCGACGAGGCGTATGTCGAATTCCTCGCTCCGGCAGACCGTCTCGACATCCACGCCCTGCTGCACCGCCACCAGAACCTGCTGATCCTGCGCACCTTCTCGAAGGCGTACGGGCTGGCCGGGTTGCGGATCGGCTACTGCGTCGGCCGCGGCAAGCTGATCCAGCGCATTCGTCAGCAGCAGTTGCCCTTCGGGATCACCACCGCCGCCGTGGCCGCGGTGCGCGCCGCCTACGCCGCCGACACGGAACTGCGCGACCGTGTCGACCGCATCAACCGCGAACGAGAGGTCCTGCGAATGTCACTGCGCGCCTGCGGAATCGACGTCCCCCGCAGCCACGCCAACTTCCTCTACCTGCCCGGCCCCGGCGTCGCGACAGCCCTGCGCCGCGCGGGCATCAAGGCCAAGGCCTACCCCGACGGCAGCGCCCGCATCGCCGTCGGCGACCCCGCCGCCGGGCGAGCCGTCCACGCGGCCCTGGTCGACCTGCGCTGACCCGCTCGACCACCATCGACCGCCCGGCAACCGCCGGGCCTCATCGACCGGGACCTGGGACCCCTCCCCCAGGTCCCGGTCCTTCCCCGTTCAGTCCCCGCCGCCCCCGCAGCCACCGCCACCACCGCCGTCGTGCCCTTCACTCCCCGCGATCCACCCCGCCGAACCCCCGGCGGCCGGCCCGAATCCCCCGTACCGCTGCATCCCCCGAATTCCCTTGGTCCCCTGGTGAATACGGAAGCAGGCCACCACGAAAGCAGCCGCCCCCACGGCGATCAACCCCACCCCGACCACAGTCCAGTGGCCGGCGACGACCACACCGAGAAACGCGACGAGAACCGCCGCTCCGAAAAGTTTCATGCCTACCCCCGATCGAACTACCTCAGTTGTAGCCCAGAGTCGGGGAAACCGCCAGGAATCAGTTGGCGGGGGCGCAGGTGTCGCGCAGGGAGCAGCCGCCGCACGAGGAGCCGCAGCCGCCGACGGGGGCGGGGGGCAGCAGGGGTTCGACGGTGCGGGCGGCCGCGTTGGCTCCCGCGCCGAGGGTGAAGACGGCGACGACGGCGACCAGGACCGCGATGATGACGCCGGGGAGCCCGCCCGCGGTGAGGGCGACCAGGCCGCCCGCGAAGAGCAGGGCGCCCGCGCCGACGGAGGTGGGGGCGGCGATGCGGTTGGCTATGCGGAAATTGTCGTCGCTGTGCAGCGCCGCTTCGGTGGTGACACCGAGGAAGCGGTTGCGGGGCAATTTGCCGAGCAGTCCGAGCACGCCGGTCACGATGGCGACCGCGGCCAGCGCGAACAACAGGAGAGCGACGACGACCATTCCTGCAGGCTAGCGCACCCGTGTCGGGCCGCGAGCGAGCGCTCCCGTCACAGGTGACCGGCCACACACCCGCGCGTGGGCTCGGAAATGGCGGGTATGCCGGGAGCGGGACCCCATCTCAGCAGTTCGGAGCGGGGGTGGAGTCGCGGCCCGTGGGAAATCCGATGGTGCCGACGTTCTACCCTGGTAGACGATATTTCCTTTACCGGGGACCGGCGAGAACAAGAAGGCAGGACCGTGCAGGACACTCGTGCAACCGAGACTGACGTACCTCAGCACCGGTACAACGCCGAGCTGGCTGGGCGGATCGAGCGCCGCTGGCAGCGCAACTGGAGCGAGCGCGCCACCTTCGAGGCGCCCAACCCGGTCGGTCCGCTCGCGGGTGACACCCCGGCCGACAAGCTGTTCATCCAGGACATGTTCCCGTTCCCCTCGGGCGCGGGCCTGCACGTGGGCCACCCGCTGGGCTACATCGCCACCGACGTGTTCGGCCGCTACCACCGCATGCGCGGCCGCAACGTGCTGCACGCGCTGGGCTACGACGCCTTCGGCCTGCCCGCCGAGCAGTACGCCGTGCAGACCGGCGCGCACCCCCGGGTGACCACCGAGTCCAACATCGCGACCATGCAGCGTCAGCTGGACCGTCTCGGCCTCGGCCACGACCCGCGCCGCTCCTTCGCCACCACCGATCCCGAGTACTACCGGTGGACGCAGTGGATCTTCCTGCGCATCTACAACGCCTGGTACGACCAGGAGGCCGGGAAGGCCCGGCCGATCGCCGATCTGGAAACCCAGTTCGCCAGCGGCGCGCGTCCGGTTCCCGACGGCGACTGGAACGCGCTGTCGACCGCCGAGCGTGGCGCGCTGATCGACTCGTATCGCCTCGTGTACCAGTCGGATTCGATCGTCAACTGGTGCCCGGGTCTGGGCACGGTGCTGTCGAACGAAGAGGTCACCGCCGACGGCCGCAGCGAGCGCGGCAACTTCCCGGTGTTCCGTAAGCGCATGTGGCAGTGGATGATGCGCATCACCTCCTACGCCGATCGCCTCGTCGACGACCTGGACACCCTGGACTGGCCCGACAATGTGAAGTCCATGCAGCGCAACTGGATCGGGCGCTCGCGCGGCGCCCAGGTGCGGTTCGACGCCGGCGGGGAGACCATCGAGGTCTTCACCACGCGCCCCGACACCCTGTTCGGCGCCACCTATGTCGTGCTGGCCCCCGAGCACGAGCTGGTCGACACGTTGACCGCCGCCGCCTGGCCCGCCGACACCGACACCCGCTGGACCAATGACAGCGCGACCCCGGCCGAAGCCGTTGCGGCGTACCGCAAGTCGATAGCGGCGAAGTCGGATCTGGAACGGCAGGAGAACAAGGAGAAGACCGGCGTCTTCCTGGGCTCCTACGCCACCAACCCGGCCGACGGCTCGCAGGTCCCGATCTTCATCGCCGACTACGTGCTCAGCGGCTACGGCACCGGCGCCATCATGGCGGTGCCCGGCCACGACGGTCGCGACTGGGATTTCGCCACCGCGCTGGGCCTGCCGATCGTGGCGGTGATCTCCGGCGGCGACGTCAGCGAGGCCGCCTGGACCGGTGACGGCGAACTGGTGAATTCCGGCTTCCTGAACGGACTTCCGGTCGACGAGGCCAAGACCACCATGATCGGCCACCTGGAAGCCGAGGGCCACGGCACCGGCACCGTGCAGTACAAGCTGCGCGACTGGCTGTTCGCCCGCCAGCGCTACTGGGGCGAGCCGTTCCCGATCGTCTACGACGAAGACGGTGTCGCCCACGCGCTGCCGGAATCCATGCTGCCCGTGGAACTTCCGGAGATGGAAGACTTCGCGCCGGTCACCTTCGACCCCGACGACGCGAATTCCGAGCCCTCCCCGCCGCTGGCCAAGGCCACCGACTGGGTCACGGTGGAACTGGATCTGGGCGACGGACCCAAGCGGTACCGCCGCGACACCAACGTGATGCCCAACTGGGCCGGCTCCTCGTGGTACCAGCTGCGCTACGCCGACCCGACCAACACCGAGACGTTCTGCGCCGAGGAGAACGAGAAGTACTGGCTGGGCCCGCGCACGGCCGAACACGGCCCGAACGATCCCGGCGGGGTGGATCTGTACGTCGGCGGCGTCGAGCACGCGGTGCTGCACCTGCTGTACGCGCGGTTCTGGCAGAAAGTGCTGTTCGACCTGGGCGATGTGTCCGGCAGCGAGCCCTACCGGCGCCTGTACAACCAGGGCTACGTGCAGGGTTACGCGTATAAGGACGAGCGCGGCGCGTACGTGCCCGCCGCCGAGATCGTCGAACGCGACGCGAAGTTCTTCTGGACCGGGCCCGACGGTGTCGAGATCGAGGTCTTCCAGGAGTACGGCAAGATCGGCAAGTCGCTCAAGAACGCCATCTCGCCCGACGAGATGTGCGACCTCTACGGCGCCGACACCTTCCGCTTCTACGAGATGTCGATGGGTCCGCTGGACACCTCGCGCCCGTGGGCGACCAAGGACGTCGTCGGCGCGCACCGCTTCCTGCAGCGGGTGTGGCGACTGGTCGTCGACGAGGAAACCGGCCTGGTGAAGGCCACCGACGAGCTGCCCGCCGACGAGACCCTGCGCCTGGTGCACCGCACCATCGCCGGGGTCGACGAGGATCTGGCGGCGCTGCGCGACAACACCGCCGGTGCCAAGCTGATCGAGCTGACCAACCACCTCACCAAGCACTACCCGACCGGTGCCCCCCGCGCCGCCGTGGAACCCCTGGTGCTGATGCTGGCCCCGCTGGCCCCGCACATCGCCGAGGAACTGTGGGAACGCCTCGGCCACACCACGTATCTGGCCCACGGCCCCTTCCCGATCGCCGATCCCGCACTGCTAGTTGCGGATTCGGTGGAGTACCCGATCCAGGTGAAGGGCAAGGTGCGCAGCCGGATCCAGGTGCCGGCCGACGCCGACCCCGCCACCATCGAGGCGGCCGCCCTGGCCGACGAGAAGGTCATCGCCCTGCTCGACGGCGCCGCACCCCGCAAGGTGATCGTCGTTCCCGGCAAGATGGTGAATATCGTCCCGTAGTTCGCACCACCCGTTCGACCGTGAGGAGCAGCGACGATGACTGAACCGAAGGACGGACGGGTGCCCGAACCCCAGGGAAAATGGGCGGGCCTGCCCTATGACTGGCGTCGCCCGACCTGGGCCAAGGTCAAGGCCCGGTCATGGAACCCGGACGATCCCCGCCTGTTCACGCCCAAGGCGTACGGGTGGGGTTACGACATGAACCTCTACCGCCTGTTCCACTGGCGCCGTCAGAGTTGAACTTGCAGAACATCATTCAGCGTGACCAGTGACAGGTTGCGCTCCCTGATGATGTCCACCAACTGCCCGTAGCAGCGGGTGACCGGTGGAAAGTTGGCGTGGCCGATGATGATGGTCTGCGCGGCGAAGTACTGGTGCGCGCACTGGATCAGGTAGTCCTCGGTGATCAGGCCCGAGTCCGACAGCGAGCCGTACCACATGGTCGGTACGGTGTAGCCGAGGTCGGCGGCCACCCGGTCGACGGTGGCGTTGTGGTTGCCGAAGGGCGGGCGGAAGAACGGCGTACCGTCCACACCGAAGTTGTTGTGCAGGAACGTTTTCGTGCGCTCGAGCTGGGAGGCGACGGCGCTGGCGCTGATCTTGGTGAGGTCGGGGTGGTCCCAGCTGTGGTTGGCGAGCTGGATCTGGCCGGATTCCACCAGCGGGCGCATGGCGTCGCGGTGGATGGACCAGGCTTCGTAGTAGCCGGTGACGAAGAAGGTGAAGCGGGCGCCGGTGTCCTTGGCCCACTGCACGTACGCGCCGACCACCTCGGGGCTGGCGCCGTCGTCGACGGTCAGCGCCATCGACTGGCCGGGACCGGGCAGGGCGGTGATGGTCTTGGCGGGAATGATCGTCTTCGGACCGCCCGGCGGCGGCGGGAGCAGCGGCCGTACCGGAGTCGGGGCGGGCGGGGGCGCGGGGATCTCACCACCGACACCGGCCTCGACAGCCTCGCCCTCGGCCGTCGCGCAGCCGGTCAGGGCCACGGCGGTCCCCGCGGCCAGCAACGTCAGCATGTGACGTCGTTTCATCGCCGAACCCCCTACTCACATTCTCGCGGTGCACGGACCCTACCGATCCGGATCAACGGTCCGCTGAACAACAGATGGCGGTATACGCGCTCGTTCCTGGGTGGCATATTCGTGCACTCGGCTCCCAGAACAACCAGATTTCGGACCTCGAGCGGCACGACTGCACGATTATGCTCCCCCAGACTCGATCACCGTGGTCGCAACACGACCTCGGTGGGGTGGCCGTCGCGTGGCGTGTCGATGGCTGTGCGCACCGCACCCGCCACCGTCTCCGGGGTGAGGAACTCCGCTGCCCGGTACTCGCGCCCCTCCTCGGCGACGATCGCGCGCTGCATATCCGTGTCGATCCGGCCGGGGAAGATCGAGGTCACGCGCAGGTCTGGCTCCTCCTGGCGCAGGGCGTCGGCGAAGGCGCGCAGGCCGAACTTGCTCGCCGCGTAGGAACCCCAGCCCGGATGCGCGCGAATGCCCGCGCCCGAATTGATCAGCACCACATGCCCGTTCGCGGCGCGCAGGGCGGGTAGCAGCAGGCGGGTGAGTTCGGCGACGGCGATCAGGTTCACCTCGAGGGTGTCGCGCCACTGCTGCACCGAGGACTCCGCGACGGTGCCGAGGTCGGCGATGCCGGCGTTGTGGACCAGCACGTCGAGGCGGTCGATCCGTTCGGCGGCCGCGGCGACGGCGGCGTAGTCGGTGAGCGGCACCGGCCAGCCGGTCGCGGCGGGGAGTTCGGCGAGGATCGGCTCCAGCGCGTCGGCCGAGCGGGCGCCCAGCAGCAGGTCGTGGGTGGGGGCGAGTTCGCGGGCGATCGCGGCGCCGAGTCCACGGCTGGCGCCGGTGATGAGAGCGGTCGGGGCGGGCGTACTGGTCACCGTCATGGGTCCACGGTATCGACGGCCGGGCCCGAGTGACCGGCGGGACGCACCCACATACCGGGCAAATCGGGCGCAACCCGGCACGGTTGTCGACACCGTGACCGTTTCCCCGCAGATCAGCGGCACTCGCTAGTACCGTTCGACTATGACCGATCCCCGGTACAACTACGGACCAGACAACCCGCAGTATCCCCAGCACCCCCAGGACCAGCAGCCCAAGGTCAATGTGGGCAAGCTGTGGGCGGGTGGCGTCGGCACGGCCGTGGTGGCCGCGCTGCTGGTCGTCGTCGCGATCATGCTGATCCGCGGCGTGCTCGGCATCGCGATCCTGTCCCCCGAGGGCGCGGGCGCGTACGGCACCGTCTCCACCACCTCCTACGCCGTCGCCGCGGCCGGCGCCGCGCTGCTGGCCACCGCCCTGCTGATGGTGTTGCTACTGGCCATGCCGAGCCCGCTCACCTTCTTCACCTGGATCTGCCTGCTGCTCACGGCGGTGGCGGTGATCCTGCCGTTCACGCTGGTCGCCGATCTGGACGCCAAGATCGCGACCGCGGCGATCAACCTGCTCGTCGGGCTGTGCATCACCACGATGCTCAGCTCGGTCGGGTCGGCCGCCCAGAACGACCCGCGCCGCGCCGGGTACTGATCGTCACAGTCGCGCCGAGATGCCGTAGGGGGCGCTACGCCGCAAAATAGAGGGATGACCGACCCGGGCTTCACCTCGACGCAGCTCGCGGCCCGCGCCGCCTACCTCCTGCGCGGCAACGACCTGGGCACGATGACCAGCGCCGCGCCGCGCCTGTACCCGCACATGTGGAGTTGGGACGCGGCGTTCGTCGCGGTCGGGTTGGCGCCGTTGAGTGTGGAGCGGGCGGTCGTCGAACTGGACACGCTGCTCTCGGCGCAGTGGCGCAACGGGATGATCCCGCACATCGTGTTCGCCAACGGGGTGGACGGGTATTTTCCGGGGCCCGCGCGCTGGGAGTGTCGTAGGTTGGCCGCCAACGCGCCGCTCGGACCCGACACCTCCGGGATCACCCAACCGCCCGTGCACGCCATCGCGGTGCAGCGGATCCTCGACCATTCCCGCAGGCACGGGCGCTCCACCCGGGCCGTCGCGGAGGAATTCCTGAACCGGCGCTGGCCGGATCTGGTGCGCTGGCACCGGTGGCTCGCGCACGCCCGCGACCCCAAGGAGACCGGGCGGATCACCCTGTACCACGGGTGGGAATCCGGGATGGACAACTCGCCGCGCTGGGATCGCGCGTACGCCAATGTTGTTCCCGGCGCGGATCTTCCGCCGTATCGGCGCGCGGACACCGCGATCATCTCCGATCTGACCCAGCGCCCCAGCGACCGCGAATACGACCGGTACCTGTGGTTGGTCGAGCAGATGCGGCGCGCCAATTACGACGACTACCAGCTCACCTCGGTGATGAGTTTCGCCGTGGAGGACGTGTTCGTCTCGGCGATCTTCGCACTGGCCTGCGAGGTGCTCGCCGATATCGGCGAGGAGTACAAGCAACCGCTCTCCGATGTGCGCGAACTGCACGGCTGGGCCGAACGTTTCCGCAAGGGCGTGGTCGCCACCACCGACGAACGCACCGGCGCCGCACGCGATTACGACGTGCGCCTGCAACGCTGGATCAGCACCGACACCCTCGCGATGTTCGCGCCGCTGCTCTCGGGCGGACTGCCCCGCCACGCCGAACGCGCCCTGCTCAACACCTTCGAGGGCCCGCGCTTCTGCGGCCACCCCGACCTGCGCTACGCCCTGCCGCCGTCGACCTCGCCCGTCGCCAAGGAATTCCGGCCGCGCGAATACTGGCGCGGCCCGGTCTGGCCGGTCATGAGCTGGCTGTTCTCCTGGGCCTTCGCCCACCGGGGCTGGGCCGAACGCTCCTACATGCTGCGCGCCGAGGGCCTGCGCCAGGCCAGCGACGGCAGCTTCGCCGAATACTACGAACCCTTCACCGGCGCCCCGCTGGGCAGCATGCAGCAATCCTGGACCGCCGCTTCGGTTCTCGACTGGTTGGGCTGAGTCACCGATTCCATTCGACGGCGATCCCGAGTTCGCGCGCGAGCGTGGCGGCCAGGGATTCGAGGTCACCGCCCGTGATCGTGGCGCCGCGCAGGGCGGAGACGCCGTAGAGGCCGGTGAGGTCGCAGTCCTCGAAGCGCAGGTTCTGGTGCGGGCGGGTCTCTGCGAAGCGGGCGCCGGTGAGGTTGCACCGCTCGAATCGGACATTGCGGAACTCGGTGCGCTGGAAATCGGCCTGGCGTAGATCGCAGTCGCGGAAAACGACCGAGCGCAAACGGGATTCGGCGAACGAGGCCAGGTCGGCGCGGGTGGAGTCGATCAGCACATCGCGCAGAACGCCTGCGGTCCAAGATAATCCGGTGATCCGGCCGTGCTCGATGACGGACTCGAGCATCGTGGAATCGTCGGCCTGCACATTGGCCAGATCGCAGACCCGCAGCGTCGATTCGGCGATCGTGGCCTGGCGCAACGTACTCGGGAAGCGGACGCTGTCGAACAGGCAGCCCTCCACGCTCAGCCCGTACACGTGCGACTCGGCGAAATCGACGTCGCGATACTCGACCTCGGTGACGCTCAGTTCGTCGACCGGATCGTCCCCCGGCGAGACCGCCGCCCGCAACGACCCCACCTTCGCCACCGCGGGCTCGAACCGCACCTCGCTCTTGCGTGCCATCCCACCAAGATACGGGCCACGACACACGCCGACACCGCTGGTCACACGGGTGCCGAACCATTACGGTCGACGGCCATGAGCCCCCCGCGCTGGCGTTCGACGCTCCGTGGTTGTTTCGCGTTCCTCGTCATCGGCTGCGCGCTCTCCAGCACCGACCCCGGCCCGCGTGGCCCCTCCTGGGAGCAGGCCGACACACAGCGGGTCGACCTCCCCGCGCTCCGCGCGACCGGACAGCAACTCTCGCTGGCCCGCGCCACCGAGCACCTCCCCGCCGCCGACCCGGTCGCGCGCCCGCCCACCGACCTCATCAACTCGGCCCACCACGACCTCGCCGACCTCCACCTGCACTCCCCCGTCCCCCACCCCGCCCTGGTGGGCACCGCACTGACCGATCCGGCCACCCACCCCACCTGGACCTTCTGGCGCGCCGCCACCGCGTCCCCCCGCCCCGACTTCACCACCATCGCCGGTCTCGGCGGCGGCTAGCCGATCCCTCCGCTGAAACGACGAAACCGCCACTCGCCCAGCCGAGTAGCGGTTTCATCAGCGGATCGGGCCTCGGCTACACGCCGATGCGACCGCCGTTCTTCTTCCAGACCACCGCGACCGAGGGACGCGGCTGGGCGGTGCCGCCGTCGGGCCAGTGCGACAGCGGCTGGTCGGTGGTGGCATCGTCACCCTCACCGGGGTGCTGCACGCACACGATCACCTGCTTCTCGGTGATGATCGGGCCGCAGGTCTCGCCGCCGCGCGGGACGGTCAGGAACTGCTTGGTCTCGCCGCGATCGGGGCCGTCCAGGACCACCGAGAACAGGCCGTCGTTGGACTTGAGCGCGTTGCCGTCGGTGGAGATCCACAGGTTGCCGTACGGGTCGAAGGCCAGGTTGTCCGGGCAGGAGATCGGGCTGACCTTGGCCTTGTCGAAACCGCTGAAGTAGGTGTCGGCGGCGGTGGGGTCACCGCAGACCAGCAGCAGCGTCCAGGTGAAGTCGGTGCCGGTGTGGTTGTCGGTGAGCTCGAGGACCTGGCCGTTCTTGTTCAGCTTGCGCGGGTTGGCCTCGTCCACGCCGGGCTTGCCCTCGGCGCCGCGGTTGGTGTTGTTGGTCAGCGCGACGTAGACCTTGCCGGTCTTGGGGTTGGTCTCGAAGTCCTCGGGGCGGTCCATCTTGGTGGCGCCGACCTTGTCACCGGCCTGGCGGGTGAACACCGCGACCTCTTCGGCGGACATGCCGTCGACCAGGGACTTGCCCTTGCCGTCGGCGCCGGTCTCGAGCAGCGGAATCCACTGGCCCTTACCGGTGAAACCGCCGGTGGGAACCTTGCCGGAGCCGTCGATCTCGGCCGCGTGGTCGCCGGTGAGCTTGGCGACGTAGAGGGTGCCCTCGTCGAGAATGGTCATGTTGTGCCGCATGGCCGAGGCGCCGACGCCCGACTGCACCTTCTTGGTGGAGACGAACTTGTACAGGTAGTCGAAGCGCTCGTCGTCGCCGCTGTAGGCCACGACGCTGCCGTCGCCGGTCACGTGGATGGTGGCGGCCTCGTGCTTGAAACGGCCGAGCGAGCTGTGCTTGACCGGCACCGAGGTGGCATCCCACGGGTTGACCTCGACGACGTAACCGAAGCGGTTGACCTCGTTGGGCTCGGCGGCGATGTCGAAGCGCGGGTCGAAGGTCTCCCACTTGCGCTCGGAGCCCGCGCCCTCGATGCCGTAGCGCTTGAGCCGCTTGGCAGCGTCGGCATCGGTGACCGTCTCGGCGTTGCCGAAGTACTGGTTGAAGTTCTCCTCACCCGAAAGCACTGTGCCCCACGGGGTCACACCGCCCGAGCAGTTGTTCAGCGTGCCGAGCACCTTGGTGCCGGTGGGATCGGCCTTGGTCTTGAGCAGCGCGCTCCCGGCGGCCGGGCCCTTGACCTCGAACTCGGTGGTGGCGGTGATGCGACGGTTGTACTTGCCGAAGGCGGGCTTCAGGTTGCCCGAACCGGACTCACCGTGCACCTCGACCACGCTCAAACCATGTGCGGCCAAGGCGATCTCGAACTGTTCGCGGGTCGGCGCGTCCTTGTCGTAGCCGCGGAACATCATCGGCTCGGTGCTGTACTCGTGGCTCACGACCAGCAGGTACTTCTCGGGCTGGCCCTCGATCGGCAGCAGGCCGGCGAAGTCGCAGTTGTAGCCGAACTGCTGGGCGGCCGCCGCGGCGGTCTGCTTGTCGAAGTCGAACGCGGGCGCGCCCTCGATCACCGCGTCACCCCAGCGGATCAGCACCGACTGCTCGTAGCCCTCGGGGGTGACGATCGCGTCTTCCTTGTTCGGCGCGACGGCGGTGAAACCGGTGCCGGTACCCGGCGAGCCGGTGGGGCTCGAGCCGGCATCGGCGCTGTCGTCGCCACAGGCGGCCAGCACGCTCACCGCGCCGACGCCGAGGACGACCGCGGCGCCGCCCTTGATCAGGCCACGACGGTTGAGCTTGGCGACGATGTCACCGAAGTACTCACCGTCGGAGGAATTGGGCACCTCGTGGAAGCAGGCGCTGCCACACTTGTATTCACAGGTCAAGGCGGCACGGGCCGACTGACCGTCGTGCTTGACGAACAGAGCGAGCGGTTTCGGACTCACGGTGACTCCTGAGTAGAACGGACTCCGGGCACCGTAAGCAGCCCAAGCGAGCCGTCGGGAAAGCGAAGATGAACGGGCGACCAAAACTGCGCGCTGTGCCCGACCCGACCCGGGTCAGCCACAGCGCGCGGTGGGGCGTTGTCATCAGGCGTTGACCGGAAGCGCGATCACCACCTCGTGCTCGCTGCCGGGCAGGTAGTGCACCTGCACGATCCGACCCAGTTGCACGTGACCGAATGCTGTCGGCGGCAGGTACTTCTCGGCACGGGTCTCGAACGTGGAGCCGTCGGGGCGGGTAACCACCAGGGCCAGCACGACTTCGGTGTAGCCGCCGCGGATGCGACCGGTGACGTCGATGCCGCGCACCACCGCCTGCGCGGTGAGTCCACGATCGGCGATATCGAGCTTGCCGCGGGTGGTGATGCCCTTGCGGATGAGCGATTCGTTCATCGCGCGCTGAACAGCGTTGCTGTCGCCGGAGCGGTCGACCTCGACCCGGTCGGTGCGGCCCGGGATATAGCGGACCGGCAACACGACCCCCGGCTGCAACAACGCCAACTCGGTGAGCGGGACGATCATCTTGGCGTGCGAATCGAAGACCTTTCCATCGGACCCCTCGACCCGGAAAGCGATCTTGATCTGCGGTTGATCGTTCACCGACACCCCCGTCTGCCGAAACGAGGTGATCGTGCCGATCCCCACCTCCGCGTGCCGGAATTCGCCGCTGTTGCGGCCGGTGAAAGCCTCCACGATGCCCTCGCCGGTGAAGGCGAAGACCATCGGGATGATGGTGAGGGCGACGATCGGCAAGGCCATCTGCGGGCCGACCCAGCCGAAGGTGGAGCCGGTGTACGGGTCGGGGTCGTAGGTGAGGCCGTGGAAGAGGTAGTAACCGAACGCGAGGATTCCGAACGCGACCGCGGCCGCACGGAGCTTGGACTGCATAATTTTCTCCTGTGTTTATTGGCGGCTGGCGCCGCGGTTCTCGGCGCTTAACTCCGCCTCTTCCCTCCCTCCGGGCACTCCTTCGTCGCACCCTCCGGTCAGTCCAGAGGCGGAGGCGCGCCGAGAACACCCAGGTGGGCCTGGCCCAGGTGTTTGAACTGGGTTTTTGGCGGCTGGCGCTGTGTTTTTGGCGGCTGGCGCCGCGGTTCTCGGCGCTTGACTCCGCCTCTGGGGGCTGGACCCAGGTGCTTGAACTGGGATCGCTGTGCTGGTTGGGCGGCTGGTGCCTCGGTTCTCGGCGGTCGACTTCGCTTCGTCCGGCCTGCGGGTACTCCTTCGTCACACCCTCCGGTCAGTCCAGAGGCGGTGGCGCGCCGAGAACGCTCAGGGGTACCTGGCCCAGGTGCTTGAACTGGGTTGGTGGTGTGCGACCGGGTCGCGGATGGTCAGGCGCCGACGATGGTGGCGCAGGCGAAGGTGACGTCGAACTTCGCGGTGGTGGGGCCCGCCATGGGGTTGGTCATGTCGGCGCTCACGCCCTCGCCGGTGATGCGGTAGGTGTTGCCGTCCTTGGTGAGGGTGGCCGAGCCGCCGGGCTGGCCGTTGCCGAAGCCGACCGCGTAGGGCAGGCCGTTGGCGCCGCCCTGGGTGCCGCCGATCGCGACCGCCTGCACGGTGTCGCCCTCGACCGACGCACTGACCGAGAGGGTGCCGTAGGTGGCGTTGGCCGCGTCGGTCAGCGCCAGGGCGAGCACGCCGCCCTGCTTGGCACAGGTGGTGTCGAACTTGGCGGTGACGTCCTTGCCGTCCACGCTGGCACTGGACTTGCCCGACGCCGGCGCCGGCGCGGCCGAACCCGAGGAGCTCGGGGTGGCGGTGCCCGCATCGTCACTGCACCCGGTAACCAGCAGCGCGGTGGCGGCGGCGGAAGCGGCGATGGCGGCGATCAGCTTGGTGTTCATGGGGTGTTCCGTTTCTCTCGTGTGAGCGGATCTCGGTGACCCGTTGAGAGAAAGGTAGAAACAATCCCCCACCTACCGATCCCAAGTTTCGGGCGAAACCCCAGGTAGCGGACATGGGTGGCGAGCCCCTAACCTATTGCGATGCGGAGGCCGCGCGCGATGGTGCTTGATGAGGTGTGGCGTGGGGTCGGTGGGGTGGATGCGCTGAGTGGGGCGCAGGGTGGGCCGTTGCGGCGGACGGTGAAGTTGATTCTGGATCCGCTGGTGTTGCGGCCGGTGCGGCATCCGGGGTTGGCGGGCAGTGTGCTCGATGCCGATGGGGTGGCGTTGTTGACGGCGCTCGTGCACGCGCAGGCGGACGTGCTGCGGGCGTGTTCGGCGTGGTTCGTGGTGGTGAAGCAGGCGCGGCGGGCGCTGCGGATCACCGAGGGGAACGCGCAGGATCTGTATTTTCAGCGGTGCTTCGAGCTGGCGGTGACCTGCGGGGCGCCGGGTATGGATGGGCGGGCGCGGGCCGAGGCGATGTTGCGGGAGGTGCACGAGAGCACCGGCGGGCGCACCACCGCCGCGTTGAAACGCTATGTGACTGAACCGAATCGGGTCGTCGAGCTGAATGGGCTGTTGGATATCGCCTGGTCGCGGCGGCCGCTCGCACCGTTCGGGGCGCGCGATCTGAGCGTCGAACTGACCGAGTTGCTCGATGCCTGCACGCTGGCCCGCGAGGGTGATCCGGCCGACGCGGGCCCGCTGTTCGACGACCTGCTCGACGACGGCGCCGGCACCCATCGCGGGGTAGCGCTGTGGCTCGCGCATCCCCGGGCGGGGGCCGATGACCTGGGGCTCACCGCATTCGAGATGCCGCGGCGGCCCGAACTGGGATCGTCCGCGTCGACCGCGAATCTGGCGCTGCCGTTCGATCGGACGGTCTACGAGCGGGTATTCACGGTGCTCCAGGGCAGTCTCGACCGGGTCGATCTGCCCGAGATTCCCGAGTTGGTGACGCGGGAGATCTCGCGGAGTTGTTCGCCGTGGGGATTGTTGGACGAATCGTTGCGGGTTGCCGCCGCTTCGGGAGCTGAACTGGCGCTGGGTCTTTCACCGCTCGGGGCGACCGGCGACGAAGAGGGATCGGTGGCCATCGGGACGGGCTGGGGCGGGCTCGGCGGATCGCGGGGAGGCGAGCTGGTCGACCGAGGCGGGTCGACAGGACGCGAGCTGGGCGACCGGCACCGGACAGAAGGACGCGGGCTGGGCGACCGGGATCGGTCAGCAGGACTCGAGCTGGGCGACCAGGGCGCGTCGGCGTACTCGCCTGGGCACGCGGCGGGTTCCTCGCGGGCGCATGAGGTGGTCAACAGTCGGTGGCGGCGGGAAGGGTATGTGCTGCAAGCGCGACGGTACGCGGTGCACGGGGTGGAGGGGCAGGCTGGGCCGCTGGCGGCGGTGGCCGTGGAGTTGCGCACGCCGTGGCGTCCCTATCTGCGCAGGTTGTGGGTGCGGTTGCACGGTCGGGACGTGCGGGAGTTGCCGGTGTATGAGCCCGGTGAGCTGTGGGATCTGCTCGACGGGGTCGCGCGGTCGGTGATGCTGGATCACCGCACGCGGGTGAAGCAGGCACTGAGCGTCTTCTCCGAAGCGAGGGCCAGCTGATGACCATCATCGACCTTCGCCACGAAGACCCCCGCCTGTTGGTCCTCGCCCCGGCGGGAGCACCGCTGGTCACCGATGCCGCGCCGGCCCTGGACGTGCTGGTGCTCGAAGTAGTCGGTGGGCATCTGACATGGAGCTTGCTCGACGACGAGGTGGTCCCCGCCGCTGTCCTCGATGATGCTGCGGCCGCACAGGATTGGATTTGGGCGGTGTACGGCGAAGAAGTCGCCCTTGCCGTCGCGGACAACCTGCCCGGTTCGCTGACCGCCTCCCCCGCGCAACCGGAACTGGTGGCGGCGTTGCGTCGACTCGCTTACGCGCACTGGGCGAGTCGGTGGTGGCCTGCTTCGACTGTCGAGGGGATCCCGACGCTGGACGCGCGACTTCTCGAGGAGGAGATCGAATCCCTCACCGACACCGGTGAATTCGTGCTCGAAGCCGCTCCCCAGGATGGGCCGGCCACATCCGAATTCCCCGGGGGCACGATCGCGGATGAGAACGAACTGAACCGCCGCGCAAGGCGTTCCGATGTTCCGCGCGCGGAGGACTACGCCTTGGCAGCCGGGGGCACGGAGTCGGTCGACGGTCTGATCATCGCCCGTGGCACGGCGGACTGGGACTGGCGTAGGTGCCCGCCCTGCCTACTCGATGCCGGGGGCCGGTCGGTGTCGTGGCAGGTCGTCCGGGTGGGCGAGGTATCGCAGGTCCAGGTCAGGGTGGTTGCGGCGCCGGAATGCCGGCGACACGTTCCCGAGCATCTTCGTCCGTACGCACGGGTGCGGCCGGCCACGTTCGCAGCACGTGACCAGGCCGGGGCGTCGGGCTCACACATGGAGCCGGGCGGCAGAAGCGGCGCAGGCGGCGCGGGCGACGCAGGCGGCACCAGCAGCACAGGCGGCGCGGGCGGCACCAGCAGCACCAGCAGCACAGGCAGCACAGGCAGCGCGGGCGGCGCAGGCGGCACCAGCAGCGCAGGCAGCGCGGGCGGCGCAGGCGGCGCAGGCAGCACCAGCAGCACAGGCAGCACCAGCAGCACAGGCAGCGCGGGCGGCGCAGGCAGCACCAGCAGCACCAGCAGCACAGGCAGCGCAGGCAGCGCGGGCGGCACCAGCAGCACAGGCAGCACAGGCAGCGCGGGCGGCACCAGCGCGGGCAGCGCGGGCAGCGCGGGCAGCGCGGGCGGCAC